>JAEUHG010000060.1 GCA_016795425.1 Verrucomicrobiales bacterium
GCGCATGCCCCACCATCGGACGATCCGCCGACTAGGTCGTGCGGCGCCGAGACTTCTGTGGCCCGTGCTCCTGACGATCTTTCTGTCCGTGCTCGTCTGCCCAGAGACCCGGGCCGATTACACTCTGCGCCGTTGGGGAACCGACGAGGGACTTCCCCAAGAAGGAGTGCGCACCATCCTCCGGACCCGCGATGGCTATCTCTGGGTAGGCACTTACAGCGGCCTCGCTCGCTTCGACGGCCACGCCTTCACTACCTTCACCGTCCAGAACACACCGGCATTCGTGTCGGACCAGATCAACAAACTGGTCGAGGACGCCGACGGCGATTTGTGGATCGCCACACTGGAGGGGTTGCTGCGCCACCACCAAGGCATCTTCGAGCGAATGACCGCCACCAACGGAGTTCCCACCGAACCCATTCATGACCTGTGCCTCGATTCGGAGGGGGTCCTCTGGGTGGCCTCGGAAAAATTTCTGCTCCGGCGACACGCGGATCGCTTCGAGATCGTCGAAGGCCACGACCCTGGCCCCGCCCCAGGCAGTCGCGTGCTCGCGGCAGGTCCCTCGGGCGATGTCTGGATCGGGGGATGGGATGGACTTTGGCGTTTCGCTGGGGGTGCCTTCCATAGAGTGCCCAAGTCGGAACGGGTCCAGCGACTCGCCGTCGATGCCGTCGGACGCCCGTGGTTCGCCGACACCAGTTGGGATTTCTTCGGAGTGACCAACGGGGTGTTGATGGAACCGTCGCCTTTCACCGGCCAGGAAGCCAACAGCATCACGTTCACGCCCTCGGGCGATCTGTTGATGGGAACGCGCGCCGGAACACTCCTCACGTGGACCCCGGGAACAGATTCCCCCAAGCGATTCGAACTCGGTCTGCCATCGCCGCACTCGCGGATCCGAACCGTGACGTATGAAGGCGAGGGTCAGGTTTGGCTTGGGCTCGATTCGGGCGGCCTGGTGTACCTGCAACGCCGCACCGTGAGGATGTTGGGAAGCGCCGAGGGTTTGCCGATGCCCAATCTCTCCTGCATCACCCAGGATGAGGCCGGGAATATCATGGTCGGCACCCTTGGACAGGGAGCCTTCTGGTTCCAACACGGGCGATTTGAGCGGGTCATGCTGCGTCAGGATGTGGTCAATGTGACATCGCTCGCACCGGGACCGGACCAGAGCTGGGCCATCGGCAGCATTTGGGGCGGGCTGCAGCGCTGGCAAGGCGCGACGACCACACGAGTGGGTCGACGAACGCACACGCGACAGGTGATCGCCGATGGCTCCGGGGGATTTTGGGTGGCCACTGCCAGCCAGGGTCTCGAACACGTGGCCGCCAATGGTGAGATTCGCGCCTACACCTCCGAGGATGGGTTGGCCAGCGATCGCACGTTTTGCCTGCTGCAGGAATCGAAAGACCTTCTCTGGGTCGGCACGCAGCACGGACTCAGCCGATTCAACAGTGGTGTATTTCGAACCTTCTCTATCACCAACGGCCTGGGATCCGACGTGGTCCGATGCCTGTATCGCGACCGCTCCGGGCAATTGTGGGTTGGAACCCAAGGCGGGGGTTTGAGTGCTTATTGGGGCGGACAATTCGTCACCTTCACCACCCGGGAAGGACTGGTGAGCGACTTCGTCAAACAGATCATCGAAGACGACCACGGGCAGCTCTGGCTCGGAACCGGTTCGGGTTTGATGCGGTTGGCGATCGCCGATTTGAAACGCCTGCTGCCCGCCGGCGGTGGCCCCGTGAATGGCGCCACCTTGGGCGTCGGCGAAGGTCTGGCCATGCGCGAATTGGGATCCGGCTATCAGCCCTCCGCCCTTAAGTCCCGCGACGGTCGACTCTGGTTCTGCTCGGAAAGCGGCCTGGCAGTGCTCGATCCCAACGAGCAACGCGCGTCGCTGCGAAAGGTGGACGTTCACATCGAACAATTGAGCATCGATGGCGTGATCGCGTCGGCGTCCAAGAAAATGAGAGGGGATGCCTCGAGTCCGACGCTCTGGAACGTTCCACCCCTTGGTCGGAACGTGGAGATCCGTTACACCGCCGTCAGTTTCAATGCGCCCGAGCGCATCCGCTTCAAGTACCGCCTGATCGGGCACGATCTGGATTGGGTCACAGCCGGGACCCGGCGGGCCGCCTACTATTCCGAATTGCGACCCGGGACGTACCGATTCGAGGTGCTCGCCAGCAATAGCGACGGCGTCTGGAATGAGGAACCCGCCGCCATGTCGCTGCATGTGGAGCCCGCCATTTGGCAGACCCTGTGGTTTCGCTTGGGTGCCGGCCTCGCCTCCGCGGCGGGGCTCACCGTCCTGGTGCGCTTCCTCTCACAGCGTCGACTACGCCGACGATTGGCCGATCTGGAGCGCCGCCGCGCCATCGAGGTCGAGCGGTCACGCATCGCGAAAGACCTGCACGATGAATTGGGCGCCAGCCTCACTCGCATCAAACTGCTCGGCGAATTGGTCGAGCGCGGCACTGCCGGATCTCCCGAGTCCTCGCGACACGCCCAGACCATCTCCCAAACCGCACAGGGTCTGGCGCGGGGCATGGATGAGATTGTCTGGGCGCTCAACCCGCAGAAGGATCGCATCGAGAGCCTGGCCCAATACCTGGCGGCGTTCGCCGAAGAAACGCTGCGGGACACGGACCTGCGTTTGCGTCTCGATTTTCCTGAGACACCCAGTGAGCGACCGCTCCTGGCCGCCGTGCGGCACCAGTTGTTCCTGGCGGTCAAGGAGGCGCTTCACAACGCGATCAAACACTCCGGCGCCAGCGAGATCCGCCTCATGTTGTCCGAGGAGGACGCCTGGGTACGCGTCGCGGTGATCGACAACGGCGCGGGACTGAAGGCACCAAACAACTCCTCTCGTGGCAATGGACTCGCCAACATGCGGTCGCGTATGGAATCCATCGGTGGCCATTGCGAGATCGGATCCCCGGCGGCGGGTGGCGTCATGGTCACTTTCCTGGTGCCGGTCGAGCGCCCCCAAGCCACTTAAGGTTCCCCACGTTCACACCTTTAGGGGACTCGCGGCTCCTCCATCCGTCGAACATCCTGATGCGCCTGAATTCGCTCCCATCCATGAGTAACAGCCCCATCCAGGTAGCCCTGGTCGAGGACGACGAGGTCATCCGCGAAAGCCTGGCAGTGCTGATCAATGGAGCCCCCGGTTTCCGCTGCGTCGCCGCCTGTGAATCCGGGGAGGCGGCACTGGAACGGTTGCCCGCGGTCGGGGCTGACGTGGTCCTCATGGACATTCATCTGCCAGGGATCACAGGAGTGGAGGCCGTCCGCCGCCTGAAACCGATCTCCCCTGCGACGCAATTCATCATGCTCACGATGTACGAGGATGATTCGTCGGTCTTCGAGTCCCTCGCCGCCGGTGCTACCGGCTATCTCTTGAAGCGCACGGCCCACGCGCAGGTTCTCGAGGCCATCCACGACGTGTGGATGGGCGGGGCGCCGATGACCAGTTCGATTGCCAGGAAGGTCGTGCAATCGATGCAGCGCGCCCAGACGGCCCTCCAGACCGCGCCGCAAACCAACTCATCCGCCACTGCGGAAGGCCTGGCCAATGTCAGTCCCCGTGAAGAGGAAGTCCTCCGCCTGCTGGCCCAGGGATATCGCTACAAGGAAATCGCCGATAGCCTCGGCATTACCGTCGAAACCGTCCGCACCCACTTGCGTCGAATTTACGAGAAACTGCATGTCACCTCGCGAACCGAAGCGGTGGTCGCCTACCTGAAATCTTCGCCGCTCTAGACGGGAAGTGAGGGAAGAGTTGGTGGGGAAGCGGGGAGGGTTGGATTCACCACCTCGATCCCCACGGCCTCGCCCTCGGCCCTGCTCATCCGTCAGCGGGCTGGGACAGCCCGCGCTCCTCGCCCGGACCGCGACGCGTGCCGCGGCGCCTCACTGTGTTCTCCTGTGGCCTCAGCACCCCTTCCCTCTTCCCCACCCACCCTTCCCCATTTCCTATCCCCAAAAAAGGGGACACCACCGCAACGATGACCCGCCGACATCCCCTCTTTGGGCGACTACCGGCCGCCACTGGTTATCCGGATTCTGCTGCCGCCCATGAAGACCGGGATTTATCTGGCGGTAATCTGTGCCATGGCGGGTGTCGAAGGGTTCGCGGCCAATGCGACCGGACCTCGTCGCACTCAGCAAATCCACCTGCGCGCAGGCTGGAACGCCGTTTTCCTCGAGGTCCAACCAGACCGCGCCAAGCCCGACGAGGCCTTCGCCGGTCAACCCGTGACCAGCGTCGCCGCCTTTTTTTCGGGACGTGCCGAGGCCCAATTCCTGCGTAGTCCGGGCGACGCCCCCTGGCGCGAGGAAGGTTGGGCGGTCTGGCATGCTCCCGATCGTCCCGACGCGGTGTTGTCCAATCTCCACCGACTCCAGGCCCACCGACCACTCCTGGTTCTTGCCAGTTCCGATTTCACTTGGTCGGTGACCGGCGAGGCGCGAGCCACCGTGCTGCAGTGGCATCCGGACACCTGCACCTTCACTGGGCTCCCAGTCGACGCCGCCGCACCGCCGACCTTCGCCGAATTCTTCTCCGGCAGTCCGGCCCATCAGCGCCTCCGGTGCTACCGCCTGGAGGCCGGTGCCTGGAAGTTGGTCCGCAATCCGGCCAGCGACCGCATCAGAAGTGGCGAGGCCTATTGGATCGAGACGGACGGCGGATCGACCTACCAAGGCCCCTTGCGCGTGAAGCTCCCCGCCAGCGGCGCGCTCGATTTCGACACCGCAGTCGCCTCGCGTTCCCTCCGCCTCAACAACGAATCGCCCCAATCCTCGGCGCAACTTCGCATGGAACGAGTCTCCGGCGAACTCCCGCTTCGCCGGACCACGCGAGATCTTTCCAAACTGGAAACCAAGGCCACGGACCTGCCGTCGTCCCTCAGCCTCGGTGCCCTGCCTCCCGGAGCCTCCACCACCGTCCGCCTCGAACCCGCGCGTGATCGCATGACCACGGCCCGGTCCGAGGCGCTGCTCCGCATCACGGACGGGCGCGGGACCGAACAATGGATTCCCGTTCGAGCCCAACGATCCGAGGCCAACCGGTAATCCTTCTTCCGCGTCTCGCCACTTCCCTCGAGCGATTCCTCCCCAACCCGCGTCACGATGAAATCCTTGCGAACCTTCTTCGGACTGACCCTGCTGTTGGCCGGTTCACCGGCCTTCTCGCAGTCGGACTCCACCTTTCAACGCGCCCCCAACGCCGAGGCTGCCGGCCTTTGGATCGGCGAAGTGACCCTTCGCGAAATCGGAATTCCGGGCACGCCGGATTTCGCGCCGACCAAACAAAGCGCCGACCTTCGCATCCTTCTTCACGTCGATCAAAACGGCGTGGTCCGACTGCTCAAGGACGTGATCGTGGCGGCACGTTTGGCGCCGTCGGCCAATGAGCCGCCGTTTCCCTACAAGGAATCGATCGTCACCCGCCCCGCCGTCCTGGCCAGCCTGCCCATCGTACGTGATCTCTACGGCAGCGCTCGCGGCCAACGCTTCTCGACGGTCGCCTACGACTTCACCGACAACGACGCGGACCCGACCGATGCCGCCCTCGATCTGGCCGGAGGCCTCGGCCAGAACCACGAGTGCGTCGGAACGCTGACCCTCGACCGGAATCACCCGACCAACCCGTTCCTGCACAAGTTCCATCCGGACCACGCCAACGAGGGAGCGAAGGCCTACGTGATACGACGCGCGCTGACGCTACAGTTTCTGGACACCATTCGGAATGTCAGCGGAACGGACCAACTGCGCGGCAGTTACGAGGAAAAGATCACCGGACTCCACCGTGCGACTTTGACCGCCAAAGGAACGATACGCCTGACCCGCGTGTCCGTGGCTGCGCGCCTGAACTAATCGCCACTCGCTCCACAACGTTCATGAACCTCAAGCCCCTGGGCAGCGCCCTGCAATGCGACGAGGGTCACCCTTCTGGGCCGATCTCTAATTCAAGGGCAGGTCGCAGTGCGTCGCGTCCCTGCCCCTGTTCCGTTCTTGGTCCCGATACGAATCGCCATTCTGGAAATCCTTCATCTCCATGAAGTCCCTCTCTCTTTTGATCCTCATCGCGCTCGCCGCGAGCCTCGGATTTGTTCCCAGGTCCAACGCGGCCCAGACGTTCGTCAAAACGATCACCAGCGGCACGACATCGCAGGGATCTGAGGTCACGCTCCAACAATCCACCGCCGACACGGATGGCACCATCTGGGTCGCTGGAGCCAGCATCGGACCCGTCGACCTCGGCGGCGGCATCGTCATTCCGACGCCCGTGCCCAACACCGAAGCCCAGCAACACATCTTTCTCGCCCGCCAGGATGCGAACGGGGCCTGGGCCTGGGCGAAGTTCGTCTATGGCACCGGACTCTACGCCCAAACCAAGGGACCCATCACCATCCACAGCATGCGCGTCACCGCGGACGCCATTTACCTCTCCGGAAGTCATCCCCGCGCCTTCTCCGGGGAGGTGGTTGGCTACGTCGCCAAAATCAGCAGAGCAGGATCACTCCTGTGGAGCCGCCACTATGTGTCCAGCAGCGCCGCCTCGGTTAACGCCGTGACCGTTGGTCCCGACGGCATGCTCTATCTCGCGCTCGCGCTCGGTGCGCCAAGCGTGACCAGCCCAATCGTTGTCCGGGATCAGAACGGCAATCCCTTGGAAGCCTTCAGTGTCCCGAGCGGTCGCAACGCCTGCGTCTTCAAACTCGACCTCAATGGCACTACTTTGTGGAAGACCTTCTCGGGCAGCACTTCCGGCGCCGATGCCGCGGTCGCCCTAGCCTCGGACGCCAATAGCGTCCACGTCCTTTTCAACCTCACGGGGACGTCCTCGAATCCTTCGTCGATCGTCAATGTCAGCGGTTCCATCGCCTCCACCGTCATCCCGCCCTTCGATGGCACCACCGCGGTGGTGGCCGACATCACCACCGACGGCGCGTGGAACAACAATTTCAACACGTTGGAAACGATTCGCGACCTGGGCGGATTCGCTCCCGCCAGGGTGGACACCTTTGGAGCTACGGTCTCAGCCAGAATGTTCGGGACCGACCTCAAACTGTTGGGCGGTAAATTGTACGTGGCGGGCAACTATTCCTTCACCGTCCTCTCGACCGACAAGATTCCTTCGAACGCCGTCGCGGATGTCCTTCGTCGGCTGAACGAACGCATCAACATGGGCGGGTTCCTGCTTCGGCTCTCCGCCGACACCCATAGCCCCGACAATGCGGTCGCCTACTTCAAATATCCCAGCGAGGACTATCTCACCTACCCGTCGAGGATCTCCGGGGACGAATCGCAGTTGTACGTGACGGGGCCCATGACCACCCGCCTTCAGATCGGAGCTGAAAGCTCCAACACCGGCACCAGCACCAGCATCGACAAGGAAATCACTTCCGCCCAAGCCAATCGCTTCGTCGGCAAGTTCGATTTGGACCTGAACCCGCTCTGGCTGCGAACCACCACCTTGTCGTCTACGGTCAGCGCCCCATCCACCTTCACATCGGACTTGCTGGCCTTCGATCCCATCAGCCAGACGCTGTTCTGGGGTGGTGGCTTCGAGACCGATGGCTTGGAGGAACTGGTTCTCGGTGACGCACCCAACCTGGTCCGACTGACTTCCTCCGGGATCCGCGAGCCCGTGAGTTGGGGGTGGTTCACGGCGCTCACCGCCGAAGGTCGCTACCTCCGACAGGCAAGCCTGCGCGTCGAGTCTGAGTACAATCCCGTGACCATCAACGGCACCGCCACCACCGTTCCCGTGACGCTGGTGTTTTACCAGGGCGCCAGCGCACGGCTGCGGGTTGAAAGCGTCGAAAATCCCGGCACCCGTCGCATCGTCACTGGCTACAGCCTCAACAACGTTCCCTCCACCGCCGACGGCAACGAGGTCCTGCTCAATGTGACCGATGACACCACGGTCCAATTCCGTTGGAAAACTCAGCACAAACTCACCGTCCTCAGCGACCACGCCAGCGCCGGTCTTCCCGGTGCCGAATCCCCCGGGGACCCCCAACCGCTCTTCGGCGAGACCTGGATCGACCGCGGCGAAACGGTCAAGGCCACGATCAACGGGATCTTCGAGCCGCCTTCCGGCACCTGGGGCACCCGATTTGTGCTCAGCAACTACACCCTCCAACTCCCGGATGTTGCCACCCCGGTGATCAGCAACCTCACCGCCGAGGTGGACCGACTGCAGGTGCGCGACTTCACCATGCAAGGCCCGGCGACTTTGTCCTACGCATGGACCCGACAATTCAGCGTCTCGGTCAATCACGGCAGTGATGTCGCCGCCCCTTTGCTGATCGCCTTTACCTCCGGCAATCCCCAGAAACTCGCGGGCGGCCGATATTGGTTCAATGCCGGATCGACCGTCGAACTCGGCGCGCTCAAGCAGTTCGGAGATCTCAGTCTCAAAGGCTGGCGCTATGCGTCGCCCGTCGGAACGTTTCCCAGCACCCAGCTCGAGGTTCAGTCCGGGGTTCAATCCGAAGACGCCCAACTGCGGACCGTCCTCACCGAAAAGTCCTATGGCGGCGAAGCGTTCTGGACCAAAAGAATCCCTACCCTGTCGGCCCCCGTCACCGTGCTCTGGAACTACGGCGATTCAGTCAGTGTCGTCCACACCACCATCGGCGAACCCATCACCCTCCCACCCGCCTTCGCCAGCCGGCTGAGCAGCCCCAAGTTCGTCAATGTCCGGCCTCTCCTCGCCCCTTCCGGCAGCACGGGTGATGACATGGTCATCTGGGACGCGGTGAATTCCCGTGCCATCCCTATCCGCCCCGGCATATCGATCGTTGAGTGGCAGGCCGGATCGACACGCTTGCTTCTCCAGCTCTTTGCCGGGTTTCCCGGTGATCGCTACCAGGACGATCCTCTGAGAACGTATCTCCAGCCGACCGTTCCCTACCGGCACATCGCCAATACACCGCCGGTTGACCTGGATCCTTCACCGACCGACTCCCGAGTGTTCTCGGCAGTGAGGTACACGAATGGGGACGGCGCCGCACCTGATGCCAAGTTCACCGCGACGCGCGCCGGCAAATCAGTCCTCCTGTTCTACCAGGCCTCCGGACGCCCCCCCACGGGCGATCCCAATACCGAGACACCCATCGTCCGGGTCGTCGAAACCAAGATCTGGAATGCCGATTCCGCCGATCTTCAAACCAGCGCGGTGACGGCGACCATCGGAACCAAACTCACGTCCCCCTTTGATTCGGCAGGACTGGGAACCGGTTACGTCTTCCATGAAGTGGCGAATTACAACGCTGAAATCTACGACCGCCAAAACGTCCGCGGTCCGATCATTCCCGTGAACGCCATCAACGGTGGCGCCTTGCCCGGCACCCAGGACCTGGTCGTCGTCTGGTACGAGCGCGCCGATGGCATCCTTTGGCCGTGGAAACCGGTCTATTACCGCACCTTCCGATGGCCCGCCGGCCTGCGCATCGTCGTCGCCAGCCGGTTGGGCTCCGAAGGGCAGGATGTCGGAGGTTTCGACCAACCCTCCTTCGATCCGTCCACCTACCAGGACGTGAAGATCTATCAGCAGCCCGACCGAACCAAGCCCGGCTTCAATCCCAACGAGGAACACGCCCGCATGTATCCCTCGCTCCACGCCTCTCTCAACGGCGCCACCGTCCCCGCCGCCTTTGCCCTCCGCAACGATCTCAACATCTCCACCGCCCTCATCGCGGCCAATCCGTCTTCGCTCGGATTGGTGGCGACCAACTACACCTCGGATCCCTACGTGCTCGTGCAGTACGTGCACGACGGGGAACCGGGAATGAGCGTGTACGCTGTCGAACTGGAGGATCCAACCGTCGATGACCCGCGCGTGGCGCAATTGCCGGGCGCCAGCGGAACCAGCTACGTGTTTCATTACCGCATGCTGGCCGGCGAAGCGATCGCCGCCCCCTACCCGCTCAACCTGATCATTGGACTTACGCCGTGCGTGAACTCGGTCTCGAATCTCTTCGCCACCGACACTGCCGTTCCCAACGGCTTCTATTTCGAGGACGTCGCGAACCAGCGCACCTGGTTCATCGATCACAAATCCGGCGCCTGGGCCGTCTCCGGTGACTCGCAATTTCGCGCGCGCTATTTCTACCCCCTGGCCGACGACTTCTGGTACCCGTCCGACAACGACGCCGATGCCGCGCTCACCACAACGGGGGACTGCATTCCCTTGCTGAACGCGACCCTGGCGACCGGCAAGTTCGGCGTTTTCAGTTCCGTGGCCCGTGACCGCACCGAGCCCCTGCCGATTCTCTACTCCACCGAATGGCCCACCAATCCACCCGTGCTCAAGGTGGGCGAAACCCTCACCTATGCCGGGGGCGAAAATAAGGCAGACAACCCGGATGCGCCTGGCCTCCCCGGAGTGCTCGGCTTCGCCGCAGGGGAAATCGTTTTCGACTCGCGCAACCCAACGATGTCCACCTCGGCCAGCCTTATCAGCGCCTTCACCGCCCGCATCATCGCCCCCCTCGAAGAACGCCTCGTCGCGTCGCCTCTCCAATCGCTGCCCTCCAACTTGGCCAGCCCGTCGAGCCCCGACATCACCGTCGACGGCGATACCTGGTATTTCAACAAGCTGTCACCCTCGCTGCAAAAACGGGTCTTCTACCGTCCGCTCGCCAAGGTGAACGCGTCGGATCCCGCGCCTGGCGTTCTGGGTATTCGCGGTTTCGTCAACGACCGGACCCTGGGTGCCTCCGATCTCACTGCCGCCCCGCCGCCGCTTTACGTTCTCGAACCCAATGTCCTGACGGCCAGCGAACGCGACGCACTGATCGCTCTGGGATCGGGTGGCAATTGGGCAGCCAAGGTCGCCGAACTCTACGCACTGAGCCGCAATCCCAAGGACCTGATCGGTTCGGGTTGGAACGTCGGTTTGGAACCGTTTGATGGACAAAGGAATCTACCGAAACCGCTCACCGCGCTCGGCCCCGGTCTCGCCCTCGTCACCAACCCCGCCCTGCTGGATCCCGCGACACCGCCCCGCGCTGGATTCGTCACGGTGGTGGAGAACAACCACGACAGCCTCGGCGAAGCTCCGGTCAGCATGCACGTCATCCGGGTCGATCCCAGCCGCCGCTACCGAGGCGCGCTCAAGACCATCCTGCCGGTCAACGTCTTCGACGAAAAGATCACGCTCCGTCATACCGCGGACTTCGGCGGCAACGTTGATGAGATCGCTTACGCCTGGTGGTACCACGAAGAGGATGGCTCAGTGAAAACCGGCCACGTCCCCGGCGGCAACAATGGCGATTCGCCCGCGTGGAGCCCGTTCGGCAATGCCGACGGCGTCGACGGCCGCAATCAGGTCGATCTCAACGGCAATCCCACCCTCCTGCTCGCCGACAACCTCTTCTTCGCCCACTACCGCCATCGCAACGCCCTGGCGGCGGACACCTCCTGGTCCGATTGGGCCGGTGCCGCGAACTCCTCGATTCGCGACCTCGATAGCGATGGCAAACCCGACTACCGCGCGCAACTCGCCACCGGCTGGGTCAAACGAGTGCTTGATGCCGTCAATCCCTACGAGGCGCGGATCCGGGAATTCGGTCGCAACAACAGCCCTTCCACCGCCGCCAGCATGATTCAGCAATTGGGCGCGCCATTCGTCGGCCCGGTCGCGTTGAACGCCAGCAAGGACGTCGTCGAGAACCTTGGCCTGATTGAATTGTACGAAACCGTGCTCAAACGCGCCCGCGACCTGAGTATCGACGCCAGCCAACCGGCAGCGACCCCCGGCATCAACGCCGCCATCCTGCTCGCCTCCACCCGCCTCGCCGAATTCTACACGCTGCTCGGTCACGAGGCCTGGGACGATGCCCTCGATCCAACCCTCGGGTTCGGATCCGAAAGCGTCGATCTCGGCAATCTCAACGCCTCGCGCTTCTGCTTCGAGAACCAACTCCCCTCTCTGCTCGAAGAGGAGCTCTGTTTGCTGCGTGGTCGCGACGAAAACCTCGGCCGGCCGGTCTACAATCGGCTGATGTGGAACTTCACCAAGTCCGAAGGCGAAGTCGCCTACGCCCTGAATTATCAGATCCAGGACGTTAACAACGACGGTTTCCTCGACGAGAACGATGCCATGAAGCAGTACCCGACGGGTCACGGCGATGCCTGGGGTCATTACCTCAGCGCCATGCGCAAACGCTACGACCTGCTCATCGCTCCAATGTTCGACTGGGAGGCCCGCAGCGAGTTCTACAATCTGCTCGACGTCGTGATCGGTGTGGATTTTGCCGACGAACGTGCCTTCGCCAGGACCGCCGCCGCGCGGGCCAAGGTCGGGGCGGAAATCGTCAACCTCACCTTCCGCTCGCGCTATGCCGAAACCACCGATGCCAAAATCAACGGGTACACCGACACGGTTCCCGATCGCGCCTGGGGTGTGACCGAATGGGCCCGCCGCGCCGGTCAGGCCGCGGTGTTCGATTGGGTCACTGCCAATGCCATCCTTCCGCCCGCACCCTCCGACGACCAAATCGCGAGCGCGGGCCTTGGGAAGATCGATCGTTTCAATGTCCTGGAAATCTCCGAGATCGCTAACAATCTCAACAGCATCCAGCAATCCTTGGATCAAGCGAACTCCGGCATGAACGCCCTGGGCCTCGATCCCGATGTGCTGCCCTTCGACATCGATCCCACCCACATCGACGTCGGTTCCACGGCGCAGATCGGCCGGGAAGCCGTCCAGGGCCTGTCGCACTTCGAGCAGGTTTTCGAACGTGCCTACGAGGCCATGCGCAACGCCGACGCGGCGTTTAACTACGCCAACGACCAAAAGGCCCGGACCCGCCAAATTGCGCAATCGGCCGAATCGTTGCGACGCCAGGCCCTGGCCCAAGACCTCGAGTTCCGCAATCGCCTCATCGAAATCTTCGGAACGCCCTACGAAGGCCAGATTGGTGCCGGCAAAGCTTACCCCGCCGGCTACGCCGGTCCCGACCTGAACCTCTTCATGTACGTCGACGTGAACGACATCACGCCGGAAACCGTGCCCCAGGCCAACACCGACACCTACTTCGATGAATACGTCTCGTTCTACGATCTTACACTGGATCTGGCCGGGCCATTCTTCCTGGACCTTGAGAGCCACTTCCTCGATGACATCAGCCTGGAAGGCAACACCGCGGTGGAATTGCTCGGGGACGATCTCGTCCACCTGAAACTCCCCGCTTCCGCGGGCGACTATACGTTCGTGGCGCCTCTCACCTGGGGCCAGCGCGCGGCCCCCGGCCGGCTCCAAACCATGGTCGGGGAAATGCTCCAGGTCCAAGCCGACCTTGCTCTCGCGGTTGGGGATTACGATTTCCTCATCAAACAACTCCGCGACCGCGTCGCCCTGCTCGAACTCCGCTCCAGTGTGAATGCCGACATGCTCTCGCTCAGAAACGATTTCAAGAAGACCCTGACCGACCTGAATGTCGCCATCGGCGTGTTCGAAGGAGTTTCGGTGCTGGGCAGCGTCGCGGTGGACATCGTTGAACTCACCCTCGATTCCGTCGCCGAATCCCTGCCCACCGTCAATGGCCTCGCCAACGACGTCACGTCGTCAGCTCGCGGCGCAATCAAAGCCGCCTCGGCCGCTGCGTGGGGGATCGGAAAGGCGGCATCGGCCGCCGGCGACATCACCGTCTCAGCTTTGGAGAACAGCAAGGAAGTCCTCGCCCTCAAGAATGAGATCGAACTCGACCAGGTGGAGAACAGCGTGGAATTGCGCGGTATGCTCTATGACATCGAGGAACTCCTGGTGAACGAAGGCGTCACGCGCATCCGGCTCTTCAGCCTGCGCGAACAACTGCGCGGGGTTCTCGATCAATATCGCGCCACCCTCCAGGAAGGCATCCGTCTGATTGAGGAACGCCGCAACGCCAACGTGCAGCTCGCCGCCACGACCCAGGAAAACCGGTATCACGACATGCTCTTCCGCAGCACGCGCCACGAGTCCATTCAGCGCTATCGCACCCTCTACGACCTCGCCCAGCGCTACTGCTACATCGCCGCCAAGGCCTACGACTACGAAACCAACTTCGATCCCAACGACCGCGCTTCCGCTCTGCCGGTCCTGACCAAAATCTCCCGCGCCCGCACGCTCGGCCAACTCGGCGACGACTTCCCCCTCGCGGGCGAAGGACTGGCCGGCGTCATGGCCTCGCTCTACGACAACTTCCGCGCCGTCGAAGGTCGGCTCGGCTTCAACAATTTCCAACTCGACACCACCGTCTTCTCCCTGGCCCGCGAACAAGCACGCGTCTCCACTCCGGCCGATTGGAAAGCCGTCCTCGAAAACTCGAAGGTCGCCGATCTCTGGACCGTTCCCGAGTTTCGCAAGTACTGCCGCCCGTTCGCACCACGGAGCGCCGGCTCCCAACCCGGCCTGGTTCTGCGCTTCGCCAGCCAAGTCGTTGCGGGAAGGAACTTCTTCGGACACAACCTTGGCCCCGGCGACTCGACGTACGACCCGACGCTGTTCGCCACCAAGATTCGCGCCGCGGGGATCCGCTTCGAAGGTTATCCCGCCGACTCGCTGACTCGTACTCCCTACGTCTACCTGGTTCCGGCCGGTATGGACTATATGACCGTGCCCAACAGCACGACGCTCCAAACCCGCGCCTGGAATGTGGTCGACCAGGCCATTCCCACCCCCTACATCCTGGGAACCACCGATCTGGGCCGGCCCGATTGGATCGCTTCTCTCGACTCACTCAGTGGTAACCTCAACGAGATCCGGCGCTACTCCAGTTTCCGAGCGGCGGTTCTGGAAGACGATCCTCCCTTGAATGTCACGCGCTTCATCGGCCGAAGCGTGTGGAACGACAACTGGATCCTGATCATCCCTGGGCAGACATTGCATTCGGACGCCACAACGGGTGTCGACGACTTCATCGCCAATGTCAGCGACATTCAACTCACCTTCGAAACCTACGGGTACTCCGGCAACTGACCGAATCCGGTATGAACGTCTCAGCCTTTTCGCCTTCGAAGCCTCACGTCGCGACCGCGTTTCCAGCCATGAACCGTTGGACCCGGCACACCTCGTCGCGGCGCGACGAGGGCTATCTTAGCGGACCCATGTCCAATCCAGGTGGGCCCTGTCGCGCTGCGACAGGGTATTCCCGTTCTGGTTCATCGCCCATGGTCGGGTCCGAATGGAATAGGAAGCTTCCGATGAACCTCGTCGTTCTCCTCGTTGGATCCCTCCTCCTCACTCCCTTCACCTCTCCAGCAGCACGCATCTCCGAGCCGGACACCATCCTCTACGGTCGCATCACCGACCACTTGGCCAACCGCGAATTTCTTGTCACTTCCGGTCGGTTGACATGGACCTTTCGTACCACGGGTCCCGGCGGTCGCGAATTCCATCTGACCACCGCGCTCGAACCGCTCGGTGGCGGACGGTACTCCTATCGATTGGCCATTCCTCATCAAGTGCTCGCCTACGATCTCAACGTGAACGCGAAATCGGTCGCGCTTTCGTCGGCCGGAGGACGCCTCGAACACCTCGGCGTCTCACTCGATGGCAAGCCGCTCTCGGTGAATCCCGCCGCCGTCGAAGGCCTGGCCCTCGACACCACCCGTCGCGCCAGCGGCGTGCGTGTCGATCTTTCATTCTCCTCCGGCAGCACCGATAGCGATGGCGATGGAGCCCCGGACTGGTGGGAAGACCAGCAAGGGCTCGACAAGTACGATTCCTCCGATGCCGCCTCGCCCGCCACGGATTCAACCAGCAGCAGTGACACCACCGGCACCGGGTCGCGCAGCATCACCACCTTCGCCGAATGGCGCGACGCATGGTTTCACGGAAATACCCAGGATCTCGACCTCTTTGGCCAACTGGACCCTGACGCCGATGGCGTCTCGAACCTCCTGGAGTACGCCTTCGACCTGAATCCAACCGCACCCGAGACGCAGATTTCGCGCTCACTGCCCCGCGCGTTGTCCTCCAACGGCCGGGGTGGCATCGGCTTCCAACGTCGCGCCGGGGCCGTCGATCTCGATTATCAAATCGAGGTGTCAACCGACCTGCTCAGCTGGATGGATGGATCCGGCGTGGTCGAGCAGGCCACCGGCGCTGCCACCCCATCCGTCATCTACCTGGAGAAACCGAAGCTGTCGGAGCCAACGCACGGCTTCTTCCGCGTCCGTGTCACCCGCCGCTGAAACGTGACGGACCGCGACGCGTCCTCGCGGCGCCTGGAGTTTGGCCATTTCTTGGGGTCTGGGTAAGGCAGCCTGGAAGGCTGTTGGATATTAGCCGACGGCAAACCCGCACTTGCGGGTGCGGCCGCTGGACTCGTGCAGGCAAGAGAAGAAGCACCCCGGCCAGGGGTGCTGGATACTCGGGGATTCTCCACCGCCCCGTCCGGGGCGGAATTACCACCATTTCGCCTTACCGGTGGCCGCGGCGGCCCGATCGCCTCGCCACCGGCTATTTTCCATCGTCCCTCCGGGACCTAAAAACGGCCGAACACCGGCCTCCTCGCGCTGCGAGGAGGGATGCGGAGTCCGAAGGCTCATGGGAAGATCCCAGTTCCGCACAGAACTGCACACGGACGATGAACCGCGGAGTGGGACCCTCACCCTGGCCCTCTCCCGGAGGGAGAGGGAATCAAGAGAGCGGTTCATGGAGAGTTCCGCCGCAACCTAAAGAACCCCGCTGCCGCGTTGATCGCGCTGACCGAATGGCTTCCCTTGCCATGATCCAACACCACGCTGCCCATCGTCTCCCACACGCGCAAATCGACGGAACTTTCGACAAACACCTCATCATCCACGCCGCCTTCGAAATTCAACGTCATTCCCCCGGTCTTGCTGATCTCCGGGGATCCCACCCAACGCAACGCGGGTTCCGGAATCTTACCCAACAACTGCAGGTCAAAACTCAAGTCGGCCTCGCTTCGCGAATACCGATGCACCTCGGCAGCGATGACGTTCGTGCCCGGCACCAGCCGATTGAGGACCGTGTAGCTGTGCCACAGGTTTTCTTCGGAGGACGCCGAGACCAACGCCAGATCGGACGATGGGGCCTGGGGCGCAAGATTCGACCGGATCAATTCGGAACCATTGAGGTACACCGCCAAGCCATCGTCGTAGACGGCGCGCACAATCAGCGATTCGAACCGGGCCGGATCCTGGACGACAAACGCGGTGCGAAAGTACGTGGTGATCCGCTTCCGATCCTTGTCGTCCCCAAACAAAGTCTCGGTCTGTTCGTCCCCGTCTCCGTACCCGAACTGCGCATTTCCCACACGCCAACCCGAGACATCAATCACCGGATCCATCCAAGCCGCGCCCGGGTCGTTGCCGTCATCTTGGTACCTCCATTCGGCACCCTGACTGAGAACGATTTCCCTGGCGGCCGCGCGCACTCCGTTGGTCTTGGCGAAGTAATACAGCGTCGGCTCTCTGCCTTCGCTGATGGTGTAATACCCCGTCCCGTCCGCAGCGAAACCAACGCCTTCCCCATTCGGTTCGGTCGGCGTCCCGACCACCGGCACGTCCTCCGGCACGCCGGCCAGCGCCTCCACCAAAGTCTGGCCGGGACGCCGTCGCCAGATCTTCGCAAACTCTTCCTGGCGCAGGAGAATCTCGCGTCCATCCGGCGAGATGTCGCCGGCCGACGCGATGTCGAAGTCCACCTCGGCCAACAGCGACAACGTCGTTTCGGCGCCGTCCGCCAAATCCCCCGCCTCCGCCCGGTAGAATCTCGCGATGCCCGATTCCTTGGTGACGACCAGGACGTCGCCCGTCCACGGATCCACCATCAGCGTCTCGGCATTGTGGGCGCCATCCGGATAGGTCAGGTCGAACCTTTCCACAACCGGGAACTCCATGGTGAGTCCGAACTTCGCCGTGTATTCGTAGACCGCAGGTTCGGCCGCCCGATAAACGCGGATGCTGGATCGAGTCGCCGAGTTGTCACCGATGTCGCCGCAATAGACATACTGAAGGTCCGCCCGCGGCCCAGGGCCCACCGCGATATCCTCGAAATCGGAGACCTCGCCGCCGAGGGTCCAAGTGGAAAGGACCTCTCCCGAAGCGCTCACCGCGAAGACCTGGTCGCGGGCACGATCGTTATGGATCCAAAACACGCCTGAATTCTGACGACTGGCGGCGATGCCCGAGATCTCGGCCAGACGATTCTCGGTGATCCGACCGACCGGCGCGCCGGGGGCATAGTCGCTCGCCACAGCCTGTGTGCACACGAGGATAACCACCCACCCGCCCATCCTGCCCCACCGCCACATCTTGGATCCGCACTTCCTGGGCGGCCCATGCCTGGATGGATGCGACGCAGAACTACGAGGCGACCAGGCCCCAGGCCCACCGCCAGGGGTGCCGAGTCGCCGTAACACAAACCGCGGGGCGAAGCAGGCCCGGTAAACCGAAGGCTTCACGGTTGGCGAGTGTCTATCATTCCTAACATTAAGAACCGGTTAAGAAATTGGAAGGATCCTGGTTCAGTGGGTTGGATCGAGCGCAGCCCCTTGCCGTACCTTGACGACGCCCATCGAGGAGCCACGAGGTCGGGGCGGTGCCCCGAAAGGTCGTGTCCGAACCGTTCAACATGTAGGGATGGGACCGGTCTTCCACCATCGAGAGTCACCGTTCCCGAAGCTCGGTAACCTTCTTCGCGTTTTCCGGTAAGACCCGCCGGACGCTTCGGAGGACTACTGACGAATCCGCAGGAAGGGATTCGTCCACTCTCGGGCGTGCTCTGCCATGCCCCATTCGCCATCCCACAACTCATCGACCACGGTCGCCCAAGGCACCAGCGGCCCACCCCGTCATCTGGTGTGGCTCCTCGGCTTCGTGATGCTCGGGGCGTTTGCCTACCTCGCCCGGGACCTCCGCCGCACGCCTGTACCCTCGCCGCACTCGGCCCCTCCGGATCCCCTCACCCTCGCGCGCGTTGGGGACACTGCCATCTCTGCAAATGAGTTCCGTGCTCTGTGGGAGAAACGCCACCACAGCGACGACGTCGACTCAACCGCAGCGGTCGCCGCAACCATGGAGGATCTGATCCGTCGCGAATTGCTCCTCGCGGAGGCTTGCCGCACGGGCTTTGCCGAACGCGCCGACATTCGCGCGGCATGGAGAAATTTTCTTGTCACCCGCTTTCGGGAAGAACTCGAGACCCGTCGTTCAGAATCCTCAACGATCGATGAGGAAGCCATCGCGGCCCATTACCAAGCTCACGCGAAGGAATATCTTTCCCCCGAACGCCGCAAACTCGCGGTGATTCACGTACCTCTCCCGCCGGCCGCCGCGTCCGAGCGCCGCGCCCGACTGGAGCAGGAGCTGGGCGCCATGCGGGAGCAGGCGGTTCTCCAGGCACGCCAGGTCCGCGATTTCGGCGACCTGGCCGCAACACCTGCTTCCCTTGTCGCGTCGCGACGGAATGGAAGGGACAGCGGTTGGTTGACTCGCGCGCAAGCCAACCTCGCCTGGCCCGCTCAGGTGGCAGAGACGGCCTTCTCATTGTCCGCTCCGGGCGACGTCAGTCCGATCGTCACGACCGAGGAGGGCTGGTTCTTGCTGAAACTCATCGAACGCCAGGATGGCCGCGTCGTCTCCCTCGACATCGTCCGCGAACGGATCCGCCGGGAACTCGCCCGACTGAAAGAAGCGGCGAGCGAGGATGCCTTGTTTGCCGAGCTGCGTTCGCGGCATCGCGTCGAATGTTTTCCCGATCGTTGGTCCGCTTCGGAACTGGTGGGTGCCCCATCCGAACGCGCACTGGCGCAGCAGCCTCCGTCCCTGCCGGCCCGTTAAAACCGAATCTTTTCCAGAACAACTCTCATGAATGCCGCTCGCTTCCTTCTCTGTTTGCTAGCTTCAGCCGCATCCGTGCCATGTCTCGCCCAAACCTACACGCAGACCTTTGAACTGCGGCCTGGTTGGAACGCCGTGTGGCTCGAAGTCGAGCCCGCCGACCGCCAGCCGGCGTCGGTCTTCGTCGGTCTGCCGGTTGCCAGCGTTTGGTCATGGTCCCAGCGGGTCTCAGCCACGGATTTCATCCAGAATCCGGAATTGACCGGATGGAACCGGGCGCAATGGCTCGCTTGGTTCCCCCCAGCCAGCGAAGAAGCGCCGTTGGCCAACCTTCATGCCATCCTCCCCCAACGCGCCTACCTCCTACGCCTCGCGGGCACCAACGCGGTCACTTGGAGCGTCACCGGCCGCCCCACCCTGAAGACCACGCCCTGGGTGGCCGACCGCTTCAACTTGCGCGGCTTTCCTGTGGACCCTGATCGCCCGCCGACTTTTCGGCAATTCTTCCGCTCGTCACCCGCCCATTACTCAGCAGCCACCGCGCGACTGGAATCGATCTATCGCCTCGAAGCCGACGGACAATGGCGCGCCGTGCAGGCCGAAGATCCCATGCGCCGCGGCGAGGCGTACTGGGTGTATTCGCGGGGAGCCTCGGATTTCGTCGCACCGTTCAGTCTCCAACTGAGTTCGGGAGAAGGACTGACGTTCGGCGGGGGGCTGGATCGAATCCAACTCACGCTCCGCAACGCCCACTCCATCACGAAAACCATCCACTTCGAACCCGCGGGCCCACATGCCTCGCCTTTGCTTCTGTTGCCGTCCGCGACAGCGAATCCGACCAATGCACCACGACCCCTGGGCACACACACCCAACCGGTCGCCGCCGCGTCCGCCCATCCCTTGCGCCTTGGGTTGGACCGAGCGCAGTTGGGCGCCTCCCCGGCCACCGACCCGACCACCGGGCAGCATGCGACCGTGCTGAGCATCAGTGACGGTGAAGGAACGCGGTTCCTGGTGGGTGTCAGCGCCGCAGCCAATCTCAATGCCGATTACACCGGCCTGTGGTCCGGCTCGATCACCATCACCAACGTGATGTCCACGCTCAACCCCACGAATACCGCGGGATCCGTCGCGGTGGGTTTTCCATTGCGCCTGCTGCTGCATGTGGACACCGACGGACAGGTTCAGTTGCTGCGTGACGTCACGATTGTCACCACGCGAGCGAGCAGCACGCTGGCCGCCGCGCCATCGATCGAACTTGTGACCGATCCCTCACGGCTGGTCACTTATGCGTCTTCAGACATTCGCGCAGGCACGGCGAGAGGCCGGCGCCTGACGTCGCCCCACTTCGATTTCGCCCGGAGCCAGGGCCAGTATTCGCTGGCGCTCGAAGGGACTTTGGGCCCGAGCAACATCGTGTCGGGCACGCTGTCGCTGCCCGCGGATTCGCCAGGAAACCCGTTCCGCCACCGATACCACCCCGACCACGCGACCAACGCCTACGCCGTGACGCGGGAAATCCGCCTGGACCTGAGTCAACCCGTGGCCGGCGATGACAGTCAGTTGGGTGGCACCTATGCGGAAACCCTCACCGGCCTGCACAAACTTCCTCTGCAAGTCTCCGGCTCCCTTCAACTGCACCGCCTCTCCACCGTCGGCGTGCTCAACGTGATCACCAATCTGTGAACCCGCCCTTTCTTCCCATGAACCGCCGAAATCCCGATCCCTCCTCGCAGCGCGAGGAGGGCCACCTCACAGGGGCCAATGCCAATCCAGGTGGGCCCGGCCGCGCTGCGACCCGGCAGTCCCGTCCTGGTTCATCGTCAGTGCTCCGTCCGGAGAGGAACTGGGGACATCCTATGAATCCCTTTCGTGCATGTGGTTTCCAATATCTCAGCCTTTGGTTTCTGCTCGCCGCCACGGCGGCCCTGTCGGTGCGCGCCGTCGAATTCAGTCGTTCGGACCAGATGGCATCGGCCCGGGCGAACCTGACGGGTTTCAGCAGTTTGACTCAATCTGGCTACTATGTCTGCCAAGGCGTGGCAGATGGCAGGCCCGGGCAGATTAGCTTCGAATTTCCAGATCTGAGACCGCCGCTTCCGTTAGCCACCCTTTACGGCTTCTTCAACTTCGCCCTGAACGCAATTCCCCCGAACACAACGTCCACTTTTATTTTCGGCTATGGCCCAAAGGATGCCAACGTGGGATTCGCCGTCTATCTGACCGCCTATGGGTCCACCAACGCAAACATGCGAGGCGATGTCAAAGTCCTCTGGAACGGAGTCACTATCAACAGTCAGACCAATTTGGTCTTCGCCACCCGAGACAATTTCTTCGGGCGCACTCCAAATCCCTTCTCCGACTATGGTCTCCTCCTCGTCTACTACGAAAACGGCTTCCTGAACGTCGGACTCAACACTCCCTACACGTCAAACTACCTCACCCTCTTCCACGGATCGGCGCCCGACTGGAACCCGCAAAGCGACTGGCGCTATTACATGATCGGGTATGGGATGATATCGGGTTCGACGACGCATCCGCCTATTGCCATCCAGGTTGACACCTTGGAGCTCCAGGGAAAAACCCCTCCCTTCATCATCGTTCCTCCCACCAACCGCAGTTCCTGGCAGGACTTTCCCGACAGCTTCGACATCACGCTCGATTCGCTCGACGGTGTGGCGCTCGGGAACGTCGTCGTCACCGTCAAATCCTCCAACCAGGCCTTGTTCGTCGACAGTCAGCAGACGGTCACCAACCTCTCGGCGGCTAATCGGCAGATCACGCTGCACCCGGTCCGAGGCGCCACTGGAAACGCCACCATCACCCTGCAACTGGATCCTGGGGGTGGCTTGCCCGTTGGAACCTACACCTTTCAGCAAACCGTCACCCCCAACATTCCGCCTTCGATTTCGTCCATCGGGGACCAATCGCTGCCGCAAGGCGCCACCCGAACGTTACCCTTCACCGCCAGCAGTCCCCGCTGGCCGGCCAGCCAGCTGACCTTCGAAGTTTCCGCGCCGGAGAGCCTCCTGGCCAATTATAGCGCCTTTGTTCCATTCAGTACCGGAACCGATCACAACCTCACCTTGACCGCCGCGCCCGAGGCCAGCGGCACTGGAAAGGTCATGGTCAAAGTGACCGATGGTTCCGGCGATAGCGCCACCAACCATTTCAATCTCACCGCCCTTCAACGGCTTCAGCCGCCCTCGGTGCTCGGTAGCGGCTCCGCCGTTGCCTTCAACGACGCCGGTGGACCGCGCCAATATGCCATCGACACCTCCGCCTCTGACGTCGGCACCGGATCCACCATGACGATCGAAGCCTGGGTCTATGCCACCGCGCTCCCTGACCCCAACCTGAATGTCGTCGCGACCGCGGGTATTCCCGGCCAAACGCATGGGTTGATTCTCGCCGTTCAAAAGGACGGCAGTCCGTCGGTGGCCAACTGGTCCAATGATCTCTACCCCACCAACGCAACCGTAAAGATTAGCACCAACCGCTGGCATCACCTCGCGGGGGTCGTCAGCGGCCGGGCGGTGACGCTTTACGTGGATGGCCAACTCTCCGCCAACGGTGTGTTGAATCAAGCCATCAACATTCAGCCGGGCCAGGTCATCGTGGGCCGCGAACCCCTCGAAGACGTAGGTTGGGACCGACCGTGGTTCGGGTATCTGGACAATGTTCGCATCTGGAGCACGGCGCGATCGGCGGCGGAAATCCAAGCCAACATGCTGAAAACGGTCGCCCCGGATGCCCCTGGTTTGCTGCGGGATTTCCGTTGCGGGGAGGGCTTCGTGCATTTCGACGCCGGCAACACCAATCTCGCTCCGGCCGGTGTCTCCCTGGGAGGCGTGCTGCGGGATTCCAGCGTGAGACAAAAGCACGCGAAGTTGGTTGAATCGCCCGTCTACGTGCCGGGCGTGTCCTTCGGAGCCACCGTCAACGTCCCCGAGGATGATCCCGCGACCTTCGGACTCGGTGCCGCCGTGTTGGGCGCCAACGTTTGGGGCACCGCCGGTGTCGCGCGAGAAATCTTCTTTGGTCCGATCTCCAGTGCTCTCGCCGACGGACTCGGCACGAGCCCCGGCTGGCCCGCGCAGCCGGATGTCGTCCTGGCCTCCGGGATCGGTTTGGAACTTTCGCCCGACGGCCGAGCGGGTTACGGCGAACGTTGGCGCGGGTATCTGCTCGCGCCGGAAACGGGCACTTACACCTTCGCCATCGCCAGCGCCAATGAAGGGCAGTTGTGGCTCAGCACCGACACGACGACGGCCAATCTCCGACTCATCGCCAGCTCACCGGCATCCGGAGTGAGCTTCCGGCGCTTCGACTTCAATCCCGCCCAGCAAACCGCCACCATCCCACTCACCGCGGGACAGCGCTACTACTTCGAGGTCCGTCACCAGGCCGACAACGGCGCCAATGGCAGCGCTCATTTGTCGGTCCGTTGGACCCTGCCCAGCGGACTGGTGGAAACCCCCATCCCGGCCCACCGCATTCAACCGATCGGACCGCCCCCCGCCGACGCGCCGACGCTCAGCTACGTCGTGGACGTCCAACCGGACGGGGGCACGTTGACGATCGCCAACGGTTCCGCCACCTACCAACCCACACCCAACTTCTTCGGGACCGACACCTTCGTGTATCGGGCCATCTCGGGCGCCTACACCTCCGCACCCACGCTGGTGAACTTGAATGTGGTCAACCGCGACGACGCGCCGGTGGCCGGCTCGGGCAACGCCCTGCACCTCGGCGGAAAACCCGCCAGTGTCGCGACCACGGAGGCTTTCGACCTCAACGGCGGCTCCTTCACCCTCGAACTCTGGGCGCGGCGCGCCGACACCACCCCCCCGGCAGCCAATGACGGGCAAACCCTCGTGCATCTCGGGCCGGAGGTCATCAACAGCTCCCCCGGCGCCATGCTCGGATGGATCCCGGGAGGACAGGTGATCTTCGAAACCCGTCTGGGGAACCAGGCCGCCACCGTGCCGTCCTCGACCGCCACGCTCGATACCCAGTGGCACCATTGGGCGGCGGTCTTCGATGCCAACACCGGTCGCCGGGAACTCTTCCGTGATGCCATCAGCCAAGGCGTTGTCATCAGCACCAATCCAGGACCGGATTCCATCCAGATCTTCATCGGCTCGGTGTACGGCTTCGCGGGATGGTTCCGTGGCGACGTGGACGAGGTCCGGTTGTGGAACGTCGCCCGCACCGCCCAACAGATCGCGGGCGCGACCAATGTCGTGCAGGTCGGCGACGAGGACGGATTGATCGCCTACTACCGATTCGATGAAGGGAACGGTTTGACGGCGCTGGATTCGAGCCAACCCAAGCCCGGTGGTGTCCGCCTCAACGCCACGATCAGCGACCCGGTGACGTGGATCTCGGGAGTGACCACGTTCGACATCGTCGAAGTGCCGCGCAACAGCCCCGGGCAGCAAATCTTTCTGCCGGGCTCCGACCTGGACGGCGATGCGTTGACCTATCAGATCATTTCCACCACCCCGGCCAATGGCCGGCTCCAACCAGACCCGGCACGCCCCGGTGTCTACACCTACATTCCGAACCTCAACTTCAAAGGGACCGATCAACTGCGGTATCAGGTCACGGCCGGCGGCCGAATCTCGGACGTGGCCACGCTCACACTGAATGTGGCTAACACGCCCCTGCCACCGGTAATCGCCCAACTGCGGGACGTCGAGTTCGAGGAGGAAGACCTTCCCTTGGTGCTGCCACTGACCGTCGGCGACGTGGATGATGTGGCCGGCACTCGTCTGAAGCTGACCGCCTCGTCCTCCAATCCCGCCTTGCTCCCTTTGACTGCCATCCAATTTGGAGGCACCGGCAACGAGCGCACCGTCACGCTCGATCCCGCAGCCGGCGAGGTCGGCACATCCACGGTCGAGATCACCGTCAGTAACGATGGCTCCCTCACGGCTTCGACCAAATTCCTCGTCCGAGTCAATCCACGCCTCGCCTACGTGGTGGTCAACGCCGGCGACGCCAGCGGTCGTCCAGCCAGCGTTGCCACCGCACTCAACCTATCCGGACAACTCGCGGGTTGGGCTGCGGGCACGGCGACGATCACGAACAGCCAGCCGTTCCTCTACACCGGATACGGGGACAACGCGCAGGGTTTTCTGGTCGAGAATCTCGGAGGAACGACCGGTGGCGCACTCGCGATCAATGAATCCGGCTTGATCGTCGGCGCCGTCACCGACGCGCAAGGCGCTTCGCGCGCCTTCATCGTGGATCCCCGGGAGGACACTGAACCCACGGATCTCGGCTGGTTGCCCGGCGGAAACAGCAGTACCGCCACCGCGGTGAATTCCGCCGGCCTGATCGCCGGTTACGCCGAGACGGGTGGCGGCACCAATCTCGCCTTTACTGCCGGACCGGGCTCCACACCGATGACCGCGTTGGTGCTGACCAATGGCTTCACCAGCATGTGGGCCACCGCGATGAATGAAGCCGGCGAAATTGCCGGCTACGCCCGCACCGCCACCGGCAATACCAACGCCTTCCTTTATGCGCTCGGCCAGGTGCAAGACCTCGGCAGGCCGCCCGGCGCGGATCATGTCGTCGCCAAAGCCGTCAACCAGTCCGGCCAGGTCTTTGGTCACGCAATCTTCTCGGCGGACGGCTCCACTCGTCCGGTGCGCTGGGATCGTAACGGATGGACCAACTGGAGTGATACGCTCGGAAGCGGTCGCACCGAGGTATCGGGCGCCAATCGCTATGGACAGTTCGTCGGCCGCGCGCTCGATACCAACGGCGTCTGGCGCGCCCTATTGCACACCGGCGGACGCGCCTACGACCTGAATGCGTTATTGCCCCCAGGCAGCGGCTGGATTCTTGACGCCGCCGCCGCCATCAATGACCGCGGCCAGATTGCCGTCACCGGCCGGCTCACCAACGGACCACCCCAAGCCCTGGTCCTCTTTCCGGCCACCGAAATTGGGCGACGCGTCTTCCGTCCCGAAGGCACGCTGGCCGCCCTCCCTTCCATCACCAGCATTCCGGGAGGTGACGACGCCAGCAGCGCATTCTTCTGGAGCCAGGTGGACAAGAAGCTGTTCGCCATCAGCCCGGTCGTCGCGGAGATCAAGTGGCGCACCGGAACCTACGTGGTAATCACCAACCTCACCGAGTTCGGCGACAATTTCATCCGACAGCGCTTCACCAACGAGGTCACCGTGTCCACCCTGGCCTTCAATGTGTGGCCGACCGATCCCGACATCCACGTGGTCGGCACGCCCGTGCAGGTGCAACCTAACCAGCCCGGATTCGTCCACGGATTCCTGGAAATCAGCTATACCGAGGCCGACGAAGCCAAGGTCGACCCCGCCACCAAACTCTTCACCAGCCCTTCCACCGGCCACAGCGTGTTGCATTACCTCCGCACCGGCGGACGCGCCATCAATGGACAACTGCAACCGCACGAGTTCCGCGTCACGCGCTCGGTGCTCTGGAACGATCCCCAGCACGTCACCACCAATGTCGCGTGGACCGTTGGCAGTCCGATCACCAACGCCTTGCACGGCGATTATCCCGGCCTGAATGGGTTCGTGTTGCTCACCAATGCGCCTTACGACCCGACCGCTCATCTGCGCGCCGAACGCTCCGGCCCCATCCTGCCGGTCAACACCCACACCGAAGGCGGCGATCTCGTGGTGGTCTGGTACCGCCAGAACCGGCTCGGCGTCGCCTGGTCCGACCTGCCTTACCAATATGCACTCACCTGGCCGACCAACGCCGAAACCCTCGTCATCGCCAACCCGGCCGGCTCCGGTCCACTCTCGTCGTCGCTGTACCCGCAGCCGCGCATTTACCAACAGCCGGTTCGCCAACTGCCAGGTTTCAATCCCAACGAGGAACACGCCTTCCTGAACCTGGGAACATTGTACGCTCTGCGCAACGATCTCAATACGCGCCCCAACCCCAAGGCATCGGATCCCTACGTCCTGATCCGATACCTCGATCCCGACAGTCAGGAACCGCGCCTGAAGATCTACATCGTGGTCGCAGAGCAGGCCCCCTACTTCTTCCGATATGATGGGGTGGCGGGCACCTCCATCCAGCCACCACCCGCCATTGCCGCGTTGCCGTTACAGGCCTCCAACCGGGCCGTCGCCGGTCCCGTGTTTCGGGACTATAGGAACCAGTTCTACGCCCGGGCGGCCGGCCTCGATGGCGGAGAAGCCGACGTGGTGATGCAGTACTTCTATCCGCTCCAACCCGACTTCTTTTACGACTTCGATGGCCGACCGGGTCCGGATGTTCCGTTGGGCGGCCCCGTCCCGTGGCTGGATGGCTTGCCCAACGGCATCACCGGCCAACCCGTGGACGTCACGTACGTGATCGAGTGGCCGGCACAGGTGCCGACCCTGCGCCTCGGCCAAACCGTAACCACAGGATCCGGCGGACTCCCCGACGTGTTCGACATGGCCGCCGCGCGCGTGGTCTTCGATAGCTTCGACCCCGCCGGCACGAATGTCCTCAATTCCGCCGCCCGACTCTTCGATCCTCTCAGTCCTCGCACCGTGGATCTTCCCGACGGATTTGAATTTCCCAACGACGTAAAGCGGAGCGTGGATCCGAACACCGGGCTCGAGCAGTTCCCGGACCTCCCGTACATGCTGCGGGTCCGACTGTTTCATGATCCGTCGAACCATCGCCTCGGTTTTCGCGGCTTCGTATACACCCCGACGGACGGCGGCACCGCAATCACGCTGGTCAACGTCATGAACGCCCGGGAACGACAAACCATCGCCGATCTGGCAGGCGCTTCCGCCGGCGCATGGGTGGACGTCGTCAAGGCGCTGTACGAACGAACACGCAACCCCAACGACGTCGACCCAAGCGGAACGCAAGGCGTGGATAACCCACTGTTGATCGGCCTCACCACGCAGGTGATCACCAATGGCACGCTCGTCACGACCAACGTGGTCCGAGAGAACCTGCTCGGGCCGCGCGCGCTCAGCGCCGGCCAACCGTTGCCTCCACTCAAGCCCCAGGTGGTCAATGCCGTGCACTTCGACGGTACCAATGGCGCGATGAGTGTCGGCCCGGTGTTCGGCAACATCCGCGACAACTTCACCATCGAACTCTGGGCCCGACCGGAAGGCGGTATTCCCCCATTCGGGGAGCGAATCGACGCCAATGACGCCCACGCCGGCCAGCGGTTTGCCGTGTTCCCCATGCACGGCGGCCGAGCCTACGGAGGCGGCGCCATCGGCTGCGGCGTGTCGGTGGCGACCAACGGCGTGGTCGTAGC
Source organism: Verrucomicrobiales bacterium (assembly GCA_016795425.1). GTDB lineage: Bacteria > Verrucomicrobiota > Verrucomicrobiia > Limisphaerales > CAIMTB01 > CAIMTB01. The sequence continues at coordinate 29,102 of JAEUHG010000060.1, forward strand.
GGTGCAGGCCAGCTACCTGTTCGCGCCCCATCTCGTTTACATGACCAACCTCGTCGGCTGGCATCACGTCGCGGTGGTCTACCGGGAACGCCAACCCCTTCTGTATCTCGACGGCACACTCGTCCACGTGGGACTTACCTGCCCGGGAGAGATCCATCCGTCCGCCGATGTGGCGCTCAGCTCGTACTCGGACTATGGGCCTAATGCGGGTCCGTATGTCGGGAGCCTCACCGACCTGCGCGTCTGGAATTATTCGCGAACAGCGGCGGAAATCGCCGCCAACTTCGACCAGCGCCTCACCGGCGCCGAAGCCGGCCTCGCCGGACTCTGGCGCTTCGAGGAAAACGGCGGCACAACGGTCGACGACGCCACCCCCGGAAACCACCAGGGAACCCTCACGGACGGCTTCGCCTGGACCTCCGATGCCCCAGCCCGCTCTCCCGCACCGCGCTATGTCGTCCTGGCGGAGAACGATGACTCCTCCCTCGGCGGCCTGCCGGTTGGGCTGCATGTCATCCGTGTCGACGACACGCCGGATCGCGGTGCCTTGGCACTGATCCAACCCGACAACGTCCTGGACGAACGCGTGACCCTCCGACACACCGCCGATTTCTCGGGGCAACCCGAGAGCTTTGTCTTCCAGTGGTTCTATCAATACGATGCCGCCGGCTTCCACCCCACCGACTTGCCTGCAGTGGACGCCGGAGGTTCGATCACCAACCGGGGCGCCTGGGTGGAATACTTTCCAGCCGGAGCCGACGGACGCGGAGCCAACGACCTCACGCTCGGTGGCACAGGCGAGTCCGGCATGCTCACCCTCGCCGATACCTGGTGGGTCATGCGCTACGGCATGTCGACTGCCGATGGCAACATCATCTGGAGCGGTTGGGCGGGCGACCCCTCAGGAACCGATGCCGCGCCCCGCGCCATGCTGGTGCCCGGCTGGATCAAGCGCGTATTGGGCGGCATCAATTTGTTCGCACAACGCAGCAGCGACTTTCTCGATAATCAGGTCAACGTGCTGGCCAACGCCGTCGCGGCTGCCGGCCCACGCTACGAACGCGACGTGGCGCTCAACCCAGGTGCGCTCGATAACTTCGGGCTCATCGAAACGTACGGCACAGTCCTGCGGCGCGGACGCTCCCTCAGCATCGACGGCACTCCAGCCGAGGATTTTCAGCCGGCCGACGACGCCCTGCTGCTGGCTGCCGGCAATCTGGCGGAGTTGTACCTTCTCCACGCCAACGAGGCCTTCGCCGACGCCTCGGACCCCACCATCGGGCTGACCACTGACTCAACCTCACTGGGCAGCGCCGCTTCCTCGGTGTTCGCCTTCCAGAACCAGGTGGATTCTTTGCTCGAAGAGGAGTTGATTATGTTGCGCGGACGCGACGACCGAAACGCCGGCGTGAACGCCGCGCCGGTTTACAATCGGCTCTTCTGGAATTTCACCGGAGGCGACGGCGAGGCGGCTTACGTCGCCAAGTACGGAATCCCAGACCAGAATACCGACGGCTTCATCACCGCACTCGACGCCAGACTCCTCTTCCCGCAAGGCCACGGTGATGCCTGGGGCCACTACCTCACCGCCCTGACCACCTATTACGACCTGATGCGTCATCCTGAGTTCACCTGGGTGCCACGTGCCCAGTCCACGCTCGTCGCTGGGGTGCCGATCGAAGTGAACTATCAGGACGAACGTCGCTTCGCACAAATAGCCGCCGCCAAGGCCCGCACCGGGACCGAGATCGTCGATCGCACCTACCGGTTCGATTATTCGTCGGATCCAGTCACGCAGTTCCGGGGCGATGCCGATCCGGATCCGCAACGTGCCTGGGGCCCCACCGAATGGGCCCGCCGCGCCACCCTCGGCGCCTATTGCGATTGGGTCGTCGGCAACGCCCTCCTGCTTCCAGTCGATCCCGACCCCACGCACACCGGCATCGAACGCGTCGACCGCACCACTGTTCTGGACCTGGTGCAGATCGTGACCGAGACCGACAACCTGTTGTCGCTGCTCGATCTCAGCGACGCGGGACTCAATCCCCAGGGCCTCGCCCGCGGCGTGGTTCCCTTCGACATCGATCCCGACCAACTCAGCACCGGCTTCAGCCGGGCCACCCATTTCGAGCAGGTCTACGTACGTGCCTTGCAAGCGCTGCGCAACGCCGAGACCACCTTCAACCGCGCCACACTTCTGACCAGCGAACTGCGCAAACAACAAAACTCAGTCTCCGATTATTCCGTGGCGGTTGCCGATCAGGAACGCGCCTTCAAAAACGACTTGATCAGCATTTTTGGCTATCCCCATGCGGGAAACATGGGGGCGGGAAAAGCCTTCCCCGCCGGTTACGATGGCCCCGACCTCACCTACTGGATGTATGTCGATACACTCGACATTACGGCGTCCAACAATCCGCGCGAAACCGATTTCACGGATCTGAGCACCACGTTCACCAAACTCGCCGCCGACTGGGGCGCCCAATTCTCGAGCCCAACGATGGACCTGTTGAATCCTGCCACCAACCGCCTGATCAAAGTGGAGTACCCCATCGCCGCGGCGGACTACGGATTCCAGACGCCGTCGGACTGGGGCCAGCGGCGGGCGGAGGGGCGATTGCAGGCCAATCTCCGATCCCTGGTGCTGGCCCAATCCAGCCTGCGTGAAGCCGTTCAACTCTACGGCGACCTCACCGCCCAACTCGAAGAACAGGCTGCCGTGCTGGATCTGCGCTACGGACTGCGCCGGGACCAAATCCAACTGGTGCGCGACAAGGTCATCTCTCACACCACCTTCAATGGTCTGATTCTCGCGGCCAAAGCCACTCGGCTCGTCAGCGAAGGGATCAAGGATACCATCACGGACGCCATCGGCGCCGTCATCGAGGCCATTCCCGATGTCGAGGGTCTCTCGGACGATGCCTTGGCCCCCATCGCTGCCGCCGCCTATCTTACCGGCAACTTCAGCAAGTCCGTGCCCCAGGAGGTCGCCGAAGTCGCGGAAGGTGTCGAGGCCGCGCTTGAGGTGGCCAAGGAAGAAGCCGACCTTGGCATCGAACTCGTCGCCGAGACCAACAACCAGGACTTCGAACTCACCGAACGCCTCAAGGAACTCGAAGTCCTCGTGCGGCAGGAGCCCGCGCTTCGTCTCAACCTCTTCAATGCCCGACAGGCCATCCTCCAAGCCGCACGCGACCTCGAAGGCACCCGGGCCGAAGGCCAACGTCTCCTGGTGGAACGTACCGTCTTCCGACAAGCGACCGCCGGCAACGTGCAGGCACTGCGTTACCGCGACCTCGGCCTGCGCATTTTCCGCAATGACGCCCTTCAGAAATATGACGCGCAATTCGAGCTGACCGCTCGCTACGTTCAGCTGGCCGCCGCCGCCTACGATTACGAACTCAACCTCGGTGACAACGCCGGCGCCGGCAGCCAGTTCTCCGACGAGATCGTCCGCGAACGCAATCTCGGCGAATTGGTCAACGACGATCCCGTGGTGGGCCGCGTCGGCCTGGCCAGCATCCTCGGTCGCTTGAGACAGAATTTTGACGTTCAGAAAGGCCAGCTTGGCCTCAGCAACCCGCGCAACGAACAGGCCCGGTTCTCCCTCCGCACCGAGGCGTTTCGTATCCTGCCCAACGGCACCAACACCGACGCGAATGTCACCTGGCGCACACGGCTGCAGCAGGCCACCGTCACCAACCTCTGGGAGGTGCCCGAATTCCGCCGCTATTGCCGACCGTTCACGCCCGAGTCCGCCGGTCCCCAACCCGGCATCGTGTTGCGCTTCGGTACCACCATCACGGCCGGACAAAACTTCTTCGGCCAGGAGCTCGGACCGCTCGACTCCAGCTACGATCCCTCCGAGTTCTCCACGCGCATCCGCTCGCTCGCGGTGTGGTTCACCGACTACGACACTGCCGGACTCGCCGCACGCCCGCGCGTGTACCTCGTGCCAGTGGGAGCCGATCAATTGCGCGCACCCGACGACAGCTTCGATGTACGATCGTGGCAGGTCGTCGAGCAGCGCATTCCAGTGCCATTCCCGCTCGCCGCGAACTCACTATCCTCGGCGAGCTGGAATCCCCAGGTGGATTCCCTCGACGGTTCGTTCACCGACCTGCGTCGACATTCCGCCTTCCGGGCCTATCTCGACGCCGCCTTCGACCTGAACCAATTCGACGAGTCCAGCCGTCTGGTGGGCCGCTCCGTGTGGAACTCGCAATGGGTGCTCATCATCCCAGGCGCGTACCTGCTGGGAGGGGACGACCTCAACAAGGGCCTCGACCGTTTCATCCAATCGGTCACCGACATCAAACTGTACTTCCAAACCTATTCTGCCAGTGGCAACTGACCGTGCCGCTTCAACAAACCCTTTTCCCATCCCCGGCACTCGACCATGAATCCTCCACTCAAGATCGCCACGTTTCGTGCCCTTTGTGTTCTTCGGGTAGAACCGTCCATGCTCGCCCCGCTGATCACCGCCGGACTCCTTTGTCTGTTCGCATTCCCTCGACTGACAGCCGCCGCGGTCCCTATCCCTGACCACCTGATCTACGGTACCCTTGCCATCGATGGCCGACCGGTCACCCGCGCCGACACGGGAGTCACCATTGAGGCACGCCGAACCTCCAACGGTCCAATACTGGCCACCTATCGCATGGGATCTCGCGCCGCGTTGGGCGACTTCTATTACGCACTCCGGATTCCGGTGGCCCAGGCGACAGATGCGTCGCCGGGTCAGGCCGCACTCGGTGAGTCCGTGGTCGTCACGGTGCGTTCCGCCGCTGGCATCGCGCACCAAGTGATTCATCGGGTCACTGAACCTGGCGTGGCCCTGCGTCTCGATTTCGGCGCCAGCATCGATGTCAACGGCGACGGTGTGCCTGAAGGCTGGGAACTTGCCAACTTCGGGAACGCCGGCGGCCATCTGGGACGCGATTCCGACGGCGATGGCGCCACTGACCGGAGCGAATACTTCGCGGGAACCAAACCCACCAACCCCCAGGACGTCTTCCGACTCGCCCTCGCCCAGGATGGTGCCGCGCTCCAAGTCTCCTTTCGCGCCCTTGCCGCCACCGGAGCAGGATTTGAAGCGCGGTCACGCTACTATTCCTTGGAATCCTCCGCCGATCCGGTAGCAGGCCCCTGGGTCCCTCTCGTCAACTACAGTCGCATTCCCGGCAATAACCAACTCGTGAATTACTCCGCGCCTGGCGGGACGAATCCCCCAGCCTTCTTCCGGGCCCGCGTATGGTTGGAATGATCCGGTAACGCTCTTTCAGCCGTCCCGTCCGGGGCAGCACGCCACTCCGGTGCCACGGTAAGGCGTTCGGTGAGATTCCGGACCTGGTTTTGCCTTCTACTCAGGGTGGTCCTCTGCTGGAGTTCCTCATCGTCCCGTGCCCAAGTAGTCTCACGGCTGTCTGGTGTCAGCAGCCGATTATCTGCGCGGAATCACCTCGGGGACGGGAGATGATCCAATATGGCGAACTCCAAATCCCCTTCCCAAGCGAAGCCGGCAACCTCCGCACCCATTCCGGGACTCCACCAGGACGGCCGACTCGACGAAGGCACGCTTCGCCGACTGGTCTTCCGCACCTTCGGCCGCTCCCGTCGCACCCAGGATAGCCCGGTAATGCCCGACGTCTGGCTACGCTATGTCCGCATGGCGGAACGCGGTCCCAGGCAGTCTTCGCATCCCGACAACACCGTCGACCTCTTATTGACGCCATGGTCGGGCGTGCGGCCAGGCCAGATCGCCAATGATCTTCGTGCGCGCCTCCTTCAACACGACGCGAGCCAGCTCAAAACAGCGCGAATCGCCCTCAGCGGCAGCCGCATTGTTGTGGGCGCCAGCTTCGACGCTCTGGTGGCCGAAGTGGTGCCCTTGACCGGCTGGTGGTCGCGCTTGTTCCGACAAGCCGCGCAACGACGGGTCACCGAATCGAAATCGAAATCCCAACCACCTCTCGCCACATCCTCCCGCCCGACGAAAGACGCCACCGCCAAACGTCACCTGATCGCCGCCTTCGACGAGGCGTTCGACCGGATCCTCCATCGCATCAACAAACGTCTCCCCCTTGACGGCGGCGGCATCAATCTTGAGTTCGCGCGCTATTGCGTGCTCGTCGGATTCATCGACCAACTCCGTAAAGCTGACACCGCGGCCAAAGAGGAACTCGCAGCGTTGGCCTATAAGCTGGGGGCAACCGCTCTCGATGAGGCTGACATCGCACCGCCGGGGGAGGGCCAAACCGAGGCGTCGTCGGAACGACACCGCGTCGATCTCAACGACGCCGAGAATGCTCTTCTGAAGCGGATCTACGCCTCGGCCAAATCATTGCTCAAACCGCCTGAGAACCCGGAACCCTACAATGGCATATTCCTCATCAGCCTGAACCGGAGTGCTGCGCAATCCGTCTTCGACTCCCGCGCCACCATCAAAGCCGATGCGGTCTCCCGCCTGTTCGACATCAAGGCCACAGGCATCGTCTTTGCCGTCATCGATGGCGGCATCGATGCCACGCATCCCGGCTTTCTCAATGAATCGGACGAGGAGCTCGCCAGGCTCGATCCGGTGAAGCGCAACTCCCTGAAACCGTTCGAGCGACTCCGACACACGCGGGTAAAGGAGACTTTTGATTTCACCCTCCTGCGCGACATCGTCGCCAGCGCCAGTCTGCTCAGTGAATTCAAAAAGGACCTCCAACCCGACGACCCAAATCTGCCGGAAAGCCCCAACCGCAACCTCGTCATCCAACTCGCCAAAGACCCGGCGAACTCCAATGCCCTGGACGCACTGGCCGCGCGCATCGCCGATGCCCGGGACCTCGATTGGGACATCGTTCGACCCCTCATCACCGTGCCTCACGAACTCGCGGCCAGGGACAACACGGACGACGATTCGATCGAAATTCCAGAAGTCGCCGGCAAGTATCGACTGCCCGGAACCGACCACGGCACCCACGTTGCCGGTATCCTCGCCGGCCACCAAAAGGACGATCCGGAATCGGGCCGCGACCTGATCGGCGTCTGTCCCGAATTGTCGCTCTACGATCTGCGGGTATTCGACAAAAACGGCAAAGGCGATGAATTCGCCATTCTGTGCGCCATCGAATTCGTCGGCTGGCTCAATCGCGACCGCGCCAACCCGGTCGTGCACGGCGTCAACCTGTCGCTCGCCCTGGCGCACGACGTCGATAGTTTCGCCTGCGGCCAAACTCCCATCTGCGAGGCCTGCAATCATCTGGTCGGCGCCGGAACGGTCGTCGTCGTGGCAGCCGGTAATACCGGTTTCGATGGAGGTTCCGCCGCCGAAAAACAGAGCCTCGGCACGGGCTATCGACAGATCAGCATCACCGATCCGGGCAATGCCGAATGCGTCATCACCGTCGGATCCACCCACCGACGAGATCCGCATCTGTATGGCGTGAGTTATTTCTCGGCGCGTGGACCGACCGGCGACGGCCGACGCAAACCGGACCTCCTGGCCCCCGGCGAGAAAATCACCTCATTGACGCCCAGGAAGGGCAGCCGTCGAATGGACGGCACCTCCATGGCGGCACCGCATGTGTCAGGCGCCGCGGCACTGTTGATGGCACGTTATCCCGAACTGATCGGTCGCCCGCAGCGCATCAAGGAAATCCTCATGAAGACTGCGACCGACCTTCAACGTGAACCCAGCTTTCAAGGGGCCGGACTCATCGACACCCTGCGTGCTCTTCAGTCTGTCTGAACCAGGACACGCCCGGATTCTGGAAATCCTCCTTCTCCATGAACCGCTGGACCCTGAACACATCGTCGCAGCGCCACGAGGGCCAACGGACTGAATCCAATTCCAATCCAGGTGGGCCCTGTCGCGCTGCGACAGGGCAGTCGCGCCCTGGTTCAAGGTTCCAATACGTATCCTGCTTTTGAACCCTTTGCTCCCCATGCTCATTCTCGAAGCCCTCAACGCCCTCGCCGGTGACTGTCTGCTCCTGCGCTATCCCGGACCCGACGGGAACGAGCGTCTCTGGCTCATCGACGGCGGACCGAAGACCAACAACAAAAAGGGCATCACGGTGTGGAAGGATGTGCTGTTGCCGCGGCTGCGCCAACTCAGCCCCAAGGTGCCCCTGCCTATTGCCCTCGGGATGGTCAGCCATATCGACGACGACCACATTAATGGTATCCAGAAAATCACCCAGGCCCTCACCGCGGCAACACCGGCCAAACCCGCCGCGGTGAAGTTCCAGCGATTCTGGTTCAATGCCTTCGACCAACTAGTCGGTCCAAAACCCCAGGGTCTGTCCGCCGAGACCGAAGCCGCCTCGGTCCAATCCCTGGTCAGCACCCAAAACCTTCCCAACGTCGATGACGAACTCGCCCAGGCAGTGATGGAAAGCGTCAGCCAGGGCAACGCCCTGGCCGCCGACCTGCGCACCCTCAAACTGGACGGGAACGTACCGATCCGAGGCCTGATCCAAGCCAAGCCCGGACAACCAGCCATCGACATCGAGGGAGCCAAGGTCACCATTCTCGGCCCCAGAAGAGATCGTCTCGAAAAGCTGCGGCAGGATTGGCAGGCCGCCCTCAAGCATCCGGACAAAGCCTCGCGGCAGGCGGCGTTGCAGGAGCTGTTTCTGCCGGCGAGCCAGCAGGACAAATCTGTCCCCAATCTGTCTTCCATCGTGCTGCTCGTGAGAGTGGCCAAGCGCAGCCTGCTTCTCACGGGCGACGCCCATGGCGATGACATTGTTGCGGCGTGGAAGGAACTCGGCCTTCCCAGGCAAGCAAAGTTGGATGTCCTGAAAATGCCGCACCACGGAAGCATCCGGAATGGCACCCAGCAATTCCTCGGGTTCTTTCAGGCAAATCACTATGTCATTTCGGCGGACGGTCTGCATGACAACCCGGACCCGCCCATGGTGGAAGCACTGGTCAAGATGCATGGACAGCGCGCCATCGTCCTGCATTTCACCAACGAGGACATCACGTGGAGCAAGGCCTACAAGATCGAGAAGAACGGCAAGAAGGTGAAGAAGTTGCGGGACCTGCTCGCCGAACTGAAAAGCGCCTACGGCGGTTCATGGACCACGAACATGCGGAAGAGCACCGAGCACTCGGTGATCATCAACCTGCCTTGAGCTTCCCGGAGCCCGGACCGTTCCACCCACTTGTGGGTGACGTGAACTCCGTGGGTCCATGAATTGACCGGCTTTGAGCATGGATTGTTGAACTTGAAGCTCGGGTCGGTAGGACTTTCGAGGGGCGGGCCTCATGAGCCGGGCAGTCAAAGCTGAGCGCATCGCGGCGTTAGATGCGCGGCGCCGCGCGCGGTTGGAGGTGCGAACCGGGACGGCGGCCGATTTCTGAGATCCAACACCAGCGACAGGTCACGCCGCTTGCCGTCGGTAGTGATGATGGAGCCCACCGACCATTGGAAACTCAACTGCGTATTCCGGCGGTGATCGGACACCTGTTCCAATCGAAATCGGACAGTGATTCCGATTCATTTCGGACACACGTTACGATCCATATCGGACACCGATTCCGACGGGATATCGGACAGTTTTGGGGTAGCCCCGTAATGGTGTCCGATTTCG
>JAEUHG010000061.1 GCA_016795425.1 Verrucomicrobiales bacterium
GTTGGATCCGACTCTGACCCAGCTTCGACAGCGCATGGGCACGCCGCATTACATGGCGCCGGAGCAGGTGGAGAATCCGCAGGCGGTGGATCATCGCGCGGACATTTTTTCGCTGGGCGTCGTGTTCTACGAGATGCTGACTGGGGAGCTCCCTTTGGGGCGATTCCCGGCGCCATCCACGAAGGTGCGGGTGGATGTGCGATTGGATGAGGTGGTGTTGCGGGCGTTGGAGAAGGAACCGGCGCGACGGTACCAGCAAGCAGGCGAGGTGAAGACGGAGGTCGAGCGGATTTCCGGCGACCCGGGTGGAGTTTTGGTGCGCCGGGAGGGAAAGGCACCGCGGGCGAGGTGGGGAGCGATGAAGAAGGCGGTGGCCGGCCTGATTTGGGCCGGGATTCTCTTCCCGTTTTTTCTGCTGGCTCTATGGATGCTGGGTCGCGGGGGCGGCGGGACGTCCGAAAATGTTTCGACGATTCTGTTCCTGGGATTGGTGGTGATCTGCGGATTGGCGCCGGTGGGAACGACAGGGCTCGGTCTATTCGCCATTCGGGACGCGTATCGGGAACGGGTCGGCGGCCTGGCATTGGGACTGTCGCTGGGAGCCGCGGGTTTGTTTCCCGGATTGCTGGTGGTGCTGTTGGTCTTCGGTGGATGGATGCTTCTCATCGGTCTCGTGTTTGGCGGGTTGGGGCACATCTTAGTCCCAGCGCTGGCATTGGTGGCATCGCTGGCCACGGCGGGGCCATTGTTGGTTTGGTTTTCCACGCGGATCTGGCGCCAGGCGAATCAGCGATTGACGTCGCCCGACGCCGCGGCGCCCGGAGGCCGTACCCGGGATATTCGGTGGCAGCCCATTGTCCTGGTGGCCTCGCAACTCCTGGTTTGCCTGATTCTGATCGGTCTGTTGGCCGCGAAGACGGGGCATCGTCGCCCAACCGTCTTGGTCAACGCCGCCGGGGATCCGGTGGATTCGGCGACGGGCTTGCCACTGGTGTCGTCCGTGTCGGTCTGGGCGATGACAACCAACGGGCCGGCGGTAAATGACTCGTTGGCGTGGTCCATGCCCGGAGGACTACGCGACGATCAGAAGTCCGTGCTGGAGCGCGAGCTTGCGGACGCTTGGGCGCGCTACCGAGAGATGCTCGCCGAGAACTCGAAGATCCTGACGAATGTCCATGGCCATATCGAAGTCGAGTTGGCGATGAAGCCCGAGGAACTCGAGCGCTTGGAATCCAGTTTCTGGGCCGAGGTGGATCCCCATTTCGATCGGGCACAACAGACCTTCCTTCGCGAATCGATTCAGTTCCAGCCCTCGAGTGGTTTGGTACCGGATCGAAAGACGGCACCGATGATGCCAGGGGTTCCGTTGGTGGGTGGCGGATCGCCATTGTCAGCTCCCTCGGAATCCGAGGATTCGAGACTCCTCCTTCCAATGAATGGGAGTCTGATCCTGGAATTCTGGCGGGTGGGAAGCTGGTATCATTGGCGGTCGCGATCCGGTAGCTACAACGACGGTGTTCCCATGGACTCCCTTCCCATCACCCGGGGGCCGGAGATGCCGCCGGAGTTTCGACTCTTGGTTGAGATTGCTGAGGCCAATGGGGCTGCGAGGCCATGACGGGATGGCGGCACCATCGATGATCCGATTCGATCCAAGTCCCCGCCTTGCCGCCGGCGTATCCGCTGCTAGGGTCGCAGGGTGGCTCTCCGAAATCTTCGTCCGAAGCGATGGGGAGGGCATCCGTGGGTTTTCCTGGGTGTCCTCTCCGTGGTCGCGAGCGGCGAGCTGAACTCGTTCCCTGCCGCCGCCGTGTCTGCCTCCGCGCCCTCCCCCGAAGTTCCTCGCCTGACCAACCGACTGGCGAAGGAGAAGTCCCCGTACCTCCTTCAGCACCGTCATAACCCGGTGGATTGGTATCCCTGGGGCGAGGAGGCGTTCACCAGAGCCCGGGTGGAGAACAAGCCCATCTTTCTGAGTATCGGATACTCGACCTGTCACTGGTGCCATGTGATGGAGCGCGAGTCGTTCGAGGACGCAGCCACGGCCGCCGTCCTGAACGAGCATTTTGTCAGCATCAAGATGGATCGCGAAGAACGCCCGGACGTCGACAAGATCTACATGACGTACATTCAGGCCAGGACGGGGTCCGGAGGGTGGCCTTTGAACGTCTTTTTGACGCCAGATCTGAAGCCGTTCTATGGGGGGACGTACTGGCCGCCGGAGGGGAAGTTCGGACGACCCGGATTCCGGGAGGTCCTGAAACACATTGCAGGGTTGTGGCGCGATCGACCCGACGAACTGAAGGAGTCGGCGGACGACATGGCGAATCGGATGCGGCAGTTCGCGGCCCAGGAGTCCTCAGCGAAGAAAGGGGCCCTGCCGTCGAAGATAATGTCCAAGGCTGCCGACGAGATCAAAGGCGAGTACGACGCGCGCCATGGTGGATTCGGCGGGGCACCCAAGTTTCCACGGCCCTCGCAACCGTCGTTTCTACTTCGTCATGCTCAGCGCAGCGGTGACGCAAAGGGCGTGCGCATGGTTCTGCACACTGGGGAGCGCATGGCCGCCGGCGGCATGCACGACCAACTGGGCGGCGGGTTCGCGCGCTACTCCGTCGACGCCGAATGGCTGGTGCCGCACTTCGAGAAGATGCTCTATGACAACGCCCAATTGGTGCACCTCTACCTGGACGCCTTTCTCGTCAGCGGCGAGGTGCGCTTCGCCGACATCGCGCGGTCCACGATCGGATATGTCCTGCGGGACATGACGCATCCCGACGGCGGATTTTATTCGGCGGAGGATGCGGACAGCGAAGGTCATGAAGGAAAGTTCTACTGCTGGACGCAGGAGGAGCTTGCGTCGCTGCTACCGGCCGACGAACTGGGGGTGGTGACGCGGCGCTACGGCATCACCAGGAAAGGCAACTTCGAGGATCACAGCCACCCGCAACCGCTCAAGGGGCTGAATGTGTTGTCGATCGTCGACCCCAAGCTCACGCCGGACGAAGTCCGCGTTCTGGAATCGGCGAAAGCACGAATGCTGGTGGCGCGTTCCAAGCGGGTGCGCCCGCATTTGGACGATAAAATCCTAACCTCGTGGAACGGGCTGATGCTGGGGGCGATGGCCCGGGCGGCGGTCATTCTGGACGAACCAAAGTGGCTGGCGGCAGCGGAGCGCAACGTGGCGTTTCTCAAGGAACGACTGTGGGACGGACAGAACGGCACTTTATTCCATCGGTGGCGCGACGGTGAACGTGACACGGTTCAGTTGCTCGATGACTACGCCTTCCTCCTGGATGGGGTCGTGCATCTTTATGAGGCGACGTTAAGGCCCGAGCATTTGCAGTTCGCGATTCAGATCGCGGACGGTCTGCTGGCACGCTTCCACGACCCGGGCGTTGGAGGCTTCTGGCAGAGCGGCCCCGGAGCCAAGGACCTGATTGTGCGGTTCAAGGAGGAGTATGACGGAGCGGAACCGTCGGGAAACTCGGTGGCCACACTGGCCTTGCTGCGGTTGGCGTCGATCACGGAGCGGGGCGAGTACAGGCAGGCGGCCGAGCAGACCCTGCGATACTTCTCCGACCGACTGGCGAAAGCGCCGCAGACGGTGCCCTATTTGCTGCAGGCGCTGGATTTCAGCGTTGAGGAACCAAAACGGGTCGTCATCGCCGGGGCCGAGGGGGAGGCAGCAACGGGGCGTCTCATCAAGGCGGCGCATTCGGTGTACCAACCGCGACGGGTGATTCTGGGAACTCGCGGACCGGTGGAACCATTCGCTCGCACGCTGTCTGCGAAGGAGGATCAACCGACGGCTTATGTATGCACGGGGACGGCGTGTCAGCCTCCGACCCGGGATCCGGCGAAGGTGATGGCGATGGTGAAATAGAGGCATGCCGGATCTTGCTGATGCTGGAGCGCATTCGAGAGGGGCGTCGAACCCCGTGGGCGTGACATTTGGGGGGCAGGTTGGTCAGAGTGGGGATGTCACCTGTCGTGAGCGAACCCGACACGACCCACGCCCAAGGACCGTTGGCTCCCGCCGAGGTGCTGGGCAGCGAGGCGTTTGGGGCGGTATACCAGGAGCATAGCCAGGCGATTTACTATCTGGCGCTGCGGTACCTTGGGGATCCCGAGCGGGCCCAGGATGTGACGCACGACGTGTTTCTCAAGGCATGGCGGCATCTGGGCAGCTACCGGCACGAGGCGGCTTGGAAGACCTGGTTGTATCGCATCGCCATCAATCACTGCCGCAACGTCGTCGGGAGTTGGTCCGCCCGAAACCTGGTCTCAAATGCGGACGAAGCGGTGTGGGAGGGCGCCGAGGCTCCGACCGATTCCCCGCTGCGTGTTCTGGAGATCAAGGAACTCGGTGAACGAATCCGGTCCACGCTGGATCATCTTTCCGAGGAATACCGGTTGCTGCTTCTGTTGGTGGCGGACGAGCGACTGAGTTACGAGGAGATCGGGGAGCTGACGGGGCAGAGCGCGGACGCAGTGCGTGGGAAACTGCACCGGGCGCGCAAGGCCTTCACCCATCATTTCAAAGCGAGTGCCTGAACTTATGAACTCAGAGGGTCACACATTTCGAAATGGGAAGGAGGAACACCTTCGCCGGGAGGAGAGTGTCAGGTCGTCGCCCGCGCCGCTTGAATTCGACACGCCCGAGCAGGTACTTCGCCGAGACCGCGAGGAGGTGGCGGTGCCGACGGAAGTTGCCCGGCGTCTGGAGGCCTCGCTGGGACAGGAGCCGGTGCGACGGGTGAGTTGGTGGCGGCGATGGTTGGGCCTGGGGCGAGGCAAGGGGGAATAAGCATGGGTGCCATGACCTTCTCCACCGAACTCGAGACGTTGATTCGGGCGCGGTACCCCATCCTGTATCTGGTAACGAGCGAGGAAGCGCGACTTCAGGACCTGCTCTTGGCCGTCGCTGCGCGACGTCAGAAAAAGGTGTACGAGTGGACCTGCAGCACCGGTTTGGTTCCCGCCGGCACCTCGATCCAATCGCAGAAGACGCGCAACACCGCGACCAAGGAGCCATTGAACGCATTGGACCAGGTGATTGACCTCGTGGAACCGGCGATCTTCATATTCAAGGACTTTCACCCGTTTCTGGCGAAGCACCAGGTGACGGTCATTCGGCGTCTGAAGGACATCGCCCTGCATCTGAAGAACAGCCATAAGACCATCCTGCTGGTTTCGCCCGTGCTCGAGATCCCTCCCGAACTCGACAAGGAGATCACCGTTCTCAATTTTCCGCTGCCGACCAAGGAGGAGATGGCGGAGCTGCTGGAAAAGATCATCGAGGACGTTCGCCAGTTCCGGCAGGTGACGGTGGATATCGACGAGGTCGGTCGCGAGCGTCTGTTGCAGGCCGCGCTCGGGTTGACGTTGTCCGAGGCCGAGAACGTGTTTGCCAAGATCATCGTCAAGGGCGAACGCCTTTCGGGGGATGACGTGGACGATTTGCTGGCCGAGAAGCAGCAGATCATCCGCAAGAGTGGACTGCTCGAGTACTGTCCGGCGCGCGAGACGTTGGATCACGTCGGCGGGCTCCCGGTCCTAAAGGACTGGCTGGTGAAGCGTGCGGTGGCGTTTACGCCGGAGGCACAGGCCTTTGGACTGCCACCGCCGCGGGGGGTATTGATGCTTGGGGTGCAGGGCTGCGGAAAGAGTCTCTGTGCCAAGGCGGTGGCGACCCAGTGGCGCTTGCCGCTGCTCCGCTTCGACATGGGTCGGATGTTCGGGAGCCTGATGGGTTCTTCCGAAGAGAATACGCGACGCGCCATCGCGGTGGCAGAGTCGGTGGCGCCCGCGATTCTGTGGGTGGACGAGATTGACAAGGCGTTTGCCGGTTCGCGGGGTTCGGGTGCCTCCGATGGTGGCACGACGGCGCGCGTCTTCGGGACCTTTTTGACATGGTTGTCAGAGAAGACGGCTCCGGTGTTCGTGGTGGCGACGGCGAATGACATTTCCGAGCTGCCTCCGGAATTATTGCGGAAGGGCCGGCTGGACGAGATCTTCTTCGTGGATCTTCCCGGGCAGGTGGAGCGCGAGGAGATTTTTCGAATCCATCTGACCCGCCGAGGTCGGGATGTCGCGGCGTTCGACTTGCCGTCACTGGTCGAGGCGAGCCGGGAGTTCAGCGGCGCGGAGATCGAACAGAGCATCATCAGCGCCTTGTTCGACGCGTTCTACGACAGCACCGAACTCACCACCCAACATGTGCTTCACGAATTGCGGCAGACGGTGCCGCTCTCCCGGACCATGTCCGAGCAGATCGAGCGCCTGCGCCAATGGGCGGAAGGACGGGCCAGGAACGCAAGTGTGGTGCGAACCGCGGCTTCAGGAACGCCCTCCCTCCATCCCGTGGCGGACGGGCCTTGAGTCGTCCCTGGCTGCCGAGTTGAGTTCGGTTTCTATGGAGACCATCGCTGGAGCCTTGCTCGGCAGTCGCGGTGTGCGCAGGCTTGGAACCGGCACTATTCCTGAATCGTGCGACGATCCGTCGTCGGCCACCGCATGAGTCGATTTAGCAACTTGGAGTTTCCTCAGGACCCGGGGGAAGCGGATTCCCCGGACCGGAGCGTTTCGATCGGCGAGGATCACCAATTGGCAGAGGCGCTGAAGGCGTATGACCGCGGGGATTTCGAGCGGGCTCTGCGACGATATGCCAGGGCGTTGGAAGACAACGCACGGAGTCGGCCGGCGTGGCTCGGACAGGTGCGGATGTTGCTCGAAATGGAGAGGTTCGAAGAGGCCGACGCATGGGCGGACCGGGCTCTTGAAGTGCTTCCGCGAGATCCCGAAGTGCTGGCGGCAAAGGCGTGGGCAAGAAGTTGTCTGGGTCATCCGGAGGAGGCGTTGGCGTTGTCCGATGCATCCTTCGAGGGAGGATCGCCGACCCCCGAGGTTTGGTTGGCGCGTGGAGAGGTGCTGTTGCGTCGAGGGGATCGACAGGGTGATGAGTGTCTGGTGGAGGCGGAGAATTCCGGGGCGGGCGATTGGCGGGTGGGGTGGCGGGCGGCCCGCATCCACATGGGGCACGGGCGGCACGCCAAGGCGCTCAGCATCCTGCAGCGGGCAATTCATCGGGAGGCGAGCGCAGCGGTCCTCTGGGTGCAGCGGGGAGAATGCGAGTCGGTGTTGGGGATGCGAGACGCGGCGGAGGCTTCGTTTCGAAGGGCGCTGGAGCTTCGACCGGATTGCCCGGCGGCGATGGCGGGGTTGGGACAATTGACGCGACTGGGAGTCATGGGTCGGGTGGCCGGATTGTGGAAGCGCCTGCAACGACAATGAATCATCCGAAACTTCATGCCCTGCTGTCCGCCGCGGTTTCGCACGAGGCCTCGGATCTTCACCTGGTCGCCGGTGTGCCGCCCGCCTTTCGAGTGAATGGTGAGATCATCCTCGCCGATGGCGATGCGTTGTCCGGCGAGGAACTCGCGGTGTTCATGCGAGACCTGCTGACTGACGAGCAGCGCCAGAGTTTCGACCGTGACTGGGAACTTTGCGTATCGGTGCTTCACCCGGTGGCGGGCCGGATTCGGGCGACCTTCTATCGACGCAATGGATTTCCGGAGATGAGTTTTCGGTTTTGCGGCGAACGGATTCCGCAACGGGAGGAACTGGGTTTGCCGGAGCGCGTCGACGAATTGGCGCGACGCCCCAATGGGTTGATCCTGATCACGGGCCCGACGGGTGCGGGCAAGACCACCACCCTCAATTACATGGTGGATCTCATCAACAGCGAGCGCCGGTGCAAGATTGTCACGATCGAAGACCCGATTGAATTCGTGCATGGGAACAAGCGGGCGATCGTGGTGCAGCAGGAGGTGTTGTCGGATGTCCGCTCCTTCAATCGAGCCTTGATGCATGTGTTGCGTCAGGATCCGGACGTGATTGTGGTGGGGGAGATTCGGGATCCCGAGGCGATCGCGACCGCGCTGACGGCGGCGGAGACCGGGCATTTGGTGCTGGCGACGCTGCATTCGCCGAGCGTTTCACATGCTCTCGAGCGGATCGTGGGGGTATTCGAGGGTGCGGTGCAGCGGCAGACGGTGCTGCAGCTTGCGAATTCGCTGCAGGGGATCATCGCCCAGGAGTTGTTGCCGGCGGTGCAGCGCAACCGTCGTGTGCTGGCCTACGAGCTACTCCTGGCCACGGGCGCCGTGCGGAACATCATTCGTGAAAACCAACTCCATCTGCTGGACAATGTGATTCACACAGGGCGCAAGGACGGGATGGTGCTCATGGACAACTGTCTTCACGACCTCTATGTGAAGTGCCAGATCAGTTACGACGTGGCGGCGGGCCATGCGCGGCACCCGGAGATGGTGATCCGCCAGCGGCAGGACTCGACCTAAACGCGACCGATTCGAGTGGGGAGATCCGGTTCGCGCCTCTTCCAGGCAGCGCTTCACTGGACCCCGTCGAACGGAGTCCACGGGTTGCCGGCCGAGCATGGGGGACGGCCCGTTAAGCCAGTCCGTCGATCCACGAAGAAGTGCCTCCGTATCCGGGCCCGGGTCCGGTCATTTCAAGTCCTCACCCTTGGTCAGTCCGCCGATGGTCCAATCCAGGTTGTACTCCCCGTAAGGGAGGGTCTTGTTGAGTCGTTGGTATTTCACGTAAGCCGAGTGGCCGTCGACGAAGAGGAGCGGCAGGCCTTCCTTGCCGTGGGCGAGGTTTTTGTCGCCGATATTGCCGTTCTCCGGTTCGGAGAAGCACGGGACGATGGCCTTCTGAGCCGGAGACTTCACTTCGCTGGTGGTGCGTTGGGTGAGTTTCGGCGCTCCGGTGTCGTCGTTGTAGAACTGGTGATAGTAATAGTACGAGCAAGGGAAGAGCAGGTCATTGGTCTTCATGCCAGCACCCGAGCCGTTGACCTTGGTCCAGGCATGGTTCCAGGGCGGGCCCTTGTCACCGGGGCACAGGTAGAAGGCCCGGCCATTGGTGCTGATGTAGGGATCGAAAAGTTTGAGGAAATCGATGAAGGGCATCTGCGGCCAGGCGCGTCCCGAGTAAGGAAACTTCTCCGAGTTGTCCGACGTGTACATCGCCATCGAGATACCCACCTGTCGAAGGTTGGAGATGCATTTCACGGTAGTCGCCTTGACCTTGGCCCGACTCAGCGCGGGCAACAGCATGCTGGCGAGAATGGCGATGATGGCGATCACCACCAGGAGTTCGATGAGGGTGAAGGCGGAGAGGCCGTACCGAGATCGACGCGGCGTCGGGGGGATGATTCGCTGGGAAACTTGCATGGGATCTTGATGCGAGCAGAGCAGTCCCCTGATCTTTGGTCAATCGCCGGTCTCAGTTCGCCAGCGGCCCGGACAATGGCTCCGTCAAGTGGCCCTCCTCGCGCGGCGACGAGGTTGTGCCGGGCCCAGTGGCTCTTGGAGATGGGCGATCTCCATGATTCGGATACGTATTGGGACCATGAACCGATCCGACTTCGGTATCGGCTTCGAACCCGGGCGATGCCTTGCGTAGCCTTGCGATGGAAAAGCCCTCGACGCTTGGTCGAGGTTCCTTTGGGATCACCCGCGTGCCTGCTGATCCGCGGAGATCGACTCACCAAGGCCAACATCGTCGGCGCGCCCTTGTGTGGCTTGGGTTGGCGGCGGGTTTGGCGATGGTCGTTTCGGTGTTCCTGGTGACTTCGAATGACGTTCGGGTGACGACCACGCCTTCGCCGCCGGTCAGGACGGCTCGATCGCACCGTGTCTGGGGGGATATCGCGGAGTGCCAAGCCACTGACGGCGCCACGGTCCTGGGGAGAGACTCCAGGCCTGGCGTTCTCCATTGGTTGAACAGGCAGGCCGTCCGGCTAGGTTGGATCAAATCCGGCCAACCGATGCCCTGGGCCAAGCCGACGCCTGCGATTCTCAACCTCGGGGGACACTCGCTGGAATGGAGCATGCGAAACTCTGATGACGGTTCGGGCTGGCTCTATTTCTGGGATCCCAATGGGACGCGGTCGATGGTCTGGTCTTTTGCACCGATCGATGTTGCCTCCCTCGAAGCGTTGGAGGCCTCCCATTTCGGGGGACCCTTTTTTGACCAAGCCGCAACCCCATGGCCATCGGTATTCGGGGCGCGGACCCGGGGCCAATCCTCCATTATGGTCTCGAAGGGACAAGTTCTGCTCGCGCGACATCAACTCGACAGCAACGCAATTTACGCTCTCGAGTTTACCGAATCGTCAAATGCGACGGTGAGGGTGACCTACCTTCGCGTCCCGACACCTGCACCGGCCGTTGGAGTGGCGCCGTAGTTGGACTCAGACCTTGCTGGGTTCCGGATGGACCCAAGGCGAGCGGTAGGGTCGCCGCAGCAGGCGAGTGGCTTCGCGATCGCCGGGAATGGAGCCTGACTTGGGATCGTAGACAAGCCTTCGTCCGCCGAGCGATTGGGAGATATTGGCGAGGATACAGGCGGCGCTGGAGATGAAGGCCTGCTCAATGTTGGCGACGGGTTGCGTCCGTTGCTCGACGCACTCCAGGTAATTCCGCCAATGGCCGCGCATGGCGGAGGCGACGTGGCGTTCGAGGTCTTTCTCGGTTTCGTCCTCGGGATACTTCTGATACTCGAGCAGCGCCTCGCCCTGGGATTGCGCCTGTTTGGCTCCGCGCGGGAAGAATTCCCATTTGAACACGCTGGCTTTGAGTGTGCCTTTCTCGCCGTAGAACGTGGCCGCCCACGGATAATCAGGGTCCGGCATGGCACCCCAGGTTCGGTGTTTCCAGATGATCTGGAACTCCGGGTAATCGAATACTGCGGTCTGGGTATCGGTGGTGTTCGCGTTGCTGTCTTTTTCGACCAGAATGCCACCCGTCGACGACACGCTGTTGGGCCAACCGAGGTCGAGCATCCACCGCACCATGTCGAGCATGTGAATGCACATGTCACCGACGATACCGTTGCCGTATTCCATGAAGGCCCGCCAGCCGCGGGGATGGGTGCGCTTGTTGAACGGCCGCATGGGCGCGGGACCGGACCACAACTCGTAATTGAGAGAATCAGGAACCGGGACGTCGGGAGGATTTCCGGCGCGGCCCATTCCCCAATAGCAGCAGATGTCGATGTGGCCGATGCGTCCCAGTTTTCCTTCTCGGAGAATCCGGTCGCGGGCCTCAATAAGGTGAGGGGTGCTGCGGCGCTGGGTGTTGACCTGGACAATGCGTTTGTATTTGCGCGCAGCGGCGACCATGGCAGCGCCCTCGATGACATCCACGCTGACCGGCTTTTCAACGTAGACATCGGCGCCGGCTTTCATGGCCGCGATGGCGGGGACGGCGTGCCAGTGATCGGGAGTGGAGACCATCACGATATCGAGGTCCTTCTCCTTGAGCATTTCTCGAAAATCGCCATAGAGGCGCGGGCGCTTGTCCGTCTTTAGACGCGTGGTGACGATGTCCGCGGCTTCCTTGAGCATGACTTGGTCGACGTCGCAGAGCGAAACCACGTCGAATGACCCAACTTGAAGGGCTCGAAGGAGGGAACTCTTGCCATACCAACCGCAGCCAATGAGGCCGATGCGTTTGGGTTTGGTGGCGGCGAAAGTGGTGGGAAGATAGGTGGCGGCACCGGCGAGGGCGAGGGCGCGCGAACTCGCCTTGAGGAAATCGCGACGGGTCATGGCCTTGCTCCTAGACGGAGTTGAGGATCGACACAAGACAAGATGAGGGAAGGGTGGGTGGGGAATGGGAAGAGGGCCACCCCTACCCACACTCAGCCAGTTCGACGAGCGGGGCCACGTGCTCTGCCCCTCGATGGACTCCATCTCCACTCTTACCTCTTGCCCACTCCCGGTTCCCCGTGCCGCGAGGAGCGCCGGGCTCAGGTGCCGGGTGCTGGTTCTGGTCCTGCCGCCATGGCTTCGGCAATCGCGACGTTCAAGGGATCGTGCGGAGGGATTTCAGCGGTCGCTGCGGCTTCGGCCTTGGGTTTGCCACGTTCGATGATGGGTTTGCCGGTGAGGGTTCCGAGCACCGCGATCGCTTCCGCCGCGGTGGTGTACACGTAATGCTCGCGCCGCTTTTCCTTGGGCAAGGGGTGAAAGAGATAGAGCGGCAACCAATGTCCATTCTTGCCGAGAATAAAGTCGTCGACCGCTGCTCCCGGGTCCTCGGGGTCGATGGCGGTTTGGAGAATGACGTAGGGTCCGTGACTGCCTGGGGGCGCGATGGTGGAGGCTTCGGACCACCGATTCAGGCTGTAGAGGTGGACGTCCTGGAAGTCGTTGGTGAGATTACGGGCATCTTTCTGGTCCATGGCTGCGAATGAGTGCGTCCTAGGCATGGCATCCCGGGCGGCAAGGCGCAACGGCGGAAGGGCGGATGGGCGGATGGGCGACATTTCTGATGTGTTACATTTGAGCGCACGGGGCCCGTAGTGATTACGGTTGTTTGACACCACCCCCACACGTGAGCAACGTAGGTGACCGATTCTCCAAGCCACGGCATTGGCGAATGGCTGCCATGCGATTTTCCACCCGAGTTTGCGGCGCAGGAACCGTCATCGCCGCTTTGTTTCTCCTTGTCCTGGTCCAGCATCAGCCTCACCCGATGGTGTCGCGTGCGCCTCAATCCTCCGGGATCGAGCATCTGGCGACCGTCCCGGTGGCGGCGCCGACCCCACCGCAGCCGATGGAGGCCGACAGACCCGGGGTTTCCTCCCTCAATGAGGGCATGGCGACCGTAGTGAACCCGCCTCCGGCGAGGAATGGGTTGAGGGAAGGTCGTGTCGTCGATGCCCCATTCCGAGCGTTTGGACTGTGGCTGCGGATTTCGGCGGGTCGGTCGGGAGTGGAGCGGTGGACGGCCGGCGAGGTGGCGCAAGGGGTCGTGTTGGCCCGCGAACGGCGCGCGGCGTTGAAGACGTTGATCATGACCGACCCGGCCGCTGCGTTGCGTGAAGCGGTGCCCCAGTCGGTGCGGCAATCCTTGCCGTCCGAAGTGGCGGCTGAATTGGAGGAAGTGCTTTCCGGCCGGGGGGTCTTTTCGGTCCTGTGTGCGCAGAACCGTCCTGGCACTCCGAATCCGGGCACGACCTATTTGCGTTCCTTCACCGTGGGTGGCCGCACTTATCGGGCGTTTGTATACGGTCGCCGGGTCATGCAGATGTCGAGTTCCAAGGCCACGATGCATGGCATTGCGGTGGACGACGTATTAGCGGTTTCCGCGGAACCGCTTCGACCGTTGGCGCCCGAGGAGGTGGCGCAGGCGCTTGATTCCGGTCGGTTGGCGGCCGAGACGATCTGTGGGGTCAGCGGAGCACCGATGGAGGTGGATGCGACGTCGACGGTGGTGCAGCACGGCGATCAATTGCTGGTTCTGGCCCGCGCGGAGTGGGTCGACACCTTGAATCGCCAGTTGATGTCAGTGGAGGAGGGATTTCGCCGGCCGACGGCACCGCCGGCTTTCTCGGCATGGAGTCACGGGATCAAAACCCTGTTGTTCATGCGTGCGAGGTTTCCCGATGATTTGAGGGAACCGATTTCGGAGACGGAGGCGGCGGCTGTGATGCGATTGGCGAACGAGTTTTACGTCGCGAATTCGTTTAAGAATGTGTCGTTGGTCGGGACGGTGGGGCCGTTGATCACCTTGCCGCAGCCCAAGCTGTACTACGCGGCGCAGGGTGCAGGCACGCTCATGGATGACGCCCGGGCGGCGACCAAGGCAGCCGGGTTGGATCCCACGACATTCGATCTCGACATGGTTCGGTTCGAACCGGTTCCCGGATTTGGATGGGGCGGGCTGGGGGCCGTGGGAGGACGCGGGGTGTGGTTGCAAAGTTCGGACCTGGGAGTGATCTGCCATGAATTGGGGCACAACATGGGGTTGGCCCACGCCAACTTCTGGAACACGGTGCGACCGGAACCCCCCGAGGACACGCGGAATTTGCCGTTCGATGGGGATAGCGAAGTCGGTATCGACAGCGTGATCGGGGCGGGGGACGACGTGGAATATGGGGATCCGTTTGACACCATGGGCAGTGGCGGCGGATTGCAGGCCCATTTTTCCGGATTGCACAAATACCTGCTGGGCTGGGTTCCCGAGTCGGCGGTATTGACGGTGACCAACACGGGCAATTACCGGATTCTTGCGCATGACGCGGGGCAGTTGGAGGCGGGCCTCACGCAGGTCCTGAGTATTCCCAAGGATTCCGAGCGCTCGTATTGGGTCAGCGCCCGCAGCCAGCACGCGGACAATCCATGGTTAAACAACGGGGTCGAGCTGCATTGGAACAACTGGCATCAGGCGATTGGTTCAAGCGAAATCCTCGACACGACTCCGGGCACGCGCCATGGCAAGAACGATGCCGCGGTCGTTTTGGGTCGAACCTATTCCGATGCGGCGGCTCGTCTGCACCTGACTCCGGTGGCTCGCGGATCGACCGAGGTTCAGGGGCGACAGGTGGTGCATTACGACGTGCGTGTGGAAATCGGGGCGTTCCCGAGCAACACCACCCCTACTCTGGAACTGCAGGCCAGTGCCACGGAGGTT
>JAEUHG010000079.1 GCA_016795425.1 Verrucomicrobiales bacterium
CTGGAAGAAGAGATTCCGAGTCGTGCTCGGAAGGTTGCTCTCGAAGTATTGGCCCGCGTTCATGGAGTGGATGGCATTCTTGATGGCCCCGGCTTTTGCCATTAACCCATCGCGGGTCTTGTCCCAGGTGCGAACCACGAAGAGGGCTTTGAAGGGGATCGATCGGCCCTGCATGAGAGAGGCGATCTTCGCCCGCTTCTTCTCCATCACGCTTAAGAGCGAGACCTTCTTTTCCGAGGCGTAGTCGCCCGCGACGCGGTCGTGTGCCTTCTCCTCCTTCAAGATCTCGGTCGTGATGGGAAGGGGTTCGACATTGACCGTGATCGCGTAATCCAGGAGCCGCAGGCTGGTGAGCCTTTGGATGATTCCTGGATAGGTGGTTCGCGGCCACCTGCTGAGGGCAATCACGCAATGGTAATAGCCGTCCATCACGAACCCACCGTCACCCAGCCCACAACCTTCGCTCATGTAGGTGTTCTCCTGAATGGAAAGTTCTGGGCTGAACTCCGGCGCCTCCTCCATGCGCTCGTGGAGGGTCGGATTGAGGAAATTCCGGTAGGCGAGGTAATGCTCCCCGTCCCCCATCGGAAGCACCCGGGTGCCGCCGTCGCTAAAAATCTCCTGTAAAAGTCGGAGCGAATGGCCGAATTCCGCCGCCAACTCGTCCAAGAGACTTGCGTAGTACCCTTGGAGAGCCCGCTGCCCTGATAGGGACCTGGGCTGTGCATCCAGTTTTCGACTCAAATAGAGGACCACCCGCTGGCGGCGCAGGCGTCTTTGGCTCATCGCCTCCCAGTACCGCAGGAACCGCTCGTTGCGCATCCGGCGCGTCCAAGGATTGGTGAAACGCTCGGTCTCGGACTTGTACCGCAAGAGCTCGGTCCGGTAATCGGCGTCGCAGTAGTACTGCACTTGCAGGCGCTGCCCTTCGTGGAGTGAACTCAAAAGAAGGCAGAGTTCGTCCTGGAAGTGGTTCAGATCGGCCGCCGGACTATTGGTCAGATCCGGTGCCTCCAGGATAAATCCCTTGGAGACATAACCACCTTTGCGGAGATTCCCGAAAACCAGGAGATCCCGGACAAAATAGCCATTGGGACTGCGTTCAAACATGAGCGGGGATAGGGCTGGAAGAGGGACAGGAGTTTTTAGTCAGGCCGCCGTCAGCGGGGTGCTTTTGGCGATTCAACGATGGGTTCACCGTCATCCCAGGGCATGCCATCGCCTGGCGCTGGTTCATCGCCAAAACCACGGCCGCGAGTCGCCAGTTCCGCCAGATCGCGGTCGTACCCGGGTGGCTTCCCCTGGCGGAACATCAAGATGTAGAGCAGGACCAAGACGACCGGGATGAGAGCCAGGAACACAGACAACAAGAGGCCCGCCTTCAGCACGGTGATAAGGATGAAGAAGACGGCGATTCCACTGCCCATGCCGGCGATCAGCCACCAAACCAGGTTGCCTTCCATTCCCCAGGTTCGGCCGCCGGAATCGGTGCCCGCGTTGGTGTCAGTGAAACGAAGTTCAGGGTTCATATGGATTGATTAAGGAGGGTCGTGAGTTCGGGAAGGCCACCGGCTCCTGGCCGCACTTCGTGAGTGGCAGTGGCCCGATGGCCGGTGGCTTGGGTCAGGATTTCCTGAGCGCGCTCCAGGACTAGAAGCTGCCGATAGCGACGCTCGAATTGTCGTCGATGCCGAAGATCTTGAAGAAGGCGAAGAGCAACGCGGGCGCCGCCGCGATGATCGCTCCACCAATGATCGACATCTTGCCCTGGTCGACATCGCCACGACGAATGGCGAAACCGCCATAGATGACCGAGGAGATCCCGAGCACGAACCCGAAGAGCATGATCACCGCTAACGAGTTGCTGATGCCGGTCTTCAGAGTCGTCGAATCGAACTCCTGGGCAAGGAGCGGTCTCGCTCCCAACAGGAACAGGGTGGATGCCAGTAGGACGGACTTGGTTCTTCGCAATGAGTTGGAGACTATCTTCATGGTGCCTTTCTCTGGTTCGCTTCCTGGGACCATCGGCACTCTGGGCTCTCTTACAGCGGGTCGGCTCGTGACTGAGTAAGTCGTCTCGCTGATATCCTCTTGATTCTGCCCAAGTGCATTGTCCCTGCGAACTAGAGACAGGATTATCCAACTGGCGTACCGTTTTGGTGTACCTGGTACACAAAATGACTCTCTTCATTATGCTACTACGGAAGTAGCAAATGAAATCGAACCTACCAGAGCCTATGAATCACTTGCGGGAGCTTGGGGATCTATTATCGCGGGAGATTCGTGGGCAGGCCACCGCCCTCTCGCGGATCCTCTCTGTATTGCAGCGAGGGCAACTTGGGTTGTCGAAATCCACGCGACCACGTGGAAGCTTCCTGCTCCTTGGCCCCACCGGTGTCGGCAAAACCGAGACCGTGGTGGTGGCCACTCGTCATCTGTTCGGGCCGGAGGGTTTGATCCGATTCGACATGTCGGAGTTCCAAACCCAGGACTCGATCCGAATTCTGCTGGGCAACGGTGGCTCAGAAGAAGGTCAGTTGCCACGGGTCCGCGCTGCCAGGGCTTGTGGATCGCTCCTCTTCGACGAGATCGAAAAGGCGCACCCAAAGGTCTTGGACCTTTTCCTCCAATTGCTCGACGCCGGTCGGCTCACGGCGGCCTCCGGAGAGGTTTTAGACTTCAGTGGATTCTACGTCTGGCTCACCTCGAACATCGCCTCCAGCGAGATTGTGAATCTCCAGTATTCTGGCGATGCCACCCTCGAACGACATGTGCTGGCGGGGGCCCAAATGGCGCTACGTCCGGAACTCTTCGCCCGTATACAGGAGCGGATCGTCTTTTACCCCTTGGGTTACGACATCCAGTTGGAGATCGCCCGGAAGTTCCTCGAAGGCGAACTCGCGTTCCTGGAGAACAAAGGCCACCGCTTGACCGTGAAGCCAGAGGTGATGGGTTTCCTGGTTCGCAAAGGTTTCCACCCCAAACTCGGAGCTCGACCGATGCGCGACACCATCGAACGCCTGGTCGGAGAGGCCATCGCCGCCAGGCTCCTCATTGG
>JAEUHG010000107.1 GCA_016795425.1 Verrucomicrobiales bacterium
CGACCTGCGCCTCTACTCCGCCGCGCTGCCCACCAACCTGCTCGCCGCGGTCATGGCCAGTTCCCTCCCCACTCTGGTCCTGCCTCCCATCCCCCTCGACGCCCAAGTCCCGGAGTCCTCTCTCGAACTCGACCACACCGCCACCTCCGAGAGCCCTCTCGCCCTCGCCAACCTGCCGCCCATTGATCCCGACCCCGCGGCGGCTCCGCGTCTCTCCCTCGCTTACGACGCCGCTTCCGGCCAACTCCTGCTCCAACAGGAACTCGATCAGAACACCGGCGCCACCTCCTGGATTTGGGAAGTCTCCGACGACCTCACCGCCTGGTCCCAGGCCCCGGCCCCAACCTTGACCACCTCCCCCTCAGGCAAAACCGTCCTCCAACTCCTCCTTCCTTCTTCCACCAAGACCACCCGCTTCTTCCGCGCGCGTTCGCGTTGAGCAACTCCACGTCATGAGAGCATTCCGTCGCGGCTGGGTTTCTGTCCTGTTGGTCGACGCTCCCGTCGTTGCGCTAGGCAAGACCGCCAGGGCCGCGTCGTTCGAAGACGCCCTTGGCAAGCCTTCGGCCTGGTTGGCCCAAAGCCCGGCCCTTCCGGATCCCTCCGGCCGCGCCGGCGCACGTGCGCCTATGATAAAGGACGTCGGTCATTCATAACGATCAACCCCTCCATGTCGGCTCCCATCCAGCCGGTCCGGGCACGAAGTGCAGACTCGACGATGTCCGCATCTATGCCGCCGCCCCCCCTCCTCGGCTGCCGCTCACTCCTCCCTCTTCAATTCAGCCCCAGCGATTCAAGAGGTGTGAATCAAACCGGAGACCCGGCCGTGATGCCCGCGACCCCAGCTTGGTTCAGTCCGGTTGTGGCATTTCGCAAATCTGTCCCGACCGGTAGGGCACCGACTATTCACCATCTCCATCAGCTTCAACTCTCCTCTTCACCACGATTTCGTCGTCAGGTACCGCCATCTCGTCTCACGGCTCTGAAACATCACGCCAACCGGGTGCTCCCTGAACCCATGCCATCGAGTGGAACGAGATTCGGAACCGAACTCGGACGTGGAAAGGCTCCCAAGCACTCCGTGCCGCGCAATGGACGGATAGCAAACCAGATTCCCCTATCAAACGCCTCCTCCGTCCCGCCATCCCCAGTGCCGGTCGTCATCAGTCCTTGGTTTCCAGGGAATTGCAGCACAGCCCCTACTTGGAACATGCAGTTCGCCCCGCCAAGCGTGACAATTTCACACGGACAATTGATCAGGCGAATTCACACGAGTGGATTTGCGTACATCGGCCAGAGTCTGACCTCCGATCTCGATCCCACTAACGCAGGTCTGGCGGGGCTTAGCGACTTCAGAGACAGCGCCACTCCACTTCATCACGCACCCTTCGTATGAACATTCCGCCGCTACCAGCCAACGACCACTGTCAGCAGAGAAGCTGGGTTAGCGGTCTTCGACTCTGCCTGTGCCTTTACCGAAACAGGTCATCCTCCGAACATCGATCAGTCGCACACATCACGCACCACCCCTTCAACCAGCCTGCGCAGCTGACCAACTTCCCGGGCGTGACCGCACCGACGGTCCCCAGGATCCGGCTCCAGGGGGCAGCCTTCTGCTTCGTGACGATTCTCCTTCTGCTCGTCCAGTTGATCCTGGGTGAATCCGCTAACGCTCAGGCTATCCCCACTTCTACCGCCCTCGCAGCCAAAACGCCTCGCCAAAAGCCAACGCCAACTGAATTCGGGCCGGCGTTGGAGGTGCCGGTCCAGCGAATTGAAGCGCCTGGGAACCTTACAGACGCCGGAGATTTCTATTTGCTTGGGGGACGGGGCGAAGTGCATCTCCATCGCGCCACCAATGAGACCGTTCTCATCCTGGGACCTGCCGCAGACCCAGTCCGCACCATCGAAGCAGCGGCGGCGAGGCTTCCGGTACGAGCGTTAGTGGGAGGCGCGGTGACGCGGTTGAATAGCGGGCGTCAGGTCACTGTCATTCGCTCGACCCGCCCCGATTCTGCGCTCGATCTCCAGGCTCTGGGGCAGTCGGACGGTGTCTTGGCCGTCCACCCGGTTTTCGTCGATCCGCCATCACGCGCCCGTATGCTTCCCACTGGAGAATTGATCGTCCGCCTGACGGATGGCGTCCCTGTAGCGGAGTTGGAGGCGGACTTGCGGGCTGAAGGGCTCGAACTGGTGGAGCGCGTGGGGTCGCCGCGGCTCAACAGTTTTCTCTTCCGGCAGTTGAACCCCGCTGACGACTCGCTCGCGCTCGCGCGGCGCCTCTTCGCACACCCGAAGCTCGTCTGGGCGACGCCAAATTTCGTCCGCGAGATGCAGCGTTACGTCACACCCAACGATCCCCTCTTTCCTCAGCAACAGCACCTCCACAACACCGGCCAGCAAGGCGGGGTGGTCGACGCCGACGTCGATGCCGTCGAGGCGTGGGATGTCTCCCAGGGCTCGAGCGAGATCGTGATCGCGATTATCGACGACGGCGTCGACACCACCCACCCCGACCTCACGATCTACAACAACCCGGGCGAGACAGGCAGCGGCAAGGAGACCAACGGCGTTGATGACGACGGCAACGGGAGGATCGACGATTATCGCGGTTGGGATTTCGCCAACGGCGACAACAACCCGAATCCCTTGGGTGGCAATGGCCATGGAACCGCCTGCTCCGGAGTGGCGGCCGCCAAGATCAACAACAGCTACCGCAGCACGGGCATCGCCGCCAATTGCAAGATCCTCCCGGTAAAGATCTTCGCCGACAACGGCGTCGCGACCTCGGATGCCAACATCGGCGCCGCGATCAGCTATGCGGCGGATTACGCACACGTACTGAGCAACAGTTGGGGCGGGGGATCCCCGAGCGCGTTTATCGACGCGGCGATCACCGATGCCGTGACTAACGGACGCGGAGGCAAGGGTTGCCCGGTATTCTTCGCCAACGGCAACTCCGCCTCCATTTGGGGGCGGGCGTTCTTCCCTGTCGGACCCAACCTCGGCGCCGGCACGTGGTCTTTCGGGTTCCGGTTTGAAAAAGACGGTTCCATCGTGGATGGCGAGGATCTGATCAAGATCGACAATGTCGTCCTCCTGGATTCCGACGAATACACCCACCTGGCGACACCCTTGGGGACGAATGGTCGGCAGGATTTCGAGGGGGCATTTCCGCCCGCGGGTTGGTCGCTCAGCTCGAGTGGTGGCGCCAATTGGTCGCTGACCGAGGTGCAGACCTTTGGCGGCACCGGCGGGATCCAGTCCCCACGCTCGGGAGCCACGGCCCATAGCGGCTGGTGCGAACTTCGGACGCCCAACGTCGTGCTAGCCGGTGACGAGGTCCTTACCGTCCAACTCTACATTTCCGCCGAGGCCGGTTTCGATGGACTCATTCTGCGCGTCTACAATGCGGTCGGAACCTTCATCGGGAACTACGGCCTGATCAGTGGGGTGTACACCGCCTTCACGCCGATCTCCTATCCGGCCAACCATCCAAGTGCAATTTCCGTCGGGGCTTCGACGGATTCGGACCGCCGTTCCGACTACAGCGAATACGGCCCGGAAATCGACTTCGTGGCTCCGAGCAACGGCGGATGGAATGACATCACGACGTTGGATCCGAGCGGTGCGGTGGGTTACAGCAGCTCGGATTTTACGACGGGCTTTGGCGGCACTTCCTCCGCGACGCCGCTCGCTGCGGGCGTTGGCGCCCTTCTTCTATCGGTGAATACGAACCTCACCGCCACCCAAGTGCGCGACACCATGCGCAATACGGCCGAGAAAATCGGGCCCGTGCCTTATGTGGCCGGATTCAACAACGAGTATGGCTACGGCCGCATCAATGCCCGCGCCGCCCTCGATTCCGTAGCGGTACCAATCATCACGGTGACAGCCCTGGACCCATCGGCGGCCGAACCGGCGGACACGGGGAGTTTCAGATTCTCGCGCACGGGCCCAACGGCGGCGGATCTGACGGTGAACCTCACTGTGGGAGGCACGGCGACCAATGGCACGGATTACACCTCGCTGGGGACAAGTGTGACGTTCGCCGTCGGAGCTCCCACTACGAACCTGACGGTCTCCCCCATCAATGATTCGTTGGTGGAGGGAACGGAAACGGTCATCCTCACCGTCCTGGCCGGGTCGGGCTACACCGTTGGATCCCCCTCTTCGGCCACCAATCTTCTGGCGGACGATGACCTGCCCGTCATCACCGTCATCGCCAGCGATCCCAACGCTGCCGAACCTGGCGATCCCGGCACTATCACTTTGAGCCGCACGGGTCCGACGACTTCCGCGCTCACGGTGACCAACAGCCTTGCAGGCACCGCCACCAACGGAATCGACTATCTAGCGCTCACCAAAACGGTGACGTTCGCCCCCGGGGCGGCGACTACGAACCTGACGGTCGTCCCGATCGACGATTCTCTCGTGGAGGGAACGGAGACGGTCATCCTCACCGTCCTGAACGGCTCGGGCTACACCGTTGGATCCCCCTCTTCGGCCACCAATCTTCTGGCGGACGATGACCTGCCCGTCATCACCGTCATCGCCAGCGATCCTAACGCTGCCGAACCCGGCGATCCCGGCACTATCACTTTGAGCCGCACGGGTCCGACGACTTCCGCGCTCACGGTGACCAACAGCCTTGCAGGCACCGCCGCCAACGGAATCGACTATCTAGCGCTCACCAACACGGTGACGTTCGCCCCCGGGGCGGCGACTACGAACCTGACGGTCGCCCCGATCGACGATTCTCTCGTGGAGGGAACGGAGACGGTCATCTTCACCGTCCTGAACGGCTCGGGCTATAGCGTGGGATCCCCCTCTTCGGCCACGGTCGTCATCGTTGACGGCGATACTCCACGAGTCAGCGTGCTCGCGACGGATAACGCCGCAAGCGAACCTGGGAACAACACCGGGCGGTTCACCGTTGCGCGCACCGGCTCTACGGCAACAGCACTCACGATAGAACTGATCGTCGATGGCACGGCGACAAGCGGTCTCGACTACTCGCCTTTGCTAAGCTCCCTGACCATTCCTGCAGGCTCGGCTTCAACCGATCTGCTTGTCTTTAGCCGTGATGACACAATTAGCGAAGAAATCGAAACGATTATCGTCAGCGTTAAGACCAAAGAAGGGTACTACCTCGGCACACCTACAACCGATACGGTGGAACTTTACGATGACGACGCTCGGACGCCCTCCTGCCCGCCGGGCGTGCTGCGATTGAACGGTCTGTCCGATTTCGCCACTCGAGTCGGCAGCCTTTGGCCTGACAGCCAAGCCCTCGCAGATTACACTGTCGAAGCTTGGCTGTATCAGCGGAGCAGCGGCGGCGGCCAGTTCATCTGCGCGGACGACGCGTTTGACTTCGACCTCTCGGGCGACGCGATTAATCACGTTGTCTATGATTCCCAGGGCAACTTTGCATCGGTCGCCAAATCGCCGGGTCCCGCGCTCCATCGATGGAGCCACGTCGCGATCACTTTCGATCAGGCCACGAGGCAGATGCGCGTCGCCCTCGACGGTGTGTTCGGCCCCGGGGCGACGTTCGACCCCACAGCCTTCTACAGCGACGGGGTCCAGAATTTCCAGAGTTTCACCCTAGGTGCGCGCCGCCTGGCTCCGAAGCTTGCGGTCGAGGGCTTTTTCCACGGCGACATGGACGAGGTTCGTATCTCCGATGTGGTTCGATACACCGGCGACTTCAGTCCCTCCACGAGGTTGACCGCCGATCCCAACGTGAAGGCCCTGTACCACTTCGATGAACCCGCGGGAGCGAAGTCCTTCAACGACAGCTCCGGGAACGCAAAGACCCTGTCCGGACTCGGCGGAGCCCATGTTGAGGTGATCCCGGGCCCTGATGGCTCAAGCCTCGGGCCTGTGGCCCACTGGCGTTTCGATGAGAATGCCGGCGCTTCCGCCGCCGACGCTTCGGGCAGCGGCAACGAAGGCGCCCTCGCCAACGGCCCCACTTGGGATCCCTCCGGCCAGGTCGATGGCTGCCTCTCCTTCGACGGCGTCGATGACACCGTCGTCATCCCCCACTCTTCCGACCTCGAACTCGGCAAGGACAACACCGACTTCTCCGTCGCCTTCTGGCTCAACCTCCAGCAGGGACCCACCGGCCTCTGGCGCCTTCTCCTGCAGAAAGGCAACGGCCTCAACTCCCGCTGGTTCACCTTCTTCCTCTGGCCCAACACCAACCGCCTCCATTTCCGCGTCAGCACCACCGCCAACTCCAACGAAGGCGGCGACAGCGTCGGCATCCTCGCCACCAACTCCTGGAACCACGTCGCGATGATCAAGCGCGGCTCCAGCCTCCGCCTCTATCTCAACGGCGCCTTCGACAGTGAACGCGTCCTCCCCGCTCCCGTCCTCTCCAACCAGGAACCCCTCTACCTCGGCGACAACCCTCTCAACTTCGGCACCAAGGCCAAACTCGACGAACTACGCCTCTACTGCCGCGCCCTC
>JAEUHG010000133.1 GCA_016795425.1 Verrucomicrobiales bacterium
TCGAGCACGAGACTCCATCGAGTCGTTGCGAAGATCGGACCTGGATTTCCGTCGGGCACGGTTTGAGACCGCAGTGAACCCGTCGATGGCTGAAAAGGGAAGGCGGTTCCCGCGCGGTGGGTGCCCAGGGCGCACCTCCGAGTTGTCGAGTGGGCGGCACCACCGTTCCGGCCGGGAATCGCCGTGCTGGGAAAGCGGCAGGGGACTGCCGCCGTCCACGACGCTTCGCGCCCGTCCGCACCCTGGGGCCAGGCCAACGCTGGTCGTCGTGGAGTGCGGGAGTCCTCTCTCCTCCTTACCCACAGAAAGGCGTGCTGTACACGGAGGGGGGCCAAATCTCGCGGTTTTTGCGGATTCAAGTTCATCACCTGGCACTCGCTCAACGCTGAACTCCCTGGTCGCCGATACCGGATCCTCGAGAAACCCAACAAAACCGAGCAAACACCCCACGTATCTAGTATCCTATTCTGTGGGTAAGGAGGAGAGTCCTCTCCCGCTATTTCAACGGAAATCGCCCCGACAATTCGGAGATGCGCCCGAGGGGGGATCGGCCGATGACTTGTCGCTGGCGCGAGGGGTCGACTTTGCTACGGTAGGGGGACGTTGTTCATGAACTTGATGCGATATTGGCGAGGTGATTCGAGGGGTTCACGGCGGCTCTGGGCGTGGCTGGCAGTGGCCGTCGGCCTGGGGGTGACGTCATTGCGGGCTGGCGCCCAAGGCGGCGGAATGCCGGGGGGAAACCTGGGATTCAACGCGGCCGTGGCGCAATTGTTTGCGGACGTCCCGGCCTTCAGTGCCGCGGTGGAAACGGCGATCACGAATCAGGCCGAGAACACGCGGATGGTTCTTCCGATGCGCATGTTCAAGAGCGGGGACAAGTTCCGCATCGACGTGGATTTCGTGAAATTGCGCGGGGCCGGGGCGGCGCTCCAGGGCTTGTCGGCGCTGCAGAACATCGGAATGTCGCGCATGGGGAGTCTGGTGCTGCCGCAAGAGAAGGGGATGGTGGTGTTTTTTCCGGAATTGAAGTTTCAGACGCGGGTATCTTTGACGGAGGCAGATCTGCCTGCCGACGGCTACAAAGTGACGAAGAAGGCCGGGGGCAAGGAAACGGTGAACGGGCAGCCCTGTGTGCGCCAGCAGGTGACGTTGACCACGAAGGATGGGCAAAAAACCGAGGCCACCACCTGGGAAGCGCCCGCCCTCAATCAATTTCCGGTACGGATGATGTTTCGTCAGGACAAGGACAAGGACGGCGGGACGATGTGGATGACCTTTTCCGATGTGAAATTGGCGTCACCGGGGGACGACGTCTTCAAGGTTCCGTCCGATTACAAGAGCTTCAACAGCATTTCGGGACTGATGCAGGAAGCCATGGCTCGGGCGTTGAACCCGGGAGCCGCCAAGTAACCGGGACGGTTTCCCGCGAGGTACCCGACCGACCGGTCTCAGCGAGAGGTGGTCGCGGTGGCGGGAGTGGCGACGGCCTGGTCGAGGGCATCGAGGACCATCTGTGGAGTGAGGAATTCGGGAAGGACAATGGGTTCCTGGGTGCGATCCTGCGGGTAGACGAGCACGAGCGGAACGCCGGCTCGGCCGAAGCGCTGCAGTTCTTCGACGATGATGCGAGGCAAGTTGGTATTGTCCGCCCGAAGGGTGACGGCGTTGATGGCCCGCAACTTGGCGCGGACAGGTTCGATCTCGATCGCGAAGGCTTTGTTGCTTTTGCAGGTGGGGCACCACCTGGCGGTGAAATCGACGAGAATGGGACGTCCTTCCGCACGCGCCTTGGCGACGGCTTCATGAGACCAGGGCTGCCAGGCGATGCTTTCGGGATCGCGCGGTCGCGTGGATGCGGCGACCGTGGCCTCGGATTTAGGGGTGCTCGCGCGCCAGTGGAGTTCGCCTTCGAGGACAAAGACGTAAGAGGCGGCGAGAACACCGGCGGCGAGGGCCATCGCGAAGGATTGGCGTCGGCGTCCGCGCTGGACGAACTCACCCCAAATCCAGGCCGCGATGGCAATGCCAATGAGGTAAATGCCCAACCAGAGAGGCCCACCCTCGCCGAAGTGATCGGCGGCGAGAGTGTAGAGCCAGAGCGTGGTGGCGAGCATGGGGAAGCCCATGGCCACTTTGAACTTTTCCATCCAAGTGCCGGGTTTTGGCAGGAATTTGAGCCAGGCCGGCTGCCAACTGAGCACCACGTAGGGGAAGGCGAGTCCGAAGGCCACCATGCTAAAGATGGCGACGATGGTCGTGGCGTCGGCGGTGAACGCGTAACCGAGAGCCGGGGCGAGGAACGGTGCGGTGCAGGGGGTGGCCAGGGCGACGGCGAGCACGCCGTTGAAGAATGCGCCCGCCGGACCTTCCTTGGTGGTCAGGTCTCCGGCTTTGTCCAGGGCGCGGCCCGTGAGGTTGATCTCGAAGACTCCGAAGAGACTGAGGGCGACGAGCAGGATCAGGGTCGTGAGGCCGACCAGGAAGATGGGATTGCCGAACTGCATGCCCCAACTGGCGATTCCGACGGCGCGTTTCACGGCGATGACGGCACCCGCGAGGACGAGAAACGAGACCCAGACTCCGAGTCCATAGACCCATCCCAGTTTGCGTACCTCGGCAGGTCGGCTTCCCGATTGTCGGACGAATCCGAGGATCTTGAGTGCGATGACGGGAAGCACGCAGGGCATGACGTTAAGGATGAGACCGCCAAGGAAGGCCAGGGCCATGGCGCGCAGGAACGAAGGGGGCCGGGCGAGGGAAGTGGGCGGACGGCCGCCGGAGGTGGGAGAGGCGGGAGGGCCAACTTCGGCGGCGCCGGGCGCTTGGAGGTCGAGTTGGACGGCGGCGGCGGCGATCGGCTGACGTTGGGCATTGACGGTGACGAGCAGCCCGCCGAGTTGGCGGGGCCACTCGCCTTCGAATTTGCGGACCTTCTTTCGCAGGTAGATTTCCTTGCCGTCGGAGGGGAGGCGTTCCGTGGCGGTGGCGACCTCGAAACCGTCGCCGCCATAAGGAAAGAAGTCGGGGATCCCATTGGTTGGGGCAGCCTGCCAGCGCAGCACGAGGGCGCGTTCATCACCTGCGGGAGGACCATCCCAGGATGCGGAAGCGACACCAGCCGGGGCGGGTTTGGGGATCTTCGCTTCCGCGGCGCGGATGAGGTCGGCGGCGGATGAGTCCTTGGAGGTGTTTCCGACAACGAACTGGGCTTGAACGGACGTGTTACCGGGGACGCATTGTTTTTCGCATTCGAGCCATTTGACCTTGGCAGCGATGGATTGGGTGCCGGGAGGGGCGTTGGAGGCGACCTCGAAGGGAATGAGGAGCATCACCTTGCCGTGGTAGATGAAGGTGACGAGGCCCATTTCTTCGTAGGTTTCAGGCGCCGGCCACTGGATTTCGCCGGCTTTGATGCCGTCGGGAAGGGTCCATTCAAGGGTGGTAGGGGCACCGGAATCGCCCCCATTGCGCCAGTAGGTGTGCCAGCCCGGCTTCATTTGGAGTTCGAGGCCGGCGAGGAACTTGTCCCCTGGCTTCACGGATTCGATCGGCAGGAGGAGGCGAGCCGAGGTGGCGCTGGCCGCGTGGGAAGTGGCGGTGGCGAGGAGGGCGAAGGCGGTGAGGAGGCGTACGAGGGGACGGGCGCGAATCAGGAGATGGACGAGGTAGGGAGGCATGATGGGGACGCGACTAGGAAGCGTCATGGCACGAGCATCGCTGGTTCGGGGCGTGCGTTGGGCTGGGGGCTGGATATCGGAGTGCATCGCACGGGGGCAACATGTGTTCAACGGCTTTCAATTTGCAAAACCTTCGGAGGCATCGAGCATGGGGGCATGCAGGACGCGCACCCTTCGCAATTGGCCTGGTTGCGAACCGGTCGCGAAGGATTGGCAGCCATGTTGGAGGCCGTTCGTCATGCCCGGGAGTCGGTCGGTCTGGAGATCTATATCTTACAGGATTGCGCAATAGGGGCCCGATTTCGCGAGGCATTGCGGGAGGCGGCGTTGAGAGGGGTGCGGGTGCGGGTGTTGGTGGATGCGTTTGGATCGATCGAACTGCCGGCGGATTATCTCGCTTCGGTGCGGGCGGCTGGGGGTGACTGCCGTTGGTTCAACCCGTTGGAATTGGGGCGTTTATCTTATCGTGACCATCGCAAGCTGCTGGTGGTGGACGACCAGGTGGCCTTCGTCGGCGGATTCAACATCGGGACGGATTATGACGGAGACGGGGTCAGCGAAGGGTGGCGGGATCTTGGGGTGGTGGCGCGGGGGCCATGGGTGGCGCCGTTGCATCAGGCGTTTCACGGGATGTTTGGGGCGGCGAGTTTTCGGCATCGGCGGTTGTCACGGTTCCGAAGGCACCTGGTGCCCCAAAAGGTATCCATCCCCGGAGGCGACCTTTTTCTGTTGTCTCCGGGCTTGGGTCGAAACCCGGCGCGCGAGGCGTTGGCGCAGGATCTCTCGAGGGCGAACCGGGTGCGGTTGACCTCGGCCTATTTCTTTCCTCCGCGGAGGTTGCGGCGCGGCATGTCGTCGGTGGTTCGCCGCGGCGGGACGGTCCAGATTTTGTTGCCAGGCCCGTCGGATGTGAAGTTCGCGCAAATGGCGGCGCGGGGCCACTATGCGCGGCTGCTGAAATCGGGGGTGGAGATTTTTGAGTATCAGGCGGCGGTGCTTCACGCGAAGCGCTACCTCCTCGACGATGTGGTTTATGTCGGTTCAGCCAATCTTGATCTGAGGAGTCTGAACATCAATTACGAGATTCTGTTGCGTGCGCGGGATGCGGGCTTGGCGCTGGAAGGGCATGCCCAATTCGAGGAGGACCTGAAGCATAGCGTGCAGATCACCGCCGAGGTGTGGCGGCGGCGGCCCTGGTGGAATCGATTGGCGGAGCGTGTGGCGAGCGTGGTGCTGGGGCGGTTCGATTTGCGATTTGCGATTCGCCAATTGTATCGGCTGCGGGCCGGTGGCGCGCCCCTGCGGGTCGGACGCCGTCGAAGCCTGAAACGCGCGTCCCCCAAGGGATAGGTGATGATGCGACCGGAAAGGCTGGCCGGAGTTGGGATCAAGGCGCCGGCGCCCAAGCCTCCAGGAAGGCGCGAATTCGGCGCGGGCGCCGGTGATCCGAGTCGTGAAGCGGGTTGTTATCCTGGTGGGTGAGCTGACGTCCGTCGGTGTCCAGAACCACCAAGGCCGGGATACCACGATCCTCGAACGGCCGGCCATAGGCCTCGACCACGGGCGCGTCCCAGAGGGGACCGTGACGGGGGCCAACATCGATATAGGTGACGAGGAAGTTCTCGTCGATCCAGGGGGCGAGTCGGGGATCGCGAGTCAGGCGTGCCGCCATACGGCGGGAGTCGGAGCACCAATCCGCGCCGAAGACGAGCAGAACCCGGCGTTGGAAAAGCACGGCTTCAACGAGGGCATGATCGATGCGGCTTTCGTTGGGTATCGGGTTATCGAAGATCGGGGCTCCGGCACCGGGCTTGGAAGGGGTGGAGCAGGCGGTAATCAGGAAAGCCACCGCAAGGAGGATTGCGGTGATGTGAGGGTGGAACAGGCGTGCAATCACGGCGGGCACAGATGTTAGCCGATGGTCGACGGCGCGTCGCGTCCGGAGGTCGCGCGGCATGGGACTCGACACGGGTACGGTTCCGGAATCGACCGGGTCGACGGCTTGGAGATCGCGGTTGGAGGCGAGGGGCATTCCCGGGCTTGGCGTCCTGCGGGCGTGCATGGAGACTGGCGGTGTTTTCGGGATCATGGAGCCATCCCATCCGACAACCAGGAATGCCGTCATGTCGACCGCCGGTGAACGGCGGCCGGCCGTCATCCTTGTGGATGCCGGGACGAGTCGGTTGAAGGTGGCAGCCTTGACTCTACTGGATCGCCAGTTGATCGCGGTTCACCGGGCGGGGTGCGGACCCATTCGGGTGGTTTGCGAGGGAGCGCTTCCGCTTCCACGCGGATCGAGGGCGATGGCGTGGAAGGTGCCCTTCGAAGTGATACGTGAGTGGGACGGGAGACGTGAGGGACCGACGGTCGTGTTGCGAACCGACTGTTTGGTGTCGGTGGCGGATGCGAAGCGGTTGGCGGCGGCGGCGGGTCCGGTGCGTTTGGCGGATGCCGACGGTGGCGTATTGAATGCGGCGTTGTTGGCGGACGGATCGGCCGGTTGGGAAGCGGCGATGGCGGCGGCGCCATTGATGCCGGCGCAGGGGGTGGCGTGCCGGGTCGGGGATGGAGAGACCGCACGAGTGGCGACGCGGGAGTTATGGGGGTCGATAACGAGCGCGACCGACGGGTGGGTGGATCGGGTGTTCAACCGACCGGTCGGGCGGCCATTCAGCAGGCTGCTGATCCACACCCCGGTGACGCCGAATATGATTTCGGTGGCGGCGACTCTGTTGGGATTGATCGCGGCGGTGATGTTTGCCCAGGCAACAGTCGGTTGGTCGATTGCGGCGGCGCTGTTGTTTCAGGTGTCGGCGATACTCGATTGCATGGACGGAGATGTCGCGCGGGTGGTGTTCAAGGAATCGCCGTTGGGCAAGTGGCTGGACATTGTGGGGGACCAGGTGGTGCACATTGGAGTGTTCCTGGGGATTGCGGTTGGGGTGGGGGAAAAGGATGGCGTGCCGGAAGCAGCGTGGTTGGGCGGCCTGGCGGCGGTGGGCGCGGCGATTTCCTTCGCCGTGGTGCTGCGCGGGATGAAGGCCGGCGCGTCGGGGGGCGGGATGCTGGGGCGCTTGCTGGATGCGGCGACCAACCGGGATTTCTCGGTATTGGTGCTGGTGCTGGCGTTTATCGATCGACTGGTGTGGTTTCTATGGTTGGCCGCGGTGGGCAGCCACCTGTTTTGGATGCTTCTCCTGGGGCTTCAGCTGGGATGGCGGCGGAACTCCAGGTAACGGAGAAGGCGGCGTCGGACACCGCGCCGGCATCGGCGAGGCGTGAAGAAACGCGGTGAGGGAGGACGGCGTGCGTCTCGAGATCAGGCGGCTTCGCTCATGGCCGACTCGATGCGTTGCGCTGCGGACGGGAGGGCGGCGGCGACGGCGCGAAGGTTGGCGTTGATTTTGAGCAACAGAGGTCCGGCGGGGGTGGAGATGAGCCGTTGATAGAGTTTGAGAAATTCGCGGCTGATGGCCGGTTCGGCCTCCAATTCGATGATGGGAGCGGATTTGCCGGCCGCGACGGAACAGAGGCAAAGCGCCGCGCGCTGGCTATTGCCGCGATTGGCGGCAGCGATTTGCCAGAACGGGAGGGCGGCGTCGGCATTGCCGGACCGCAGGAGGGCTTCGCCGCGTTGAGCGGCAAGACCCGGGTCATCGGTGACCGACTTGACGGCTTCACCGGTCCAATCGACGGCGAACTCCAGGAAATCGGGACGACTCAGGGCGATGTCCCCGCCGAGGCGCCAGGCGTCGGCGTCGCCGGGATTTTGCGACACCATTTCGTGGAGGTGGTTGAGGCTGTCGACGGCACGGCCTTGAGCGAAGAGGGTTCTGGCAAGGTCGAGGCGAACGGCCCGCGACTTCGGGTCATC
>JAEUHG010000202.1 GCA_016795425.1 Verrucomicrobiales bacterium
TCGCCTCGGCACCACCGTTCCACTGGGTATGGACCAACGCCCCAGCCGGCGCCCATCGCCTCCAGGCAAAAGCCGTCGATGACGAAGGCGCCATCACCGCATCGGCGTCCGCCACGGTTCAACCCATCACCCCCACTTGCATCGTCGTGGTGTCCAACGCTCCCCTTCCGCTGCGCCTCAACCAACCCACACGCCTCTCAACCGTCGTTTCCAACTCGCCACTGGCCGTTTCCCGCGTTCGATTCTTCGTCAACGACACGTTGATCGCCGACGATGCCTCCGCTCCATTCGAAGTCGATTGGACTCCCACCCGGAGCGGCGCTTTCCTCGTTCGAGCGGAAGCACGATTGACCGGGGATGTTCCCGTCCGCTCTCTGCCCGTCACCGTGACCGTGCTCCATGCCGACACGATTCCGGTGACCCTGGTTTCGATGGGTGCAGCCTGGCGCTATGCCGACCTGTTGTCTCCGCCGCCGACGAATTGGTCGCTGCCGAATTTCGATGACCGCCGCTGGTCGGAAGGCCCGGCGCCGTTGGGCTACGGTGAAGGTGACGAGGCCACCACGTTGCCACTTCCCAACTCCGGTCCGCGCCCGATCACAGCCTACTTCCGACATCGCTTCGTGCTCGAGGACACCTCGCTCTCCCACTTCACCTTGCGCCTCCTCCGGGATGATGGCGCCGCGGTGTATTGGAATGGCACCGAAGTCCTGCGCGATAATCTTCCCCCGGGATCGCTCGACTGGACCACGCCCGCTGGGGCGTCGCTGGAGACCCCAGATGAGGAGGACTGGATCGTTCGAAGCCTCGACCCCGTCTCGCTCACCCGCGGCGGCAATCAGTTGGCCGTCGAGGTCCATCAGCATCCCGATTCCGTCGATGATCTGAGTTTTGCGCTCGAGATTACCGCACAACAGGACCGCATCGAACCTTGGATCCTCGAACATCCCGTCTCCATCACGGTGGACGCCCCGACCTCGGCTCGCCTGGAAGTCCGAGCACAAGGCCAGCCGTTAAGCTACCAATGGCACCGGGCGGAGTCCGGACCGATCTCAGGAGCCACGGGTCCCGTCCTCACCATCCGCGGTGCCCAACCCTCTGACGCAGGCGGTTATTTTGTCGTGGTCAGCAACGCGCTGGGCGCGCAAACCAGCCGCGTAGCCCAGCTTGCCGTCAACGCTCCCGACACCGACGGCGATGGCTTGCCGGATTACTGGGAAAACCGGTTTGGACTCAACCCCACGGATCCAGCTGACGCCGGCGGCGACCTCGACGGTGACGGCTTGACCGAAGGCGAGGAATACCAACGCGGCTCCCGCCCGTTGGAGTGGAACGACTGGCTGACCCTACGTCACGCTACCAATTCACTCCCAACGACCTTTGTCCTGCTCCGTTTCAACATGCGCGCCTTGTCCACAGCGCGCGTCGAGATTTCGCCCAGCCTCACCGCACCCAGGTGGCAGGTCCTCTCCTTCCACTCCGCCGAGACCCAGCGCATCGAAGAATTCCTGGCTCCCGTGTCGACCAATGTTCCGATGCACTTCTTTCGTATCACGCGTGCCTCCACCGACACCCGCAATCCCGACCCCACCCGCCTGGTGTGGATTCCTCCTGGCACCTTCACCATGGGCACGCTCCCGACCGAACAGGACCGCTGGCCCCAGGAAGGTCCTCAAACCCGCGTCACCCTCACCCAGGGCTACTGGATGTGCCGCTTCGAAATCACGCAGGGCGAGTACCTCAGCCTGATGCATACCAATCCGGCGTATCTGCCGGGCGACCTCTCCCGCCCCGTCGAGTGGGTAAGCTGGCACGACGCCGTCGAGTACTGCGCCCGTCGCACTGAAATTGAACGCGCCTCCGGCAGGATCCCGGCAGGCTTCGCCTACCGGCTCCCCACCGAGGCAGAATGGGAGTACGCCTGCCGTGCCGGAACGACCACACGATTCCACTTCGGCAACGATTTCAATCTCACCGAACTGGACGATTACGCCTGGTATACCAAGAACAGCGGTTACGATTTTCCCCCTGAACCCACTTGGTGGGAGTACCTGGGCCGCTTCTACTCGTCCCATCCCGTCGGCCAAAAGAGACCCAACGCCTGGGGCCTCTATGACATGCACGGGAATGTCAAAGAATGGACCGCCAACTGGTATGGCGACTTCCTTCCCGGCGGTGAAGCCACCGATCCCAAAGGCCCGGAGACGGGTGAAATCCGCACCGTCCGCGGTGGCACATGGGGCTACGAAGGCTGGTTCGTCCGCGTCGGGTACCGAGAAGCCCGCTATCCGGACTACAAAAGCCGCAGCATCGGCTTCCGTCCCATCCTGGCTCCCACGTCTCCGTCGTCTCCCTGAACGGGCTGCGCCTGGAGGACTCGTCGCGGTCCATCCCGACATGGCCGCCATTCGTGCCCAGCCCCCCAAAGGGTCATACCGTCAGGTCCCTCCTCGATTTTCAATCGGCCGGGTTCCGGTCACTATGACGACCGGCGCGAGGGAACGCCCCGCGCCAGACGGTTCGAGATTCGCACCGACCAAAATT
The DNA here is from genome assembly GCA_016795425.1 of Verrucomicrobiales bacterium. Taxonomy (GTDB): domain Bacteria; phylum Verrucomicrobiota; class Verrucomicrobiia; order Limisphaerales; family CAIMTB01; genus CAIMTB01. The sequence goes on from JAEUHG010000202.1 coordinate 2,545, forward strand.
GAACACCGCCTCACTCCATTCAAACCGTGCCGCCCCTCAGGACCGCGTGTTCCATGTCCGCGGACTCACCAAGACCTACGGAGTCGGGGAGGCTGAGGTCCATGCCTTGGCCGGGGTGGATCTTGATTTGAACGCCGGCGAATTGATCGTGCTGCTCGGCCCGTCCGGCTCCGGCAAGACCACGTTGCTGAACAACTTGGGCGGCCTCGACGTTCCCACCCAGGGCGAACTGCGCTATCGCGATCTCGACCTCACTCAGGCTACCCCGGACGAACTCACCCGCTACCGCCGCGACAGCGTCGGGTTCATTTTCCAATTCTATAACCTCATCCCCAGCCTCACCGCGCGCGAGAATGTCGGCCTCATTACCGAGATCGCCCGCGACCCCATGGATCCTCGCTCCGCCCTGGAGTTGGTGAATCTGGGAGCCCGACTGGATCACTTTCCCGCCCAGCTCTCCGGCGGCGAACAGCAGCGCGTGGCCATCGCCCGCGCCATCGCGAAGCGCCCCGAAGTCCTGCTCTGCGACGAGCCCACCGGTGCGTTGGACGTCCGCACCGGCATCGTTGTGCTCGACGCCATCGAACGAGTGAACCGCGAACTCGGCACGCTCACCGTGATCATCACCCACAACGCCGTCATGGCCGACATGGCCGACCGCGTCATCCATTTCCTCGACGGCCGAGTCCATCGCGAAAGCCGGAATTCCAACCGCGTCCCACCGTCGACTCTCCGCTGGTAACGGACGCCATGATCTCGCAACTCGACCGCAAACTGCTGCGCGACCTTTCCCGAATGAAGGGACAGGCCATCGCCGTCGCGGTCGTCATGGGATGCGGCCTGGCCATGATGATCATGGCCCGCAGCCTGATTCATTCGCTCGAAGACACCCGCCGCGAATACTACGAGGCCCATCGGTTCGCCGAACTCTTCGCCCACCTCAAACGCGCCCCCATCTCGGTCGCCGACCGCGCCGCCACCATACCCGGCATCGCCGCGGTCCAGGCCGACATCTCGGCCCAGGTAACCCTCGATATCGCCGGCCTCGACGAACCGGCCAGCGGTCTCGTCCGGTCCCTGCCCGATTACTCCACCCCGGTGCTCAACCGCCTGTTCCTTCGGCGCGGACGCTGGCTCCAACCCGGGAGCCGCGGTCAGGTCCTCGTCGGCGAGGCCTTCGCCGACGCCAACCAACTCCAGCCTGGCGATTCGGTCGTCATGCTCCTCAATGGCCGACGCCAGGAACTCCGCATCGCCGGCATCGTCCTGTCACCGGAATTTGTCTTCGAATCCCGACCCGGCGCCGCGCTTCCCGACAATCGGACCTACGGAATTTTCTGGATGACCGAGGAGGAGGTCGCCGCGGCGTTCGATCTCGATGGCGCGTTCAACCACCTCACCGCCACGCTCGCACCCGGCGCCGCGGCCCGTCCGGTCATGGCCGCACTCGATGCCCTGCTGGCGCCCTACGGTGGACGCGGTTGCTACAGCCGGGCCGATCACCCGTCCCACATCCGTGTCTCCGACGAAATCCGCATCCTGCAGGTGCTCTCCATCGGATTCCCAGTCGTCTTCCTGAGCGTCGCCGCGTTCATGACCCATGCCGTCCTCTCGCGCCTTCTGAATCTCCAGCGCGAACAGATCGCGATTCTGAAGGCGTTCGGCTTCGCCAGCGGTCAGATTGGCCTGCACTACTTGAAGTTCTCCGTGGCCATGGTCGCCGGCGGCGCGTTGCTGGGCACCTTCGGCGGCATCGGACTCGGTCATCGCCTGGTTGGGATGTATCATCTCTTCTTTCGTTTTCCTGATCTGCATTTCCGCCTCGACTACCTCGCTGTCGGGATCGCCTTGGTGGTCGGCGCACTTGCCGCCACGGCAGGAGTGTTTGGCGCCGTGCGGCGCGCCATGAACCTGCCTCCCGCCGAGGCCATGCGTCCGGAACCACCCGCCAGCTTCCGCCCCGCCGTCGTCGAACGACTCGGCATCGCCTCCTTGTTTTCGCACTCGTTCCGCATCGCGGTTCGCAACATCGAGCGTCGCCCGGCCCAGGCGTTCTTCACCATCGCCGGCCTGGCGCTCGCCACGGCTCTGCTCATCATCCCCAATTGCTTCCGCGACAGCGTCGAGGAACTCCTCGGCTTCCAGTGGGATGTCGTTCAGCGACAGGACATCAATCTAGGCCTCTTCGATCCCGCGCATCCTTCGGTCGTCGCCGAACTCCAACACCTTCCGGGCGTCCAATCCGTGGAACCCTTCCGCAGCGTGCCGATCCGTATCCGCTCCGGCCATCGCAGCCGCCAACTCGGCTTGATGGGCCTCCCGGCCGGCGCCGGCCACAGTCGCGTCATCGAGGCCGGCTACCACGAAATCGCCATGCCCACGGCGGGCATCGTGGTCTCCCGCAAACTGGCCGAGGTCCTTGGCGCCCGCCCGGGTGACACGCTGTCCGTCGAAGTCCTCGAAGGGGAACAGCGCACTCATGGCCTCCGACTGGTCGGCCTCGCCGATGACCTGACCGGCATCTCCGCCTATATGGAGTTGCACGCGTTGAACCGACTGCTCCAGGACGGCGACCGGGTCAGCGGCGCGAGTTTCACCGTCGACGCCAATAGGCGTCGTGACTTCCTCCACGCGCTCAAGGATATCCCTAAAATCAGCTGGGTCGGCATCAAGGAGTCCTTGCGCGAAAACTTCCGCAAAACCACTGCCGCCAGCATCAACCTTATTCAGAGCATCTACCTGACGTTCGCCACGATTGTCGCCTTTGGAGTGATCTATAACAACGCCCGGATCTCTCTCGCCGAGCGCGCCCGCGAACTCGCGACCCTGCGCGTCATTGGTTTCACCCAACGCGAGGTCGGCGGCGTTCTCCTGACGGAACTCATCCTGCTCGCCGTCCTTGCCGTCCCCATCGGACTCCTGCTCGGCACCGGCTTTGCCCGCGGAATTATCGAGATGGTCAACACCGAGACCGTCCGCCTGCCCGCCCGAATTACCGCGCACAACTATGCGTTCGCCGTTCTGACGGTAACCACCGCATCCGCGCTCTCCGCTATGGTCGTCCTCCGTCGCGTGCGTCGACTCAATCTCGTGGGCGCCCTCAAAGCCCCGGAATAATTCCATGACCTCGCCAGCGTCAACCCCTCCGCCACCCACGAAAGCCCGACCCAGCCGTCCCCGATCCAAACGCTGGGTCCCTTATGTCCTCGGCGCCGCGCTCGTGGCCCTGCTCGTGCTCGGATTCCGTCCCCAGCCCGTCCCCGTCGAGACCGCCGCGTCCCGGCGCGGGACCTTGCAGGCGACCGTCGATGAGGAAGGCCGAACCCGCATCCGCCAACGTTACCGCGTGTCCGCCCCCGTGACCGGCCAGCTTCGACGCGTCCCCTTCAAAGCGGGCGCCGAAGTCTTCGCCGGCAAAACCGTCCTGGCCGTCATCGACCCCATTCCGTCCGCGCTGCTCGATGCCCGGAGCCGTTCCCTCGCCGAAGCGCGTCGCGACAGCGCCAAAGCCAATCTCGAGAAGGCAAGGACCGCCCTGCACTTCGCCACCACCGACCTCAATCGGTCGGAGCAACTTTACAAGGAACGCACCGTCTCCAAGCAGGAACTGGAAGCCTCCCAGTGGCGCGAGGCTGCCGCCGCCAAGGAACTCGCCGCTGCCGAAAGTGCCCTCCGGCAAGTCGAGGCGGAACTCGCCGAATTCAATCCACTCTCTTCCCACTCACTCCCCAACCGCGGCAGCGACGAGTCGTCGAACGGCGGTCGGCCACCGGTGGAGGTCTTTTCTCCCGCCGATGGCAAGGTTCTGCGCGTCATTGAGGAAGACGCGCGCGTCGTGACGGCCGGCACGCCCATCGTGGAAGTGGGCGACCCCACCGACCTCGAAATCGTGATCGAAGTCCTTTCCCGCGATGGCGCTGCCCTTCAGCCCGGGGCCGAGGTGCTTCTCGACCAGTGGGGATCCGACCAACCCCTGCGCGCGCGCGTCCGTTTGGTTGAGCCCGCGGCCTTCACCAAGGTGTCGGCGCTTGGCGTCGAGGAACAGCGGGTCAACGTGATCGCCGACCTGGTGTCGCCGCCCAATGAACGCCCCGGTCTCGGCGATCATTACCGCGTCGAAGCCCATATCGTCGTTTGGAAGGCCGAGAATGTTCTCAAACTTCCCGCCGGTGCCCTCTTCCGCAGCGGCAACGACTGGTCGGTCTACCGCCTGGTCAACGGGCGGGCCACCCGAACCCAGGTACAAGTCGGACGATCCAGTGGCACCGAAACCCAAATCGTGAGCGGACTCGAAGAGGGCGAGCAGGTGATCCTCTATCCTGGCGACCGCGTCCGCGACGGCATCCGGGTGAAACCCATCACCATCTCGCCTTAACTCTTTCAGGACCGCGACGTGTCCCCACGGCGCATCCCTGTGCCCCATTTCCTGCGGGCTGAGACAGCCCCCGCTCCTTGGCCCGTTCCTTCAGGACCGCGACGTGTCCCCACGGCGCATCCCTGTGCCCCACTTCCTGCGGGCTGAGACAGCCCGCGCTCCTTGGCCCTTCCTTCAGGACCGCGACGTGTCCCCACGGCGCATCCCTGGCCTCTTTGCTCATTGCTCTCCTCTCCGTCCCTCGCTTCGATCTCCCCATCCCATGCGCCTCCTTTCCCTCCTGACCCTTCTCCTTCTTGGCCGTTGCCTGGTTTCCCAATGCTCCGCCGCCATCCAGGAACCGGGCGCGTTGGCGGCACGATCGATCCCGACTGCTCAATTCGAATTCGGCAGCCTTCCGGGTCAACGCATCCAGGCCAACGTCGAACACTGGCTGCTGCGCGCGCCGCAAGCTAATCCGGGCATGCTCGAGATGTTCCGGTTGCGCGATCGCCAGCCTGTCCCGCAGCTGGTCCCGTGGGCCGGCGAATTCGTCGGCAAATACCTGATCTCCGGCATCCAAGGACTCCGGCTCTCCACCGATCCGCGGCTGGAACAGCAGATCTCCAATGTCGTCCGCGCCCTGATCGCGACCCAGGCCGAAGACGGCTATCTCGGTCCCTTTCCCCGAGACCTGCGATTGCTCAGGAACTGGGATCTTTGGGGCCATTACCACGCCATCCAAGCGCTGCTCCTATGGCATGAGCGAACGGCCGACGACACCGCCCTCGCCGCAGCTCGACGCGCCGGGGACCTGGTCTGCCAAACGTTTCTGGGAACCGGGCGCCGGGTTCTCGACGCCGGTGATCCCGAAATGAACATGGCCATCACCACCGGCCTGCTCCTGCTCCATCGCCACACCGGAGAACCGCGATACCTTCAGATGGCCCGGGAAGTGGAACGCGACTGGGAAAAAGCCGGCGACTACCTCCGCGCCGGACTCGATGGACGCGAGTTCTTTCAATCTCCGCGGCCGCGTTGGGAGAGCCTTCACTCGCTGCAAGCCCTGCTCGAGTTCTGGCGGGTCACCGGCGACGCCCGCTACCGGGACGCGTTCATCCACCATTGGCGCAGCATCCGCCGTTGGGACCGGCGCAACACGGGCGGATTCAGCTCCGGCGAACAGGCCACCGGCAATCCCTTCGCGCCCTCCGCCATCGAGACCTGTTGCACCGTGGCATGGATGACCCTGACCCTGGATTATTTGAAACTGACCGGCGACCCGATCGCCGCCGATGATCTGGAACTCTCCACGCTGAACGGCGGTCTCGGCGCCCAGCATCCTTCCGGCCGTTGGTGGACCTACAACACCCCCATGGACGGCGCCCGCGAAGCCAGCGCCCACACCATCGTGTTCCAATCCCGCGCCGGAACCCCCGAACTCAACTGCTGTTCCGTCAATGCTCCCAGGGTGCTCGGACTGCTCAGCGAATGGGTCGTGATGTCGAACCCGGCCGGCCTGGCGATCCATTGGTACGCACCCTTCAGCGGCCAGATCAAAACTCCGTCCGGCGCCGCGATGCGACTGGAAGTCACCGGCGATTACCCGCGCGAACCCCGCGGTACGCTTCGCGTCCAACTCAATCGCCCCGAAGAATTCACCTTGCGCCTGCGCATCCCAGGGTGGACCGAGTCACCCCGAATCCAACTCCGATCCGGCAACGCCACGCAATCCGTCCCCGCTACGCCCGGGGTCGCCGCAAGCCTCCGACGGACGTGGGCCGACGGCGATGTGATCGAGTTCGAATTCCCCATGCCGATTCGGTTCACGCCGGGAGCCCAGGAGGCCGTGGACCGCGTCTCCCTGTACCGAGGTCCGGTGTTACTCGCCTACGACCAGAGCGTGAATCCGTTCGATGATTCCCAAATCCCTGGCATCCGCCTCGGCCGATTGGCCACCGATTCGGTTGTCCTCTCCGACTCGTCCACCCCTGGCCCTGCCGCCCTTGGCGCACCCGAACTTTCGCCGTGGATGCGTATCCAGGTTCCAACCGAGGATCCCGCCCGACCGCTGGTCCTGGTGGACTTCGCCAGCGCGGGCGCCGCGGGAACGCGCTACCGAACCTGGTTGCCGACCGCCCAGCCGTCGTCCGCTGTTGCCAGCACGCCGCCACCACCGGCCTTCACCCAATATCCCCGCGACGGCGCCCGAGTCCGGCCTGGCCCGACCCTTTTTCAATGGCGCGGACCCAAGTTGACCAATGACCTCGTGGCCATGCTGCAATCACGGTTCCAAGGCTACCGAATCGAGTTCTCCACCAACGGACTCTTCGACCGTCAGGAAAAGGTCTACCTCTCCAACTCCAACCGTGTGACGCTCAACACTGCCGACCTCGGCAAGATTTCTTCGTGGCGCGGACCGATCTCTTGGCGGGTGGTCAGGGCCCGAGGCAATTATGACTCCCTTCCCGACGTCCCGCCCGCCCAGTTTACCCTGGACCCGGACGCACCGGTCGCTGACGGTCCCGTCGAAATTCCCACCGGCCCGCGCGGGGAAATGGTCCGCCATGCCTTGCGCACCGGCAACCAACCCGAATGGGGCAAACTCGAATCCCCGGCGGCCTTTCAACCCTCCCCCAGCGGCACCACCCTCAACGGCCGCGATCAACGCCTCATCTACGCTCTCGCGGGATGGCCTGAAGAAGACTGGACGGTGGCGGTGCGCGTGCGCATCGACGAACTCCCGTCGCAACGCATCGGACAAATCTTCAGTGCCTGGTCCGGGTCGATGGACGATCCCCTGCGCCTCACCGTCGATGGCGGACGCATCAACGCCCGAATCGAGGCGGGCTCGGGAGCCTCGACACCCAGCACGCCGGCCAGGCCGGGGGCCTGGCAAAACCTCGTTGCCGTCAAACACGACGCCACCGTGACGTTTTACGCCGACGGCAAATCCATCGGCAGTTGCGTTGTGCCCGCTTCCATGTTCTCCCAGACCCGCGCCTGCGCCCTCGGCGGCAACCCGCGCTATTCCGGCAACGAATACCTGGCCGCCACCTACGCTGATCTCGAAATCACCGCCCGCGCCTGGAGCGAGGAGGAGGTCCGCAACTGGGGGAAGTGAATGGTGCCCGGATCATCCATTCCGGACACCCTGAAGGCGGACTGCAGCTTTGAAGGAATGAAGCCGTTCTGGACGCCCGAACGCGAATCGTACGAAGGCCACGGACAACTCATTGTGGATTCGGAGTTGCGACGCACCTGCGAAGCGCACCACCCCGACCTCCCCGAATATGCGGCGGCCGCTATCCTAACTCCCGGGCTCATCCTGCTCCAACCGCTTCCCCATGCTGATCGCCTGGTCCACGACAAACCCCAGGCGCTGATAGAATTCAATCACCGCACGGTTCGTGGGACGGATCTGCAGGTTGATCTTGGGACAGCCGCACTCCCGCAGCTTCTGCTCCGCTGCATCCATCAAGGCCCGCCCGAAACCTCGCCGCCGGAGCTCAGGATCCACCGCCAGGTAATTGATCCAACCGCGATGCCCCTCGTAACCCGCCATGACCGTGCCCACCACGCGTCCATCCTCCACGCCCACCAAAAACAAGTCCGGTCGCACCGCGAGTTTGCGTCGCATGTCCTTGCGCGGATCGTTCCATGCGCGCACCAGGTCGCACCGTTTCCACAACTCGACCACCGTCTCCTCATCCGACGGCTCGAAGGGGCGAACGATCATGAGGCCTCCGGGCTCATCTCGCTATCGCTCGCGGTGTCCTCCGATCGACAAGGTTCCCCCTCCTCCTCCGCTCCGTCGCTTCCGTTGTCTTTTGCTTCGCTCCCAATCAGCACTGTCATCTCCCCTTTCCAAACGCGTCCCTTGTTCGCCGCCAACAATTCCGCCGGTGTGCCGCGCCGAAACTCCTCGAATTTCTTGGTCAATTCCCGCGCCA
>JAEUHG010000139.1 GCA_016795425.1 Verrucomicrobiales bacterium
AGGCAGTGAATCTGTTCGGGTCGTCCTACGTGCCAAGCCGTGCGTGAGCGAATCATCGTGAAGAGCCCGGTGCGGGAATACCGCTCGCCGGGATCTGTGGGGGGGGCGCCGGGCAACCGGCGTCCCTACCCCGATCGCCCCCGGTGTGGCGTCCGCGTCCCGCCCTGGTGAAGCGCCCCAGGTGCGCCCTAAAAGGACAGAGCCGGGGCACCATGCCCCGGCTGTGATGAAGGATCGGCAAGAGAGGCGTCAGGTCACGCGCGAATGCGACGTCGCATCGCCCAGGTGGCTCCGCCCAGCGATATAATCGCACCGGCCGCCATGGTCCCCACCTCCGGAACAACGGGCGTCTCCACAATTTGCGCAAAGCCCGTCAGTGCCAGCACGTCGCCTCCACCGCTCAAGGTGAATGCGGTGGTGACTTGCAGGAAATTCCAGGGTCCGGGGCCCGGCCCGAAGGCTGGTCCGGAGGCGAAGGGGCCATAGACATGGAACGAACCTGCGGGCCCCGGGCCAAAAGCTGCCGCAGGACCAACGTCGACGCCCATTGTGGTCAATGGCATTCCGACTTCGGCGATCTGCAACGAAGGGCCCAGAATGGGAGTGACACTGGCGCCGTTGCCGGTGAGGTCCGTAATGCCACCCACGACGCTGGCATCGACCAGATTCGGGAAGCCGGTGGGGACGATGGGGACGCCGAAGATGAATTGGAAGTTGCTGGGAGCGCCAAAATCCGTGACGGCGATCCCGTAGGCGATGGATGGATCCGGATTCAATTGTCCGGTCATGGTGATGAAGAATCCGTCCCGTCGGAGGGAGAAGTCTTCAATGGCCCAGAATTCCTTTCCGGAATCGTCCTGGTCCTTCAGGAGTCTGGGCCCGTCGTAACTCACGCCATCCACCTGAATGGTGACGGTGGGTTCCTCGGTCTCATCGATCACGTCCAAGTCGATGAAATTTCCCGCGGCCATGGTGGCGGCGGGGACGATGGTGGCTAGGGTTGCGATTCCGACAATGCGTCCTGCGAGTTTTGAATACGTCATGAATTCTCCTCCTTGAAACCGCATGAGCGGTATCACTCTTAGGTATTCGCCTAGTAGATTTCTCGCAAGGAATTGGTTGAACAAAAACCCGGACAGTGGGGATGTTGCCAAAGCCCTCGGTGACGTTGGTGGAGAGACTCAAGGCAGCGGCGGTCCCGGGGATTGGCAACGTCCAAATACGTTGGGCTTGTCGGCGATTCCTGCGGTGAGTGGATGGGTTTTCCCGTGTTCAAGGAATCCGCTTCCCGCGCCCGAATTGCCTGATAAGTTTGCGGTATGAGGCATGCCGCAGGCCTGCCAATCCGGCGATCCGGTGATCCGACCCTGGGGGATCCGGAAGATTTGATTCCCACCCGCTCATGACGATCCCGCGGCGCATCGTTCTTCATGTCGCACTGGGAGTGGGAGTGGTGATCGCGGTGGTGACGGCTGTGACCTATTGGATGGTGTATCAAGCGGTCAAACAGCGGGATCTCCAACATCTCAACGCCTACGTTTCCGAACGCTCGCTGCGCGAGGAACAGACTTTTCGCCAGGTCGAAGGCAACCTGAGGCTGGTTCGTGGTCAGTTCTTGAAGCGGATGCGCGGAGCGTCGCCGTCGGCGCGAGACATTCAGGAAAAGTGGAATGCGCGATTCAGGCTGTTCCCGGACGGTGCCTGGCGCAGCCAGGAGAAGTTCCAGGACGGTCGGCGCTACTCGACCTTGTGGGCGCATCGGGACTTCGACATCAACCTCACCCATCAACTTCAGATTCTGCGGGCGCAGGACATTTGTGATGAGTTGCTGCCGGGTTGGGCGGACACGTTTCCGAGCGTCTATTTCGTTCTGCCGGGCTGGGCGAACATCGGCTTTGATCCGCGCATTCCCTCCTGGGTGTGGGACACGCCGGCAGACTACGACGCCACCGAACTGGAATGGTTTCAACTCGCATTGCCCAGGAACCAGGTGGCGACGGGGCTGTCGTGGACCGGCGTTCTCGAAGAGCCGACAACAAAGATGCCGATGGTCTCGGTCTACATCCCGATGGAATTGGATGGGACCTTTCTGGGGTCCATCGGCCACGACATTGATGTGAGCCGGATGATGGACGAGGCCACGCGGAGCGGACTCACGGGTGTGACGCATCTGATATTCCGCTCGGACGGCCGATTGATCGCGCACCCGACCCGGAGGGCGGAGATCATCGCGACCAAGGGCCGACTCCGAATGCAGGAGTGCGGCGAGCCCGCGTTGGCCAGCTTGTATCGGGCGGTGAGTTCGGTAGGCGAACAACGATTCTCGGGCTACGACAGTGTCAGCGAAGTGTATTATTCGGTGGCACGGCTGTCCGGACCGGATTGGCTATTCCTGACGATGATGCCCAGGGCGCAGTTGCACCAGCAGGCTTTCGCATCGGCGCAATGGGTTGTCTGGTCGGGATTGGTGTCGCTGTCCCTGGTGCTGGTCTGTCTTGGCGCCGTGCTGCGACGCCAGATATCGCGGCCGCTGATGGAGTTGACATTGGCCACGCGCCAGATGAGCCGAGGCAATCCGACCGCGCGCGCCCGGGTCCGTCGCAACGACGAACTGGGAGATTTGGCACAGACGTTTAACGAGATGGCCAGTCAGGTGGCCGCGCGCGAGTCGGAACTGCGCCAACTCAACCTCGAGCTGGAGAACCGGGTGGCGGTGCGAACCGCGGATCTGACCCAGGCCAACCAGGAGCTCGACCAGGCACGGGAGGAAGCGTTGCGACTGTTGGCGCGCGAGCGTGAGTTGGGCGAGTTGAAGAGCGATTTTGTGTCGCTCGTGTCCCACGAATTCCGGACACCGCTGGAGATCATCCTGTCATCAACGGACAACCTTCAGCGGTATCATGACCGCTTGTTGCCCGAAAAGCGGCAGCAGCTCCTGGGGACCATTCAGAAAGCCGTGCGACGGATGGCGGACATGATGGAGGAGGTGCTGGTCCTTGGCAGGCTGCAGACGGACAGGGTCACCTTCCGGCCTGCCGCGCTCGATCTCCGGTCGTTGTGCCGCCGACTCTGCGATGAGGTGGACTCCGCCACCAACGGGCGATGTCCCATCCGGTTGGAACTGGACGGAGTGCCGGAAACGGTCGTCGCCGATGAAGGTTTGCTGCGCCACATCTTCAACAACCTGCTGGGCAACGCGGTGAAGTATTCGCCGGCTTCCGAGCCGGTGATGTTTCACCTCCGGAAGCAAGGTGACCGAGTCGTCTGCGAGGTTCGGGACCGGGGTTGTGGCATCCCTGAAGCCGATCAGAAGCGGGTGTTCCAGGCGTTTCACCGCGGCAGCAACGTGCGGCAGATCCCGGGCACCGGCCTCGGTTTGATGATTGTGCAGCGATGCGTCGCCCTGCACGGCGGCGAGATCCAATTCGAAAGCACCGAAGGACAGGGCTCGACCTTTACCGTCGCGCTGCCGCTGTTCGCCCCTGAATCGAAACCCGATGAAAACCATACTGGTGATCGAAGATGAGCCCGAGACGCTGGACAACCTCGTGCTCATGATCGAGATGGAGGGATTCCGCGCCATCCGTGCTTCGAATGGCCGCGACGGCATCGAGGTCGCCCTCCGCGAAGCCCCGGATCTCATCCTGTGTGATGTGTCCATGCCCGAGTTGGATGGCTACGGAGTCTTGGAGCATTTGCGCGCGGATCGCCGAACCGCCGGATGTCCTTTTATTTTCCTGACCGCGAAGGGGGACAAGAAAGACCTGCGAACGGGAATGAACCTTGGGGCGGACGATTATCTGACCAAACCCGCCGGCGCCGAGGATTTGCTGGAGGCCATTCACGCTCGTCTCGAACGGCAGGAAGAAAAGGAGGAGGCCGCTTTGTCACGCGTGGAGGTGAGGCCCGACTTCGACTCCGCCAAACCTCTCGAGGCCCTGGGCCTGACGCCGCGCGAGGCCGAAGTCCTCCTTTGGCTGGCGCAGGGCAAAGCCAACGGTGACATCGCTGCCGTTCTTGGCTGCGCCGAGAACACCGTGAAGGTTCACACCGCTCGGATCTTCGAAAAATTAGGGTGCGAAAACCGGGGAGCAGCAGCGATCCGGGCCCTCGAAATCCTCAGCAAACCTTCACGTCGCCGCTGATAGCGACGGGCCACTTCAAGACAGCGGACCGGCTTTGAAGCCGTCCAGGCGCGGGCCTCGAGCCGATGTCGGCGCGCAGGCCCGTGCCTGGATGGGCGTAATACCGAAGCGGTATTCTCCGAACCGCTGGCGCCAGGATAGGAAAGGACCATGAACTGCGTCCTGCGCCGAGCCATCGACGACCTGAGTGGAGAACCGACTCCTCCTCGGTTGCCCGCGGGATTCTCGACGATGTGACCGCTGGCGAACGCCTGACCTAGCCCCATCCATGAACGACCTAGCCCTCAAAATGCTGCTCGGAGACCGAGCCAAATACATCATGTTGGTGAGCGGACTGACCTTCGCGTCCCTGCTCATGACGGAACAAGCCGCGATCTTCTGCGGCATCATGCAGTGGTCCGGATCCACGCTGGACAATGTCGGCGCGCCGATCTGGGTCGTCGATCCGATGGTCGAGCAGGTCAACGACACCGAGGCGCTGCGGGATACGGATCTCCACCGGGTACGGTCGGTCGAAGGCGTGGCCTGGGCGGCGCCTTTTTACCAGGGAGTTCTAAGGACCCGGATGCGGGATGGTTCGTTCAAGTTCGTGCAATTGGTGGGGATCGACGCGGCGACATTTGCCGGCGCCCCGGCGGAGGTGGTCGAGGGCGACCTTAACCAATTGCGGCTTCCCAATACGGTGATCCTGGACGAGTACGGGGCGCAGAAGCTCAGTCGAGATCCGGCGAGGCCGATCGCGGTGGGCGATTCGTTCGAGATCAACGATCACGAAGCGCGGGTCGTGGGGATCTGCCGGACCCGAATGTCATTCTCGGGCAATCCGTATGTCTTCACGACGTACGACCAGGCGCTGCAATACGCTCCCGGGACGCGCAAGATGCTCTCCTGCGTACTGGTCGGTGCTGCCGAAGGGAAAGAGCCGGCTGCGGTGGCGCGTCGGATCGGGCAGGCAACAGGACTGAAGGCCTACACCCGCGACGAGTTCTTTTGGCTGACCGTCTGGTGGTTCATTGAGAACACCGGCATCCCGGTGGCCTTCGGGGCCACAGTGCTATTGGGATTCGTGGTCGGCTTGGCGATCAGCAGTCAGACGTTTTATTCGTTCGTCCTCGAGAATCTGCGAAATCTGGGGGCACTGAAGGCCATGGGAGCGTCGGACCGCGTGCTCGCGCGGATGGTGATGCTTCAGACACTGACCGTGGGACTCATTGGCTACGGCTGCGGGGTCGGGTTGGCCTCCTTGTTTGGCATGGTGGTCCTGCGGAAGGGCATGCCGCCTTTCTTCCTCCCGTGGCAACTGCCGCTGCTGACCCTGGGCGCGGTGCTGTTCATCTGCTGGATGGCGGCATCGCTCGGCATACGAAAGATCCGCCAATTGGAACCGGCGGTGGTGTTTCGCGGCTAAGACCTGCGTGACGGAAGCCGGCTGGTGAATTCAACCATCATTCGAAGGGAACATTTATGAATCGCATCGCAGTCAGGACCTCGTGTGTGTGCAAGGGATTTGGTGAGGGCGAGAGCCGCACCGAGGTGCTCAAGGAGGTGAATTTTGAGGCCCAGATGGGCGAGTTGCTCATGCTGGTCGGGCCATCCGGATGCGGCAAAACCACGCTCCTAAGCGTAATTGCCGGGACGCTGGGAGTGGATCGCGGCGAAGTGGAGGTCTTCGATTCGCCGTTGCATCGACTCCAGACCAAGGAGGTCACCCAGTTTCGGGCCTCGAACATCGGATTCATTTTCCAGCAGTACAACCTGATCCCCACCTTGAATTGCATCGAGAACGTCAGCGTTCCGCTGCGCATCCAGGGGGCGACCGCCGCTGACGCCGAGGACAAGGCCGCCGCGATGTTGGAGACCGTCGGACTCGGAAAGCGCATCCGGCACCGGCCGAACATGCTGTCCGGTGGCCAACAGCAGCGTGTCGCCATCGCGCGCGCGCTGGTTCATGACCCGAAGCTGATCATCTGCGACGAGCCCACGGCGGCCCTGGACAGCGAGAACGGCGCCCGAGTCATGGAGATCCTGCGAGGAGTCGCCGCCCGACCGGATCGCTGCGTGATCATTGTCACGCATGACAACCGCATTTTTCGGTATGCCGACCGTATGACGCACATGGAAGACGGTCGGATCCATCACACCGACAACCCTGAAACCGGCGCCATGGAGCGCCAATAAGACCCTTGGAATCTATGTTACACAGAATGACAACCTTCTATGTCGCCTTGGCGGGCACGGCAGGAACCGCCGCCCTGGTGGCGCATCTCAACGCCTCGTCGCCCATCAAACATCCGCCCATTGAACCACCGGCCAAACCCTACGAGCTCTGCGTCGCCGCCTCCGGAATTGTCGAGGCCATGAGCGAGAATGTCTCCATTGGCGTGCCCGAGGCGGGCCTGATCGAGACGGTCCACGTCGCGGTCTGGGATGAAGTGCGCGAAGGGCAGCCACTGTTCACCTTGGATGGCCGGGAACTGCGAGCGGAGATTGCAGTGCGCGAGGCCGAAGTGTTGGTGGCAGAGGCCACCTTGCGACGGATCCAGGATCAACTGTCGCGCCTCAAGGGTGTGACCGATCCGCGCGCGGTCAGTGCCGAGGAAGTTCGAACCAAAGAGCACGACGTCCAAGTCGCCGCTGCCCAGGTGAAGTCGGCCCAGGCCCAGCTCGAACAGCGCCGGGTGCGACTCGCCCGACTCACCGTCGCCGCCCCACGGCCCGGCACCATTTTGCAGGTGAACGTGAGGTCGGGCGAATTCGCGTCGGCCACGCCGAAGTCTCCCGCGATGGTGCTTGGGGACCTGGAGCACCTCCAGGTACGAGCGGACGTTGACGAACAGAACGCGACGCGGCTTCAGCCGGGGATGACGGCGACGGCGTTTCTCAAAGGAGTCACCACCGACCCGATCGCCTTGGACTTCGTGCGAATAGAGCCGTACGTGGTGCCCAAGGTGTCATTGACCGGTGCCAGTACCGAGCGTGTGGACACGCGTGTGTTACAGGTCATCTATTCCTTCCGGCGTCCGGCGGATCGTGCGGTGTATGTCGGTCAACAGGTCGATCTCTTTGTGAAATCCGACCACGAGTCGGTCACCGAGGGGGATTCTCCCGTCAAACAACTGGCGCGGACGGAGGTGGTCCGATGAACGCAACGACACTCATCAGCGTGATTCTCACGGCACCCTTGCTTCTGTCGGGTTGTGCCGTCGGTCCAGATTACCACCGGCCAACCGTACCGCAGCAGGCGCGTTGGAAGGAGTCGGTGGCACCGGTGTCGAACACGGTGTTGCCGCCGTCGTGGTGGAGAAGTTTCGGTGATGCCGAGCTCGACGCGCTGGAGGACCAGGCCGTGGCGGCGAACCAAGACCTTCAGGTGGCCATGGCGCGCGTCCGGGAGGCGCGAGCCCTTCATCGCGCGAGTCGCGCCGACCTGTATCCGATGTTGTCGGGGAGCCAGGCGTATACCCGGAGCCGACTGAGCGAGAACCGGGCCAATACGCTGCCGGGCGACCTGGAGTCGGATGATTTCAGTGCCTCCTTCGATCTCAGCTACGAGCTCGATCTTTGGGGCCGGGTGCGGCGAAGCGCCGAGGCGTCGAAGGGTGATGCCGCATCGGTCGCCTGGGATCTGCAGACCGTGTTACTGACCCTGACGGCGGATGTGGCGCGGACTTATTGCGGGCTGCGTTCCCTGGACCAGGAACGGGAGGTGGTGGAGGCGACGATCGAGATCCGAGCGGACGAGGTCGGTCTGCAGACCTCTCGCCACCGGGCGGGCCTCATCCATGAAGCGGATCTGATGCGTGCGCGGACCGAACATGCGGCGTCGCAGGCGGAATTGCAGGCCATCCTCCGAGTGCGGGCGCAGATGGAACATGCGCTCGCGGTGTTGTGCGGACAATCAGCGGGGGATTTCACGGTGGCCCGACGGCGCGCCGGGTTGTCGACTCCGGAGATTCCGGCAGGACTGCCGTCCACATTGCTTGAGCGGCGTCCCGACATTCTGGCGGCGGAGGAGCGCTTGAAGGCCGCTTCGGCGCGGATTGGCGTGGCGAAGGCGGCGTTTTTTCCCACGGTGAAAATCACCGGCACGGCGGGTTTGGCGAGTGCGGATCTGGGAACCCTCTTCAATTGGCCGAGCAAGGTGGGGTCGATAGGGCCGAGCATTCATGTGCCGATTTTCGAGGGCGGAAAGAACAGGGCCGATTTGAAAGGCGCGGAGGCGCGTTATGATCAAGCCCTCGCCGGGTATCGGGCCGCCATTCTGACGGCCTTTCGCGAGGTCGAGGATGCCCTGTCCGATCTCACCACCCTGTCCGCACAGAGCGAAGCGGTGGGGCGGGCCCTGCAATCGGCCCGCGACACGGCGTCCCTGGCGAACGAGCGATATGCGCAGGGCCTCTCGAGTTATCTCGACGTGGTGGATGCCCGGCGCGTTGCCCTCGACGCGGAGCGTCAGGAAGCGCAGTTGATCGGGCAACGGGCGGTATCGACGATCCTGCTGGCCAAGGCGATGGGAGGCGGTTGGGAAGACTAGTCGTCGTCCTCCTCCTCCTCGAGTTCGGCGGGGCGCACGAAGCCGGCGCGAACCGGGGCGGGCATGGCGAATTCGGGACCACGCACGGACCGCCAGATGATCTCGTTCAATTGGAGATCATCGGCGGCATCCTCTTTGGCGAAATCCATTTGGCCGGAAAGTTCGCTGCCCCACGCGCCGGCCAGGTTCCTTTGAGTGAGATCGACTCGGGCAGGTGCGGCGATGAAGGGAGAGGTGTCTCGGGACGGACTGAAACAGGAGTGCATCGGCATGGCGGCGGCGTCGAACTGGGTCATGGGCTTCAGGCCGAGAATGAGTTCCATCGTGCGCAGCATGCTGCAGGTGGAGAACATCGAGGAATCGACCGTTCCGCGCCGGACGTAGGGGCTGATGACATAGGCGACGGTGCGGTGGGCATCGATGTGGTCCGGTCCGTTCTGAGCGTCATCCTCCACCACGAAGACGGCGGTTTGCGGCCAGAACCTGGAGCGGGAGATTCCTTCGATGACGCGTCCGAGCGCCAGGTCGTTCTCCGCGACGAAGGCGGTCGGGGTGAGCTTGCCCGCGCTGGTTCCGGCGGTGTGGTCGTTGGGGAGGCGGACGATCTGGAGTCGAGGCATCTCACCTTCGCGTTCGAAGCGGGCGAGTTCGGCAAGAAACCGGTCGGCGCGAGCGAGGTCGCTGTAATCCATGTCGAAACTCCGGAACCAGGGATCGAAGTGCCCCTGGAGGCTTTTGACGAGGGTGGTGCAGGGCTCGTTGGTTTGGGCGCCGTTGTTGACGAACTCGCCGTAGCTTCGATAGGTGACACCGGCGGCCTTGGCGCGATCCCAGAGGTAACCGCCGGCGGG
Source organism: Verrucomicrobiales bacterium (assembly GCA_016795425.1). Classification (GTDB taxonomy): domain Bacteria; phylum Verrucomicrobiota; class Verrucomicrobiia; order Limisphaerales; family CAIMTB01; genus CAIMTB01. Next base: position 9,531 of record JAEUHG010000139.1, read on the forward strand.
TTCGGCGATTTTGAACCGCCCTTCGCTCGGATAGGCGTACTTGCGGTCGCGATTGTGGCCGTAACTCATGGGCCACATCTTCTCCACGTAATCGGTGGCATAACCGCCGACAGTCCACTCATGGCCATCGGCGCTGACTTCGCTCTCCACATAGAAGTTGTCGAGCAACACGAATTCGCGGGCCAGCTTGTGGTGATTGGGAGTGACCTCTTCCGGGAAGAGACAGAGGGTGGGATCCCCGCGGCCTTCGGGCATGTCGCCCAGCACCTGGTCATAGGTCCGGTTCTCCTTGATGATGTAGATGCAGTATCGCAGCGGCGTTGGTCCGCCGGCCACCTGAGGGATGGGGTGTCCGGGTTCCAGGGTTTTGGGAGGCTCCGGAGGGCGGCAACGATAGGCGCGATCGGTGTAGCCGCGGAGCGTCGATTCGAGGCGTTCGCGGTCCGCAGGCAGATCAATGATCGACAGGGAACCGACCATCAAACCACCGATATACTCGCGGACCGTGGCAGGGGCTTCCCGGCCGGGCTGCGGGCCATAGCGATTGGAGCGGGAGGCCAGTCCTTTGCCGTTCGCCACGAGCAGGTGACGCCCGTCGGGAGTCAGTCGGACCGACGTGGGATACCAGCCGACGGGAATGAATCCGAGGGCGCGACTGCGGCCTGGCTGAGCCACATCGAAGACGGCGATCGCATTGATGTTGGCATTGGCGACGAAGAGGAGGGTTTCGTCGGGACTCAGTGCGAGACTGTTGGGGGTGGATCCGGGAGGCGAGTTGGGCTGAAGTTCGGCGGTCAGGGTTTCAACCGTTTTCCCCAGGGTCGTGTCGATGACACTGACGGTATTGAGATTGGCATTGGCGACGAACAGATGGCGGCCATCGCGCGCCAGAATCATTTCATTGGGGTGATCCTCCGCTGACCATCGCGCCACGCTCTGTCTTCGGTTGAGGTCGATGACCTCAACCGAAGCCTTGCCCCAGAGGCTGACGTACAGGCGTTGTTTGGCGGGGTCGATCACGCAGGCGTACGGGTAAGGCGCCTCATTGTTCAACGCCTCGAGCAGCGCCCGCGCGCGTTTGGTGATGGCTTCATCCTCGACGTCGCGCCACGGGTCGTTTTCGCCGGTGGGCGGCGTGGTGGTCCGGTCAGCCAGCCGATACTCGAAAGTGTTCGTGCCGGTGACGTCGGCGGAATCGAAATCCACCAGGCTCAACGAATGCCCGAGCAGATTGGCCACCCACAGCCCGCGGCCGTCCGGGGTGAGGGCCAGGCCCGCGGCGATGCCACGGGCCTTTGGATCGCGGAGTTGAAATGGGCGGGGGCCGGATAGCTGGCCGTCGGCAAAGTCGAATCGGTGAACCACCTCCTTGCCGGCGCCGCTGCAGTACAAGTGGCGTCCGTCGGCATCGAAGGCGAGTCCATAGAATGCCTCCTCGACGGTGACTCGCGAAACGACCTGGGCGGCTTTGACGTCGACGACGATGATCTCATGCGTCCCGTAGCCGCAGTGCAGGACCGCGGCGTGACGTCCCGAAGGGTGCACCGCGATGTTGACCGGGAAATCTCCGAGCCTGACCTGCTTGCCGACGGGGTCCAGGGACCATTGGTTCGGCAGGAGCACGGTTCCGTCCTTCCTGGCACCCGGCCAGCGGTCGTCGTCGGCATTCGCGGCGCTGGGTTGTGGGCGAGGGGAGGCGCAACCGCCCAGCATCACCAGAAGCGCCGCGAGGTATCGGGCCGGTAGATTCATGCTGCGAGACGATGCGCCTGGAAGCTGGCGCAGAACAAGCGCCGGGGACACCGTTCCCCAAACGTAACTCGCAACACGCAGGCAGGTTTTCCGGTATCAACCGAGACTGAAAACCAGGACCAGAAAGCCCCAGGCGGAGAGCAGGGCAAGAGCGCAGCCACCGAATCGAAGCAGCCAAGGCAATTGAATCATGGCCCCAGCTTAGAGGGGGTGCATGGACATTGGCGGTCCATGCGGGCGGGAATTTTCAGCGTGACCCCATTCGGGGCGCATCTCCGAGTTGTCGGGGCGATTTCCGTTGAAATAGCGGGAGAGGACTCCCGCACTCCACGACGACCAGCGTTGGCCTGCCCCCGGGGTGCGGACTGGCGCGAAGCGTCTTGGACTGCGCGCAGTCCCCTGCCGCTTTCCCAGCACGGCGATTCCCGGCCGGAACGGTGGTGCCGCCCACTCGACCACTCGGAGATCCGCCCCCCCAGGGCGCACCGGCCGCCCGTGGAAAAACCTTATTGCCGCAGGCGCGCGGCGGCGGGACCATTGCTGAGCATGTTTCGTGAACTTGGGCTCCCGGCATGGGTGGCCATTTATTTGGTGGCCATTCCATTGGCCATCATCGTCGGGGTCAGCGTTGCCGACCCCGCCTCGCCGACGAGTCTTCTCGTATTGGCCATGATCATCGGCGTGGGCCTGCTTCCGCTGGCCATGCGGTATTATCATGAGTCGCTCATTCTCTGCTGGAACTCCGCCCTGGTCGTCTTCTTCCTGCCTGGCCGGCCCACCATCGCCATGGTGCTGACCGGCATCACCCTTGGCATGGCGGTGGTCAAACGTGCCATGCTGCGCCAACCGATCTCCATTCCCGCACGCACCATCGCCGCCCCCCTGATCATCATTGGCCTCGTCGTCTTTGCCACTGCCCTCCTGACGGGCGGTATTGGCGGTCGCGCCCTTGGTGGTGACATGTGGGGTGCCCGACGCTACGCCGGCGTTTTTGTCGGTGTCTTCGGGTTCTTCGCGCTCAGCTCCATGCCCATTCCCCAGCACAAAGCCATGCTGCTGGCCGGATTGTTTACGCTCTCCGGAACCACCGCCGCCGCCAGCGATCTCGCCTACGCTCTCGACTGGAATTACCTGTTTCTTCTGTTCTCCACCGAACTGGCATTCCTCCAGGCCGCCGGCGATCAGATCGTCGGGTCGTTTGTCCGGTTCACCGGTGTCTGTTGGGCCGCCTGGGCCGTGTTCAACTTCATGCTCATGCGGTACGGCCTCCGCGGTCTCATCGATTTCAGCCGGCCCTGGCGCTTCCTTTTCGCCGCCGCGGCGCTCTTCGGAACTCTCATGGGCGGCTACCGCTCCTACATCATTCTGACCGCCCTGCTCTGCGGCAGCCTCTTCTTCCTGGAGGGCCTGCACCGAACCAAGGTGCCTTTGATTGCTCTCGTCTGTCTTGCCCTCGGCTCCGCCCTGATCCTGCCCAATACCCGCTTGCTGCCCCTCGCCGTCCAACGCTCCCTGAGCGTGCTCCCGTTCCTGGACGTTGATCCGGTCGCCCGCCGCGACGCCCAGGGCACGCTCGATTGGCGTCTGGAGATGTGGAAGACCGTTCTGCCCGAAGTACCCAGGTACCTGCTGCTCGGAAAGGGCTTCGCCTATAGCGGCACCGACTATTACCTCACCCAGGAAGCCGTGCGCCGCGGCATGATCTACAAGTCCTACGAGGACGCCATCATCAGCGGCAACTACCACAACGGCATCCTCACCGTCATCATTCCCTTCGGGATCTGGGGAACCGTCGCCTTCGGCTGGTTCTGCATCGCCTCCGTCTGGGCGTTGCTCCGAAATTACCGATACGGAGACCCCTCCCTTGCCGGCATCAACCGGTTCATGCTCGCCTCCTTCCTGACTCGTCTGGTCTTTTACCTGACGGTCTATGGGCAGTTCGACCTCGACCTCCAGAGCTTCGTCGGCCTGGTCGGTATGAGCGTCGCGCTGAACGCCGGCATCCGTGGCCCGGTCCGCGCCGACCAACGCGCCTCGCGAAGCCGCCCATCGGCATCCAGCGAACCCGGTATGCCGCAACCCGCTACCGCCTGACGCCGGGCGGCCGTCCGCCGCGGACACTGTCCCTTACCCGTGCGGGTCCTGATTCTTCATGGCGAGTGCCTGGGCTGCGCTGGCGCTCAACGCGTCCTCGGCTTCTTTCTCGAGGGCCTCGACCCCTCGCGCCACGACGTCACCGTCGCCCACGCCCCGAACACCAAGCTCGAGCGCCTCTTTCCCGCCACTACCAGGAAGATCCTCATCCCCGGCAACCAGAAGTTCAGCCTGCCCGGCTTTCTGCGCCAATTCCTGGCAGTTCGCCGACTCGTCGTTCGCCAAGGCTTCGATGTCCTCCACGGATGGACCGCACGGGACTGGGAACTCACCGCCGCGGTCGGCAAGACGTCGTGGCGCCCGGCCATCGGATCCCTTCATGAACACCCGCACGCCGGCCACATCGGCCGCAGTCGCCGCCGGCTGATGAAAGCCTCCGCACGCCTGGGTTTGGACGAAGTCCTCTGCGTCTCCCAGGCAGTGGCATCAGGATGCGGGACCGTCGGATATGTTCCGGAACGACTCTCCGTCGTTCACAACGGCATCCCTTCGCGTCAGCCGGCCCCGCCTCCGCCATCCCCTTCCGAAGCAGTGAACTTCGGCTACCTCGGATTGCTCGATGAATCCAAGGGACTGTCGGTCCTCATGGAGCTCTGCGACGCCCTTCACCAAGGCGCACCCGGTCGATGGCAACTGAAGCTGGCGGGAGGAACGCTCGACACCGCCGGCGATCGCTACGTCGCCAAGCTCCGTGAAACCTTCGGATCGCGCCCTTGGTGGCCAAACCTCGAATGGCTCGGCTGGGTGAATCCTGTGGCCGGATTCCTGGAGTCCATCGACCTGCTGATCATGCCTTCGACCTCCTTCGACGCTTTTCCGACGGTGCTCCTGGAGGCCGCGGAAGCCTCGCGCCCCGTGTTTGCACATCGCATCGGTGGGGTTGCCGAAATCGTCATCGACGGCCGTACCGGCTGGCTCTTTGATCGCGATCGATTGACGGAAGCCAAGCAGTCGCTCGTCGAACTGGCCCTTCATCCTTTGGAACTCACCAAGGCCGGTGCGCAAGCGGCCGTCCATGTCCGTGAAACCTTTACCGTCGCCAAGATGGTGGAGGGATACTTCCGGCGGTATTATCTGCATTCCCCGGCGCACCCCGCCTGAACGCCCCCCTCGCCCACCACGTCATGCGCGTCGCCGTAGACACGAATCCGCTCTATACCACGCGCGCGGGCGTCGCCCGTTACGTGCGCGGCCTCCTCGACGGGCTTCGCGCCGAAGGCAACGCCGCCGATTGGGATCTGCATCCGTTCGCCTGGGAGGTCGAGAATTTTGGATTTCGCCAACCCATGCGCGCCTGGCGCACCTTCTACCGCGAATTCCTCTGGGCGGGATGGGTGGCTCCCCGGCGCCTGCGGTCGCATGGCGTTCAACTGCTGCATAGCACCGGAGCCCCCCTGCTCGACACGCCTCGGGGCGTCCGCCATGTCGTCACGGTGCACGATATCGGTTTTTTCAAATTCCCCGAACGCTTTCGTCCCTGGCACCGCCGCATGGCCGTCCGTTCACTCGAACGCGCCCGCCGTGCCGACCGCGTCATCTGTATCAGCCAGTTCACGGCTGATGAACTCGTCCATCGCGCCGGCTTTTCGCGGGATCAATTGCGCGTGGTTCACAACGGTTGCACCCTCGGCCCGGACTCACCGGAAACCCCGCTCGTTCATCCGGCGCTGCCGGAGGATTTCTTCCTTTTTGTCGGATCCCTGGAGCCCGGCAAGAATCTCTCGTTGATGCGAGCCATGTACGATCTGGCGGCAAGGAACGGCGTCAACCTGCCGCACCTCGCCATCGTCGGCGCGCGATTCGAAGGCTTGGCGAAAGAGGGCCCACCTCCGGTTACCTGGCATTATCTGGGCCATCGTACCGACGCGGAACTCGTCTGGCTCTACCGACGCGCCAAGGCCCTGCTCTTCCCGAGCATCTACGAAGGATTCGGCCTTCCGGTCGCCGAAGCGATGAACCTGGGATGCCCGGTCATCTGCTCTCCCGTCTCCAGCCTTCCCGAGGTCGCCGGCGACGCCGCCCTCCTGCCGTCCCACCAACCCGCCGACTACCTGCAGGCTGCCCACAGGATTCTCCAGGAGCCCGGACTCCGCCAGGAACTCATCCGTCGTGGCCGCCTCCAAGGCGCTCGCTTCACCTGGCGCACCTGCGCTCGAGCCACGCTGGAAGTCTACCAGGATGTGGGAAATCGCTGACCACGCTGGCTTCCTTTGAAGTGGTCGACGCTGCAAAGCCCTCGGCGCCCGCTACCCGGATCAGCGCCCACCCAAGAACGCCCGGCACGCGGCGACGATCTTGTCCGCCGCCTTCCCATTCCCGTAGGGATTGCGCGCACCGGCCATGCGCCGATACGCCTTCTCATCGTCCAGCAACCGGCTGACTTCCTCGACGATGCGACGGCGATTCGTACCCACCAACTTCACCGTGCCGGCCGTCACGCCCTCGGGACGTTCCGTGGTGTCGCGCATCACCAGCACCGGCTTGCCCAGGCTCGGCGCCTCTTCCTGAATGCCGCCCGAGTCCGTTAGCACCACGTCCGAACGTGCCATCAGGGCCACGAAGGGTAAGTAGGACAACGGTTCCAAAAGGTGCACGTTGGACCATCGCGCCCGACCACCGTCGGCGCCGCCAAGAATGCGACCGACCGGCTCCCTCACCTTGGGGTTCAGGTGAACCGGGTAAATGAAATCGACATCGCCATGTCGCTTCGCCAACTCGGCAATCGCCCGGCAGATCTGCTCAAAGCCGTCCCCAAAACTTTCGCGTCGATGGCCTGTAATCAGTACCCGTCGCCGCCCACGCCCCGCACCGCTGTCGGAGAGGTTCAGCCCCGGAATCGCGGCGCATTCCCGCCGCGCCCGCGGCAGCACCAATTTCAAAGCGTCGATCACCGGATTGCCCGTCACCCAAATCCGCCGCGCCGGCACCCCTTCGCGCTTCAAATTGTCACGACTCCACGTCGTCGGGGCGAAGTGCAGCGCCGCCAGCCGCGTCGTCAGCACCCGGTTCGCTTCTTCCGGCCATGGCGCCGACATATCCCATGTCCGCAAGCCGGCCTCGACGTGCCCGACCGGAACGTGCCGGTAAAAGCAGGCCAGGGTGGCGCAAAAGACCGTGGTGGTGTCGCCCTGTACCAGCACCAGGTCCGGTTCGTCCTCGACCAGATATCGGTCCAGCGCCGTCAAGGCCCGCGAACTGAACTCCGCCAGGCTCTGGTCCGCGCGCATTAGATCCAGATCCACATCCGGCCGAATTCCAAACACCTCCAACACCTGATCCAGCATCTGACGATGTTGCGCCGTCACACAAATGCGGCAGTCCACCGTCGGCTCACGCCGCAACGCCAGAATGACCGGGGCCATCTTGATGGCTTCAGGTCGGGTCCCAAAAACCACCGTGATCCGGTGCTTGCCCGAAGCTCTTGAATGCGCCTTCGACTTCGCCTTCATGTTGTCCTGGCGGATATCCGCCCTTCCCTTCCGTAGAACGCCTCCACCCGATCCACGATACTCGACCACGAATACTCCCGGTCGACCTTGGCCCGGCCCCGCAACCCCATGGTCCGCGCCAGATCCGGCTTCTCGAGCAGTTCCACCAACCGCGCCGACAGGGCGTCGGCGTCCTGATCCACCAGGAACCCATCCACGCCGTCCTCAATCGTCAGAAAGGGGATGCGGCAACCGATGACCGGCTTGCTCATGGCCCAGGCTTCGATGTACACGCCGCCGATGCCCTCCTGCCGCGACGGCAAGGCGAAGACGTCCGCCGCCGCCAGGGCGGACGCCTTCAGTGGATCCAGTACCTGAACGCGCGGTATATCGATGATGCGTGGGTCCCGGAGACTTCCGATTTGTCGTTCGCTGTCGTTGTAGTGCGGCCCAATGAACACAAAACTCGTCTCGGGCAGGCGCTTCCAAACCTTCGGCGCCGCCGCGAGAAGCACATCAAAGCCCTTGTACGGCAGCTTCTGGCCCAAAAAGAGCACCATGTGCTTCCGTATCCCATACCGGGCTCTGAATTCCTCCGCATTCCAGGTCTGCGAAAGCAACGGGCCCACTCCGATCTGACAGATTCGCTCCCGCGCCACTCCCAGGCGCTCCATCTCTTCCGCCTCCGCCTTGGTAAAAACAAACACACCATCCGACCGCCGCAGCAGCCGATAGAAATGCCGCATCACCAGCCCGCCCAAGCGGGTTTGCATGCGCGGACTGTAGTTCGGCGTGATGTGAAATCGTGCCCCCCGCCTCCGGGCCAGGTAGTACGATGCCCAGGAGAAGTGCTCCCTCCCGATGCGAATATTGTGGACGATGTCTGCCCCGGGGACCAAAGCACCGAATCGTGCCGCAAAATAACGGCTCATCGGAGCATACCCGACCTCGGGCGCCGCAAAACAGAAGGGCACCAGCGGCGCCATCCACAAGCGGGCGATCCACGACGGTTGCACCCGGTGCACGCGGATGCCTTCGACGTCGTAGGTCTCATTCTCCCATGGAGCCAGAATCGTCGAATCCAGGAGGTACCGGTTGCGTTGGTCTTTCCACTGCGCCAACGCCGTCACGGTGTGTCCGCGCTCATGCAACATCCGGCCGATGGTAAACCAGTGCAACTGCGCCCCACCAACGCTGGGGTAATACGCTGTCGCTGTATGAATGATCCGCATCGCGCCGAACTCTTGAACGTGATCGCCATTCCACGGGCCGGTCCATGGACCTTCCCTCGACCGCTCGTGGAGGGCGGACCATACGGGCGCGGCCCTGTCACGGACAAGACGCCGGTGCAACCCGTCGTCGGCGCCGCGACGATCCCGGTCCCAATACCCCCTTTCGCCGCCTTTCGTCCTGCCTTATCGTTCGCCCCTCTTGAATCTGGACCATTCCACCGTCGCCGAGGCCAATCGCCGTTTCTACGCGCGCATCGCCGACCTCTATGATCGAACCGAATCGTGCGTCGCGGATCATGCCGCCCAAGTCGCCCTCGAAGCGGATCTCGACCAGGTTCTCTCTCATCTGTCCCAGCCTGCCGGCAGCGTCCGCGCCCTCGATGCCTGCGGCGGCTCCGGAAACGTCGCCCTCAAACTGCTCAACCGCGGACTCGACGTCACGGTCGCGGACATCTCCCGCGAACTGCTCGACATTCTCGAGCGAAAAGCCGCCGCGGTCGGGCGCCCTGCCAAGACCCACTGCGGCGAAATCGCGGCGTTCCTCGAATCCACCGACGCCACCTTCGACCTCGTGGTGTTCTCCTCCGCCCTGCATCATCTTCAGGATATCGACCGCGTTCTCACCCTGGTCTTCCGACGCCTGCGACCCGGCGGCCTGCTCTTCACGCTCCACGACCCCACCGCCCGCAGACACCAGGGCCGCCTGACGCCATTCCTCCTGAGAGCCGAGTACTTCGCCTTCAAATTCTTCAAACAACCCGGCGACGTACCCGCAGCGGCCCTTCGCAAACTGCGGCGCGCCTTCGGCGGACGTTCCGGTCAGAGCCGACTGTCGGACGACAATCTTGGCGTGGTCGCCGAGTATCACATCCGCGATGGCATCGATGACCTGGCCCTGGTCGAACGCCTCAAGCAGGTCGGTTATCAGGTGGTCCGCCACGATCGCCTCCACGGCGCCCGGTTTGCCCTCGTCCAGGCGGTGGTGTCGCGCATCGGCCAACCCACCGGCTTCAAACTGCTCCTGAGAAAGCCCAATGCCTGACCCCGCACCCCACCGGGTCAGTGCCTGGCGGACCCGCACGGACTACTCCGATCGCCAGGCCATCGTCGAAGCCACGCGATCGGCGATCGATGCCCTCGCGCTGCCGGCTGATTTTGTGCGTCCCGGCGACCGCGTGGTGCTCAAACCCAATTGGGTGAAGGAACACGACGAGCGTCACCCTGGCCCCGGTGCCTGGGAACACGTCGTCACTCATCCCGCCGTCATCGAGGCGGTGATCCGTTGGTCGGCTCCGCGTCTTGCCGGATCCGGGTCCATCGTCGTCTGTGACGCTCCCCAAACCGATTCGTCGTTCGCCGCGCTCCGGCGGTATTGCCAACTGGACGCTCTCATCGCCACCTGCCGCGCGGATTTCCCGGGTGTGCGCATCGAACTGCTCGACCTGCGACCGGAGGAATGGCACGCCGTCGATGGGGTCACCGTGTCCAAAACCACCCTGCCCGGCGATCCCGCGGGGAGCACCCTGGTTCAACTCAATGCCGGGAGCGAATTCGTCGGCTATTCCGGGTGCGGCAAGCTCTACGGCGCCAGTTACGACATGGCCGAGACCAATGAACACCACCAGGGATCTCGGCATGAGTATTTGCTCTGCCGCACCCCGATGGACGCGGATGTTCTCATCAATCTTCCCAAGCTCAAAACCCACAAGAAGGTCGGCGTCACCTGCGCCCTGAAGAACCTCGTCGGCATCAACGCCAATAAGAATTGGCTGCCACACCACACCGAAGGCACCCCCAGTCAGGGCGGAGACCAATTCCCCGCCAACACCACCAAGGCACGCCTGGAACACCAATGGATGGGCGCGGCAAAACGCTTCCTGCGCAACAGCCCCGCGCTCTCCCGATTGTTCGTGCCGCTCAAAAAGGCGGGCCGCCTCGTCTTTGGCGACACCCAGAAAGTGGTGCGCTCCGGCAACTGGCATGGCAATGACACCTGCTGGCGGATGGTGCTCGACCTCAATAAATGCCTGTTCTTCTTCGACGGCGCAGGACAGCACCGCCGAGAGCCGCTCCGTTACCTCGCGGTCGTCGATGGCATCATAGGCGGCGAAGGAAACGGGCCCATGTCGCCCGATCCGGTCCCCTGTGGTGCCATCCTCGCGGGCACCCATCCGCTCGCGGTGGATTGCGCATCCGCCACCCTGATGGGCTTCGATCCGCAACGATTGCCGCTGCTTGCCGGCGGTTTCCGCATGCGAGCCCCGGACTTCGCCGGCTTCGCGTACGACACCGTCGAATTGTCGTCCAATCATCCCGCCTGGACCGGCCCCGTGGCTGCCTTGCGCGAAACGTTTCATTTCCGGCCGCACTTCGGCTGGACCGGCGCCATCGAACGAACGGCCCCACCGCGATCGCCCGCCCCCCGATGAGCAACCTCGAAACTCCCAAGGCCTCCCTGGAACGCGACGGCTCTCCGCCCGTCCCCATCACCGGCAATTGCTCGCTCGGCCGCACCGTAGGCAATGATGTGGTCCTGGTGGACGACCGGGTCTCCCGCCGGCACGCCACCATCCACGCCCAAGGCGATCGCGAATTCTGGCTGGTGGATCTGGGCAGCCGTAATGGCACTTATCTCAACGGCCGACGCGTCAGCCAACCCACCCGTCTGCGTGATACCGACCGCGTGCAGATCGGCCCGTTCCACCTCACGTTTCGACTCGGCGCCGGCCCCAATGATCCTACGGTCGGCACGGTCCTCGCCGACCAGACTCAAGTCGATCTCCGATCCTGTCCATGCTGGCTGATTCTCTGCGATATCATCAGCTCCAGCGCCCTCCATCAACAAGCCAGCCCGGAAGAGGTCTCCGTTCTCGTCGGTGGCTGGTTCGCCCGCTGCAAAGAAGTCATCGAGGAGAATGGTGGAACCATCAACAAGTACCTCGGCGACGGTTTCTTCGCCTATTGGAGCGCGTCGCAACCGGCCTTGCAGCACGTCGCCCAGGCTCTCCGCGACCTGCGCCGCCTCCAGGCGGAAGGACGGCCCTCATTTCGGGTCGTCGTTCACCACGGTCGCGTGTTCCTCGGCGGCATACCGTCCTCGGGAGAAGAAAGTCTCGCCGGTCCGGAAGTGAATTTCGTGTTCCGACAAGAAAAGTTGGCCGGCGAATTGAGAAGAGAACGCCTCGCCAGCGCGGCGGCCAGCGAACTTCTGAAGCCTCTGCTGCCCGCCGAGGCGGCAGGAGAACATTCACTCCCCGGTTTCCCAGGGAAGTTCTCCTTCTTCACGTTCTGATCGGCCCGCGACTCGTTGCTTTTCGCACCGCCGCGGTTCTCGATGGTGACGGATTCACCGGGTGCGGACACGGCGGCTCCACATCACCCCGCCCAGCAAAGCGGCACCCAGCAGGAACAAACCGGAGGGTTCGGGAATCGGCATCACGGAGGCAAACGTGGTGCCCACAAGAAGGTCGTCAAAAATCAGGGACCCCGATCCCCCGGCAATCCCGCTGCTGGGCGTGGTGGTGCCCTGCCGCATGGCGAAGGCCTCCACCTCACCCTGAAATCCCCAGGCATCGGTGGAAACTGCGCCCGGACTGGATTCACTCAGCGGGTTGACCCATAGCGTCGCCTCGCCGGTATCGACATTGAGCCGCGTGAAAACCGTGTATCCGACATTGAGGTCCAGCGCCTGACCCCATTTCGTCGCGTTCTCGCCGTTGTTGGCCGACTCGCTCGAGATGCGCAGCGAGAACTTTCCGCCCGCTTCCTGGCCGGCCCAGATGCGACCGTAAAACTCATTGGCCGTGCTCGACTTGAAGTGGGCGAAGTACGAACCGCCACTGTCCGTCGGCAACGCCGTGAACTTCACTCCGAAGCTCGCGTACAAGAAATTGTTGGCGTTGTCCGCGTCGCCGTCCGCCTTGAACTTCAACCCGCCATCGAACAACCGATGCGCGTCGTCCTTGTTGCCCACGGTGTCAGCCTGCAGCAACTGAACCGATCCCCCCTGCACCAGTAGGTTGTTGCCCGTGCCACTATGCCGATTCCAGGCCGACGCGGTGTTGGGCGGATTCGACAACGGCCCGTCTCCGTAGGCATTGAAATTGTCGCTCACCAAGGTCGCCGCCTGCAGAGGCAGAACAGTGGTGGCAAGACCGGCGATCAAAAGCTGGCGATGTTGGCGGTTCATAGGGAGGACGACAGAATCGGAATTCGCGAGCATAGACCATGAACCAGGACGTTCCGGCAGATTGCGATCTCGACGCGCGCCGATGCGGGATGGGACACCCGGCGCGTTGCTTCGGTGAAACCCTGCCAAGGCGGGTGCGGTTGCCCGACCATCGAGCAACCGTGGATCATGGGTAGCAAGTTGGAGTTGCCCCGCACCCGGCCATTGTTGAACCCGCGCCCCGATCCGCGCAAGTGACGAAACAGGGTCAGACTCCCGGCATCATCCAACGCACAAACCAACCCTGCGCCCCCAAAATCCACGCGAGCGCCGACCCCGCCAAATACGGTCCGTAGGGTATCCGCGCCGACCACTCCCTCTTCCCCGCCGCCGTCAGCAAGGCGCTGATTGCCAGGGCCGACACCGAACTCCCCATCAGCGCGAAAATCACCCCCTGCCAACCCGTAAACGCTCCAATCATCGCCATGAACTTCACATCCCCGAATCCCATCGCCTCCCGGGGCACCGTCACTTCGTCCGTCATCGCTTCCATCCAAGGCACCGTCGCCGGATCCAATTCCTCCTCCCCAATCTGCATCCGACCCGCCCTCAACCGCAGCCTCACGGTCACGTTCTCGTAACAGCGATCCAGCAACTCCAGGCGGCTCGCATGAAAGACCAACGCGTCCGAAACCCGGTAGAAAACATCCTCATAGGGCAGCACCCGGTCCGGCAAATGTATCTCCGTCTCGGTGAACACCAGGCGCGCTCCCGATGGCAACCGGAACCGCTGCCGTCCCAACAACAGTTTGCCCAATTCCAGGATGCCGAACACCAGCCCCGAACCGATGGCCGCCCCAATCAACGAAGCTTTCAACGAAGGCCACACATAGGACTCGCCGTGCATGCCGGGCGCCAACACCGACAGCACAATCCCCGCCGCCGCGCCGCCCAAGGTGATTTCATCCGGAATGATCAGGTGCTCGATATCGACAAATGTGGCGACGATCAGGCCCGCCCCGAACAGGCAAAAGGCGAGCGGCACCCATGGTCCCGCCGCGCCATGCAACACCCAAAGCAACGCAAATGTCATCGCCGTCAATAACTCCACCATCACATACCGCGCCGAAATCCTCTCCCCGCAGTGCCCGCACCGCCCCCGTAGCCAAACCCAGGAAAGGATGGGCAGGTTCTGATACCAACGGATCGCCGTCCCGCACCTTGGACAATGTGAGGGCGGCGAAACCAGGCTCTCCCCGCGCGGCATCCGGTGAATGCACACGTTGAGAAAACTTCCGACGATCGCCCCGAACACTCCGAACACCACCGTCCAAAAATGAAACGGGAGCGAGGTCCATGTCGCCGCATCCAATACGTCCGCACCCATCATGCGTGTTCCGCCCTTCCGTAAATGTGCTCCGACAACGCCCGCCGCATCACCTCCGCAGGCGCCGGCCTTCCAGACCACCAACTCAACGCGGCGGCGCCTTGGTAGAGCAGCATGCCCAGCCCGTTCGCCGTCCGGCAACCCGCGTCCCTGGCGGCCATCAGGAAGGGTGTCATGGCAGGTCGATAAATCATGTCATAAGCCGCGACCGCTCGGTCCACTGCCCATGCCTCACGGTCATACGGCAGCGGATCGCTCGGTTTGAGTCCTGCCGACGTCGCGTTCAATGCCAGGTCAACGCGTCCCGGTGGATATCCAACCCCGACCCGGCCCCGTAGTTCCGGTTGGCGCTGCACGATTTCTTCGGCGATCGCCTGCGCTTTTGCCTCGGTCCGATTCACCAGCCAAAGCTTCTCCGGACCCTCCACCGCGAGTCGCAACGCCGCCACCCGCCCGGCTCCTCCCGCCCCCAGCAGCAGGATCGTCGAATTCCTTGGCTCAAAGCCGAGATCCTCCCGCAAGGACCGAACGATGGCGTCGGCATCGGTGTTGCATCCAGCCATCCGAATCTCGGTCGCCGCCCCGGCTTCCATCTCCCCTATTGGGCGCCAATCCTCCTCCCCCCCCGCAATCCTTCCCTCAAAACGAACCGTGTTGACCGCCCCCCAGGTCCTGGCGGAAACGTCCAGAACTTCCATCATGTCCATCGCCAGCAACTTATGCGGAACCGTGAGGTTCACTCCCACGAATCCCATAGCCGCCGCCCCGGCCAATGCCTGCCGCAATTCCGAGGGCCGAACATCAAAGGCCAGGTACCGCCAATCCAAGCCCAGGGCATCGATCCCGGCATTCTGCATGGCCGGAGACGCCGAGTGTTGGATCGGATGCCCGTAGACCGCGCAATAGCGCGTGCTCGCGGAAATCCCCGCCTTCGTTTCGAACGGCATGTGGCCGGGCGTTATAGGGTCCCGTCCAAGGCCGGGCAAAGGACAATTTCGCCAGCCCCTGCCCGCTTTTGAATGCCATTGCAGCCCCCATCGTCCACTCCTAGCGTATCCGCCCGTCGCCCGCTGGGCCGGCTATGCTGTACCAAATGGATCCCGATCGCACTGCATCGATCCCAGGTTCCCATGAACCGCCCAACAGATGTCGCGCGCGACACCGCGCCCTCTCCACCGCGGCGGTGTGCCTGCTCCTTGCGCTCGTGCTCCCCACCATCGGCTGTCGCACCTACGCCACCAAGACCGAGGATCTCCGGGCTGCCTGGCGCAGTGGCAATGTCGACCAGGCGGTCAAAGACCTGACCAAAAGGGCCGAAGACGCCGCCAACACCCGGGATGCCGTCATTTGGCGACTCGAACAAGCCACCGCCCTCCGCGTGGCCGGCAAGTTCGAGGAAAGCAATCAAGCCTTCGACACCGCTGAGGCCCGCATGACGGAGTATTCCGGACGCGCCAAAGTCCGCGTCGCGACCGAGGCCATGGCCACCATGACCACCCCCGCCAACCTTCCTTACGAAGGGCGGGCGTATGACCGCATCATGGCCGCCACCTATCGGGCACTCAATTTTCTCGCCCTCGGAAAACCTGACGCCGCCCGCCCCGCCCTCTTCAAGGCGTACCAATACCAGCAGGATGCCGTGGCGGAGAACGCCCGCCGCATCGAGCGCGCCAAGCAGGACGCCGCCCGTTCCCAGGATTCGGCGACGCTCCAACGCACCCAGAACAACCCGCAATTTCAGCAGCGGGTGAATTCGCTCTATACCACCAACTCCGCCTTCCAGCCCTACGCCGAATACGTGAACCCCTTCACGGTCTGGTTGGATGGCGTGTTCTTCCTCCATCAAGCCCAGGATGCCTCCGATCTGGAACGCGCCCGAAAATCCCTCGAACGGGCCCTCGCCTTCGCGCCCGGCAATACCGGCATCCGCGCTGACCTCGCCGCCTGCGACCGACGCCTGCAAGGGCAACCTCTCGAGCGCGTGACCTACGTCATCTTTGAGACCGGCGGCGCCCCGATCCGCCAGCAAATCCGGATCGATATCCCCATCATCTTTGCCAACGTCTCCTACATCGGCTCCGCGTGGCCCGTCCTTCAGCCCCAAGGCGGCCACGCCGCCACCCTCGCCGTCACCGGCGCTGGCTCCCGAGCCCTCACTGAACGCGTCGCCAGCATGGACAGTGTCGTCGCCCGCGATTTTGAAGACGAGAAACCGGCGATCATCTCGCGCACGCTGATCTCCACCCTGGCCAAGGGCGCCGCGGCCTTCGCCGCCAACGAGGCCGCGTCCCAGCAGGACGAAGGTCTGGGCGCCCTGGTCCGCATCGCCACCCTGGCCTACCAAGCCAGTGTCAATATTGCCGATACCCGGACCTGGACCACTTTGCCCAAAGAATTCCAAGTCGCCCGTATCCCGACGCCGCCGGATCGCCGCCTCGAATTGTCCGAAGGTTCGAGTCCGGTCGTGCCGGTGGTGGTTGCGGACGGGGAAGTGAATGTCGTCTATGTTCGATCCCTGAGCGGGCACACCCCGCTTCGGATCAGCCAAATGAGATTGAAATGAAAATGTCCTCCCGAACCTGGTCTCTTGCCGCCCTGGCCGCCGCTTGCCTGGCCGGCCCCGGCTGTCACACCGCTTACAAAGGGGTCAACACCGTTGAACCCGCCAATCCCTCCTACGTCCGCCACAATATCGAAGACAAACGTATCGTCCGCGACAAAGGCACCGCGCGGTCGGTCGCCGTCCTCAATGTCATCGAGGGCACGACGAACGACGGCGGACTTCGCATCGGTGTCGAGGTGCAAAACCAACGCACCAAGTCGTTCCGGTTCAACTACCGCTTCGATTGGTTCGACGGCCAGGGTTTCCCTTACAGCACCCCCGGATCAACCATGGTCTCGCAACAGATCGAACCCGGCCAGGTGCTGGTTCTCACCACCGTCGCGCCCAACCCGGCGGCCAAGGATTTCCGGCTCACCCTCCAACAGAGCACCCGCGACTACAACCCGGTCCTGCCCAAGAACTGATCCGCCCGATTCACCGCCTCTCCATCTGTGCCTATGAATTCCAAACTCATCGTCTGCACCGCCGCACTCGGCGTCCTCGCCGCCTTCGCCCCCGGTTGCACCCGTCGCGCCCAATACGTCGATCCCAAGGGCGGCCGTCTCATGGTGACCCTCGACCAAATCAACATCCAGGACTTCTCCATGGCCGCAGAAGACGCCATCAAGGACCTGCTCGGAGCCGGGGTTCTCGAAAAAGTACCCTCGCCCCCGGCCGTCATGGTCGTCAGCCGCGTGGTCAATAGCACCAGCCAGCAGGTCGATACCGACCTGCTCACCAAAAAAATCCGCGTCGCCCTCAACAAAAGCGGCAAGGCCCTCACCATGACCACCCGGGGTCCCGGCGGCACCGCCGAGGATGAACTCGCCCGCGAAATCGCCCAGGAATGGCGCGACATGGGTCTCGAACCCCAGCCGTCCCGTCCGCCGGATTTCAGTCTCTCCGGCAAGATCATCGAAACCTATACGCGCGCCGGAAATTACCGTCAGGCCGCCTACACCTTCCAACTCTCGCTCACCGATCGCCGCGGTCTCGCGGTCTGGGAAGGCGAAAAGGAAGTGGTCAAACAGGGCCGCCGTCCATCGGTCGGCTTTTGACCGCGTCACCCTCCGTTACCGGATCCACTTCAGCCGGGCGGCCGCCGTGTGATAAAGCACGGGAAGAAGGATCAGCGACAACACGGTGGCAAAAAGCAGGCCGAAGATGTGGACCGCCGTCAGCGGCCGCCACAATTCTCCGCCCGTCAACGCCAGCGGCACCAAACCGCCGACGGTGGCCAGCGTGGTCACCAACACCGCGCGCAATCGCACCAGGCCGGCATGGATCAAGGCCTCCTTGAGTTCCATGCCCTCGGCCCGGGCCTCCTCGATCAAATCGGAGACCACGATGATGTGACTCACGATCACTCCGGCCAGGCTCACGATTCCCAGCAGCGCCATGAATCCCAGCGAGGTCTGCATCACCGTCATGCCGAAAAACGCACCGATCAATCCCACCGGCACCACCACCAGCACCACACCCGCCTTCACCACCGAATTGAACTGCAGCACCAACGCCAGCGAGATCAACGCAATCGACAAGCCCATCACTGTCCCCATCTCGGACTGACTCTGCTTCAGTTCCTTCGCTTCACCGGCGAACTCCATCCGGTAGCCCGGTGGCAACCGAATGGCCGACAACGCGACCCGCGCCCGACCTAAGACTTCCGAGGGCAGCTCGCCCACCGGCGAAAACGCCCGCACTGTCGCGCTCCGCAACAGGTTGTGCCGCGGTATCGTCGCAAATTCCGACCGAATCCCCACCTCCGCAAAACTGTTCAGCGGCACCGGCCGCGTCGAGAGCGACTCGACATACAACGAACCGATCCGTGACGCCTCGTGCCGCTCGTCGACCGCCAGTCGGACCAAAACCGGCACCAGGTGGTCCCCTTCCCGAAGCTCGGTGATCTTCAGTCCGCCAAACGCCGACTGCATGACCCGGCCGATGAGGGAGTTCACCACCCCCAACGTGTTCGCCTTCGCCTGGTCGATGTCGACCCGGAGCGTCGGCATCCGCCAGCCCAGATCGTCGTTTACTTTGTACCCGCCCGCTGCCCGCAACGCCGCGGCTGCCTCATCCGCCAATCCGCGCAGCACGTCGAGATCCTCCCCCGCGAATCGAACCTGGATCGGGTACTCGACGGGCGGCCCCTGCTCCAGTTCCTTCATCAGGACTCGCGCCCCCGCGATCTCGCGATCGAACACACCGCGCAGGTCCGCCACCAACCGCGGAACATCCGCCGCGGTCCGTGTGTTCACCAGGATCTGGGCGAGATATGGAGCGGGTTCTCGTGGCGACACGTTGTAGTAGAACCGAGGGGCTGTTCCGCCGAAAAACACCCCGGCACCCACGACCTCGGTGCGCTCCGCCAGGCGCGACACGATCTGTCCGACCACATCCCTCGTTTGAAAGATGGAGGCCGAGGCCGGCAGCTCGACATCAATCAGACACTGGTTCCGCTCGGCTGGAGGAAAGAACTGCTGCCCAAAGAAAGGCACCGCTCCGAAACTGACCGCCAGCAGCCCGTAAGCCAGCAGTACCAATCGCCCGGGCCGCGAAAAATACCGCTGCAGGATTGCTCGATACTTCGGCGCCATCGCCAGCAGGCCCTGGTCCACCCAGCGGAACAACGGAAACCGTCGCAGTTCGCCGCCCTGGTCGAGGCTCTTCTGCCCGCGCAGAAAATAATGCCCCAGCAACGGAATGAAGGTCACCGAGACCAACCGCGACGCCCCCAGCGACAGGGTGGCCACCTGCGGCAACGCCAGGATGAACGCGCCCTTGTCGCCAGGCAGCAAGGCCAGCGGCAGAAACGCCACAATGTTGATCACCGTGGCAAAGAGAATCGCCCGCCGCAGCCGCCATGGGCCCAGCCAGGCGGCGACTCCCCGGGGTTTGCCAGATGCCAACTCCCGGTTGATCGCGTCCGATGCCACGACCGGATCGTCCACCAACATTCCCAACGCGATGATCAATGCCGCGATCGAAATCTGATGCAACGGAATCTCCAGGAGGTGCATGCCCACAAACGTCAGCGCCACCGTCAAGGGTATCGCAAACGCCACCACCAGCGCCGAGCGCCATTCCATCAGCAACAACGAAACCAGAATCACAATGACCACGGCTTCCAGGAAGCAGGTCAGAAACTGCCCGACCCGGTGCCCCACCGCGCCCGGTTGATCACTGAGCTTCACCAAATGCATCCCCTCCGGAAGCCGACCCTGCACCGTCCCCGCCGCCCCGGTCACCTCGGCGTCGAAGTCCCGGATGATGCGCCCCTCTTTCATCTCCACCGCCACCATTACGGCCCGCTGCACGCCGCCGTCCTCCTTCGGAAACATCAGTCCCGCCACTCGATGGGTCGCCCGTTTCGGCTCGTCCTTCGATCGCTCGGGTGACAATACGCCCACCGAAAAAGTGGTCGGGTTCTCGTACCCCCGCCGCACCTCGAACACGTCCCGCAAATAGATGGGCGCACCGTCGGTCGATTGCCCGACCACCGCCCCCATCAAGTCGCCGTGGGTCTTGAACTCCCCGGAG
This sequence comes from Verrucomicrobiales bacterium, assembly GCA_016795425.1. Lineage (GTDB taxonomy): Bacteria > Verrucomicrobiota > Verrucomicrobiia > Limisphaerales > CAIMTB01 > CAIMTB01. The sequence goes on from JAEUHG010000139.1 coordinate 29,794, forward strand.
AGCTGCACCGGAAAGTTCTGTCCCTCGGTCGCCAACGTGCCGCCGGGAATCAATGCGTTCCGCGTGGCAATGAAATCCATCACCCGCTGGGACGTGAGATTGCGCCCTTCCACCCCGCGCATCGAATACATCAGGTACAACGCTTCCGGGACGATCCCCACCCGCGTCACCTTGCCCACTGTCTCCAATTGCTTCAGTTCGTCTTCGAAGAGGTCCGCCGCCAACTCCAACTGTCGATAGCTGTACCGCGGAAGCGCCCCGGCCCGCAGTGCCGGCAATGGATCCTCGTCGCCCGTCAAGATCACGATCGGGCCAAAGTCGGGATGCAACTCGGAGTCCGACCCCGCCACCGTCCGGATGAATCCCGCCACGAACTCTTCCAATTCCCCTCGGGTCGCTGTCGTAGCAAAATCCGCCAGGATGAACGACTCGCCGGGCACCGACCGAACGTCCGTGCCGCGATTCTGTTGGCGCAGACTCAACAGAAACTGCTCCTTCGTCCGCAACCGGTACGTCTGTGAAACGGAGGGCGGATAGAACGCGAAAACCGCCGCACGCCCGCTGCCGCCCCCGCCCCCCCGCAGGTCCTGCAGATGGGAGCGGATCAGGTTCGCACGCGCCACGCATTCCGCCTCGGATGCCGTCGGACTGGCGATGCCGAACAGCAAGGTCACGGTATTGCCGAAATCCGTGTTCAACCGCGGCGCTTGCGCTCCCTCCGGCAGCGAGACCTCGGCCAAACGCGCCCGAAGCTTGTCCCAGTCCTGATCGATCCGCGCGCTGCGCGCCGGCCGCAATTTCACCGTGATCACCGAAACGCCGAGTCGACTCTGACTGGTCACTTCCTCGATCGAATCCAGCTCGGAGATCTTTTTCTCCAACCGGTCGGTCACCAACTGCTCCACTTGCAGGGCGGTCGCTCCCGGAAACGCGGTAACCACCAACGCCACCCGCTCTGGTATCTTCGGGTCCTCCTGCTGCGCCAGGCGGAACAGGGCGATGCCGCCCCAGATCAGCGTCGCCACCAGCGCGAGCCATCCCACCTCGCGGTGCTCCACGAAGAACCGGGCCAACCCACCTTCATTGCCGCGAACCGATGCATCCATGGCAGGCCTCACCGCGTCGTCCCCTGTTCTCCTCGCGTCACGGCGACCCGCGCCCCGTCATACAACTGGCTGGCTCCCGTAACCACCACCGCTTCGCCGGCCTTCAATCCCTGGCTCACCAGGATCGAACTTTCGATGATATCCCGCGTTTGCACCCGCCTTTCGCGTGCCACTGAGTTCTCCACCACAAAGACGGCCAGCTCCCGTTCGCCCCGCGCGACCAATGCCGACAACGGAATCAGTATCCCGTCGCGACGGCGCACCGCTTCGTCCAAGTACACCGACGCCGTCATACCGGCACGAATGCCGCCGTCCGAATTGGCCACCTTGATCACCACCCGAAACAGCCGGCTGCCCTCCTGAGCCGCCACCCCAACCTCCTTCACCACCCCGCGGAAATCCTGGTTGCCCAAGGCCGAGATCGACAACCGCACATCGTCCCCGGGCTTCAAATCCCCCACCAATCGGTCGGGCACACCCACTTCGACTTCCACTTCGGAAAGATCCGCCATGGTGAGCACCGGGCGCCCCGCCCCGATGGTCTCTCCCGCGTTCACCTCGCGCTTGAGGATCGTTCCCGCAAACGGCGCCATGATCCGCGAATCGAGAATGTCCTGGCGCCGCAATTCGAGCGCCGCGTCCGACGCCCGTGTCGCCGCCAGCGCGCGATCGTATTCCTGCTGCGAGGCCGCGCCATCCCCGAGCAACCGCTTCACTCTCTGATACTGCGTCTGGTCGAGTTGGGCCTGCGCCGCCGCGGAATTTGAAGCCGCCAGAAAATCGGATTGCTTCAGCTGGGCCAGGAGTTCGCCCTTCCGTACCACGGCGCCTTCTTTCCAGTCACCCCCTCCACCGCCCGGCCCAACCAAGTCCACGATCCCGGGAACCCTGAAGCTTAATGTGATCTGATTCCGACCTTTGATGGTCGCCAGGTAGGCGGATCCCCGGTCCGTGGCCGACTCCGAGGCGTCCCTGGCCTGAAAAACCCGCACCGGCACCACTTCGGGCTCCGCCGATGGCCGGCGGCCGCAGCCAACCGCCAACAACACCGCGAAGGCGAAACACCAGGAAACGAGTCGTTCCTTGCGCACGCCGAAAAATTGACAGGTCCCAGCTTCCAAGCAAACGCCTATGGGGCCGCGCTCGGCGCGGTCCCGGCGCGCCTCCATGGCCATTGCGCCACGCCCAAAAACAAAAAATGGCACTCTCCGAGGGTGCCTTCGGACTCCAACACTTCCACGCAACACCCCGATTCCTCTGTGGAAGGTCTCCGCAGGGTCACACGGTTCCGGCGTGGAATCTTGCCCTCGCTGGCGGCGCCGCGTGGTTCCCCATCCCTGGGATCAGGACCTCAGAACCTTCTCCATCGCCTTCCCTTTCGCCAACTCGTCGACCAATTTGTCGAGGTAGCGGATTTCCCGCATCGTCGGCTCTTCGACCTCCTCCACCCGGACTCCACAAACCACGCCTTTGATCATCGACCTCAATGGATTTGGCTTAGGAGCCTCTTTGAAGAAGGTCTCAAAGTCCTTCTCCATTTTCATCTGTCGCTCCAATTCCTTCTGGCTATACCCCGTCAGCCACAGGATGACCGCGTCGACCTCCGCTTTGGTCCGACCTTTCCGTTCCGCTTTGGCGACGTAGAGCGGATACACGCTCGCGAAGCTCGTCGTATAGATTCGATGTTTGGTGGTCATACGGATGTCGCCCCACAATCCACCATTGGCGACTCATTGGTGCAAGTTCGGAGAAGGCGCCGACGTTCGCCCTGCATGCTACGGCTCGCCTTTTGAACCAGGGTTTCTCGCGGCATCGAGGGAACCCATGGGTTCCTCCCTGCCCGCCAACTTCTAATCAGGGGCGACGCCCGTCATTGCAGCCTCGATGCGGTAGCCGTCCGGATCGAGCACGAATGCAGCGAAGTAGTTGGGCCCGTATTCCGGATGGAGTCCCGATCCGCCGTTGTCTTGGCCTCCATTCCCGAGTGCTGCCTGATAAAAGGCGACGACGGCCCCTCGGGATGGCGCTCGGAAAGCCACATGAAAGCCATCACTCGATTGAGGAATGCCCCCGGAACGCAAGCGGATGGCAAACTCGTCTTCCGCACCGGGCAATCCATAGCCAACGGCAGCCTCGCGGTAACCCGCACCCACCTCATGGATCCAAAGGCGCACGTAGCCCAAAGGGGTAAGTACCGCATTGTAAAATGCCGCGGATCGATCCAGGTCACCGACGGCGATCGACAAATGGTGCACCATGCTCATGGACGATCTGCCGAACTCGTGGTTACGCGACGCCTGCCAACACCTTCCTATTCCTCACCGCCCGCCCTTTCCGATCCCGGCATCGACCAAGACGCGTGATCCCTCGTCGCAGCGCGGCGAGGGGCACCTCACTGGGTGGGCCTGTCGCCGATTCGGGCGGGGCGATCGCCACGCCTACCGATCTGGCGACCTGGTGACGTCATGCCGTTCAGGTCTCGGCGGAGAAATCCTTGGTGTTCCTGCTTCTCCATCAGGCCCGCCATCCGTGGTTTTCCCGAACCTGGATCATGGCGGCGAGGATGTTGTTCCAGGTCTCCTGCCGCATCATCACCTCGTTCGGGAACATGCATCCGTCCCAACAAATGTGCTGAAGCTTCTTGGTCACTTTGCCGGCCTCGTCGCGCAGCCAGTAACCGGCGTCCCGAGGGACGTTGAGCTTCCCATTGGGATCATTGACGGGACAGTGCTTGCCGGTCTTCTCGTGGTCGCCGGAGCCCTTCACGGTGGCGTCGTTCTGCGCCACATGGAAATCGAAGGTCCAAGGCCGCAGGGCGTTGGTCATTTTCTTCATGGCCTTGTGGAAGACCTCCGGTTCCCAGTGGAACGTGTCGGGAACCAGCCGATGTTCCGTCGCGTTGTACCCAAGCAGATAGAGGAGCGTGTGCGCCATGTCGGCTTGGAACCCGACCACTTTGGGCATCCCGACCTCTTCCAGGGTGCGGATCATATTCTTCCAGGAATGCATGCCGCCCCAGCAGATCTCGCCTTCGGCCGCCAGGCGCTCGCCGTGGTCCTTGGCGACCTTGCCGCCTTCTTTGAAAGTCTTGGCGATCAGCTTGGTATTGCCCTTCGGATCCTTGTCCCAATCGGTGACCGATGCCGCGGAGTCGATCCGGACCAGGCCGTAGGGGCGAACGCCGAGTTCGCGGAGCTTTTTCGCGATCCGACAGGCCTTGCGCACGGCGGTCACCCAATTCTTGCGCTTGGTCTCGTCGCCCATCGCCGATCCGTCAAACCACACCGGCGCCACCACCGAGCCCACCACGAATCCCTTCGACTGGATTTTGTCCGCCAACTTCTTGATCCCGTCGTCGTCGATGTCGATGGAGGTGTGGGGGTCATAGAGAAACAGATCGACGCCATCGAACTTGGTGCCGTTCACCTCCGCCTTGGCGGTCAGGTCCAGCATCGTGTCCAAATCAATAAATGGCTCAGCGCCAGGGCTTCCCTTGCCGACCAGACCAGGCCACATGGCGTTGTGAAGCTTGGGGAAGTTGTTGGGACCGGCCGAAGCCGTGGCTTTGGATGCGGGTTTGCTCATGGATGGATGCGCCTTCGGGTTACCGAACAGAGGCTAATCACGCCACCCGACACCCGCCAAGGGAAAGTCCGGCGGAATGGTGCGATGGGAAAGCCGGACGATGAGGTCGACGCGGGCGCCTTGGGACTGGATCCCCCGCCCGGCATCCCTAATCTCCCGCCCGCGCCATGAAAGCGTTCCACTGCACCTGCCGTCAGCCCCTCTTCTTCGACAACACCCGTTGCCTGCGATGCGGCTCGGAGGTCGCCTACGATCCCACCTCCCGACGGCTGGCGCCGTTGAAGCCTGCCAAACAAAAGGACCTGTGGCTGCTGGCCCGCGACAACCGCAAGCCCAAGCCTCAGTTCCGATTTTGCGCCAACCGTACCGAAGCCGCCGCCTGCAATTGGCTCGTGCCCGCCGACGCCGATACAACCCTCTGCTTGTCCTGCCAACTGACGCGGACCATCCCCATCCTGGCTCGTCCCAAGAACCCCGAACGTCTGCGGGATCTCGAGGCTGCCAAGCGCAGGGTGCTCTTCGTTCTTCAGGAACTGGATCTGCCCTTGGTTCCCAAGAGCGCCGATCCCAAACGCGGACTGGCCTTTGATCTTCTCGAATCCCTTCCCGGAGAACCTCGGGTGCTGACCGGCCATGCCGAAGGACTCATCACCCTCAATGTGGCCGAGGCGGACGACGATTATCGCGAACGCCACCGTGACAACCTGCGCGAACCATACCGCACTGTCATCGGGCATCTCCGCCACGAACTGGCCCATTATTACTGGGACCTGCTGATCCTCGACACCGACTGGATGGAACCGTTCCGCAAACTCTTCGGCGACGAACGTACCCACTACGCCTCGGCCTTGGAGGCGCACTACTCGCAAGGCCCGGACCCGGAATGGCGCACCAGGTTCATCAGCGCCTACGCCGCCAGTCATCCGTGGGAGGATTGGGCGGAGTCCTTTGCCCACTATCTGCACCTCCGGGCGACCTTGGAGACCGTGCAGACCTACGGACTCAACACCGCCAAGGTCCCGCTGAGAATAGAAGCCTTCCCCCTCGAAGCCCTGGGAGACATTGAGGATGCCGAGGACGCCGCCGCATTTCTTCCCTGGGTCAATGCCTGGGTCGTTCTGACCACCGTGCTCAACGAAGTGTCGCGCAGCATGGGGCAACCCGATCTGTACCCCTTCGTGCTCAACGGCCCGGTTGTTGCGAAACTATACTTCGTTCATCGCGTCATCCTGCAACGGCAAGGCAAAGAAACCGTCCCGCCGCCGGCGTCCCTGGCCCAGCCCGTGGCACCCGAGGACGCGGTCGCCCGCGAATAACGTCCTCCGCGGTCCTTTCCCGTTGCCCCCATTCCCGCGCCGCGAGGGGTCCTCGCGGCGCAGCACTTTGCCCGTCTTCATGGCCCCTCAAGGCCCTGAACCGGGCCGTCGTTCCCCTCAAGCAAACGGCAGCACTTTGGCCGACAGATACGTCATCACCAATCCCGCCACCGAAACCAGCGTCAGCATCACCGTCCAGGTCTTGAGCGTCTCGGTCTCCGTCATGCCGCTCAATCGGTTGACCACCCAGAACCCACTGTCATTCATCCACGAGCAGCAAAACGCCCCAAAACCGATCGCCAGGTAAATGTACATGGGATGAAACGGCAGCGAGGCTCCGGCCGCGGGATCCATCATCGGGAACACCATGGCCGAGGTCGTCAGCATCGCCACCGTGGCTGATCCCTGTGCCACCCGGATGACCGCCGCCACCAGCCACGACAAAAGGATCAAGTTCACCTCCGCACCAGACGCCGCCGCCTTGATGGCGTCACCCACCCCGGCATTCCGCAGCATCAACCCAAAGGCGCCTCCCGCGCTGGTGATCAGGATGATGACTCCCGCAGTCTCGATCGGTGGACCGATCAAATCCTCGATCTTCCGGAATCCATAGCCCCGCTGCCGGGCAAGGACCCACAGCGAAATACCGGCGCCAATGAACAGCGCGATGTTCTTGTTCCCGATGAACGCAACCCATCGTTGCACGGCGGAAAATGTCTCAAGTCCTCCCATGGCTTGCACCACCGACGGAAAACTGCCGCGGATCACCGTGAAGGTGGAGGCCAGACTGATCAGGAAGATCGGCAGCACCACCGGGAGTATGGACCAGAAGAACGATGGCAGTTCGGCTTCGGTCTTCCTCGAGATCCCCGCCAAGTCGTCCAAGGAGGCCCCGCGCGTTTCACGCAGCGGCACGGATACCCGAGCGTTGATCCAGCGCGCCACGAAATACCCGGCAACGCAGGGAAGAATCCCCGCCAGTATTCCCCACACCAGGGACAAGCCCACGTCCACCTTCAGGCTGTCCACCATCGCCAATGGCCCCGGATGCGGCACGGTCAGCGAGTGGGTGACCACGCCGCCGCAGCAGATGCACAAGAGGTAGAGCGTGTAGTCCTTGCCCGTTCGCAACCGCAAGGCGCGCGCCAGCGGCACCATCAGCATGAACATCGTGTCAAAGAAGATCGGGATCGAAAGCACGTAGGTGCTCCACAGCAACGCCGCTCCGGCTCGTTGCTCTCCGAAAAAGGCCAGGAACCGGCGCACCACCTTGTCCGCCGCTCCGCTCTCCATCAGCGCCATCCCGATGATGGCCGCCAGTCCGATCGAAATGGAGATTGCCGCCGCGGTGTTACCGAACTCCACCATTGTCAGCTCGACGGTCGCCAGCCACTGGTTGCCCTCGGCCGCTGCCCTCGTCGATTTCGACAGTTTCTCCAGCACCGCCGGAGAGAAAGGGGCCGACAGAAACCCGGCGAGAAACGCCGCGAAGATCAATGCGATGAAGGCGTGCAGCCGGAGCTTCGTGATGGCGACAATGATAAACGCAACGCTCACCAGAAGGACGACGAACGGCCACTGGGTCGCCCCGGCCTCGGCAGCGGCAAGCAACGGATGCATAGGTGTGGGAATGCCGGCCTTGGCTACCGGAAATCTTGGCCTACCCGCAAGCGCGGTTTCCGGTCCGGATCAAAAAGCCGCACATCCCTCCCGGGTCCGAGGCCGCCGCGCTTCTCTTCCCGACGCCGGCCCCCATCCCGGCCGGTCACCTTAAAGGCGGGCTACGGTCCGGAGGCGTTCCATCACGCCTTTCGATGGCTTGCTGCCGGTTTGGATGCGGGTGGTTGCGACAGAATCTCCCCAGCGCGATGCAACGCCGCGTCGAGGTTTTCACAGAAATTCTCGGCACCCCATTTTTCAACCAAACCCGCCTGGCTCATGGCCATCAGAGGCTGGGTGTGCGCCCCGCTGATGAGGATTTTCGTCCCGTAGCTTTCCCATTTCTCCTGAATCTCCTCCAACGCATTCAACCCCGTCGCGTCAATGGCCAGAACATCCTGCATGCGCAGGATCAATACCCGCGGGCGCTCGCTCAACCGCTTCAGTCCGGTCTCCAGCTTGTCGGCCGCGCCGAACAGGAAGGCCCCCACCAATCGAAACGTCACGACCCCCTTCGGGATTTCCTTACCTTCCATGCGGTTCTGCGCGGAATCAGAAGTCTCCCGCGTGTCCGCCGCGATCAACTGAGTGGTCGAGGCGATGCGATGGATGAACATCGCCGCGGCCAGCAACAGGCCAACCTCGACCGCGAAGGTCAGGTCGAAGAGCACGGTCAACGCGAAGGTGAGCAGGAACACCAGGGCGTCGCCACGCGGCCAGCGAGTCACACGCCGGAAGTTGTGCCATTCCCCCATGCGCAACGCCACGTTGACCAGCACGCCACCGAGCGTGGCCAACGGAATGTTCGTGGCCAGCGGCGCGGCCACCAGCACGATCCCCAGGAGCACCACGGCGTGAATCAGCCCGGCCACTGGCGTCCTGGCACCGTTGCGCACATTGGTCGCCGTCCGAGCAATGGCGCCCGTCGCCGGGATGCCGCCCAGCAATCCCGAACCGATGTTCGCGATGCCCTGGGCCACCAACTCCTGGTTTGAATCATGGCGATCGTCGATCATGCCGTCCGCCACCACCGCGCACAGCAGCGATTCGATCGCCGCCAACATGGCGATGGTGAAGGCGGGACGAAACAGCGCCGGCAACTCCATCCAATTGATCGACGGCAAGGTCAGCGGCGGAAGGGATTGCGGGATGGCGCCGAAAGTGGAGCCCACGGTGGCCACGCCGAATCGCGTGTCGAGATGTCCGATCACCACCGCCAACGTGCCGAAAATCATCGCGGCGATGCTGCCTGGCAGGAACCGCTGCCAACGTGCCGGCCAGCCGAAAATGATGACCATCGAGACCGCCGCTAACCCGATGCTCAAAACGTTGATGGAGCCCAGGTGCTTCGCCAGGAAGATCATCTTCAGTACGAACTCGGCCGGCACCTTCTCACCCTCCGCCAACCCAATCCCCAGCAAATCCTTGAACTGCGAACTCAAAATGATGAGGGCGATGCCCGCCGTAAATCCACCGGTCACCGGGTAGGGGATGTATTTGATCAACCCGCCCAGCTTCGCCCAACCCATCGCCAACAACATCAATCCCGCCAGGATCGTGCAGAGGGTCAGGTTCGCCATCCCATACTGGGCGTAAACGCCATACACGATCCCGATAAACGCCCCCGTCGGTCCGCCAATACACACCCGCGTCCCACCCAACAGCGAAATCAGGAAGCCGGCGACGATCGCGGTGTAAAGCCCGGCACGCGGATCCGCCACCGAGGAGATTCCGAAGGCCAGCGCCAGGGGCAGCGCCACCACTCCGACGGTTAGGCCTGCGTTGAGATCCCGAAAAAACTCCTCCCGCGTGTACCCCTTCAACGTATCGAGAAGCTTCGGCCGAAAAGAGAAAGTAAGTGACTGCACCACTGCCCCCCGATTCCGGGATACCCCCCGCCTCCTGTCACGCGCAAACTTCCCGGCCCCAACTCTGGGCATCCCGTCGGGCATTGGGCGATCTCCAAGTTGTCGGGGCGATTTCCGTTAAAATGGCGGGAGAGGACTCCCGCACTCCACGACGACCCGCGTTGGCCTGGCCCCAGGGTGCGGACTGGCGCGAAGCGTCGTGGACTGCGGCAGTCCCCTGCCGCTTTCCCAGCACGGCAATTCCCGGCCGGAACGGTGGTGCCGCCAACTCGACAACTCGGAGATGCGCCCGTCGGGCGTTTGCCTTCAGGAAATCGCATTGCCTGTTGACCAGACGCCAGATAGAACCGCCCGGCAATCTCCTGGAAGCCGTGCCACCGTCGGGGTCGCACGCATCCAGTGGCAGATCGCCTCGCATGCCCGGTTCCCGTTTCTCAAAAAGGTGGTTCGCTGCGGCCGCAGGATTCCTGCTCGGCGGCTTGGCTCTCGTCATCAGCTCCTGCAGCAGCGTGCAACGGACCGTCGTGGTACCGCCCCATATTCCCGGAGCGACCTTCGTGGGCAACCAGGCCTGTTACGAGTGTCACACCAATTACTCCCACGCCTTCCAGGGCAGTGTTCATTTCCGGGTGCAGGCCGATATCGAGAAACTGCCTGGCGGCACGAGCTGCGAAAGTTGCCATGGCCCCGGCAGCCGCCATGCCGAGGCGCCGCGCGAACGGGCCCAATTCATCATCAATCCGCGCAAGGATCCGAAAGCCTGCTTCGATTGCCATCAGGATGTGCATCTCCAGTTCCGCCTGCCCTCTCACCATCCGGTCACTGAGGGTATTCTGAATTGCGTCCAATGCCATGACCCGCATGGCCGCGAGATCTTCAAGCCCGCCGGCGGCCTCGGCATGGCCCGCCTCAACGAGCAATGTTCCTCCTGCCATAAGGAACAGGCGCGGACGTACGTCTTCGAACATGAAGCGATGCGGGAAGGCTGCGTCAGCTGCCACCAGCCCCACGGCTCCATCAACTCCAAGCTTCTGACCGAGCGCGACGCCAACCTCTGCCTGAAATGCCACGCCCAGGTCCAATCCGGCGCCGGCGAGGTCTGGATTGGCAAAACCGATCATCGCTCGCTCCTCTCCCTCGGCAGTTGCTGGTCCGCCGGCTGCCATACCGCCGTCCATGGCTCCAACTTCCAACCCAAGCTGCTCTACTGAGCCCCAACCCACGGTCGCGTGAGCGCTTTTCCCTCTTCCCCACCTAAGACCGGTTTCACCGTCCCGCTGACCTTGGCGGCCTGTCTCGCCGCTTGTCTCCGGGCCGCCGCGGCCGACCCAGTCCTCGCCACGGTCGACGTTTCCAAACTGCCGCCACCGGCCACGCGACCGGTCGCCTTCTCCGCCGATATCCAACCCATTCTCGAAAAGGCGTGCCTCCGTTGCCACGGCGCAGAAAAGCCCAAAGCCGGGTATCGTCTTGATAATCGCGAGGACGCCATCCGAGGCGGCGACCAGGGAGCCGCCATCGTTCCCGGCGACAGTGCCAAAAGCCCGTTGATTCATTTCGTGGCGAGATTGGTCGAGGACATGGAGATGCCCCCGACCGGAAAGGGCGAACCCCTGACAGCCGACGAAATCGGGATCCTTCGAGCCTGGATCGATCAAGGGGCCGCGTGGTCCGAAGATTCCGCACAACCGCGCCTTTCCTATTCATTCACCCCCGCCGCCCAATACATCGCCGTGGACGGCAATGAAGCCCGGTTCCGCGAACACTATTGGATGCGCGACGGGTGGGGGGACGGCCTTTCAGAGTTCTCCCTCAAGTACGACATGGATCCGCGGACCCGCGTGGAGATCGAGGGCAGGACGTACACCGGCACGGATCAGCACCGGTTCAACGCGCGGGTCGAACGCGATGACCTGGGCTGGGTTCGCGTCGGATATCAGGAGTTTCACCGGTACCACGATGACACCGGCGGCTACTATAAGCCCTACGGGGACGCCGCGCCGCGGCTCGATGATGACCTCGTGCTTCGACATCGCCACGCCACCATCGAACTCGGCCTGGCCCTCCCGGATCTGCCGGTCTTCCAGATCGCGTACGACCTCCATCTTCGCGACGGCACCGAAGCCACTCTCAATTGGGGAGCCCTGGATCGCGGGGGAGTTCGACGCGCGATTTACCCCGGTCGCCAACGCGTCGACGAAACCACCCACCTGGTGACGTTGGATATCCGTTACGACTGGGATGGACTGCTGATCTCCGACCAGGCGCAGTTCGAGTGGCACGAGCAAAACAACCTCAAGACCAACTACGACACCCAGGGCGGTGGTTTCGATTTTGCCAATCGGATCAACGACCGGCAGGACTACTGGCGCGGGGCCAACGTCCTGCGCCTGGAACGCCAACTCCGCGACTGGCTCTACGTCTCCGGCGGGTACCTCTATTCCCAACTCAAGGACATCGGAGGGTTCAGTGTCGAAAGCTTCGCCCCCAACGACCCGACCGTCCCGCCCTCGCTCGATCTCAGCACCGATGACCTGACGCTTCGTCGGCGGTCCCACACCGCCAATGCCAACGTCATGCTCGGCCCTTGGGAGCAACTCCACTTTTATGCGGGACTTCAGGCGGATTGGTCGCGACAGGAAGGATTCGCCGGCGGCCAAGCCTACGGCACCCGCACCGCCTACGATGCCAATATCGACCGTGCCGCCACGGACGAGAACTTTGGGCTCCGGTATTCGGGAATCCCCTACACCATCCTCTTCGCCGAAACCCGGTTTCAGCAGGAATCCTACTCACATTTCGAGGAAGGACTTACAGATACGACTCAAGCATTCCTGAGGGATACCGATGCTGACGGAGACCTGCAGGATTTTGAGGTCGGTTTCACGGTCTCCCCGTGGAAACAAGCCAGTCTGCAGGCCAAATACCGACGGCGCGACCGCTCCAACCATTACGATCACCTCCGGGACGTGGATCTGTTCTCCAGTGGAAATGGTTATCCGGCCTTCATCCGGTCGCGCGACACGCTCACCGACGAGTTCGACACGCGCTGGGTGTTTCGCCCCTGCAAATGGCTCAAAGCCACACTGCGCTACAGCCTCGCCGCCACCGATTTCGAGACCGAAACCGACTCGGTCCAGGACTTCGCCCAAGTCCCTCCCACTTCCTTCTCCGGTGGACGCCTTCTCGCCGGCCAATATGACGCCCATGTCGTCGGAGCGGGATTTGTCCTCACTCCCTGGAGCCGGTTGCACTTCTCCACGGCGCTCACTTGGACCACCAGCCGATCGTTGTCCGGCAACAATAATGAGGCAGAAGTGGCGCCCTACCAGGGTGAGGTCTGGAACCTCCTCAACTCCGCCACTTTCGTGGTCGATGAGAAAACCGACTTCATCGCCACCTACCTTTTTTCCGACGCCGATTACGGTCAGGATAATGCGGCCTCCAGCCTGCCGTTGGGGATTCAGTTCACCCGACACGCCGCCACTGCCGGCATCACGCGAAAGATGAAACGGGGACAGTCGCTGCGCGTGGAGTACGGCTTTTTCACCTACCACGAACCTTCGCTCGGCGGCGCCGCGGACTACACAGCCCACGGCTTGTTCACGAGCTACCGCATCCCCCTTCCGTAAGGCCGGCCCGTCACCACCGCCGGTCTCCAACCGACCCAAACCTGCCTGTCACTGCGTGAAAACCCTGGTCATCGCCACGAGAAACGCCCACAAGGCGCGTGAAATCCAAACCTTCCTGGGCAACCGATTTCGCTACCTCACCCTTCGGGAACTTTCCGGGGCTCCGCCTATCGACGAATCAGGCACCACCTTCGCCGAGAATGCCAAGTTGAAGAGCGAAGGCGTGGCCTGCTGGCTCCTGCTGAAGCGCGGCACGGATCGCACCCAAGCGTGGTGGGTCCTCGCTGACGATTCGGGCCTCGAAGTCGACGCCCTCCATGGCGACCCCGGTGTCCGGTCCGCCCGATTCGCCGCCACCGATGTCCAAGTCTCGGCCAATGCGCCCGATGCGGCTAACAATGAGAAACTCCTCCGCCTGCTCGCCGACACTCCGGAGGAACAGCGCACCGCCCGCTTTCGTTGTGCCTTGTCCCTGACGGAAATCGGCTCGGGCCTGCCCAGCCAGTTGTTCGAGGGTGTGTGCGACGGACGCATCCTCGCCGGCCCGCGCGGAACCAACGGCTTCGGGTATGATCCGCTCTTCGTGGCCGACGGCTTCTCGACCACCTTCGCCGAGATGTCGTCGGCGGAAAAATCGGTAATCAGCCACCGCGCCAAAGCGCTGGACGGACTGCGTTGCTGGGCGGATCGCCGATTTGGCCTCGCCTCCCATGCCCGGGTCACCCATTAGGCGACCTGGGACCCGCTTCGCCCCCGCTCCCACGATTCCCCGCGCCGTTTGACCCCGGCCCGCCCCTTCCGGCACGCTGGCGCCGCATGGGCAATTCCTTTGGCCAGTTGTTCCGCCTAACGACCTGGGGCGAATCCCACGGCGGGGGCGTTGGCGTCGTCGTCGACGGCTGCCCGCCTCGCTTGGAACTCTCGGAAGCCGACATCCAGCCCGACCTGGATCGACGTCGTCCCGGCCAATCCACGATCACCACGCCTCGCCACGAAACCGACGCGGTCCAGATTCTCAGCGGCACGTTCGAGGGCCGTACCCTGGGCACCCCGATCTCCATGTGGGTCAAAAACCAGGATTACCGACCGGAGGCCTACTCAGAAATGGCCGAGAAGTTTCGACCGTCCCACGCGGATTATACCTACCACGCCAAATACGGAATTCGCGCCTGGCCGGGAGGCGGACGCAGCAGTGCCCGCGAAACGATCGGCCGAGTCGCAGCGGGCGCCATCGCCAAGAAGCTGCTCAAGGAACGCTGGGGCGTCTCCGTTCTCGCCTGTGTCGTCCAGGTTCAGGACATCCTCGCTCCGGTCGACCCGGAGTCGTTCCGGACGGAAGACGTCGAAGCCAACATCGTCCGCTGCCCCAATGCCGAGGTCGCTGCGCGCATGGTCGCCCGCATCGAGGAAGTTCGCAGCCAGGGCAATAGCGTCGGCGGGGTCATCCTCGGCGTCGCCCGCGGCGTCCCGCCCGGCTGGGGCGAACCGGTTTTCGACCGAATCGAAGCGGACCTCGCCAAGGCCATGCTCAGCCTGCCGGCTTCCAAAGGGTTCGAAGTCGGCAGCGGTTTCGGCGGCGTGCTCCTCACCGGCCGCGACCACAACGATGCGTTCCGCAATATCGACGGCAAGGTGCGTACCACCACCAACCGCTCCGGCGGCGTGCAGGGCGGCATTACCAACGGCGAAACCATCTACTTCCGCACGGCCTTCAAACCTGTCGCCACCATCATGCGGGAACAGGAAACGGTCGATGCGAGATACCAGAACACCACGCTCACCGGCCGGGGACGCCACGATCCCTGCGTCCTTCCTCGCGCGGTGCCCATGGTCGAGGCGATGACCGCGTTGGTCCTCGTCGACCACGCCCTGCGCCATCACGCTCAATGCGGCTGAGGGCCGGTCATTTCAACGCCTGCCCGAACATCCAATCGTAAAGCGCAGGATCGTTGTACGCTGCCGTCCATGAATCGTGCCCTGCGTCCGGATAAACCGTGAGCTTGGGTTGGTTTCCGATGGCTTTCAGGGCCTCCACCATCCGCTGCGATTCATCCAGCGCGACGACATTGTCCTTGGCTCCGTGAAACACCCAGATCGGCAGCCGCTTCAGTGCTTCGCGGCGAGCCCCCTGGGGTAACTTCAACCGAATCGTGCTGCCACCGCCGCAAATCGGCACCACCGCCGCGAAACGTTCCGGATGCGCGGCCAGCCAATCCCAGGAGGCGTATCCCCCCATGCTTAGACCAGTGAGGTAAACCCGCTTCGGGTCCACAGCCAAAGTCCCCAGCAAGTCCGTCAACCAGGCATCCAACCCTTCCACATCCCATACCTGGCCTTCCGGACACTGCGGCGACACCACCACGCCGGGAAATTCCTTGCCGGCCTGGATCAACTTCGGAGGACCATGAACCGCGACCTTGCTCAGCTCGGTCCCTCTTTCACCCGCGCCGTGCAGGAAGATCAGGAGCGGCCATCGCTTCCCCGCCGTAGCGGAGTAGTCCTTGGGCAAATAACGAAGGTAGGCGATATCCACCGGGTGAGAAATCGAGGTCTGGAATCGGGCCGAGTGCTGCCCGGTCGCAACGGATTTCATAGACGAAGAGGCGCAGCCCGCCAGGCCCATTCCCAGGGCCAGCAGGAACGCCACGCGTAGCATCGAAGGTTTCATGGTCGGCGCCGAATCCTAGGGCGATCCGCGCCGGTGACGCGAGCAGCGGTTTTTCAAAAGGGCGTCCCGGGAAGTATGGGAACCTGCCAGGCTCAGTATCACTCACCGATTCCGTACCTTGAAGAATCACTGCCTTCTCAACTCCACCTTGGCACCGGGCGGATGAATACTCCGTTCCGGCAGCGCACCATCCTCTGGCATCTCGTCAGGCTTACGCCATCGAGTCCACCAGATACTTCCGTCACCTGCCTGGAAGCACCCCACCATCCCTCCCTGCTTTGGAGATTGAATGATCCGGTTCCCGCTGCCATGTCCAAGCCCGCCATCATGTTTCGCGTTTCCACCATCGCTTTCGCCCTCAGCCTTTGCCTCGCGGGGGATGGTTCCTCCACCGCAGCCGCCACCGAATCCGCCGTCCGTCGCAGCCTTGTCTTCTCCAATGCCACCGCGCGCCTGGTTGCCGACCTCGACGGCGGTGCGATCGGAGACTTCCGGCGCGTCGGCAACCCGGTGAATCCCCTCCATTGGGGAACCCCGACCGCTGGCGACACCGCGATTCGAGGTTTCGGTCACTTTCTGTGCCTCGATCGCTGGGGTCCACCCTCCGAGGCCGAAGGCGCCCGCGGCATGCCGTACCACGGTGAAGCCAGCCACGTGGCGTGGCAGCCCGGCGGTGAAGTGAGTCCACGCGCCGGAGCCCTCGAAGCGACGATGTCGGCGAAACTCCCCATCGCCGGCCTCGCCATCCAACGGCGCATCCGCTTCTCGGTCTCGGATCCCGTCTTCGCGGTGCGCGAAGTCATCACCAACGAAAACCCACTCGGCCGCCTCTACAATTGCGTCCAACACCCAACCATCGGACCGCCCTTCCTCGACACCCGTACCCTCGTGGACTGCAACGGCCGCCGCGGCTTTGCCCAGGGTGGTTCTCTCCCCCATCCGGAGGAACCCTCGTCCTATTGGCCGCGCGCGCTGACCAAGGACGGCGAATCCGTCGATCTTCGCCGACTCCTCGACGACCCCGAGCCGAACGTTGTCACCTACGCCATCGACCAACCCTATGGTTGGGTGACGGCCATCAGTCCCTCCACCCGACTGCTCCTGGGATATTTCTGGAAAACATCCGATTACCCTTGGATCAGCCTTTGGCGCGATGTTCGTGACGGCGCGCCGGCTGCGCGCGGACTCGAGTTCGGCACCACCGGCCTTCATCAACCGTTCCCTATTCTGACCAAGAAAGGACGCATCTGGGATCGGCCGCTGGCCGAGCACCTCGATTCCGGACAGGCGGTTGGCAAGGAGTACATCGCCTTTCTCCTGGAGATCCCTCCGGATTTCCGAGGAGTCGAGGACGTGGTGCTTCAAGGCAATCAATTGACCGTGCGCGAACGGTCCGCTGAAGGCCCACCTCGCGAACTTCGGCTCTCGATCGAACACCTGCTGGTTCCCTGAGCCTGTCCTCTCCGTGAACCGCCGAACCCAGCGCACCTCGTCGCAGCGCGACGAGGGTCGCCTGACTGGATTCAATTCCAATCCAGGTGGGCCCTGTTGCGCTGCGACAGGGCATTCCAGCCCGAGTTCATGGCAGGTGCGCCGTTCTGAACGGAACCGGCGGCCACCCAGAATGCTCTCCACCGCAATTCCCCGCCGACCACACGACGCAACCAAGCCGCCCGTCCGAGTCGGTGTGACGCCCAAATACCAATGAAACCTGGCATCATGACCGCCGTCGCCGCGTCGCTGACGCTGCTGGCGGCCGACCCCGGCCGATCCCAAGTCGCCCCGGGCCAAGTCCCCAAACCGCCGCCGGGCTTTGAAATTGTCCGCTGGGCCCGCCAACCCATGCTGCGAAGTCCGGTCGCCCTGTCTTTCGACGACCAGGGCAGGCTGTATATCGCCGAGACTGCCCGCCGCAGCACCGTCGACATCGATATCCGCGGACATCCCGACTGGCTTATCGACGACCTCTCCAACCAATCGGTCGACGATCTGCGGGAGTTCTTTCGACGCCGGATGGCCCCGGAATTCAGCACGATCAATGCCTCCTGGCTTCGAGATTACAACGAGGACGGTTCCCACGATTGGCGCGATCTCACGGCTGTCCGAGAGCGGATCGACCTGCTCCAGGACAGCGACGGTGACGGGCTCGCGGACCAAGCGCAGGTGTTCGCGGAGGGCTTCAACGAAGAAATCAACGGCGTCGTCGCCGGCGTTCTGCCGTGGCAAGACGATGTCTTCGTCACGATCTATCCCGATCTCTGGCGACTTCGGGACGAGAACCGCGACGGTGTGGCGGATCGGCAGGAAAGCATTTTCCGTGGCTTCGGCGTCCACGCCGCCTTCGACGGTCACGACCTGCACGGACTCATCGTCGGTCCGGACGGAAAGATCTACTTTTCCATCGGCGACAACGGATTTTCGGTGACCAACCGGGAAGGTCGGCGGCTGCACCATCCGAACACCGGCGGTGTCCTGCGCATGAATCCGGATGGCACGGAGCTCGAGGTTTTTGCCACCGGTTTACGCAATCCCCAGGAAATCGCCTTCGACGAACTCGGCAATTTGTTCACGGTCGACAACGACGGCGATCTTGCGGATGAACGGGAGCGCTTCGTGTTCATTGCCGAGGGCAGCGACTCCGGCTGGCGCCTGCATTGGCAATTCCGCGAATCGGGTTGGGCCAGGTACACCGGGCAACCCACTTACAATCCCTGGATCGACGAGCGGCTCTGGGTGCCGCATTTCCCTGGTCAACCGGCCCACATTCTTCCGCCTATCTCGAACTACTCCATCGGCCCCGGCTCCTTTCAGTACAATCCCGGCACCGCGCTCACGGACGCGTATCGCGGCCACTTCTTTCTTATCCAATACCCCGTCGCCAAGGTGACGGCGTTCCAAGCCCGTCCCAAAGGGGCCGGATTCGAGATGGCCAACGAACACACGTTCGTGTCGGGCATGATGGCGTCGTGCCTAGCCTTCAGTCCTGATGGCGCTCTTTTCATCGGCGATTGGGACGGCATGTGGGCCCCCAGCGGGAAGGGATCCATCTGGCGTGTCGACGACCCGACCGCCGCCAAATCCGCAATGCGCGCCGAAGTTCGCGACCGACTCCGGCAAGGCGCCAGGGATCAATCCATCGACGACCTCCTGACCTGGCTGGCTCACGCCGATCTGCGTGTGCGACAACGCGCCCAATTCGAATTGGTGCGCCGGGGCCGGCTCGCGGATCTCCGAACTCTGGCTCTCGCAACCCGTGCGCCGTGGATCGCCCGCCTCCACGCCATCCGCGGCTTGGGCCAGAGCCGAGCCATTCGCGCCGCCACCGACCTGCCCCTCTCCGATGCCGATCCCCGAATTCGCGCACAAAGCGCCAGGATCGCAGGCGAAGCACGGCTCGCCGGCGCCCGTGACACCTTGATCCTGCTCCTCGACGACACGGACGCATCGGTCCGGTTCCAGGCGGCCATCGCCCTCGGCAAACTCCGCGACGCCACTGCCTTTCCCGCTCTCGTCCATTTGCTCGATGTCGACAACGGCGCCGACCCGTTTCTGCGGCACGCCGGGATCATGGGTCTGGCCGGCGCCGCCTCTCCCACCCAACTCGCCACCTTGGCGCGCCATGCCAATCCGCAGGTGCGAATCGCCGCTGTGGTCGCCTTGCGCCGGCAGCATGCGGTCGAAGCGCGCGATTTCCTGTCCGATGCAGCCCCCCTGGTTTACGCCGAGGCGGTCCGCTCCATTCATGATGACGATGGCATCGCTGAGGCCATCCCGGCGCTCGCCGCCGAGATCGCCAAACCGGTGCTCCCGACGGACCCCGGGCTGGTTCGGCGCCTCCTGAATGCCAACCTGCAACTCGGCAGCGAGGAAGCCTCCCGCCGGCTCGCCAGTTATGCCACCAACCGCAGTCACCCAGGTGAGCTACGCGCCGAAGCCCTGGAATGTCTGGCGGATTGGTCGCGAACGCCGGCGCTGGACCGCGTCCAAGGATTTATGCGCCACCTCGGGCCGCGCGATGCGGGATTGGGGCACGCCCGCATTCAAGAACACTTCGATGCCTTGGCAGGCAACAAGGAGGAACGCTTGATGCCCACCTTGGTGCGCGTGGTTCTCGACCACGGATTGCCCGTCGAACCCTCCTACTTCGTGGACTGGTTGAATTCCGAATCCCAACCGGCTCGAGTGCGAGTCGCCGCGCTCTCCTTGCTCGCGCTTCGCAGTCCGGAGCTCTTCCCCGCTGCCCTTCGGCAATCGCTCGCCTCACCCTTGCTCGAACTCCGGTTGGCGGCCCGGCGTCTGCAGTCGACACTTCGCCCTGACGAGTTCATGGGAGAATTGGAAGCGGGTTGGTCCCGCTGGCCGATCGCGGAACGACAGTTGGCCATCAGCTTAGCCGTCCCCATCACGGGTCCGGTCGCGGCTTCCTGGTTTGAGCAACGTCTCAGTGAACTGGCCACCGGCCAATTGAAGCCTGACCTCGAACTCGATGTGCTCGAAGCCGCCGCACGACGCCCTGAGGAGCGCATTCGCGCCACCATGGCCGACATCGATTCCAGGCGACCCGCCCAGGACCCGCTTGCGGGGTACCGACCCACGCTGCGAGGCGGGAACCCGGACGCTGGCCGCGATATTTTCAAGAGCCACGCCAACGCCCAATGCGTTCGCTGCCACGAAGGCGGCGGTGAAGGCAAGCAGGTCGGCCCGGTGCTCGCCGATATCGGTTCGCGGGTGGACGCCGAATACCTGCTGGAATCCCTCATTCAGCCCAGCGCCCGCATCGCCGACGGATTCGCCACCACGATGGTGACCCTTCGCAACGGCGACGAATTCGACGGAGTCCGTCTCTCCGATACCAACCACACTCTCCTTCTTCGTCTGTCGACCGGGGCCATGCGACGAATGGATCACAAGGACATCGCCCATCAGGTGACCAGCACCGTGTCGGCCATGCCACCCATGGGCGAAGTCCTTACCCGTTTCGAGATCCGCGACCTCATTGCCTACCTGCAGTCCCTGCGCCAGCCCGAGCCGAAGCGTTGAGGTTCCGGGAACGTTATCCCGCATTGGTGCCGGACCCTGGCCCCACTTGCACATTTCCGGGCGCCTCGTCAGCTTTCCAGCATGCAATCCAGGAACCGTTGGTCGCGGCGCGAGTGGCTGGGAGCCGCCGCCCTCGCCGGCCTTAGCCTGCCCCGCCTCGTGCGTTCCGCGGAAGTCACCTCGAAATCCAGCCGTTCCAAACTGGGAATGCCCGGCCTTTACCCGGGGCGAGTGGTCGTTGCCTCGCATCCGGGCTGCCTTCTCGACGGGAAGTTCTACGCCGATCCCATCCGGCGCTTGCTCAATGAAGGCATGATGGAACTGACCGATGCCGACGAACCCACCGACGCGTGGCGCCAGTTCTTCGAACCCGGCGATGTGGTCGGCATCAAACTGACCCCGGTCGGAGGCCCGCTCGTCATGAGCGGCCCGGAAGTTCTTCAGGGAATCGTCGCCGGACTGGAATCCGCCGGGGTTCGACGCAAGGACATCGTGGTCTACGACCGGTATCGCCAGCAGTTCCTTCAGAACGGCATGGACACCTGGCTGCCGTCAGGAGTGCGCTGGTCTTCGGCCAGCGAGGACTACACCGAGATCCAGCAGGACATGGCCGGCTATGATCCCGACCACTATCTTGATCTGGCAGTCGTCCTGCCTGGACAAGACGCCACCAACCCTTCCGCGCGCCGTTCCTATGCCGCCAAGTTCATCACTCGGGAGGTCAACAAACTCATCAACCTGCCCGCGCTGAAGGACCATCAATCCGCTGGCATTACGCTCGCCCTTAAGAACCTTTCCCACGGACTGGTCAACAACGTCAGCCGCACTCACTCCTCCAGCACCCTGAATGTCTGCGGCGCCTTCATCCCGGCCGCGGTTTCCCTGCCGGTGATCCGCGACAAGACCGTGCTCCACATCCTCGACGGCATCCGCGCCCTCTACCACGGCGGACCCTCGGCCCGACCTGAGTTCGTCTGGGAACATCGCACGCTCTACTTCGCCACGGACCCCGTCGCCCTCGACCGCGTCGGCTGGCGGGACCTCGACAAGAAGCGCGTCGCGATGGGTATGAAGCCGATTGCGGATTCCAAGCCGGATAAGTTCTCCACCTTTCTCAACCGCCAGCCCGAGCATGTCGAAATTGCCGGGTCGCTGGGGCTTGGAATTTGGGAGGAACGCCGCATTGATGTCCGGTCACGCCAGCTCAAAGGTTGAGGCGCACGAGGTCAGGGGGCCGACTCAGGCCCTCGGCTTCGTTCCCCTCTCCTGATCGCCCCAGCCGACCGTCGCTCGGCCCAGAAACTCTCCTCGGACGCCGAGGCGGCGCGGGCCACCGTGCGGTCCTTCGATTCCCTCGTCTCCCATTCGCCCCAGAACACTGGCACACGGACGCAGATAGGAAAGGGTTCGGGCAAAGACGTACTGCCAGCCGGTGGTCTCAATCCGCGGCGCCAAACCGAACCGATCATGAAATCTCCGTCTCTCCCCCGACGTCGATTCCTCAAAACATCAGCCGCCACCCTGGCCGCGCCCCTCGCCTTCAGCCTCGAGGAGAAACATCTCAAGGCTCACGCCGCCGATGTGACGCCCAACTCCAAGCCCTTGATCCCTGCGGACCCCCATCCCCTGCCGGCAGGCAAGATCGGGAACCTCCGCATCAGCCGCCTCATCTGCGGTGGCAACCTCATTAGCGGCTACGCCCACAGCCGCGATCTCATTTACGTCTCCGACCTGCTCAAGCACTACTTTTCCGACGAACGCATCATGGACACCTGGGCGCTCTGCGAAGCCCACGGTATCAACACCATGGTCGCCAGTCCCAGCGATCCCCACGCCGTCGAGGTCTATCGCAAGTACCGCGCGCGCGGGGGCAAGATCCAGTACCTGGCCCAGATCAACCCCTCCAAGTCCGACCTCATGACCTGTGTCACTGAAGCCGTCGATGCCGGAGCCTCGGGTGCGTTTCTTGTCGGCAACCTCGGTGACCAATGGACCCGCGAGGGCAGTGTCGCCCTCATCGGCGAACTCATCGCCAACATAAAATCCAAGGGCCTGATTGCCGGTGTCGCCGGACACGAACTCCGCACTCCGCGCGAAGTGGAAAAAGCCGGATTCGCTCCGGACTTCTACGTCAAAACGCTCCACGCGGAGAACTACTGGTCGCGCCGCCAACCTGGACAGGACAAGGATGTGATCGACAATTACGCGACCGACAACTACTGGTGCAAAGACCCCATGGAAACCGTGAGGTTCATGTCGGAACTCGAACGGCCGTGGATCGCCTATAAAGTACTTGCCGCCGGCGCCATCCACCCTCGAGCCGGTTTCCGGTTTGCTTTCCAGAACGGCGCCGATTTCGCATTGGTCGGCATGTTCGATTTCCAGGTGGCCGAGAATGTGAAGCTCGCCAAGCAAATCCTGGCCGAGAAACTCGACCGCCAGCGAGATTGGATGGGTTGATCGGCTCCCCCCTGGCCCGGACCGCGACGTGTCCTCACGGCGCAGCCCATCGCCTGCGTCATCACCTATCTTCTCTATCCGCCACCAAAGGCATCCTCCGCGAACATCTGCCGTGGATTCTTCTGCAGGTGATCCTGGATGGCCTCCAAAAAGGCCGGACCGAACTCGGCCCGTTTTCGATCGCCCACACCATTGATACGCAGGAATTCCTCGTCGTTCTGCGGATAGTAACGTGCCATTTGTTTCAGCGAGACATCACCGAAGACGATATAGGGCGGAACACCCAACTTGCCCGCCAACTGCCGACGCAACTCCCGCAATCGATCGAACAGCACCTCGTCACACCCGATGTCGCCGACCTTTGGCCGCGTCACCGGCGGAGCGGTCACCGGCCGGGTTAGCATGATCCGGCCCCGCTGCCGCAAAACCGTCATGCCATCGGGCGTCAATTCCAGGCTGCTGAACTGACCCGGTGTCTGACGGAGGTACCCGAGTCGAACCAACTCCCGCGCCACCGCCGCCCAGGTGGCCTTGTCACGATCCCGCCCAATCCCGTATGTCGACAACTTCTCATGCCCCCATCGCCGGATGCGCTCGGTCTCCCCGCCACGCAGGACATCCACCACGTGCTGAATGCCGACGCTGAAGCCGCTGTGCTGGCGGATGCGAAAGACGCAGGACAACAGCTTCTGGGCATCGACCGTGCCGTCGTAGGTCGCCCGCGGGGACAAACAGTTGTCGCAGGCCCCACAGCCGACGTTCTCATACGTTTCCCCGAAATAGCGCAGCAGTTCGACGCGCCGGCATACCGACGACTCCGCGTAATGCACCATTTGCCGCAATTGTTCCCGCGCGATCGCCTGTTCGCCGGGATCGGGCTTCTCATCGATGAACTGCAGGTACTTCTGCACGTCGCCCGGACTGAACAGCAACAGACAGTCGCTGGGCAGGCCGTCACGCCCCGCGCGGCCGGTCTCCTGGTAGTATCCCTCGACGTTCTTCGGCAGATCGTAATGGATCACGAACCGCACGTTGGGTTTGTTGATGCCCATGCCGAAGGCGATCGTCGCGCAGACCACGCGCACCTCATCCCGCAGGAACGCCTCCTGGTTCCGCGACCGCTCGGCCGCCTCCAACCCCGCATGGTAGGCGGCCGCCGGAACGCCCTCCAATCGCAGCTTCGCCGCCAAGGACTCTGCCGATTTCCGACTCTGCACGTAGATGATCCCAGCCTCCCGGGAGCGGCTCCGTAGAAACGCGCATACCTGCTCAAAGGCACCGGACTTCGCGGATACCCGGTAGTTGAGATTGGGTCGGTTGAAACTGGCGATATAGACGCGCGGCTCCCTCAGGTGCAACTGCCTCACGATGTCCGCACGCACCCGCTCCGTCGCCGTGGCCGTCAATGCCATCATCGGGACCGCTTCGAACTCGGTTCGCAACGAGGCCAGTTGCCGGTACTCAGGTCGGAAATCATGCCCCCACTCGCTGATGCAATGCGCCTCGTCGATGGCAAACAACGACACCCGCCATCGCTTCAGGTCCTCCAGGAATCCCGACAGCATCAACCGCTCGGGCGCCACGTACAGCAACCGATACTCGCCCGCGTGAAGTCCGCGGAGTCGCGGACGCGACTCTCCCGACGCCAGCGACGAATTCAGAAAGGTCGCCGGAATACCGGCGGCGGTGAGGGCGTCGACCTGGTCCTTCATCAGGGCGATCAAGGGGGAGACCACCACCGTCAGGCCCGGGCGCGCCAGGGCCGGCAATTGGTAGCACAACGACTTGCCACCGCCGGTGGGGAGCACCGCGAACACGTCTCGTCCGGACAGGGTGTCCTCGACGATTTCGCGCTGGTGTGGCCGAAAGGCCGCGAAACCGAAGTGCTTCTTCAGCAATGGAATCAGATCGAAAGTCAAAGCGAGGCTCACGTCGAATTTCATTCATGCTTACCGGGGAGACCCGAGACTGTGAAGTCCGTTGCACATCCTTGAGCGCTCGAACCGAACCGGGCACAGTTCGGCCCTTCCGGTCGCCGAACCTTCGGCGCACCGGGGAACGATGCGCATCCAACGACGCCCCGCGACTGCTCGCCATCCGCGTGCCTTCACGCTGATCGAGCTCCTCGTCGTCATGGCCATCGTTGCCATCCTGGCGAGCCTGCTCGGGCCCGCCCTCGGCCGCGCCAAACGCCAGGCGCGCAAAGCCAATGAGATCAACTCGGCCCGCCAGTTGATGACCGCCTGGCAGCTCTACGCCGACGATCACAACGACCGCCTTCTGCCCGGATTCCGCCGGGGATTTCAGGCCAAGGACGATCGCGGCAATGAACTGGTAGCCGAGGTGGCGGCCCGCTACCCGTGGCGCCTCGCGCCATTCCTCGGAAACAATTTCGACGTCATCTACGCCAACGAAAATCGCGCGTTCCTCGACCAGTTCCGGCGCCTCGAAGACCCCACGCTGGGAGTCTACGCCGCCAGCGTCTACCCGTCCCTCGGCATCAATTCCATCTTCGTCGGTGGCGACGACGAACTGCCGCCGACCGACCTGGCTGTCTCTCGCTTCGGCGATTTCTGCGCCCTGCAATCCACCCAGATCGAACGTCCCTCAGACCTCATGGTCTTCGTGTCCGCTCGCGCACCCCTCGAATTCCTTCCCACCCCAGCCCGACCCGAAGGCCGGATCGTCAACGGGTTTCATATCGTCAAACCTCCGTACCTCGTCGGTCGCAACTGGGCGGCTCATTGGGACCCCGCCGATGGCCCCGTCGCCTGGGGTTTCGTTCACCCCCGCTACACCGGGCGTGCAGTCGCCGCCCACGCCGACGGTCACGTCGATTCACCGGGCCTTCGCGATCTTCAGGACATGCGCCGCTGGGCCAACCCGGCCAACAGCCCGGATTGGGTCCTGCCCGGCCGCTGAACACAGGCCGCGGTCCTGTGCCCTCAACTGCTTTCCCGGACCGCGACGTGTCCTCACGGTGCAACCCTTTGCCTTCGGTCCCGGTGTTCGATGGACCGCTCAAGGTGTCACCGCCGGATGGGCGGGACGCAGACTCTGCAGGTAATGCCAGATGGCATCGAACTGGCGCTCGGGATCCCCGTCGAACACGTGACGCAGCGCGGTCCGCCCATCCTCACCAATGAATCTCGGCATCATCGTCCCCGGCGCCACTCGCACCGGATCCTGAACGTATCGCCAGTAGTACGAGCGCCGGAGTCGCTCGCCCACCACTCCGAAATTGACGGTGGCGGTGTCGGCACCCGCCAACGCCTTTTGCGAGCCCACCCCGTGACACGATATGCAACTGAACCCGCCCTCCACCAGCGTCAGTCGACGCCCAACGTCCGCCGCCTCGCGATTCACCTCCCACCGCGGCGCCGCTTCCACCGCGAATCCGTGCTGCTGCGCCATTCCCGCCGCCAAGGCCTCGGCATAGGCGGGAAACGCCGGCATCACCCCCTGAAGATCCGGACGCGGTTTCGTCGCCATGCGGCCGCTCAAAAAGTCCGCCACCCACGACGCGTACAGTTTTTCGCCCGTATGAGTCAGCGATGGACGGCCCACGTGCACGCTGCCCGCCGCCGCCGCGCCTTCCTCATCCTCTTCGGTCCCCACCAACGGGTTGACGGTCAGACTCGACAACAGGTCGGTCTCCGAATCCCGCCCGTGACAGGCCTGGCACCGGAGTCCGCGATAGCTTCGCTCCATGAACTCAGCCGGCGTATCTTGTCCCAGGGCCGATGCCTCGACGTTCGAAAGCCACTCGCGCACCGCCACTCGCTGACGCTCGGTCAGGGCGAATTTGGGTGCCGATCCGAGATGACCTTCGTTGTCTGCCAAACAGCCTCGTTCAAGGGCCGACGCGCGCAGCGCGGCCAACCCGGGCGCGATGGCCGTCAGCGGGTCGGTCTCGCCAGCCCGATGGCAATGGGCGCAACCCGCGGTTCGATACAGCCGGCCGCCCCGCACCGGGTCACCTGCCAGCGTGTGGTTCGGAGCCGGTTCGTCGTTGAACGAGCGCAGAAACGCCGACAAAGCCGAAACCTGCGCCGACGAGAGTTTAAAGTCGGGCATGCGCGTGCCGGCATGCCATCGCGCGGGAGCCCGAAGGAACTCCTCCAAGGCGCTGCCTCTCCACTTCCACCGCACGTTCGAAAACAAGATTCGATCCTCCCCCGCCACCGCCGACTCGTCGGGCGCCCGGTGACACCCCCGACATCCCAGGTCGGAAAAGACCTTGGCACCGACCCCGGAATCACCGGCTGCGTCGGACGCCTGCTCGAGGGCGCTTCCGGTTCGGGTCCCTAGAAATGCCGCCAGATCGGCCGCTTCCTGTTCCTTGTTTGCCCCACGCAGGACAGCCGGCATCCGCGCCTGCGCACGCAACGACTTCGGATCGAGGATCCACCGCGCCATCCAGCGTGAATCGAGCCGTGAACCGACGCCCTGAAGCGACGGTGCTTCCGCATGCATTTCCGGCATGCCGCCCGTCACGGGTGCCGCGGGAGGATGACAATCCAGGCAGCGATGCGTGGCCACCAACTCCCTGCCCTCACGTCGCAAGTCCCACACCGTCAGTCGGGAATCTTCCGCGTCGTGGACCAAGGCCGTCGCTGGCACCGGTTCCAATGGCGTTCTGCGGGAAGCCCACAGCAACCGCACTTCGCTTTCGCCGTCCGCCTTGCTTTGGTACTCGAACTCGATGCGATTCAGACCGCCCCGCAGCGACACCGCAGCACTCCGTTGCCCATCGAGACGACCGCTTCCCTCCAACACCGCCAGGTGGTTCACGTACAACCGGGCTGTACCTTGACCCGCCAACTCGAACTGCATTTCCCCGCTGACGTCCAAACGCAAGAAGCCCTCCCACCGCACCCAGTGCGGACCGGCCCCCACGAAGGCGCTCACCGGACTTCCCTTGGACACGAAGAGAGCCGGCAAACGCACACTGCGGGCATCTTCGACCGGACCGTCTCCCGATCGGCGCACCAATTGGAGCAAGCCCGGGCGTTCCTTTGCCAACCGATGCTTGGGCGCGGCCTTCGCCGCCACCGCGCCGGGACCCAATGCCTCCAGCCCCGTTCGATCCCCAAGGCCATGAATCGTTCCGTGAAGGAAATTGCGGAACGAATCGCCGTTGGCGCCCTTCAAGTGGAACGCCAGGTTCCATTGCATCGCCGGCCGAAGCTCGGGCACCGACAGGAACACACGCCGACGGTCGGACGAGAGCGTCACCTCTTCGATCCCCCAACGATCCCGACCTTCGGTGCCGTCCATGCGGAAATCCGGGGATCCGTAGTTGGCCGACCACCGGTAATTCCACGCAGTGAGGTCATAGCTGCCCGGATCCGAAGCGCTGGCTTCATCCAGCGGGTCGGTGAATCCGATCACCACGCCATCCGACACCACCTCGAGATGCCGGGCCATGTTCAGGGGCTTCCCGGTGAATCGAATGCGATACATCCCACCGGCGCGTGTCTTGTTGCCGGCCCATCCATAGAGACCGCAGACGTACAGTTGTTGGTCAACCGGATGGAATACTCCCCGCATGACACCGGTATCGAACTCCAAGGGCAACCGGGTGACCGCCCCCTGCATCACTGAGCCCACCTGCTGCCGCAGCACGAGAAACATCTGGCCCATGCCATAGGAGATGGTGATCAACTCATCCTTCAAAGGTCCCCATCGATCGGTCGGCACCCAAAGCTGCGTCCCGCCCGAGCGATCCACCGAGTTATGCATCCAACAAAGCGGCGGATCATACTCGGTGTGCGCCTCCGGATTCCACGCCCATTGGTTGCCATACCAGCCGCCGGTCTGCACCCAATTCAGTCGGTTCGCCGGCATCCAATGGCCCTGGTTGTCGATGGTGGTCATCTCACCTCCCGGCCCCAGGCCAAGTCCATTGACGGCACGAAACCCGCGCGCCACCACGTCCAGCTGCGTGCCGTCCCGCGACACTCGAATCAGACTCCCATGATGTGCATGGACCGCCGGCAACGCATGCCGCGCGCACTTGATGTAGTAGAAATCACCATCAGGCCCGAGCTTCAGATCCGTGGCGAACTCGTGAAAATGTTCGCTCACCTCGCAGTCATTGTTGAAGTTCTCGTAAAAGTCGGCCTCCCCGTCCCCGTTGAGATCGTGAAGTCGAGTGATTTGATCCCGACCCAGCACGTAAACCTCTCCCTCGACGATCTTCAGTCCCAATGGTTGGAACAAACCGGTGGCAATGCGCTGCCAGCGCAGATTTCCCAGATTCCCCGACACCCCTTCCACTAGCCAGACATCCCCGTTCCAGGTACTCACGGCGGCCCGTTGGCCATCAGGAAAGAAGTCCATCCCACCCATGCGCATCCAGGATTTCCATGGGTTCGACTCCGGGAGCGGCAACTCATCGACGGCGTAAGGTCCGACCGTGTCGGTGGCGATCTTTCCAGCGGTGGTGATCCGTTCCGGCCAGCGTGCCGATCCGCCTCGCGTGCGGTCCGCAAGGTTGGCCGGAGCAGACGACTGCTTCACGGCCGCGGCCAGGTTCGCCAACTGTGAGGCTGCCCCCCGCCAGATCAGCACCTTCGCCCGAACCGTTTCGGTGCGCTGGGGGAACTGAAGGCGAACGTCCCCCTCGGGCTGCAGCCGCCATCGGGCATTGACCGGTGCTCCGACCACCGCGGCCACCAAGACTTCGCCACCAGCGCCGGGAGATCGGCAGACCACCAGAGACTTGGATGCCGGCCCCTCAGCTACACTCTCCCGCAATTCCTCGAGAGCCAGCACTTCGGCGCGCCAGCCCGGCTCGAAGGCCACTTGGGTGAACACGGGATGCGATGCCGGCGACAGCTCGATCGTTCGCGTCAGCGCCGACCCTTCTCCGATCCGTTCGCATCCCGGCATTTCCAACACCGCCGTTTCTCCCACGGAAAAAGACAAAACGACCGATGATCCCTCCAGGTACAGTCCCCGCCACCGGGCCTGCCCACGCGGGAGCGGACCGTATGGACGCTGCCGAGGATCGGAGAAATCGCCGGTGGCGCTCCATCCCGGCCGCACCGGATTGGCGAAGACCACCTCGCCATCGATGCGCGGAAAGGCCCAATGCTCGCCATCATACACAATGCCCTTCAACGCCACGAAGTTCCCCGTCCATCCTACCGAATATCGCAGGAGATCAGTGTCGAAGATCATCGCTTCGTTCCTCGTTCCACCCTGGGCACGTCCCACGTTCACCGCGATGCCCTTGTAGGCAATGTTCGTCCCGGGACGCGGCGCCTCAATCGAGGCGGTCAGAAACGGTCCGTAATCCATGGCCACCCACGGCGACTCACCCAAAGCGGTGCACCCGATCCACAGTGGCACCCACCGACAGAGTATCCGCCACAGCGGCATTGCCGGCCGCGCCCTGTCTCGGACGTTGGTGAATGCCACCGGCATCGGGGTCGATGAATCGTGGATCGTCATGGAACGCCCCCTTTTGCCGGTTTTCGTCCGCCGTGTCACCGCTCGCCATCCGCGCCCAGCCGGAGGAACCGGTCTGAAACCGAGGTTTACGCCACGCAGGATCCACGACATCGTTCGGTCGCTCCGACGTCGATGAACATGCTCCCCTCCGATTCCTCCATCAGCCGCCGCACCTTTCTCAAATCCTCATCCACCGCCACCGCTGCCGCCACCGCCGCTTGGTTGGTCGCCGGAGCGGGCGTGCGCTCGGTGGTGGGCGCGGATTCCAATGAGAAAGTGGAGGTCGGATTCATGGGGCTCAACAGCCGGGGCATGGATCTGCTCAAGGAATTCCTGGCCAGCCAGCGCGTCCTGGTCAGCTGGCTCTGTGATGTCGACCAGCGGGCCATCGACAAGGCCGGCGCTGTCGTGAAAGCCGCTCAGGGCCTCGCCTTCAAGACCACCCCTGATGTGCGGCGCATGCTGGAAGACCGACGGTTGCAGGCAGTCGTCATTGCCGCCCCGGATCATTGGCATGTTCCTGCCGGACTCATGGCCCTTCAGGCCGGCAAGCACCTGTACGTCGAGAAACCCCTCAGCCACAACCCGCGCGAGGGCGAATGGCTCGTCGAAGCCACCCGCAAGACCCGCCTGGTCGTCCAGGTTGGCCTTCAACGGCGCAGTGTGCCCTGGGTGATCGAGGCGATCGGCCGAATCCACGCGGGCGAACTCGGTCCCGTCCACTTCGCCCGCGCCTGGTACGCCGCCGATCGCACCGGCATTGGGTTCGGCCAGCTCGCTCCGGTCCCCGCGTGGCTGGATTACTCCCTCTGGCAGGGACCCGCGCCGGACAAACCGTTTCGCGACAATCTCGTCCATTACAATTGGCATTGGTTCTGGCATTGGGGCACCGGCGAACTCGCCAATAATGGAGTCCACTTCCTCGACCTCGTCCGCTGGGGCATGAACCTCGACTGCCCGCAGCGCGTCACATCAACCGGAGGGCGGTATTTCTTCGACGACGACCAGGAAACACCAGACACCCAGGTGGTCACTTTCGATTTCGGCGGACGCACCGTTGTCTGGGAACATCGCAGCTGCCAACCCACGCCTTCCGAAGGCGAAGCGACCGGCGCGGTCTTCTACGGTCGCAAAGCCACCCTCACCATGGGTCCTTCCGGATACCGAGTCGTGGATCTCTCAGGAAAGGAATTGGCCAAAGGCTCCGGCGGTACCCCGTCCGCACCGCACGTCGCCAACTTCCTCGATTGCATCGTCAATCCTGGAAAATCCCCCGCCTCATCCGCCGAAGACGGCCACAAGAGCACCTTGTTGTGCCACCTCGGCAACATCGCGCAACGCTCCGGCGAAATTCTCCAGGTCAATCCGGCCACCCGCCAACTCCGGACACCCTCGACGGCCTCCCGCTACTGGTCCCGCGAATACCGCCGCGGTTGGGAACCCAAAGTCTAGCTGCCCGTTCCATGGCCGAGTCCTTGTCGTCGTCGTCCGGACCCCGATCCGATCCCCACGGGACAGCTCGACTGCCACTCGAGGAGATCTTCGCTCCCACCGATTATCAGCATCGGCTCCGCCTCGCCCGCGGTGAGGTGCGCGCTTTCTTCGGCCATTGGCACGACGACCCGTCGCTCCTGGCGGAACGTCGGCGATGGCTGACTTGCCATCCGGACCGCCACGCCGTCGCCCTTCCCGAGTCCCTCCCGGTGCTTCGAGAAACCGCTCAGTGGTTCCATGAACTCGAACTCGGCGATCTGCCCGATCCGGGCGCTGAAGCCGCTTCCTTGTGTGCCGCCATTGGAGGCATGGTCGAACCCGATCTCCTGTGGCTCGTGAAACCGGCCGCTGCCGCTGCGTCGCCAACCTCTCCACCACCCGCGCGCATGATCGCGGGCGCGGTCGCCGGCCCGTCCTCGTGGGCACCCGAAGAAAAACTCGGCCACGATCTCCAATTCATTCATGGCGTGGTACCGGAATTGAATCGTGAACTCGCCCATGCCATCGACGGATTCATGGCGCGACTCCGACCCGGCGTCGCCTGGTTGCGCGCCAACTGGGGTCTGAGCGCTTCACCGGAATACAACCAGCATCCCTCCCGCGCTGTGCCGCGCTTGCAGCCTCCCCTATCCGTCGAATCGACGTGGGTCCGCATCGAGCACCAAGCCCTCACTCTGCTCCCCGAAAGCGGCGCGATTCTCTTCGGTATCCGCATTGAAAACCGCCGGTTGTCCGAAATGATGCGCGACGCGCGCGTGGGCGCCGGACTCGCCCAGGCGTTGCGCACCATGCCGGAGCCGATGGCCCGCTACAAAGGGATCGCACCCGTGCGCCAGAATCTGCTCGAACTTCTGCGGGCACACTGACGCATCGCCTTCAGTCGCCCGGCTTCGATCGCGCTTACTAGAAGGATTACTGATTTCAGCCACGCAAGCCCGTCACGGAACTCAGGCGACCGCGGTGGTCCTTGCGCAGATCCATTGGAGAGCGCAATGGAAAATCAAAATTATTCTTAATCGTTTGCCATAAGATAGTTACAAATCATAAACAACACTGAAGTCGGAATGAAGCCCGTCCAAGAATGCATTGACACTCCGCCCCCCACTGTTAGCGTGGCTTCACCAAAGCACGGGCATACCCGCGCAATTCAGCAGCGTTTGATCTGCGAAATCGAAGGACTGGAACAGCAAATCTATGGCAACGAAACCGACCTCGAAGGCCAAGGGCCTCAAGTACGTTTATGTTTTCGGCAATAAGAAGGCCGATGGCGATGGCTCGATGAAGCCGCTCCTCGGCGGCAAGGGCGCCAATCTCGCCGAAATGAGCCGCATCGGACTGCCGGTGCCTCCTGGCTTCACCATCACCACCGAAGTCTGCACTTACTACTACGCCAACAAGCGCACCTACCCCGCCGCCCTCGACCCGCAGGTCAAAGCCGGCGTCGAGTTCATCGAGAACATCATGGGGACGAAGTTCGGCGACAAGTCCGCCATGCCCCTCCTCGTCTCCGTCCGCTCGGGTGCCCGCGACTCGATGCCGGGCATGATGGACACCATTTTGAACCTCGGTCTCAACGACCAGACCGTGCTCGCCCTCGTCGCGGCCACCAAGAATGAGCGCTTCGCCTGGGACTGCTATCGCCGCTTCATCCAGATGTACGGCGACGTCGTCATGGGCGTCCAAAAGCGCGCGGGCGAAGATCACGAACCGTTCGAAGTCGTCATTCATGCCCTCAAACACGAGCGCTACCACGAGGACATCGATGACCCGAAGCTGACCGTCGACGACCTCAAGGAACTGGTGAACCGCTTCCAGATCCTGATCAAGGAACGCACCGGAAAGGCGTTCCCCCAGGATCCGTGGAAGCAGCTCTGGGGAGCCGTCGGCGCCGTGTTCGGTTCCTGGATGAACGACCGCGCCATCGTCTATCGCCGCAAATACGGCATCCCCGCCGAATGGGGCACCGCCGTCAATGTGCAGGCCATGGTCTACGGCAATACGGGCGACCAATCCGGCTCCGGCGTCGCCTTCACCCGCGATCCCGCCACCGGCGAGAAGGTCTTCTACGGTGAATTCCTCATCAACGCCCAGGGCGAAGACGTCGTCGCCGGCGTGCGCACGCCCGAGCCGGTCGCCCAGTTGAAGGGCCACCTCCCGAAGGCTTTTGCGGAACTCGAACAGGTCCGCAAGACCCTCGAATCGCACTTCAAGGACGTCCAGGACTTCGAGTTCACCATCCAGGATGGCAAGTTGTTCATGCTCCAAACCCGCAATGGCAAACGCACCGGCCTCGCCGCGGTTCGCTTCGCCATCGAGATGGAGAAGGAGAAGCTCATCGACTGGAAGACGGCGATCCGCCGCGTGCCTGCCGATCAGCTCGACCAGGTCCTGGCCCCGGTCTTCGACCGCAAGGCCATGAAGGCCGCCAAGTGCATCGCCAAGGGTCTCCCGGCCGGGCCCGGTGCCGCTTCCGGCAAACTCTATCTGAACGCTGACCGCGCCACCGCCGCCGCCGCCAAAGGCGAACGGGTCCTGCTGGTCCGCAATGAGACGTCGCCCGAAGACCTGCGCGGTATGATCGCCTCGGAAGGCATCCTGACGGCCAAAGGTGGCGTCAGCTCCCACGCCGCACTGGTGGCCCGCCAGATGGGCAAGGTCTGCGTCTGCGGGGCTGCCGCCCTCCAGATCGATTATAACGCCAAGACGGTCACCGTCGCGGGCGAGACTTACAAGGAAGGCGACTTCCTCTCCATCAACGGCACCGCCGGCGAAGTGTACCCGGGCGAACTCCCGACCGCGCATTCTGAGATCGTTCAGGTGCTGGTCGAGAAATCCCTCGACGCCAAGGACAGCGCCACCTTCCAGATGTTCAAGAAGCTGATGGATTGGTGCTCCAAGGTGACCAAGCTCCAGGTTCGCACCAACGCGGACAACCCGGAGCAGACCGAGAACGCCCTCGCCTTCGGCGCCACCGGCATCGGCCTTTGCCGCACCGAGCACATGTTCTTCGAAGGAAACCGCATCGACGCCATGCGCGAGATGATCCTCGCCGACAACGTCGACGACCGGAAGAAGGCCCTCGCCAAGCTCCTGCCCTACCAGAAGGAGGACTTCGTCGGGATCTTCAAGGCCCTCAAGGGATTCCCGGCCACCATCCGCTTCCTCGACCCGCCCCTGCACGAGTTCCTCCCGCACGATGACTCTGCGCAGAAGGATCTCGCCAACAAGATGGGTGTCTCGGTCGAGAAGGTGAAGCAGCGCGTGAAGGAACTCCATGAGTTCAACCCGATGCTCGGTTTCCGTGGCTGCCGCCTCGGCATCGTGTACTCCGAGATCTCCGAGATGCAGGCCCGCGCGGTGTTTGAAGCCGCCGCCGAAGTTCAGAAGTCTGGCATCAAGGTGAAACCGGAAGTCATGATCCCGCTCGTTGGCTTCAAGAAGGAGCTCGACCTCCAGGTCGAGGTCGTCCATCGCGTCGCCAAGGAAGTCATGGCCGAGAAGAAGGTGAAGCTCAGCTACCTCGTCGGCACCATGATTGAAGTGCCGCGCGGCGCCCTCACCGCCGACGAGATCGCCCAGACCGCCGAGTTCTTCAGCTTCGGCACCAACGACCTCACCCAGACCTGCCTGGGCATGAGCCGTGACGACTCGGGATCGTTCCTCCCGCCGTACTCGGAACTCGAGATCGTGAAGACGAATCCGTTCGCCTCCATCGACCAGACCGGCGTCGGCCAGCTGATGAAGATCGCCGTGGAAAAGGGCAATGCCTCCCGACCTGGCATCAAGCTCGGCATCTGCGGTGAACACGGTGGCGACCCGTCCTCCGTCAAATTCTGCCACAAGATCGGACTCACCTACGTGTCGTGCAGTCCGTTCCGGGTCCCGGTGGCCCGCCTCGCCGCTGCCCAAGCCGCGCTCGAGGAGGAAGCCGCCAAAGCCGCCAAGAAGAAGTAACGCGCACCTGCGCCTCGTCCCGTTATCAACGCGGGACGCTCGGTTCACTCAACGGCCGCCACGCCAACCGTGGCGGCCTTTTGTCTTGTCCGCCTTTCCGAGCCCTCGCTGAACCAATGTCCACCCGGGCTTCCTCCGGCGACGGCGCTTCCCCCTCGGCACGTTCAATTCCCGAACGAGATCGCCCGTTGCTCCACGGAG
The DNA here is from genome assembly GCA_016795425.1 of Verrucomicrobiales bacterium. GTDB lineage: Bacteria > Verrucomicrobiota > Verrucomicrobiia > Limisphaerales > CAIMTB01 > CAIMTB01. The sequence continues at coordinate 66,238 of JAEUHG010000139.1, forward strand.
CGCTTGCGCGGCGGCCAACTCCCACGGGGGAGCGTGCCTGCGGGGAATCCTAGAAATGCCTGGATTCCAACGTTGACTCTGCTAGAGACCTTCATCGACTAGGACCGTAGTCACATTCGGGGAGTGCTCGTCTCAACAAAGGGGTTCCAGGCATGAGCAGCAGGATTCTTCTGATCGAGGACAACGAACAGAACCGATACTTGGCAAAATTCCTTCTCGAATCGCGGGGTCACACGGTCGAGACCGCCTCCGACGGCCAATCGGGCATCGAACTGGCGCGCACCATCGAAGCTGCCGCGATCATTCTGGACATCCAACTGCCCAACCTGGACGGCTACGCGACGGCGCGCGAACTGAGAAAGATCCCTTCTCTGCAGAAGACGCCGATCATCGCGGTGACTTCCTATGCCATGGTAGGTGACCGTGAAAAGGCCCTGGCGGCGGGCTGCGACGGATACCTTGAGAAGCCCATCGATCCCCTCACCTTCGTCCCCGATATCGAGAAGTTCCTGAGTGCCAATTCCTGAACCAACCTGCAAACGGGCAAATCAGCATGGCCACGGTATTGATCGTTGACGATCGCGAAGAGGCCCGGTACCTGCTCGAGTCCATCCTGGCCAGCCGAGGGTTTCGCGTGGTTTCCACACGCAACGGCGCCGAGGCCTTGGAATCGGCCAAACTTCAGGTCCCCGATCTGGTGATTTCGGACCTGCTTATGCCGGTGATGGACGGTTATACCCTGCTTCAACGCTGGAGATCGCAACCCAGTACCGCCTCCGTTCCGTTTATCGTCTATACCGCCACCTACACGGATCCCAGGGATGAGGCGCTGGCCATGAATCTAGGCGCCACCGTCTTCCTGCCCAAACCCTCCGAGCCCGACGCCCTCCTGCGCACCATCGACGACGCGCTCCAGCGGGCGAAATCCTCGCCAGCCGGAGCCCATTCAGCAGCCTCGCCCCAGGCTCCCAGCCCCACCCCGGTCCCGGGCGCCGAATGCTCGGTCAAGGTGCTTCAGCAATACAACCAGGTCCTGATTCACAAGCTGGAAGACAAGATGGAACAAGCGGAGCGCGCGCTCCGCGAGTTGGAGCGGGATGTCGGGCGCCGGCGCGCGGTCGAAGAAAGACTCCGGGAAAGCGAACGCAAGTACCGGGAGCTGGTGGAGCACGCCAACTGCATCATCCTTCGCTGGACCAAGTCCGGAGAGATCACGTTCCTGAATGAGTTCGGACAAAGGTTCTTCGGCTACAGCGAGGAAGAGATTCTCCATCGCAACATCATCGGTACCGTCGTGGCCGCGGGAGAAAGCACCGGCCGCGACCTCCGGCCTCTCATGCGACGGATTGGAGAGGACCCGAAGTCCTTCGAGCAAAACATCAACGAAAACATCTGCCGGGATGGCCGAAGGGTATGGATTGAGTGGACCAACAAGGCGGTTCTGAATGACCACGGCGAGGTGGTTGAGATCCTGAGCATCGGCAGGGACATCACCGATCAACGTCGTCTCGAGGAGCAGTTTCGTGAGGCGCAGAAGCTGGAGGCGGTCGGTTTGCTTGCCGCCGGTGTGGCGCACGACTTCAACAACATTCTCACCGTCATCCAAGGCAGCGCCCACCTGCTCCTCCACCTGGGCACGCACACCGGCGAAGGCCGCGAGTTGTTGCAGCAGATCATCGGCGCCTCCGAACGGGCCGCGATGCTGACGAATCAGCTGCTGGTCTTCAGCCGCAGGCAGGTGATGAACCGCGGCCCCGTCAACCCAAACGTGCTGGTCACGGACCTTGCAAAGATGATCGAGAGAATGATCGGAGAGTCCATCCACGTCTGCACCGACTGCTCCGCTTCGATTCCCTCGGTGTTCGCCGATCGACTGATGCTCGAGCAGGCCCTGCTCAATCTCGCGGTGAATGCTCGCGACGCCATGCCTTCGGGAGGCACTCTGCGCATCAGCACGTCGGTTCGCACCATCAACGACCCCGCGGACTGCCGCAACCCTCAGGCCAATACAGGGTCCTACGTCGCGTTGACCGTCTCCGACACCGGCCACGGCATTCCGGACGCGATCCTGCCCAGAATCTTTGACCCGTTTTTTACGACCAAGGAAATCGGCAAGGGAACCGGTCTCGGATTGGCAGCCGTCCATGGCATCGCGCGGCAACACGGCGGTTGGGTCGAAGTCACGACCGCCATCGGCCAGGGAACTCGGTTTGCCATCCTCCTTCCGTCCTCAGGTCCCATGTCGGCCGACTCCCCGGAGCCGAACCCAGCGGAGTCCGAAATCGTAAAGGGATACGAACACGTGCTCGTCGTCGAGGATGACGACGGGGTGCGCACCTTGGTCTGCAGCCTGCTGCAGAAGTGCGGCTATCAGGTCATCGCCGCCCGATCCGGCTCGGCGGCACTTGAACTCTGGCGGGAGCATGCCCCCCAAATCGAGGCGGTCCTCACGGATCTGGTGATGCCAGGCCCGGTCTCCGGATTCGATCTGGCGGACCGCCTGAAAGCGGAACGGCCCGGCTTGCCGGTGATTTTCATGAGCGGCTACAGCGCGGAATTGAGCGAGCGCCGATCGGAGCTGACCGAAGGACTCAACCTGTTGCAGAAGCCCTTTTCGGCAGGAGCGCTCGCGCGCGCCATTCGCGCGGCACTCGACCGGCGCCCCAACCCTGCTAATGACCTGATCCAGCCTCCGACCGGTTCCCCACCTTCCTGATCCCGCCGGCAAACCGTCAGGCTGGGTCCTCTCGCCCGGCAGGTGACGTTGTGATTCCATTCGAACAAATCTCCGTCGTCAGATGAGTTGGCAAACCCGATATCGATGGCTGGTTGTCCTGTCCTGGCTGGCCGTCGGTTCCCACCTCGCCCGAAGCGCCGCGGAACCCCAACTCCGCCGCGCGACTCAAGTCAGATCCCTCAGCGCCGAGCAGGCCGGACGCGCACTCCCGGTCCGACTGGAGGGAGTCATCACCTTTGTCGACGAACCCAACTACTTCAGCTTTGTCCAGGACGACACGGGTGGCGTGTACTTCGAATACCAAGCCCGCCAAACGCTGAAAGCCGGCGACCGGGTGGAAATCGAAGGTGTCACCGCGCCCGGGGAGTTCACCCCCATCATTCGAGCCCGACGCGTGACGACGCTGGGCGCAGGCCCGTGGCCGTCGGCCCGGCGCGTGACCTACGGTGAATTCAAGTCGGGCGCCGCCGACAGCACCTTCGTGGAAATCGTCGGGCGCGTTCACGCGGCCTACCTCCAGGACGGGTGGATGAGGCTGAAGATCGCTCAGCCGGAGGGGATTCTCGTCGCCTGGATACGCGATCCGTCCGGCCTTCACGGAGACGGTCTCGTCGACACCGAGGTCCGAGCGCGCGGCGTCTGCGCCGGCGCCTTCGGTTGGCAGACCAAGATCGTGGATTTCGAACTCTTCGCCAGTGATGCCACCCTGCTGGAACGGTTGTCGACGCCAACGCCGGAGCACGAAATACCGGTGACTCCGATTTCAAGGGTTGGCCTTGATTGGAAGCACCAGGACCACGCCCGCCTGCGCTGCCGCGGCCGGGTCACGCTCCATTGGCCCGGACAGGCGCTCTACATCCAGGATGAGCAATCCGGACTCGAACTGAAACCCGTGCACCGTGTCGACCTCAAGCCCGGCGACTGGATCGAGGCATTGGGCTTTCCCGTGCGCTCCCAGTCCAAGTGTTTTCTGGACGATTGTCAGATCAACCGACTTGCCAGTGGACCGCCAGTGACGCCTCGCCCCATTCCGTTGAAGGACGTGCATCGGCGGCATCGAAACGGCGAGTATGTCACCGTGATCGGCCGGATCGCCGGCAAGATGGAGGAACCGTATATCAGGCCGGGGCCGATCGCGGAACACCTGTTGACCCGACCCACCCTGATTCTGGAACGGGATCGCTGGTATGTGCGGGCGGAATTGCCCGACACCATTCCCAAGTCACGATTCGCCGCCATGGAGCAAGACAGCGTGGTCGAGATCTCCGGCGTCATCGTCGAACATCATGCGACCTCGGCCGATCCGACCGCCTGCCATATCCTGGTGGAATCGGCCGACGCCCTTCGGGTGGTCGAACCGGCCCCGTTGTGGAGTGGTCGAAGGATGTCGTTCACCGCCCTTGTGGGTGGAGGACTTTTCATCCTCCTGCTCGGCGGCGTAGCCACCCTCAACCTGGTGCGACGTCGACGCATGGAAATCGACCTCCGGCGACAAAGCGATGAGACCCTGCGCTTCCAAGGCGTTCTCCTGGAACTCGCCAAGTCCTCCCATGGCCAAGTGGACGGCATCGACTTGAACCAAACCCTCGAGACCGTCGCCCGCGCACTCTCCATCGACCGCGCGAGCCTGTGGCGCCGGACGCCGCTCGGCCCGAACCTCGCCTGCACGCAGGTCTATCAGCGATGCCAACCAAGAGAGGGTGCGGCAGCCGAATCGCGGTCGGATTCCGAATGGGAGTGCGCCTGTCACGACACGACGTTCCTGTCCTCTCTGCAGAACCAGCGGATCTGCGCCATCACCAACGTGGACGCAGACCTGGATCAACGCGCGTCGGAGTTTCGAGACACCTACCTTGCGCCCAACGGCGTCCGGTCGCTGTTGGTGGCGCCCCTGCTGATGCGAGGCACGTTCGCCGGCGCGCTTTGCCTTGAGGAAACGCGGGGAACGCGGACTTGGACGCCGGTGGAACAGGCATTCGCCACAGCGGCGGCCGATCAATTCGTGATCGTCCTGGAGTCCGCCGAACGCGAACGCGCCCAGCGCGCCCTCCTGGAGTCGGAACAGAAATTCGCGCGCGCCTTTCAAAACACCCCCGATGCGCTCGTGGTCACGACCCTGGACACCGAGGAATACCTCGAGGTTAACGAGGCCTTCTGCCGCATCACGGGATATCCGAAGCACGAGATTCTCGGGAAACACGCCTCCGTCCTGACCTGGGCCCGATCCGAGGATCGACAACGCGCCATCCAACAGTTGCGGGAATCCCAGCCGGTGCGCGACATGGAATCGGCCCTCGACTCGAAGAACGGCGAGCGCGTCGATGTCCTGGTGTCCTGCGACCGTATTCTGGTGTCGGGCCGCCCGTGTCTCATCGCTGTGCTTCGCGATGTCACCGCGCGGAATCGTGCGGACCGGCAGTTGCGCGAAGCGCACGCAGACTTGGAACTTCGCGTACTGGTTCGGACGACCGAACTCTCCGAGGCGCGAGACCGCGCGGAATCCGCAGACCGCACCAAGAGTGCGTTTCTCGCCGCGATGTCCCATGAACTGCGGACGCCCCTGAATTCAATCCTCGGATTCACGGGAATCCTGCATCAGGGATTGGTCGGGCCGCTCAACGACGAGCAGAAGAAGCAGCTGGGCATGATCCTCAACAGCGGGCGACACCTGCTCAGCCTGATCAATGACGTTCTGGACATCTCGAAGATCGAAGCCAACCAAGTGGAGTTGTTGATTGAACCTTTCTCCCTGCGCGATTCGATCACGCGGGCTTGCCAGATGGTGTCCCCGCTCGCTCTTAAGAAAGGCCTCCGACTGGAATCCACCATCGAGGACAGCGTCGGCATCGTCGTGAGCGACCGTCGCCGGGTGGAGCAGATCCTGATCAACATCATCAACAACGCCGTCAAATTCACCCAATCGGGCATCGTGAAAGTGGACTGCGGAATCGAGGGTGGCTGCGCCCGATGGACCGTGACGGACACCGGGATTGGCATCCGCGAAGAGGACATCCCCAAGTTGTTCCGTCCGTTCCAGCAACTGGATGACGGCTTGGCGCGACAACACGAGGGTACGGGACTGGGCCTGGCCATCTGCCATCGACTGATCAAGCTCCTGGGAGGGCGGATCTCCGTGGTCAGCGAGCATGGCAAGGGCAGCGCGTTCACGGTGGTGATTCCCGTCGAAAGACCGGCCCCATCCAGCCCATGATGGCCCGCTCCCGCCAGACGGACGCCGCGCG
>JAEUHG010000147.1 GCA_016795425.1 Verrucomicrobiales bacterium
GGACCTGCCAGGGGCAACCGGTTAATCGGACCGCGGCCGTTGCGGTGGACCACGGTCGCGCGCTTCGTCCGCGGCTTTCCCCGGTTCCTCCCGGGATCAGCGTATTCACTTCCTATGACGAGCGTCGAAGGCGAGCGTCAAAGGGGTCACATCTCTGATTTTGACATTTAAGGATTACGAAGAGGATCTTTCGGCCCATGGCAAGGCCGTTAAGAGTGGAGTTTCCGGGTGCGCGACACCATGTCACCGCGCGAGGCAACGAACGGCGGAATATTTTCCGTGATGACCGGGACCGACGGCATTTCGTCGAGCTTCTGGCCGAGTTGCCGGACCGCTTCGGGTTGCGGGTGGTGGCCTGGGTGTTGATGGACAACCATTACCACCTCCTCGTTGAAACCCCCGAAGGGCCTCTCAGTCGCCCCTGCCAATGGTTGAACGTGGCGTACAGTGTCTGGTTCAACCGTCGCCATGAGCGCAGTGGGCACCTGTTCCAGGGACGGTTCAAGTCAGTGGTGGTGGACGAAAGCAAATGGCTGGAGGTCGCCCGGTACATCCACCTGAATCCAGTTCGCGTCGCCGCACTCGGCCTCGGGAAACAGGATCGCCACCGACAGAGCACCGCTGCCGCCCGCGATCCCGGCGCGACTCTGGTCGGGAAACGACTCGTCTGCCTGCGGCAATACCGGTGGAGTTCCTATCGGGCCTACGCAGGGTTGGTTTCCATGCCCGCGTGGATCGCGGCCGACGGTCTGATTCGTTTGTCTGGCGGAAGAACGCGGACGGAAGCCCTTCGCGCCTTAAGAGTTTATCATGAAGAACCCTTGCGGGAGGGGCGCCTTGAGCCGGTTTGGGAGAACCTTGTGGCCGGTGCTATTCTCGGAAGCACCGAGTTCGTGGACCGATTGAAGAGGAGCCTCCGAGGGGTCTCCAAGGAAATCTCGAAGGCAGGCGCCATTGCCGAACGTGCTTCTTGGGAACGGATAGTTGCGGCCGTCGAGGCGGAACACGGTGGAAGCTGGGCGGACTTCAGGGATGCGTATGGCGACTGGGGCCGGGACGTTGCATTGTACGTGGGTCGACGCCAAGGCCGGATGACGCTTCGAGAGTTGGGGAATCGGGCGGGCGGCTTGGGAGTGGCGGCGACGGGACAGGCGGTCAGCCGGGTGGGGCGGGCGGTGAGGAAAGGAGGGGAGACGGCACGCCGGGTCCGTTTGATCGAAAACCGCGTATTGGAAATTGAGCGTTACGGATTGTGATCACCAATTGTCAAAATCAGAGATGTGACCCCTTGGGGGGGAATCTGATTCATGCCGGACACCGTTCGGGGAAGTTGCAGGCTCCGCCAACCTAGCGTGGGCTTCGTCCAGGGCCCGTGCTCGTGGGTTGGGAGGGGGCGGTGGGACGGCCGTGAATGGAATCGTTGCCACACTGATTCACTCGGCCTCGCGCCGCACGCGGTAGAATTCCGGAACGTCGCCGCGAAGCGTTTCAAAGACGATCCCGGGGTTCGACGCGGTCCGGGTCTCCACTGGATGCCAACGCGCAAGGTCGCCCGACGCCTCCAACGTGTAGCGCACTCCAGGCGCGCACTCCACCGCGAGGCGCAGTCCGCCACCTGCCAAACGCCGAGCCTCAGCGATTCCTGGTGCCGCTACAGCCGGCAGTAGAAAGAGCTGGGACCACGGCAACTGGTTCAAGCCAACCCCTGCCACGGCTCCGGCGAATGCGCTTCCGTCGGGCAACGCCGCCAGGCACCAGACTGTTGGCACGCCGTAAGACACGGGGCCAAAGCTGGGGTCGACGGTACCGTCCGCCAGCAACCGCTCCACCGCGATGGGATCGTGCTCGAGGTCATCGTCATAGGCCACCAGCAACCGCCCGTCCGGGTACGTTGCCAACGCAGTGATTGGAGCTCGACCGGTCGGGGGCCGAAAGCGTGCATCAATCGAGCCGTCTGGTTTCAATCGAAACAAGAATCCGCAGCGCCCGAGTTCTTCCACGAACGGGCACACGTTCGTTCTCGTGGTGACGAAGACGGATCCATCGGCCATCGGTGCGGCGTAACGCAGGAGCATTGACCCGGCGGGTGGGGTGTAAGTCGAGTCGACCTTTCCGTCCGCCTGCAACCTCACGATCGGCCAGCGCTGAGAGGGTTCTCCCGGCACCGTGGTGTGCGTGATCAGCAGCCGGCCGTCGCGTATCTCCTTCACCTTCAGATCGTGGAGACCGTAATTGACGTTCCCTCCCTGCCAGTTCAGTCGCGCTGGCTGGAACTCCGGCGAGAAGCTGCCCGTTTCCGTCAGCTTGAAGACCTCTACCCCCTCGAACCAATTCCCTCCGGTGCGATTCGTTGCGCCCGCGGCCACGACCCCGCCGCCGGCCAATCCTTCGGCCGCGAAGGCTCGTCCCGCATGCCCAGGGGCGAAGGAGCGATCCAGCGAGCCATCAGGCTGAAGCCGGAATAGCCCTGGACATGCCACGCCATCGATGGCCAGGAACTGTCCGGCGACGATGATCCTGCCACGCGAGTCGATCGACAGGGTTCCCCAAGGATTAAATTGCCTTTCCGGTACGACCTGGGACGTCTCCGAACGTCGGAATTCTGGGTCCAGCGAGCCATCGCAAAGCAACCGTCCAATGGCGCGGCGGGGCAGCCCGTCGAGGGTGTGAAACATCCCACCCACGACGACTCGGCCGTCGGCCTGCGGCACCATCAAGACGGGGCCCGCATCGAACCGAACGGGCGCCACGGCCGCCGTGGCCGTGTGCGAAGTGTCCAGGACTGTGACTTGCAGCCGTGCCGGTTTGCCAAGCGGCACACCTGTGCTGTCCGTCAGCGTTACCGCGAAGCTCTCAGGCCCCTCCATGAGGTAATCGCTGAGAATCGGGATCTCGATCGTCTTTCGAGTTTCGAGTGGACCGAAGTCGAGTCGGCCGGAGACGGCCACGAAGTCCTCCCCGGCCGTCGCCGTCACCCCGTCGACGCGGTATCCGACCGACGTCGCGCGCGGTGAGTTCGTGTCCTTGCGCACCGTCGCGACAAACACCTGCGCGTCTTCGCGCACGCGATTCGTGACGGCTTCGACGATCACTCCGGGATCGTCGTCTTGGATCATGACCGTTCTGACGGCGTTCGTCCTGAGGAACGAATGGGTCGACGAACGGAGCAGGACCCCTTCGAACTCTCTGTCCGCTTCCGGCACCATGTCGATCAGCAGCGGCACCTGGATCACGGCACCCGCAACCTCCGATACCGGATAGGGACTCACGGGCATGTCGAAGCGCAACGAATGGGAGGCAGCGACGATCGCGATGGATTCCGTTGCCCGGGCTAGGCGAGCAGCTTCGGAAAGGAGCATCCCCGCAGCCACCAGCAGATAGACCACGGCGGCCGACGCCGGACCCCGCGGGTCAATCCACCTCCCCCCGATGCTGGTCGCAATAGAGCCGTACATCACAAACCCCCTAAAGACCACGGACGTGACGCTAACACGCCGCAAATGCCTCGCAACTGGATCGGGAAATGCAGAATCCCTGAAGGGGTCACATCTGTGGGGGGTGATGACGCTGGCGGGGTCGGTTCCTTCCACCCTCTCTCTTCCAGGAGAGATCCGCCACGAGCGGAGCACCGGAGAACACTCCCGGCGACGTTGACAGCCTCCAGGTGGAAACCGTCGGCGCTCATGATGATACCGACGACGATCCCCGGCGCATTGGTTGTTCCTCTCCAAAGGTGATGGCATTAGGAATGCGATCTCCACGTCGAGGTGGAATCTCGATAGCTTGTCCGCGCATGCATTCCTTGGATTCCAGACGGACCGGTTGTTTTTCGATTGGGACGGGTAGTCGGTGGCTGCTGGCAGTTGCCTGGGTGTTGGGCGGTTGGTGCCGAGGGCAGGCGGCTGAGACGGCCAGCTACCAGGAACCCTGGCGTCCGCAGTTTCATTTCACGCCGGCGAAGAACTGGATGAATGACCCGAACGGGATGGTGTACCACGACGGCGAATACCATCTCTTCTACCAGTACAATCCTTTCGGCGATAAATGGGGCCACATGAGCTGGGGGCACGCGGTCAGCCCCGATTTGGTGCATTGGGAGCACTTGCCGATCGCCCTGCAGGAAGAGAACGGGGTGATGATCTTCTCGGGCAGCGCCGTGGTGGACGAACCGAACACCAGCGGGTTCGGGACCGGTGGACGTCCCCCCCTGGTCGCGATCTACACGGGGCATCACACCGAACGCCCGCTTCAAAACCAACACCTCGCCTATAGCAACGACCGGGGTCGAACCTGGACCAAGTACTCCGGCAATCCGGTCCTGGACCTTGGCAAGGCGGACTTCCGCGATCCGAAGGTCTTTTGGCACGCGCCTTCGGATCGCTGGATCATGGTGGTCTCGCTGCCGGTGGAACGTCGGGTCAGTCTCTACGCCTCGCCCAACCTCCGAGAATGGACTCACCTTAGCGATTTCGGACCGGCTGGCGCGTTGAAGGGGATTTGGGAGTGCCCGGATCTTTTTCCGGTCCGCGTGGAAGGTCGATCCGCCCGCGACTCCCGTTGGGTGCTCATCGTGAATGTTGGTTCAGGCGCGCCCGCCGGCGGCTCGGGCTGCCAGTATTTTGTCGGGACCTTTGACGGACGAACCTTCCAGACGGACTCGCGGACCGTTCCGGATCCAGGTTTCGGACCGGCCGGCGATTCCCATTCGCTGAGTCGAGGCACCGTGGAGCCGGCGTTGTGGGCGGACTGGGGAAGGGATTTTTACGCCGCGGTATCGTGGTCGGGAGTGCCCGGCCGCGACGGGCGGCAGATCTGGCTCGGTTGGATGAGCAACTGGGAGTATGCCCAGGACGTCCCGACCTCGCCTTGGCGGAGCGCCATGACCGTGCCCCGGGATTTGCGCTTGCGATCAACGCCGAGAGGATTTCGGTTGGTCCAGGAACCCGTGCCCGAACTCACCCGGTTGCGTAGAACGGTCGACCGGTTTCGCCGCGGAACGGTGGCGGAGGCCAACGCGTGGCTGGCCCGACGCGGACCTTTCGATGGCCCGACGGACCTGACTCTCACCTTGAAACGTCTGGGAACCAGGGAAACGACCCTCAGGATTCTGGGGACGGCGGGCGAAGTGGTCACTCTTCGAATCGTACCGGAGATGGGGCGCTTGCGCCTCGATCGCACACGGTCCGGGCGCACGGATTTTCACGCGCAGTTTCCCGGTCAGTACGAAGCACCGGTTCGACTGGATGCCGGCACCGTCGAACTTCGGCTGCTGATCGATACATCGTCATTGGAAGTCCTGGCCCAGAACGGCGAGGTGTCCATGACGACCCTTCTGTTCCCGCTGGCTACCGGTCATTTCTTCGAAATCGACACCGGATCACCGGAGGTGCGCGTCGAAGGCCTTCAGACGGCTCCGATGCGATCCATCTGGCGTTGATCAGGAAGGCCGCGTTTTGTGCTTGGCATGATTCGGCGTTTCGGGATCGCGGGGCTCAGTCTGGTGGTCGTCGCCGGCTTGGGTGTGGGATGGTGGCTGCTCGGGGGACGGACCGGTGTTTCGCGCACCTCCGATTCACCCACCCAGGACGCCTATGTTTGGCAGCGCGACTGGTCCGCCGACGTCGTGCGTGCCGTCAGGGACCAAGGGCCGAGCCTGAACCGGTTGGTGGTGCTCGCGGCCGAAATGCGGTGGCGCTCAGGTCACCTCGAAATCACACGTGTCGCGGTCCCTTGGGAGGTCTTGTCAACAATGGACCGGCCGATCGGAGTCGCCATTCGGATGGGAACCTATTCCGGTCCCTTCTCGACCGATGGCGGCGTCGCCAACGGGCTTCGGACGGTGGCTCGAGGAATCTTGGATGCGGCCCGGTCGAATCAGGTCGCGGTCGCCGAGTTGCAACTCGATTTTGACTGCGCCGATCGCCTCCTGAACGGCTACCGGGTGTGGGTGGAGATGTTGCGGCGGGAGGTCCAACCGGTCCCGTTGATCATCACCGGGTTGCCCAGTTGGTTGGACCAGGAGTCCTTTGGCTCCCTGGCGAGGGCGGCTGATGGGTTCGTGCTGCAGGTTCATTCCCTGGAACGGCCTCGCGGCCCTGATGACCCTGCTGCGGTGTTGTGCGATCCGAAGCGGGCGCAACGATCCGTGGAAAAGGCAGCGCAGTTGGGTGTGCCGTTCCGAGTGGCGCTGCCAACCTACAGCTACCGCCTCGCCTTTGACGCCCAAGGGCGCTTTCTGGGAGCAGCGGCGGAGGGGCCGCCGTCGACCTCCGCCGAGGGCGCCGTCTCACGGATCTTGGCTGCCGATCCGCAGGCCATGGCGGACTTGGTGGCGCGATGGCGCATGGATCGGCCGGCATCCATGACCGGCATTCTGTGGTATCGCTTGCCCGTTGCCGGCGACCAATGGAATTGGCGATGGCGCACGCTCGAGTCCGTCATGGCCGGGTGCCCACCACGCGATAAGGTCCGTGCGACGCTGGCGGCCCAGGGACCGGGATTGTTCGACGTTCAGGTGGTGAACGAGGGGGCGGGCGATCGCACCGGGCCCCTGGCGGTGCGAGTGACGTCGGCGGCGGGGATCGTGAGTGGAAGCGACGCGGTGCGGGGTTTTCGCGTGATCGCATCCGCCGCCGGTGAACTGTTGTTCACAAATGCGAGTTGCCGCTTGCGATCAGGGGACCTTGCGATTATCGGCTGGATGCGCATCGATGCGCCTTCATCCGTTGAACATCTTCGTCTGGAAATCATCCCTGGCCCGTAGAATCGCTCTCGTACTGGCCGGCGGCCTGTTGGGTGCGGCGATGACCCTGGATCCTCTCATCGCCTGTGGTCCGTACTTTCCGAACTCAATCCTGCTGCAAGGCGATGCCGCCGTGCTGCAGGCGCCGCAGGCCCGGTTTCGTTCCGAACTGGACCGATTGAAGTGGGAAGGACCGCGCGGTTTGGTCGCTACGGAAGCCTCGGAGTCGGTACGCCAGGGCACGGTGGACGCTGAGATTCAGGATTTGCGACGAGCCCTGGGTTCCATCGTCAACCCGACGCCGACCACCAATGAGATCGCGGACTGGGTCCTTGCTTACAGCCGAAAGCGCGCCGACGTGGAGGACCATCGACACGCTCATGTGCAACGAACGCCATCGGAGCCCGCGACCGACGGGGACCTCCGTCGGGGTGACGTCGCGGCCGATTCACCGGTGTTCGTCATCGAGTGGGGCGACCTGCCTTCCGCCATTCCGCAGGAGTTCCGGATCTACCTGGAGGGCGCTGCAGCGTGGCATGATGATCGACCTGGGGATGCGCGTGATTGCTGGGAACGCCTGTTGTCGCTGCCGGCCAAGGACCGCCGGTACAAGTCCACTTGGGCCACCTACATGATCGGCCGGTCGTGGCATGACCAGGAACCGGAGCGTGCCGCGGATTATTATCAGCGCACGCGCAGGGCGGCGCGGGACGGCTTGGTTGACAGCGCTGGCTTGGCGGTGGCGAGTCTGGGGTGGGAAGCGCAACTCAGGTTTCGCGCCAAGGACTACAGCGGCGCCATGAGGCTATACCTGGATGAGTACGCCGCCGGTTCCACGCAGACATCGGCGCAATCCCTGGGGTTGGTTGCCGAGGCGCTCTTGGAAGAGGCGCCCGAGGTTCGGCTCGTCGTGGCCCGGGACAAGACCTTGCGCCGGGTGATCACTGCCTGGCTGCTCTCGCAGGCGTCGACGCCTCTCGCTCTGTTCGACGAAGCGACGGGTCAACCGGTTGGGGGCGGGGCATTGGGATGGTTGGAGACCGTTGAGGCATCAGGGGCGGGTGAGGTGGAATTGGCGGAACAGCTGGCATTGCTCGCGTATCAGACCGGCCAATGGTCCGTGGCGGAGCGATGGGTGGATCTGTCGGGAGACTCTACCGCCGCGCGGTGGGTGCGTGCCAAACTGTGGCTGCGCGAGGGACGCCTCGAGGAGGCGGCGTCCGAGCTTTCGCAAGTGGTCCGTGCTTTGCCGGTGGACTCGGCGGCCGATGTCAATCCGCGTGACTCCACGCTCGCGGAGAGTCTCTTCACCGGCAGCGATGAGGTGCCGTCGGGCTGCGAAGTCCGCGGCGAGCTGGGAACGCTTCGTCTCCGCCAAGGAGACTTTGTTCAGGCCCTCGATCTCCTGGCCCGCGGCGGCTTTTGGCAGGACGCCGCCTACGTGGCCGAAAGGGTCCTGACCGTCGACGAACTGAAATCCTATGTGGATCGATCCTGGCCGGGGCCCAGTACGAACGGTCCGAAAAGGAAGCGGACGGACGGAGTGGATTCACATCCTGCGGAACCCGAGGCTTTGTCGGCGGACCTCAACGGAGAACGGTTGCGGCATCTGTTGGGACGACGATTGACGAGATTGAATCGGGGAAGGGAAGCGACCCCGTATTTCCCGGAGAAATGGAGAGAGGAACACCGCCGTTTGCTGACCTTGCTCGCCACGGGTGAGAACCCACAACCGGATGTCCGAGAGCGGGCTCGGGCTTGGTACGCGGCGGCATGGCTGACCCGGACCAACGGCCTGGAACTTCTCGGCACCGAGGTGGCTCCGGACTGGGCCATCTGGGACGGAAGTTATGAGCAGGGACCGACCCATGAGGAACGTCAACGGATGGAAAGCCGTTGGTTGAAGCCACAGGCTGCCGAAGGAGCGCGGGCCCACCGCCATGCCGCGGATCCCGAAGTGCGGTTTCACTATCGGTATCACGCGGCGTTGCTGGCCTGGAGCGCCGCCGCACTGCTGCCCGACCATGAGGACGAAACCGCGCGCATTCTCTACGATGCCGGATGCTGGTTGAAGGCCCGGGATCCACAGACGGCCGATCTCTTCTACAAGACGCTGGTTCGACGTTGTCGCCGGACCCAGCTTGGTGACGCTGCCGATCGCCAGCGTTGGTTTCCCGATTTGGATGCCGCCGGCATGCCGGTGGTGACACGACGCGTTCCAAGCCTAACGCACCCCGCCGATCTCGCAGCGCCCGCGCCCGAGGTTCCGATGCTCGATACCCTCGCCGAGGATTCGGAATCGAGTTCCCATGATGCGATTTCGGATCCTGCCAACGAGCTGGATGCGGAGCCTCTGGCACCAGGGCCCGACCTCGAATAATGTCCGGTCCGGATGCTTCCGATCGCCATCAGTTGCGGGGATCATGCCGGCATTGGTCCTGAAGTGGCATTGAAGGCCGTCGGGGCACTCACCCGCCACAGTCCTTCGGCGCGATATGTACTTATCGGGGACCGGGCGCTTCTCGAAACCACCTCCCGCCGGCTGGCGGCGGCTGGGATGGAGATGCCGGAAGGGTCGGAAGCCGGCGATGCCGAGGCCCCGTGCAGGATTCTCGATCCGCGGAGGGAAGCGTTGTCCGCGACCTTGCGCGCCGGAAACGCGGAGAGCGCTGTGGCGGCCCTGGACTATCTGCGCCGCGGAGCGCTGGGTTGCCTCAACGCGGAGTTCTCGGCACTGGTGACAGCCCCTGTCAGCAAAGAAGCCATCCTGCGCGCGGGAGTCGAGTTTGTCGGTCAGACCGAGTACCTTGCGGCGCTCGCGGGGGTGAGTGGGGTTACCATGATGTTGCTGGGAGATGATCCTGGCGGGCGCTGGTTGCGAGTGGCTTTGGCCACCACCCATCTTCCACTGCGCCAGGTGGCATCGGCGTTGACCAGGGCGGGCGTGGAAAGGGCGATCCATCATGCAGCCGAAGCCTGCCGAAAGCTGCGATTGCCGCGGGCGCGGGTGGCGGTGGCGGGTCTCAATCCACACGCCGGCGAAGGTGGAATGCTGGGAGAAGAGGAGGGAACGGTGATTCGACCGGCCGTGGAGATGGCCCGCGCCGGTGGGGTCGAAGTGGAGGGGCCATTGGCCGGGGACACCGTGTTTCGGGAGGCCATTGAGGGACGGTACGATGCGGTGGTGGCGATGTATCACGACCAGGGTTTGGCACCACTCAAACTGGTGGCCTTCGAGACTGGGGTGAATTGGTCCCTGGGCCTGCCCTTGATTCGTACGTCACCCGATCACGGCACCGCCTTCGATATTGCGGGACGCGGCGTCGCCAACCCGGCGAGCATGATTTCCGCGATGCGCCTGGCGGCGATGCTGGCGGGGCCGAAGTAGCCCCTAGCGCCCAAGCCACTTGAGCATCCGGCCACCGGTGGACGCGACCGGACTGGATCCGGGTCGAAAGCGCGCAACGAGGACCTGGCTGCGGGCGGCGGTCAGCGCCATGATAAACTCGTCGTAAGTCTGAAATCGGTCAGCCGGATTCTTGGCCATGGCTCGCCACAGCGCGTCGCTTGTCGGTTGGGTGATTTCCGGACGCACATGATTGGGCGGCGTCAACGGGGTATGGATATGGGCGGCAATCAGTTCCTCGACGGTGGGCGCCTCGAAGGGGACGTGTCCGGTAATGGCGTGGTACAAGGCGCCGGCCA
Source organism: Verrucomicrobiales bacterium (assembly GCA_016795425.1). Taxonomy (GTDB): domain Bacteria; phylum Verrucomicrobiota; class Verrucomicrobiia; order Limisphaerales; family CAIMTB01; genus CAIMTB01. The sequence continues at coordinate 10,448 of JAEUHG010000147.1, forward strand.
GACTGTACATGTCCGACAAAAAGGTCTCGGGTTCGCGCTTCACCTTTTCAGGGGCGACATAATAGGGAGTCGCCCAAAGGGAAGACTCATCGAAGCCGTCGCTTTGGGCCGGGCGAGCCAGGCCGAAATCGACCAGCTTGGGTTCGCCTTCGGCATTGAAGAGAATGTTGCCCGGCTTGATGTCGCGATGGAGCAGGTTCTTCTTGAGCGCCGCGTCAAGAGCGCCGGCGACTTTGATGCCGATGTCGAGGATGTCGAGTTCGGGGAGTTGCAGTTCTTTCTCGATGCGGCTGTCGAGGCTGCCGCGATCGGCCAGCTCCATCACCATATACAACTGGCCGTTCAATTGGTCGAACTCGTAGATACCGATGATGTTGGTGTGGTTGAGGGTACCGCAGGCCCGGGCTTCTCGTTGAAAGGACTCGATGGCTTCGCGATCGTCGAGCAGTTCCTTCCGCATCAACTTCACCGCCACTTCGCGCAGCAGCATTTCATCGAAGGCCCGGTAGACCGTTCCCATGCCTCCCGAAGCGATGGGGGCCCGCAATTCGAGTTGCCGCATTTTCAGCGGCATCATCAGGGGATGCCCGCATTTGCTGCACGGCACGGTTTCCAGCGGCGCCAAATCGCCGGGAATGAAAGGGCGAGCTCCGCAACCGCCGCAGGTCACAAGCTTCAATGGTCGGCGCTCGGTCATGACCGGTACATCGTGTGCCACGGCTGCAAGCTACCACGCGCCGCCGACCAGACAAGGCACGAGCCGGGATTTGCTGGGACGTCCGTGCGCACAGGGGTCACTTCTTTTTCGGATCGAGGTTCATGGCGAGTTCATCGGTGGGGACCGTCGCTTCAACGCCTTGAGTGGGAATCTCCACCTTGGCGATCCATAACAGGGCGTTCAATACGACCTTGCGGAAGTCGGGTTGTCCCCAGTTTCGATGAAAGTGGCCGCCGGTAAACCCGAACCCTCGACCGCCATCCGGCCGTTCGCGCACCCACATCATGACCTCGTCCCTTCCTTTGGCCGCCTGGATGTGCGGATACGGACCTTGCGGCCAGACATAAGGACCGTCGCGGACCTGGTCGGAGGGGCGGGCCACCAGAATCGGTGTGATGCCGGCCATGTCCTCGCGAAACCGCATGTTGAAGTACCATTCATCGCGAATAGAAAACGGCTTCACACCTCGGGTAATGGGGTGGGTGGGAAACGTCACGAACTCCGGGGACCACATCGGGTTGCAGGAGAATTGGTGCTCATAATAACCGCCGACCCATTCCTGCATGGCCGCTCCGGGATCTCCCTTCGGCACCTCCACCCCGTAGTGCATGAATCCAAGTCCGGTCCCCTTCTTCGCCAACGCGTTCAGGATCGTCATGCGATCCTCTTGGATCGCCGGATGTCCCGTGCCGCCGTCGGCGTAGATGGCCACGGCCGCGATGCCATCAAAGGCGCGGGGGTTCGTGGGCCAGCCATTGGAGGCCACCAGTGGCTCGATTCCGGGCACCTGGCTGAGGCTCTTCTGAATGAGGAGCATGCCCGCGCGAAATTCGTGGTCACCAGGCCCATGCGACGGCTTTCCGGCAATGAGAAGGATGCGGGCGGGTTGTGCCGCCACCGATCCGGTGGCCGATCCGAGAAGGAGCGCCGCCACGAGCACGCTGAGAATCTTCATGTGGTCGGCGATAGCATGCGCCCCATTTTCCACGACGGCAACAACTCGGGTGCCGATTGAATGAACGTCACCAGCACCGCGTCGGATTTGGAAGTCGGTCGCCGGCAGTCGCGGCCGCATCCTCCGATGAAAGTGTACCTGTAACGCCGTCGATCGACCGGCCGTGGGTTCGTTGTCTACGGACTTGCGAAGACGCGCCGGACGGCCCACCGTGCCACCCTTCGGAACAACAAAGCCAACGCCCAAGTGCCCTCATGAATCTCGCGAAACTCGTCCGTATTGCCTGTCTCACCGCCGTTTTCGCCGTCGCCTCTGCTATGGGCGCGGAATGGAAGACGGACTTCGCGGCCGCCAAAGCCGATGCCAAGAAGGACGGTAAATTGCTGTTCCTGGACTTCACCGGGTCGGACTGGTGTCCGCCTTGTATGCAAATGAAGAAGGATACCCTCGACAAACCGGAATTCCTGGAATTCGCCGGCAAACAACTGGTGCTTGTCGAGGTCGATTTCCCCAGGCGCAAGTCTCAAACGGCCGCGCAGAAGAAAGCCAACCAGGACCTGGCGACGAAGTTCAACATCGAGGGATACCCGACCTTCGTCCTCGCCACGGCGGAGGGCAAGGAACTCGGCAGACATGTCGGATACCTTCGCGGCGGCCCCGACGCCCTGATGGCCAAGATCAAGGAATGGCAGCAGGCCAAGTGACTCAGGTCAGTCCGCGGAAGAATCCGCGCGCCGCGGCGCACGTCGCAGCCGACAGGTCCTCCTCGGAGCAACCTTTGTATCCGGCCACCGCCCGCGCCAAGTCGCGGACATAGGCGGGTTCGCAGCGTTTCCCGCGGTGCGGCAGCGGTGCCAAGAAAGGGCAATCGGTCTCCAGCATGAATTCACCGAGCGGCACCGCCGCCAGTGCGTCTCTGACATTCTGTGCGTTCTTGAAGGTCGTTATGCCGGTGAAACTCACCAGCGATCCCGACGCGAGAACCTGCTGCGCTTCGTGAGCGGTTCCGGTAAAGCAGTGGAAGACGCCTCGGACCCGGCCTCGTACCGCTTCCATCATCGCCAGGGTTTCGCTGAAGGCTTCGCGTTGATGAATCACGCAATTCAATCCCAGGCGGGCCGCCAGCTCCAGTTGCTGCTGAAATAAGTCCCGCTGCCTCGACTTCAAACGATCCATCTCGGCCGGGGTCGCTCCTGCCGGAAGGCGGTAGGTGTCGAGTCCTGTCTCGCCGATCGCGACCACCTTCGGATGTCGGGCCAATTGCGCGAGCGGTTCCAGGATCTCGTCGGGCGCCTCGTCGACGTGATTCGGATGGACCCCGACGATGCCGAACACGGCTGGATAACGATCCGCGAGTTCCACCACCCGACGGCTGCTTTCAAAAGTGGTACCGACGCATAGGATGCGGGTAATCCCCGCCGCCTGGGCGCGGTCCACCACTTGATCCAGGTCTCCGACGAAATCCGGAAAATCCAGGTGGGCGTGGGTATCGAAAAATTCGACCATGACCGAGTCAGTATAGCGGAACTGCGCCCCGCGCATCGATGATTTAGCGCCGCCTCCTGACCACTGGAGGGTTGACATTAAATGACTACAAGAGTAGGCGAGGATCACAGGTTGAATCCCCGATCTCACTCTCCATGAACTCACCCCTGTTCTATCCCGGTTGGTGGAAGACATTCCAGGCGTTCGCGCGTGGTGGTCGCCAAGGGACGATGGCGTTGCTGCTGGCCCTCGCGGCCTCGGAGGGGCAGGCGGCGACTGGCCCTGGATCACCCGACCCAGCGTTCCTGGCCAATTTTGATCCCGGACCCAACCCTGTCCTCCGCCAACTGGCCGTGGATACGCAGGATCGAGTGCTGGTTTCGGGGGATTACGAGGTCTTTCGTCTGCTCCCTGACGGCACCTTGGATAACTCATTCCCCAAGTCGTCGACGGATGACTGGATCTTCACTTTGGTTCCCACCTCCGATGGAGGGCTCTATGTCGGGGGACGATTTCGGCAATTCCGAGGTGAGAGTCATGTGGGAATCGTGAAGTTGAAGGCGAATGGGGATATCGACACGACGTTCCGTCCCAGTTCTGAAGGGCCGCGGGATGTCTATGCCATCGCCTCTCACCCGGAGGGTGGCCTAATTATTGGCGGGTACTTCGACTTTTGGGAGGGGGTGTGGGTCAGAGACCTGGTCCGATTGCTACCCGACGCCAGCCTGGACCGCGCCTTCACGGCGAACCAGGCGCCGATTCAGGACGGATTCAGGACCCCTGTCGATCCGCGCATCCTCGTGCGCGGGAACGGGACGTTCCTTGTGCAGCGTGGACAGATCGAGGTGGTGTCCTGGGATGGACACTTGCGAGCGACCTATCCTGCGACCGGAGCCTGGGCGGCCTTGGATGCCGATCGAGTGGCGGTGGCTGAGACGGTATATGACGGCGGGCAGGTGAGTGCGATTCGGCTCTCTGCAATTCGTAATGACGGGACTGTGGATCCTTCGTTCGAGGTGATGCATGACATCGACGGCCCGGCGCGGACGCTGGCGGTACAATCGGACGGCCGCCTCCTGGTGGGCGGCAATTTCTCGGTTTTGGGAGGTCAACGGCATCACGGTTTGGCGCGGTTGAACACGGATGGTTCCATCGATGGGGGATTCGTCTCGGAGATCGGCGCCACGACGAGCGCGGTGTGGCAGAATCAGGGCGGGTCCATGTGGGTCAACGAAATGCAAACCCAGAAGGACGGGACGCTGCTTGCCTGCGGGTATTTCACCAATGTCGGTGCGACTCGGGTCACCAGTGTGGCCCGGTTGCTCGGTGGGGTGCGTGCCCCATCGGCGCCAGCGGTGCGGCAATCCGGTGGCGCGGTCACGATGACGGAGGGGCATTCCGCGCGTTTGGGCTTCTCGGTGGAGAGTGTGGCTCCCATTGGGGGAACGTGGACCAAGGATGGGGTCATGCTCCCGGCGGGCGTAGAGCCGGTGCTGCATCTCGGGAATCTGAAGCGCGAAGATGCGGGCCGGTACCAACTGCGACTGACCAATGCCATGGGCGAAATTCTCTGTCCGGCCGTGGATTTGCAGGTGGCGATTGGACCGACCCATCCCGGATCGGTGGATGTCAGTTTCCGCGCGGGGACGGTGGACAGCGATGAGACAGGACCGAACTCGGGTCCTGTCCGAGGGGCGGTGTCGACAGGCGACCGCATCTACATTTTCTCCAAAGGAAGCCCGAGCGGTTTGATTTCATCGGTCGATGGGCACTCGACCCTCGGGATGGCGCGATTGGGGTTGGATGGTCAGGTCGATCGAGCATTTGTCATGCTGCGCGGCTCAACCAATGCCGCACGGCTCCTTGGCGTTCAGTCGGTGCTTCCCTTGGCCGATGGTCGTGTGCTCGCCCAAATCACGCTTCCTACCGCCTCACCGATCCGGCGCACGACCAACGTCATCGTCGCTTTGCACCCCGACGGTTCCCCGGATGAAACGTTTTCCGTCGCGGTCCAACCTTGGAGTCTCAGCTCGGTGATTTCCCCACTGGGTTTGGCGCCGAACGGGGGAATTCTGGTGGGTGGGCTGATTCGATGGGATGGCGATTCCCAAATCCGGACCGTCGTACGTCTTCGCGCTGATGGGAGTGTGGATCCTGCCTTTCGGCCCATTGAAGGCAGCCAGACTCCGTCGAGTGTCTTATGGCAGTCCACGGGTCGGTTGTTGGTCGTTTCCAAGGAGGTGACCGCGTCCGGCCGAACCGTGGGGGTCGTGAAGCGTTACCTCGCCGATGGAACGCCGGATCCGGCGTTTCGGGTGGATCCGCCGATCGAAGCCCTCATCGCGGGCGCCGTCGTCGACGCCCAGGATCGTCTGCTCATCTCGTTCGTGAGCAATTCCACGGATTCGGTAACAGGTTCATTGATCCTCAGACTGTTGCCGGAGGGTGGGCGCGATCTCTCGTTTGCCGAGATTCGAGTCCCCCAAGGGTTCAGCTTCCAAACCTACCATTCCCTGTCCCTGCAATCCGACGGACGAATCCTCGCCATCCCATCGGCGGTTGGGCCGAAGACCAGTGTGGTTCGTTGGTTGCCCGACGGACGCCCGGATCCCGAGTTCCAGTTGGAGTTGGACGGTTCCTTCGAGACGGTCGGAGTGATCTCCGGGGACCGAATTCTCATCGCAGGTTCGTTTGCGGAACAGGGTGGGACGGAGCGACGTGGTGTCGCCATCCTGAATGGCGTCGACGAACGACGATGGGAAGGGGCGCAGTGGAGAGAGGGGACGTTCGAAGGACGGATCCGCAGTCGCCCGCAGCGCCGGTACGTCGTCGAAGCCGCGGACAATCCGGGCCAGAACTCTTGGGAAGTGGTTCAGACCCTGGTTGGAGATGGTTCATCCCTTCGTTTTCGGGATGTCTCCGTCGGCCACCGCTTCTATCGCTTGCGATTGGAATAGCTGCTGGAGGTTGGTAGCGTCGCGCCGCGCGATGAAACCGACCCCTGCCCAAATCTGGACGCGGTTCCAGACGTATTACCGTGAATTTCCGGCCTGCGGCCTGTCGGTCGATCTGAGCCGGCTAAGCTTCGACGACGACTTCCTGGACCGCATGGCGGTTCCGATGGGGAAGGCGTTCGAAGCAATGGCGGCCCTGGAAAAGGGTTCGATTGCCAATCCAGACGAGAAACGGCAAGTGGGGCATTACTGGTTGCGTCACGCCGCGTTGGCTCCCGATCCGGCCACGCGAGAAATGATTGCGGGCGCGGTGGAAGACGTGAAGGCCTTTGCGACCGAAATCCATGAAGGCCGCATCGCCGGGCAGCGCGGGGCCTTCGAGCATCTGCTGGTGATTGGTATTGGCGGCTCCGCATTAGGCCCCCAATTGGTGGCCAACGCCCTGGGACACCCGTTGCGCGATCGGTTGTCGGTTCGCTTCTTCGACAACACGGATCCGGACGGCATGGATCGCGTCCTGGCCCCGATCGTCGATCAATTGGGCAAGACCCTGGTGCTGGTCATTTCAAAGTCCGGCGGCACTCCGGAGACGCGCAACGGCATGCTGGAAGCCGAGGCGGCGTACCGTCGGGCGGGTCTCGATTTCGCCAAGCACGCGGTGGCGATCACCCAATTGGATGACAAGAGCTCGCTCCACGTGCTGGCCCGCAACAAGGGATGGCTCAAGCAGTTTCCCATGTGGGATTGGGTAGGCGGTCGAACCAGCGTCACCTCAGCGGTCGGGTTGCTCCCGGCAGCGCTGCAGGGATTGGACATCGACCAACTGCTCGCGGGCGCCAAGGCCTGCGACACGCAGACGCGTGAGAGGACCGTCGAGGCCAACCCGGCCGCGCTACTCGCGCTGGCTTGGTACCATGCCGGTGGTGGGCGGGGTTCCAAGGACATGGTGGTGCTGCCCTACAAGGACCGGCTCGATCTGTTCTCCAAGTACCTTCAGCAACTGATCATGGAGTCGTTGGGCAAGGAACTGGATCTCGATGGAAGCATCGTGAACCAGGGTATCGCCGTCTACGGCAACAAGGGTTCCACCGACCAGCACGCGTACGTCCAGCAGTTGCGCGAAGGATTGCCCAACTTCTTCGCCACCTTCATTGAAGTCTTGAAGGATCGAAACGGTGAATCCATCGAGGTGGAACCGGGCGTCACCGCCGGAGACTTCCTGCATGGCTTCCTCCTGGGTACCCGGAGCGCCCTTTCCGAGAAGGGCCGGGAATCCGTGACGCTCACCATTGCTGAGGTCAATGCGTTCACCCTCGGTGCGTTGATCGCCTTGTTCGAACGTACCGTCGGGCTCTATGCGAGTCTCATTCACATCAACGCCTACCACCAACCCGGCGTGGAAGGGGGCAAAAAGGCCGCCGCCAGTGTTATTCAAATCAAAGTCGCGCTGGTGAACCTGCTGAAGTCCGCCCCGGAAAAAGCCTTCGACGCCGAAACCCTATCCACGCTGTTGGCTCCCCTGCTTCCCAAACTCGTGGTTTCGCCGGAAACCGTCTTCAAACTTTGCGAGCACCTTGTCGCCAACGGAGCCGATTCCGGCATTCGCAAGATCGCGGGACCGACCCCGGCCCGAGTTCTGTATGCGTTCTCGGCCACCCGTGACCGTTGATTTCGTGCCCCTCCTTGTCTGGTCTCCGTCCACCCTAACCCATCCGTAACGCCCTTCGTTGACCTCATGTCCAACGCCGTCCAATTCCCGAACGTCACCGCGATCGCCAAAGCCAACGTCTATTTCGACGGTAAAGTCGTCAGCCACAGCGTCCTTTTCCCCGACGGCTCCAAGAAGACCCTGGGCCTCATTTATCCAGGCTCTTATCACTTCGGCACCGATCTGGCGGAACAAATGGACATCATTGCCGGTGCGTGCCGGGTCACCCTGGATGGTCAGACCCAAACCAGCGACTACGGGGCTGGGCAATCGTTCCGGGTCCCGGCCAAGAGCGGCTTTACCATCGTCGTCGCTTCCGGCATCTGCGAGTACGTCTGCTCCTTCCTGACTTGAATCGGCCGTGCCGCCGGTCGGAGGTGGGATGACCCTGCCCCATAAGATCTCCACGTTGCTGTACGTCTTCGATGTCGAGGACCGCGTGCTCCTGCTGCAACGTCACCGCGAGCCCAATCGAGGTCTGTGGAGCCCTCCCGGCGGGAAACTCATGACCGCGATGGGCGAATCGCCGTACGCGTGCGCCCAGCGCGAAGCGGCTGAGGAAATGGGCCTCGACGTCCCCTTGTCGCATCTGCATCTCACCGGACTCATCAGCGAGGCCGGTTACCAGGGAACCGCGCATTGGCTGATGTTCCTTTTTGAAATCCGCCAGCGCCTCGACCGCACGCCACCCGACATCGAGGAAGGTCGATTCCGGCTTTTTCATCGAGAGGAGGTGGCGGCATTGCCGATTCCCGCGACGGATCGCGAACGGATTTGGCCTTGGTTTTGGGAACATCGCGGGGGTTTTTTTTCGGCGCATTGCGCCTGCAACTCCGCCGAGTCAACGCAATGGACCTTGGAGGAAAGCCTGCCTGTTCGGGATTCCCATGGATGACGTCTCCATCGATCTGGCCAGCGACAGCTACTTCATGGGAGAAGCCTTGCGTCAGGCGACGCGGGCCTTTGAAGCAGGCGAGGTTCCCGTCGGCGCCGTGATCGTGCGGGATGGACGCATCATCGCCCGCGCCTACAACCAGGTGGAACTTTTGAAGGACGCGACGGCGCATGCGGAGATGCTGGCCATCACCCAGGCCGAGGCGGCCGTGGGGGATTGGCGCTTGAACGAATGCACCCTCTACGTCACCAAGGAGCCGTGCCCCATGTGCGCCGGTGCCATGGTGCATGCCCGCCTCGGACGAGTGGTGTTCGGGGCACCGGATCCCAAGTCGGGGTGCGCGGGCGGGGTGTTGAACCTACTTCAGTTCGCGGCGTTCAATCACCGCTGCGACCTCGCCTCGGGCATTCGCGAGGACGAATGCCGGTCCCTGCTGCGCGCATTCTTTCTCCAACGACGTGCCGCGAAGGACGCCGGCAATGGTTGAGATCGGGCTCCCCCTGGCAAACCGTTGATCCCCTCAAATATGAGCGAATTCTCTCACTTGGATGCGCGCGGCGAGGCGCGGATGGTGGATGTCTCACAAAAACCTGCCGTCCGGCGCGAGGCGGTGGCCACCGGCAGCCTGCGCATGCAACCCGAGACTCTGGCGAAGATCACCGCCAACGAAATTGCCAAAGGGAATGTGCTCGCCACCGCCCGCATCGCTGGAATCCAAGCCGCCAAGCGAACGGGCGAGCTGATCCCGTTGTGCCATCCCTTGGGCCTGACGCATTGCTCCGTCGACTTTGAGTGGGGGCCGGCGCAGGACCGGATCCTGATTACCGCAGTGGCTCGAACGGTGGGGCCGACAGGCGTGGAGATGGAGGCATTGACCGCAGTGGCGGTGGCTGCGTTGACCATCTACGACATGTGCAAAGCGGTGGATAAGGGGATGGTGATGGAGGAAGTCCGGTTGATTCGGAAGTTGAAGGAGCCTTTGACGTCCTGACACGCGGGGGGGGGGCGGGGGCGGGGGCTACGGGCGCGGTGCTGAGGGGGTCGCGGTCGAGCGAGTTGTGGACATCCTTGTGGGCATTCGAAGACGCTATCCCACATCCTGTGCGTAAATATTGTGTAACGATCGTTGCGTTTTACTCTGGTGAATTTGCTTATGCTGTTTCTACAATACTCCGGATGCTTTCAGGGGCGTATGTGAAAATATTTACAAATTTCCTGTAAGATTTCGGGCACATCTTACGTTTTCCGCAGTGAAGTTCGCCGTTCGCGGGTGGGAAGGCATGATTGGGCGACCGACGAGTGGGTCTGGAATGGGCCTGCTGTGTTTGTAAAATGTTGGTCATCATGCGGTTGGTTATTGGGTGGATGGGGCCTGCGGTGGCACGGTGTCAAGGAGGAGGAGTTGAAGGCGCAAGGCAGGGTCGTTCGGTGAGGAGCGGCATTGCGTTGAGCCGAGGGGAAGCGTGGGTAATGCGCAGAACGGAGTCTTCGGGACTTCGAGATCTCTGCGGAGATGGAACTGTTGGTTTAGCCGTTGGTGAGCAGGATGAGTTTGCGAATCGACAACGACATGGAGATGCCGGCAGCGCATGGGGCGCTGGCGCATCCCGACACCTTGCTGACATGGCTCTGCCCGGAGGGGACGACCCGGGCAGTGGCCTGTTTTGAGTACATTGGGAGAACGGCGTTAGTGCTTCGCGGTCCCTATACGGGACAGCGATATTGGTTTAAGGGCCCCGGGGCGCGGTTATGCGTCGATGCGCGGGATCAACATGCACTTTCAGCCGTTCCAGTACTCCGGTTGGTGGGCGGTTGATGCCCTGGCATTGAGGTAGATGAAGCTCCAAGGTCCGGAGGTCCGGACCTTGGAGCTTGACCCCGTACCGTTCAAAACGTCTGGGTTTTCCCATGTCCGAGGATTTCTCGACTCGGTTCGCAGGGATTGCCCGGTTGGTGGGAGCGCCGGCTCTGGAACGCCTCCGTGAAGCACACGTTGCCGTGGTGGGCTTGGGTGGAGTTGGGTCGTGGACCGTGGAAGCGCTGGCCCGATCCGGCATTGGCACCCTGACCTTGATCGATCTCGACGAAGTCTGTCTGAGCAACGTCAACCGTCAGCTGCCGGCACTCGACGGCGCTTTCGGGATGTTCAAGGCCGAGGTCCTGGCCGATCGAGTCCGCCGCATTCATCCTGCGTGCCGGGTGTTGCCGGTCCTTGATTTCTTCACCGAATCCAGTGCGGACCGACTGTTGGGAGGTGGTTTTCATGCCGTTGTCGATGCCATCGATGCGGTCGGCAACAAGGCCCGATTACTAGCGGCTTGCCGTTCCCGAAACATACCGGTGATCGCCTGCGGCGGGGCCGGGGGGCGGACCGATCCGACTCGCTTGCGATGTGTCGATTTGTCCGATGCGTCGCAGGACCGGCTCTTGTCGGCGGTTCGAAAGCAGTTGCGTCGGGAGTTCGGCTTTCCCGCGGCGGGGCAACCCATGGGTATCCCCTGTGTGGTCTCTTCGGAACCCGCGATCTCCCCGCCGGATTCGTTGTCGGATTGCCAGGTGGGTGTTGACCCCGAGATTCCGCCGGACAAACAACCGCGAGGACGACGTCTCGGGTGCGACGCGGGCTATGGTTCGGCGACCTTTGTCACCGGCGCCTTCGGATTCGCGGCCGCGGCTTGGGTGGTACGTGAACTGACGCGTTCCCGGGATTCGGCGTCGACTCGGACTTGAACTAAAGTTTCGGCATGGCAGCGCCTTTGACTTCAGGCAGTCCCAGAAGGTAGTCGCGCCGTTGCACAACGAAGGTCTTCAGGCTGGTGGTTTTCCGGGGACCACGAAAACCCTGTTCGATGAAGTCTTCGGTCACGCCCTTGGAGAAGGCATCGACGGAATAGAGGCGATGCACGTCGTTCCGAACGTCCGCAGCAATCTGGCTTTGGTATTGTTCAGCCAACGGTGCCACCTTCGACCAATCGAGCCATTTCTCGGAGATCGTGCGAACCACGCCGAGGTACCGTGAGCGCAGGTTGGGAACGGCCAGCAATCGCCCGAGCAGCGGTTTGTTGGCATCTTCACTGCCGGCGAAGGGACTCAGTTCCATCGGTCGCCCATCCTCGCCGCCCCGCCACCCGGGACCGTCGGGAGCGCGGAAGGTCTCGTTGGCATCGTGAGGGATCAGGTGAAAGCGACCTTGGGAGTCGCAGTAAAGATTGTAATCGCTCGACCGGATCCAATAGCCGTCGCAGTTGATGAGGACGTTCTCCAGGGCAAGAAACCGCAGGGCCCCGTCCAGGTTTAGGATCGGTTCGAGGGCCTTCTCCAGTTCTGGGATCGGCGTCTCGGTCAGGACCCGGCATAGGCGGATGAGCTTGGTCCACGAGTCCGTTTTGTCGGCCGATTTGATTTCATAATGGCGGCGGTATGGAGCGATTTCCTCGCCGAGGTAGCTCAGCCCTCCGTTGCCTCGCGGGCTTCCAGGCACCTTCCAACGCGCCCCTTCGCGGGTCCCGAAATGTGCGTGCACGAAATCCGCGTTGAACTGCTCCGCGTTGACATAAATCCCCCAGTTCTCCCCGTTGATCACCACCCGCACGTGATTGGCTTGTGGCGCGGGAAGGAATTCCCGTGCCACCTGATAATAGAGAATCGATCTCAGGAAGGTTGGGTCGGTGTGTGAATTGAGAAGGTTCAATGTCCGATAGCCGCCCAGTCGCTGATCCTTCTTGGCGAAGTCGAGGGAAAGGTTGAGCGATCGTTTGCGCCCTTCACCCACAGTGAAAAAGGAGGAGGCCCCACGGTACCGAACTCCTACGTCCACGTAGGTCTTGCCGTCGACGACCAGCTTCGCAGGCACTTCGACGTCGGTGTGATAGAAGTCACTGAGTTCCTTCTCCCAGTCGGCGGATTCAAACTCGATGAACAAGGTTCGCACGGCTTTCGGATCATAAAGCGGCGCATCCGGGAGGGACGGAACCTCCGATGGCGTGAGGCGTTGTGCCTTAGCCGGAAGGTCCGCTGGCAACTGGTCACGACCGCGTGCTCCGCCTGGCGGGCCGGGTCGGCGTGGTCCGCGGCCTTCCGCCGCTTCGGTGGCGAGGAAATGTCGCGCTTCCTGGCGTTCGGAGCGGTTCAGGCGCTTATCGCCATCACGATCAAAGCGCTCGACCAGGGGTGTTTCAACCGGTGGCCCCCCGAAACCGCCTCGATTGGCTCCTGGGCCCGCGGGTTGACCGTGAACGGCGAGACTGGATGCAACCAGTGCCAACGACGCGTAAAGACGGCAGTTCCGGCATGAGGGGCGCATGATGGGAGTAAGGACGCCGATTGGTTTGCCAAGGATACACGACGAAGGCAATCCGCATGGGCTCGCGCGTGGCACCCAGGCGTTCCAGGTTTTGCCTTTGACGGCGGGATTCGCTTTGCTCGGGCGTGGCCAAGCCACCGTACATCGAGTTAGGTCACGGCCGTGAAGCGGAGCGGATCCCGATTCTGTACGAGGATCGATCGGTGATTGCCATCGACAAGCCGCGCGGCTGGATGCTGGTTCCGTTCACCTGGCAGCGCACCTCGAGGAACCTGCAGGCCGCCATTCAATCCTCGATTGGTGCCGGCGCTTTTTGGGCCCGTTGCCGCCAGGTTCGCTTTCTTCGGTATGTGCATCGCCTGGACGCCGACACCACCGGCATCCTCCTCTTTGCGCGTTCACCCGGCGCCGTCGAGAGTCTGGGTGACCTGTTCGAATCCCGGCGCATGGAGAAACGCTACCTCGCCGTCGCAGTCGGCCAGCCGAAGGCCGAGCAATGGACGTGCCGAATGAGTCTGGCCAAAGACCCGCAGAACGTTTCCCGGATGCGCGTGGACGCCCGCGACGGCAAGGAGGCCGAGACCCACTTCCGAGTATTGGCTCGGGATGGCGCGCGGGTGCTCATCGAAGCCCGACCCTACACCGGGCGCACCCATCAGATTCGCGTCCACCTCGCTGAGTCAGGATTGCCGATACTGGGCGACGTCCTCTACGGGATCAGGTCCGAAGAGCCGCTGGCTTTGCGCGCCGTCGAACTTCGCTACACCGATCCTTTTGGGCGGCGACCGGTTCGAATCCGGGCACCCATCGATACCTTCCTGGCTGACTATGGCTTTGAGGTGCCGCCGGCCTCTGGAGAATCCGAGGAAGCGGCGCCCGGGAATTTGCCAGACCGTTCCAATTCGATGAGCAGACGTTTTCGCCACACCCCTCCGCCATAGCCCGTCAGGCTGCCATCTTTGCCGATGACGCGGTGGCAGGGGATGACGATGCATATCCTGTTCATTCCATTGGCACGGGCAACGGCTCGTTGGGCCGTGGGTTGTCCGATGCGAAGGGCCAGTTCGTCGTACGAAAGAGTGGTGCCGTGGGGAATGCGCATCAGTTCGGTCCAGACCTTCTTTTGGAAGTCAGTGCCTCGCGAGAGGACGGGAGTGTCGAAGCGCTTTCGGGTGCCGTCGAAGTATTCCCCGAGCTCGCGGCGAATCTGGTCGAGCCATCGATTCCGGCCGGGAACAACCGCGGTTCCGAACAGTTTCTGCAACGTCTTCAAGTTGCTCGGCAGCATGCGGCGGTCGGAGAATTCCAGGAGACAGAGTCCATCCTCGTTGGCCCCCGCCAACAGCGGACCTATGGGGCTTTCGAAAAGGTCGAGCACCACAGGTTTAAGCTCGTCGTCAGCCCGCGCGCGGCCGGGCGCTTCACCAAAGGTGCGCGCAAAGGCGTCGCGGAACCCGCTGTGCGATTCGTAGGCCGAGTCAAAGATCGCGTCGTCGACGGAACCACCCTCCTTCAGTCGAGTGAACGCCTGAGCCAATCGCTGTCCACGGCACCAGGCGGAGAAGCTCATGCCGTAATGCTGTTGGAACCACCGGCGGGCTCGCTCCGGGGTGACATTCAGGGCGGCCAGGTCCGCGGCGTCGGGCACCGTTCCTGGCGCCGCTTCCACCTTCGCCATGAGGGCCGCCACCCATTCCGGCGGTTTGCCTCCCGCTTCGAGGGGATGACACCGCTTGCAGGGTCGATATCCAGCGTCAAGGCATTCAGGAATGGTACCAAGGAACTCGGTATTCTCGGGTAAGGGCCGCGAGGGACAAGATGGACGGCAGAAGATGCCGGTGGTGCGAACCGCGACGTAAAAGACCCCGTCGAATTCGGCGTCCTTGTTGGCGAAAGCACGCTCCATCACCGCGCGGGGTGGGAGGAGACTCGGCGTGTGGTTCATGGGGGCGAGGTCGCGCTCGAGCGTGAGAGTCGTCACGCCCCTCAAAGTATCACGTCGCGCCACCGAAAAAGCGACGCGACATTTTGGTGGGGCGAGGAGGGGAATGTGTTCCTCGCGGAGCCGCCGAGGTCAGGGGAAGTTCGGAGAAGGCAGAAGGTCGGGGGCATCGTTCAGATCTCTGCAGTCCAGGAATGCCTCCCCTTCCTTTGCCGGCCGCGTTGCGGTCTTGGTCACCAAAATCGGTGGTCCACCGACCCGATTCCGGTTTCAATGTAGCCGTAGGACGCGTTTCTGACACAGGTCTCCGCGACGGTGGCCGGCCGGGATCGCGTCGTGCCTTTGATCCATGGGATCTGCCGCCACATCTGACGTTGTTCCATCCGGACCCGTGTCCGCTTCCGCTGCCGAATCCGCCGCGCTCGTGACTTCATTGCTCGCCGCCACGGATCTCCTGGAGCGGGTTGCCGGCAACCGCGCGTTGCTGGCGGCCCTGACCGTTGAGCAGCGCACGCGATTGTTGAGTGCCGCCGGGGAGATTTATTGCCCCGACGTTAGCGCGCGTCGGCGCCTGGTGAAGGCGCGGGTGCGGCAGCGCAAGGCGGAGAAGCGCCATCAGGACCAAGCCAAGCTGGAGGAGACGGGTATCCGCAAGCTGCGGCGCGAGAAAGTCTTCACCACACCCAACGTCTTTCCTCCGATCGAATTCGAACAACAGGACGTCGGGGACGATCCGGATTTCCGGGAAGTGGTCGAGCCCCAGAACTGCTACATCTGCAAACAGGATTATTCCGTCATCCACCATTTTTACGATCAGCTTTGCCCAGCCTGCGCAGATTTGAACTTCCGCAAGCGCACCGAGACCGCTGACCTGCGGGGTCGTGTCGCGCTGCTGACGGGTGGGCGGGTGAAGATTGGCTATCAGGCAGGCATCAAACTCCTCCGGGCAGGCGCGGAGTTGATCGTGACAACCCGGTTTCCCCGCGATTCGGCCATGCGCTATGCCGCCGAACCGGACTTTGCCGAGTGGGGGCATCGACTTCAGGTATTCGGTTTGGATCTGCGCCATACCCCGAGTGTCGAGGCGTTTTGTCAGCATCTGCTGAGCACGCGTTCGCGCCTCGATTTCATCGTCAACAACGCCTGCCAGACGGTGCGACGTCCGCCCGACTTCTACTTGCACATGATGGAACGCGAAAAGGCGTCCTTGCAGGACATGCCTGAATCCGCGCGTCGCCTGCTGGGAGCCTACGAAGGCCTTCGCGGTTACCAGATGCTGCCGGAGGGCAGGGAATCCTCGAACTCGTCGCTGGCCGCGCCGATCGTGCCGGGGCGCGCGGCCGGGTTGACTCACGCGGCGGCGTTATCCCAGGTCGCCTTGCTGCCAGAGGAATTGGCTGCGCAGCCTCACCTCTTTCCCGAAGGTCGCTTGGACCAGGATCTGCAACAGGTCGATCTGCGCGATCGCAACTCGTGGCGACTCACCCTGGCCGAGGTGTCCTCCGTGGAGTTGCTCGAAGTTCAGCTGGTCAACGCCATCGCGCCGTTCGTTCTCAACGCGCGGCTGAAGCCCCTGATGCTGAGGTCGCCGGAGCGCGACAAGCACATCGTCAACGTGTCAGCCGTCGAGGGGCAGTTCTATCGCAAGTTCAAGACCACCCGGCACCCGCACACCAACATGGCCAAGGCCGCCTTGAATATGATGACCCGCACCTCCGCCGCGGATTATCACGTCGACGGCATCCACATGAATGCGGTCGATACCGGATGGGTCACCGATGAAGACCCGGTCCACCTTGCCGCGCGCAAGCGGGAGGAGCACCGGTTTCATCCGCCACTGGACATCGTGGATGGGGCGGCCCGGATCGTGGATCCGATCATCGCCGGCTTCAACACGGGGGAGCACGTCTGGGGCAAATTCCTCAAGGACTACAAGGTCACGGACTGGTGATACCGGCCGTCCAGTCGATCCCCGGCACCTAGACAAAAGTCTTCGCGGAGTGCGTCCTTCGTGTGGACATGTCCCACGAAGGCGAGCTGGAACGTTGGTACGATGCCCATGCAGCGGCGTTGTATGCCTTTGGCTTGCATCTGACTCGTGACGAGGGAGACACGCGCGACTTGATCCAGGAGGTCTTCGTCAAACTGGCGCGGCATCCGGAATTGCTGCGCAACGTGAGCGATCCCAGGTCTTACCTCTTCCGGTTGCTTCATCATGCATCGATCGACCGGTTCCGGAGGAGGCAGACCCAACAAGCCTATCTCGCGGCCTTGGCGGCCGAGCCGGCGCCGGCCTTCGCTCCCACGGATGATCCTGACGAACAGGCCTTTCGTGATGCCTTGGGACAAGGACTGGCGAGTTTGCCGTCCGAACAGCGCGAGGTGATGCATCTCAAGCTTTGGCAGGGCCTCACCTTTGATGCCATCGCGGAGATCCTGGGCATTCCTCTGAACACCGCCGCGAGCCGGTACCGTTACGGTTTAGACAAACTCCGCCAACACCTGCGTCCTCTCTACGAAGAGCTGCGATGATCCGATGAACCTCGACGAATTCGAAAAACGCTTGTCGCGAACGCCGGTTCCACCACTGCCGGCCGACCTGCGCCGCCAGATTCTGGATGCGGTTCGACGTGAACAAGATCGGACGGCGGTCATCGAGCCCCGGCCTGGCGTGGTCACTTTTTGGCTAATGGTGTGCAAGGGGTTGCGTGGTCTGGCGTCACCTTCGACCCTCTTCGTCGGAGCCTGGGTTGTGGTGGCGCTGCTCGCGTCGGTGGGCTCCTGGCTCGATACCCACCGGCAACCGGTGCGTTCAACCACCCTCAGCGCCCATCCCAAGCCGTCGCGTCTGGAGATCGTCGCCGCGCTTCGCATTCACCGCGCCGAGATCACGGCGCTCGCCCACCAGGAGAGCGCCGGTCCTGATGGAGAAACCACGCCGCCCCTCCCGGCCGCGGTTCCATCCGGGCTGCTTCAGCCGCGATCGGATTTTCAGCCTCCGAGAAAACTCCACGACAAAACAGGGCCACCTGAGGTGGCTTGATGTCCACAGAATGGAGGTGGTTATGAAGAGTCTCTTGCATCGGCTATTGCTGGTTTCGGCGGATTCAAAGTCCACTTGGATTCCTTGGACACGGCTTCGACCGGATCAACGGCAGCCGTTTGGATTAGGACTGGTGGCCTTGCATGTTCTGTCAGGTTTCCTCTGGGCGGGTCTCCCGATTCTCGTTCTAAGCCGCGGGTTCCTGGGCCGCTGGAGTTTGCCAGCTTTTCTGATTCCCGGGCTGTTCGGCGGACTCGCCGCCGCGCTTTGGTTTGGCATGATTCGGCTCGCGTGGAATCGACGCGCCGCAGAATTGAACGCGCGACCGGACGACAGCCTGAATCGGCCTGAGCCGACGCGCGTGTCGGGCTTCGAACGCTGGGTCGCCTTGCCGGTCCTCGGTATGCTCGTGCTTCTCGCCGCCGGCTCCCTCGTGGTTACGATCGAGAATCTGCGCGGAATCTGGCTTCTGCGGTCCGTGGAGGCCGAATTCCGCCAACGCGGCTTGGCCGTCACTCCCGCCGAGGTCGAGCCTCCCGCGATTCCGGACGACCGGAATTTCGCCATGGCGCCTTTCCTCAAGCCCCTCTTCGCGTATGAGGTTTCGACACCGGTGCGGGGGACGACCAATGCGGGAATCCGATGGTTGGATCCGCAGGGATTCGCGCAGGTGCAAGGGCTGTTCGAAATCGAGGCGCGCCATCCCACGTTCAGCGGTTTCGCCGCCAGCCAACGACGGTCAAAAGCCGACAGTTCGAAGGCCGACTCGGAGCGCAACCTGGGGAATGAACTGTGGATCGACGGCGGCGCGCTCAACCTGTCGTTGTGGCAGGCCTATTTCAGGTCTTTATCCAACTGGACCGGCTCCGTCAGCGCGCAGACTCCGGCCAAAGACGTTCTGGTGGCGCTCGGGCGACATGACACTGAATACGCGTTGCTCAAGGCAGCGATCGCTGAGCGACCGGACTGTCGATATCCCATCCGCTATGCGGATGGTTCGATGGCCATCATTCCTCATTTGGCCCCGCTGAAGCGGTGGGTCGTGTTTCTGCGACTTCGGTCGGTCGCACTCCTGGCGGACGGACGCACGGACGACGCCCTCGCGGATACGATGCTTGCCTTTCATTTGAGTGACGGACTGCGCGGCGAACCGATTCTCATCAATCTGTTGGTCCGGATGGCGATGAACAACCTGATCCTGCAGCCGGTGTGGGAGGGATGCCGGGACCGGCGCTGGACGGAACCCCAGATGGCAGCGCTGCAGCGAGCCTTGGAAAGCGCGGATTTTCTCGCTGAGTTGCGGCAAGCCCTGGTGGGTGAACGGGTGTTGGCGGGGTTGGCATACGACAACATGGCGCAGGGAGGCACCACGCTGAATTCGTGGGGCGTGATGGATTCGGACAGTGACCTGCCGGACGACATGAGCCTGAGGGTCTTTCTCACCTTCATGCCACGTGGCTGGATCCGGCAAAGCCAGGTGAGTCATATCCGGTATGTGCAGGCGCTGGTGGATGATCTCGCCAATGCCCGCTCGTATGCGCAACTCGCGCCCCCAGGCCAACATCTCGACCGATTCATCAGTCGCAAGTCACTGTTCAACATTCTGGCCGCCATGCTGGCTCCCGCGGTCGACAATGCTTCGGGTCGCACTTATGAATCAGAAGCGCGGCGCCGTTTGGCGGTGGTGGGTTTGGCATTGGAACGACATCGGCTTGCCGACGGGCAATACCCGACATCGCTGGACGCCCTGGCGCCCCGGTTCCTTGGCGAGGTGCCGAGCGATCCGATGGATGGCAAACCGCTGCGCTACAGCAGCACCCCCGACGGTCAGTACCGACTCTATTCCGTAGGGAGAGACGGGCAAGATGACGGCGGGTTGAGGCCGACACGGCGCGCGAAGAGCGCCGCCGATCCCAAGCGTGCAAGTGATTTGGTTTGGCGCTAAGATGGGGACGGAGCGGCAACGTGGGCAGCCTTTCAATCACGCGTCCGGCGGTTCAAGCCGGACGATTCTATCCGGCTTCAGCCGACGCGCTGGGGCGCAAGGTCGAGCAGTTTCTCGAAGACGGCGCCACGAGCTTGATCCAGGATCCCAAGGCCGTCATCGCGCCGCACGCGGGTTATAGCTATTCCGGACCCATTGCGGGGTCCGCCTTTGCGCCGTGGGTTCGGAACTCCGGTCGGTGTCGACGGGTCGTGTTGCTGGGGCCGTCGCACTTCGTGGATTTCAACGGACTGGCTCTTCCTCCCCAGACGGCATGGTCGACTCCGCTTGGGACGTCGGCCGTCGACACCGATGCCATCGAGAGTCTTCGCGGGTTTTCCTTTGTCCGCGTCTTCGGCCCCGCCCATGAGCGTGAGCATTGTCTGGAGGTGGAATTGCCGTTTCTCCAAGCCATCTTCCGCGACGTTACTCTGGTGCCATTGGTGGTTGGACGTGCCCGCGATGAAGACATTGCGGAAGTCCTGGACGCCTTGTGGAGCGGTGAATCGACTCGTGTCGTCATCAGTTCCGATCTCAGTCATTACCTGGACTATGAGGCGGCGATGTCCATGGATCACGACACCGCCGAGATCGTCGAAAGGCGAGATGCGGTTCCTTTGACGCCGGAGCGTGCCTGTGGGTTTCGGGCCATACGCGGACTTCTGAGGGTCGCGAAGAAGCGGGATCTCAAGATCGCGACGGTCGATTTGCGGAACTCGGGCGACAACGGTGGATCTCGGGATTCGGTGGTGGGTTACGGAGCCTTCCACCTCGACGCTACTTGAGCATTTCGTCCAACGCCGCCACGTGGCCATCCATGAACACTGCGTTCTTGGCGGAACGTGGCGCACGGGGGTGATAGTCCTCGTAGTCGAAGAGCAGTGGTGTTGTTTCCGGGGGAAAGGCGATGGTCCGATTGGTTTCGGATCGGAGGACGTCACCGCCGCCCGTGGTAATGACCTGGGCCAGGACAATATGGGCGCTGCGCATTTCGTCGATCCGGCGCCCATTCAGTTCGGTGTTCCATTCGTAACTCGAACCTTCCCGGCGATAGCGTTGAGTGCTGTCGGAAGGACAACGAAACACGCTGGGGCTGCTGCCTAACTGGTTGGTCCGGGGCGCTGCCGCCATCTCGCGGCTGAGTACAGTGGCAATGCTGGGAAGTGGCGCAGACGGGTCAGCGGGCTGGCTGGGCAGGAGTTCGGCGCTGGGCAGGATCGAATCGTGATCCTCGGCGTAGGTGCGCACCGCGATGCCGAGTTGGCGAAGATTGCCGGCACAAGCGATGTCACGGGCCTTGGCCTTGGCCCGACCCAGAGCGGGGAGCAACAAACCGGCGAGGATCGCGATGATGGCCAGGACGACGAGCAGTTCGATCGACGTGAACCCGGGGCGAAGGGCGGTGGAAGGGGCGAGAGATCGCATGAGCGGGAATGGGATAGGGGTTTCGCGATGTGGTTCACGGTTTCGAATTCACCCGAATCTCCACGGATTCCGAGATTGCCGGTGAGGTTCCAGCTGCCGGATCGAACGGTCGACCGGCAGACATCGTCTGTTGGCGCGCGCGCTGTTCGGGGGTCAGCCGCGTGAGTCGATCGAAGCGGTGACGCCGCACGTCCGCTTCGATGTCGATCGGCAGTCCGGGCGGTGCCTGGGCAGGTGACGCTCCTTCTGTGAAGGTTTTGCCTTCAGGCCCGGTGGAAGTCTCAGCACCCGCCGGATGACGAAACTCAGTCATGAGGCCAGGCACCGGCGACGCCTCGAGGCTGTAGAGCACCGAATGCTCGCCGTGAACGCGCGCGGCCATGCGTTCGGCCAACGATGGATCGGGGAGTTCCGACAAGAGATCGGAGACTTTGGAAACCAGGCGCTGTTCCAGCAGCAATCGCGCCGGCGAGAGATCGATCGGCCCCGCCTCTCCTTGGGCGCTTCGGTAGACGATCATCTTTCGGCGTTGTGGCGTGGCGGCAGCCGGATCGGCCACGGTGCTCTTGCGGGACGTAGGAGTGGGGCCGGGGCGGATCACGCGCACGTCCGAGGTCGACCCGCCTGGATCCTCTGGGCTGGATTCTTCTTCGGTGGCGACCGGTGGCCCATCGATTTGGCGTCGGTCGGCAAGCCGACGAAAAGGCACACGCTGGGGATGACGTGTGCCCGGACCGGCTTCAGCCGCGGAGAACTCCGCTGGGTCCAGGTTGGGGAGGAGGGCTGCCGGTCCCGGATTGGTCCAACCGGCGGGCATGGCTTCGTTTCCAGCGGCGATGGCTTCGATCAACCTCAAGAATGCATCCTTGGATTGATGGACGGCGTCGGTGCGTCGCCAAAAGGCGCCGGTTTGTTCGGCGAGTCGCTGGAGCACCTCGGGCAAGGGCGCGGCGGTCACTTGGAGATTCACTGGGATGTCCAGGGAACGGCTGGCGACGATGGTTTCGCCCGTTTGTCTGGCGACCGCCGCGAGGACCTGGGAGAGCGCGGTATTGCGGACCTGCAAGGTCACGAGGTCATGGCGGGCGTGGTGAATCCGGTGAATGACATGCCTGGTTCCGGCGCCCAGGGCGACGACGACGGCGGCGGCGGCGATCCATTTCTTGGTGTTCATGCGAATGAGGACGCGACAGTGGATCGCGCGACTCTGTTGTGCCGGAGGGGTTCGGGAGGAGCCAACCGAATGGGATCAAACCGCCAAAAGTCTTGGCGAGGCCGCCAGGACCTGCCGCGAGAGGGCTGCTACAAATCGGCGATGCGCTGCTGAACCTCGCGCAGGCTGCAGGTCATTTGAAGACGGGCGCCGTTCTTCAGAATCACGCAGTATTCGCTGGCGCCCATGGGCTGCAGCTCGCGGATAGCGTGCAGATTCACCATGACGGCGCGGCTGATTCTCATGAAGCCGGCGTGGCTGAGTCGACGTTCCATGGCCGCCATCGTCTCTCGGACGATGTGCCGTTCACCGAGGCTGTGAACGACAATGTAATTGCCGGCCGCCTCGATGTGGTCGACCTGGTCGGAACGCAGGAAGAAGATGCGGTCGGGTTGTTTGACCAGGATGCGCGGACCGCCGCGCTGACCGGCGCGGAGATGTTCGAGAAGCGCGGTGATGCGATGGTCCTCGGTGGACGGCCCGGCCTTCTCGCGAAGGTGTTGCCGGGCCCGGTTGATGGACTGCTGAAATCGGGATTCCTTGAACGGTTTCAGGAGGTAATCGAGCGCGTGAACTTCGAAGGCCCGGATGGCGTGCTCATCGTGGGCGGTGGTGAAAATCACGGCCGGCAGTGCGCCGGGATCGATGGCTTCGAGGACCCCGAAGCCATCGATGTGGGGCATTTGCACGTCGAGGAAGAGGAGATCCGGATGATGCTCTTCCACCGCGTTGATGGTGGCCGCGCCGTCGGCGCATTCGGCCACTACCTCGATATCTTCTTGGTCGGCCAGGAGCGCCAGGATGCGTTGGCGCGCCAAGGGCTCGTCGTCGGCGATGACGGCTCGAATCTTCACGATGACACAGGGTCGAATGGCTTCGAAGGGACCGGGCTCTCCGGAAGCTCCGACGCCGGCAATTCGAGGGTCACTTGGAATCCGCCGTCGTCGGGGGTGGAGAAATTCAGCGAGGCGCCGGTTCCGAAGAAGGAGGTCAGGCGGGCCTGAATGTTGGAAAGGCCGACACCGAATCGAGGCGCCGCGCCTCCTGCCAGATCGAACCCGATGCCGTTGTCGCGCACCTCCAACAACAGACGGTGATCCCGGCGTCGGGCGGTCACGCGAACGCAGCCAGGGCGGCCGGTCGGTTCGATCCCATGGCGCACGGCGTTTTCGACGAGCGGTTGGAGCAACAGCGTGGGGATGCGGCACGATTCGGTCCCGGGTTCGACGTGGGCGACGTATTTCAGGCGGTCGCCAAATCGTAACTGCTGGATCTCCATATAGAGTTCGAGGAAACGCATCTCTTCGTGGATCGAGGTTTCCTGGTGCTGCGATTGACTGAGAACCAGGCGCAGCAGTTCGCTGAGCGAAATCAGCATTTCTTCGGCTGCTCGAGGATTCTGGCGCAACAAGGCGATGACCGAATTCAGGGCGTTGAATAGAAAATGGGGATGCAACTGGGCCTGGAGTGCGTGCAAGCGGGTCCGCGCCAGGCTGGTTTCGAGGGCCATGGCGCGATGCTCGCGCTCCTGAAAGCGGCGACGGAAATGGATGGCATGGGCGAGTCCGACCAGGGATCCGTAAGCAAAGAAATGGAAGAGATAATCGGACCAGGCGTCGGGACCCCAGAGGCCCGACCCGACGCGCAGGCGGCGCGTTTGCTTGAGTCCCCGGGTCGTGATGACCGGAGAAGGCGAGGACGTCGGGGAATTGGCCGATGTATCGGGAGGCACACGGACGATGACCTCATCGTGTTCGACGAACTGGACATGTCGCGGCGGGGGCAAAGCGTTGGAGTCAGGGGAGTGCGAATCTGAAAGACCCGGTAACGATTTCCGCAGTTGGGCCTCCCATTGCTTCAGATCCTGACCGGTGGGGGGGAAGTTGGACGAGGCTAGAAACTCCGGTCCCATAATGGCCCGGGCGTGATATTGGCGCGTGGCATTGGTACTGGAGTCGGAGCGGACTTCGGAGATGGCGAAGACGACGAGATCCGGCTGGCGGGATCCGAGGTAATCGTTGAGCAGTTTGGCGCCGGCGATGGAGGCCAGACAGGCCAGGCCTTGTGCCGGGATGCTGGTTCGAAGGCGGCCGCGTTCAAAATGGAACCGAGCCGTCAACCCGATCAACCAGGGCGCCAGCACCAACCAGGGATAGGCTCGATAGGCGCTCAGATGCGCCAGCAGCAGCCATCTCAGGACGGTCTTTCCCGGGCTGTCGGGAGGGGTGTCCGCGCTTTGGGGGACCAGGAGTTGGAGCGTGCCCTCCGACATTGCGAGCCGTGTCAGCAGAGTCATCACCACGGACATCCCGAGCGTCCAGGCAAGCAGCCACGGCACCGAAGGCCAGCGCGGCGCGGGGGGCGCGTCGACCGATGCAGAGGACTGGAGGGGGGCCGGGACCATCTCGACGGGCTGAGCTTGTGGCAGGGTATCACCGGAGGCCAAAGCCTCGGGGTCAAGAAGGGAAAACGCGTGTCGAACCGGGAAGAACCAGGGGCAAAGACTTCCGATGGTTCAATGGAACCCGTCAGCCGGACGCTCGACGGTCGGACTGGAGCACTTCGAGAGCGCGTCGGGCGGCGGCTCCGCGATTTTCGACGCCGAGTTTGCCGAGGATTCGTTCGACGTGCTTTTCGACAGTTCGTACGGCGGAGCCGACGATGACCGCGATCTCCGGGTTGGTCTTGCCCTCGCTGATCCAGAAGAGGATTTCGGCTTCGCGCGGAGTGAGGCCGAGCGCCATCAGGAGCACCGGTTGGGCTTCGCTTCCGGCGCGAAGTTCCAGGACCGTGAAGTCGCTGGAATCCCTGCGCGAGAAGGCCCTCACCTCCAGTTCGGGAGGCAGCGCGTCCGCATTCAATCCGCGCAGTGGAGGTGGCAGTTGGCCTTCGCCGACACCGGGGAAGAACCGCAGCAGGAGCGTCTGGGCAAGCTTGGTGGCGAAATGAATCCGGCCATCAGGACCGGTCACCAGGAGGGCGCGATCGAGGGAGGACCGTAATTGTTCCTCGGCTTCGATGCGCATGGCGATTTCCGCTTCCAGGGCGGCGTTGCGATCGAGGAGTGCGCGCTTCAGCTGCGCGATGCGCAGGTGCGTCGCGACCCGGGCGACCACCTCCGCCGTCTGTATGGGCTTGGTCACGTAATCCACGGCCCCGGCTTCAAGCACACGTACCTTCTCCTCCACGTCAGTGACTGCGGTGAGGAAGATCACGGGGATCTCGGCGAGGCGCGGTTGGGCCTTTAGGCGGCGACACACCTCCAGTCCAGTCAGGCCGGGCAGGACGTAGTCCAATAGCACCACGTCCGGAATTTCGTGTTCCAACTGGAGCAGGGCGCCTTCGCCGGACTCCGCGACGAGAACGCGGTGTCCGGCGCCCGACAGTGCGTCGAGCAGCAGCGTGAGATTATTGGGGATATCATCGACGACTAGGACGGTGGTCGTTCGCAGGCAATGGCCTTCCGCCGGAAGGTTTGAGGAGGATGAGAGGTCCGGTGTCATCGGAGGCCTCAACGGAGCTTTTCACGAATCGCGCCGAGCTTAAAGCCATCACACAAGGCGAGGATCTCGTCGGCCCAGGCCTCATTGGATGGAGATTGCTGGCGCCATTCCATGAGAGCGGTGCGGAGGGCGACGATGTCGCCTCGGTTGGCGGCTTCGCGGAGTCGTTCGAGAGTCTGAACGGGAGGTGCGACGCGGTGGGCGGTAGCAGGGGCGATGGCGGAGATCGGATTCTCCATGGATACGGGCGGTGGTCCGGCGGGAGCCTCTTTCCAGCTCAATTCCAGTTGGCGACCAATGAGAGCGAGGAGTTGGTCCTCGAGAAAGGGCTTGGGAAGAAAATCATCGGCGCCGGCTTTCAGGGCATCGTCGCGTTGGAAATCAAAGACGCTGGCTGAAGTGACCACGATGCGGCCTCTAAACTGCGGAAACGCCCGCAGTCGCCGCGTTAAGGATTGGCCATCCATTCCAGGCATGCGGAGATCGATCAGGACTAGGTCCGGTCCCACGAGCCCGGGAATCTTGTGCGTCGACTCGATGTTCTCCAGCGCGGCGGGCGCGGAGTCGAAGGAGCGAACTTCGAAACCGAGCGGAATGAGAATGTCTTCAAAGACGCGGCGGTTCACCTCCGAGTCGTCAACGATGAGAACGGAGCGTCGGGGGCCGTCGTAGCCTGCAATGCGTGGTAGAAGCGAGGCGACGGGCTGACTGGTGGCGAGAGGGAGGGGCAGGGTAAGGGTGAACCTCGTGCCGCGGCCGGGTTCGGAGGCGACCTCCAGATGGCCTTGCATGAGTTCAACGAGATGTTGGCTGATGGATAAACCAAGCCCGGCGCCGCCGCGTGCCCCGGAATCGCGTCCGACTTGAGAGAACGGTTGGAACAGGCGGGCAACGGCGTCGGAACTCATTCCGGGCCCGGTGTCCTGGACCTCAAACCGGCACTGACCTTCGGTGGCGTGCCAGTGGGCGCGGAATCGAATGGCTCCGTGGTCGGTAAATTTGATGGCGTTACCGAGCAGGTTTTCGAGGACCTGCCGGAGGCGCTGCTGATCACCGATCACCACGGCTTGGGGAAGCACAGCGTCGGTTTCAAAAGACAGACCCCGTTGTTGGGCACGTAGTCGGTAGTTGTATTCGAGATCTCGGCAAAGATCGGGCAGAGAAAATGGGATGGGACGCAGTTCGATTCTCCCGGCTTCGACGCGGGCCAGGTCGAGAACGTCGTTGATCAAGCCGAGCAGGTGGTGGCCACTGGAGAGGATGATCTTCAAGCGCTCTTGGTGACGGGCGCCGAGGTCCTCGGCCCTGGCCAGGACTTGGGCGAAGCCGAGGATTCCGTTGAGCGGGGTACGAAGCTCGTGGCTCATGCTGGCGAGGAACTTGGATTTGGCTTGGTTGGCGGTCTCGGCGGCCTGTTTTGCCAGCGTGAGTTCGCGGGTTCGCTGCGCGACCAGGTCTTCGAGGCGCTCGCGTTCCTTCTCCAGCGCGGCCATACGGGCCTTGGCGACGGCGAGAGTGGCGACCATGCCGACGGCCACGTAGACGGCCCAGGCCCACGGAGCGCGGTACCAGGGCAGGGGCAGGCGAAAGGCGAAGGCCAGGGGAGGGCTGATCTGGCCGTCGCCATCGCTGGCCCTGACCTCCAGGGTGTAGGATCCGCCCCCCAAGCCGATCCAGCGCATCTCCGGATCGGGGGACCACGGCGACCAGGTGTCGCTGTAGCCGAGCAGTCGGCTTTGGAAGCGCACGTTGGCACCGAGGTCAAATCGCGGCGCGTGCAGGGAAACGAACAGCGAATCTCGTGAGGCTGGGAGATCGTGGGGCGCTGTCGTGGAGACATTCGAGAGAATGAGCGAACCCTGGCGGATCTGGCGAAAGCTTGGATGGAAGGGGCGGGGTGCCGGGTCAGGTTGGCCATGCTCGATCCGGAGCAGGATGGATCCGGTGTAGGCCCAGACCAGATCCTGGCCGCGGTGGTTTTCCGCATAGGTGTTGTAGGGGCCTTGAGGTCCGATGAGGTGGATCCAACCGGCGGGTGCCGCTTTCCAGGTGAGGTTGTTGGACGGACCCGGCACGAAGGCGCCAAAGGCTTGGAGCATGGTGTAGGGATCGGGTGCGCCCCAGTGGGCGAGGCAACCCCAGAGGTTCCGGTTAGGACCTTCCGAGTGCAGTCCGAACAGGATGGGTGAGTGTCCCTGGAACCCGAAGCGATCGTCGGGGATCAGTCGGTTGGATCCCGGGTCGTGCCGATAAGACGCCCGCTGGGTGATCAGCAGCGGACCGCCGGCCCACGGTTCGGGTTGAAAATAGCTGTCGGCCGGGTCAAGTCCTTCCGGGATGCCGAAGAACTCGGGTTGAGACTCACTCCAGGAACGACCGAGACCCGGCTTTCGCAGGCGCATGAAGCCACGGCCGGCAATGCCGCCCCAGACGTCGCCATTGGGGGCGATCGCCGGCTTGGTGACTTCGCCGCCGAGTGGCCAGGAGGCGAGGAGATTCCAGTCGATACCCTGATCTTCGAAGAGATACAGACTCTGTTCCGTGGAGACGAAAAAGCGTTGGCCGGTGTCGTTCTCCGGGCAGATTCGCTTCACCTGACCGTCGACGGTAGCCACGGGTCGGATCTTGTGATCTGCCCCGAGCAGGAGCACCTGTTGGTCGCGGGCGACGGCGAGGCCCCTGGGCAGACTGGCGGCATCGTGGACCGCGCCGGTACCGAGATCGCGTCGGGTGAAAGCCGCCGCGGTCGAGCCCTGGTTGGGAACCAACTCGAGCAGGCCGACCCCGCTGGCAACGAGATAGAGGCGGTCCTGATGGCGCAGCACGCGTGAGAGGTTCGCCTCCGGGAGACCTTGTCGGGCGTCGAATCGAGTCACGCCCAGCGAGGGTTCCCATCGAACCACGCCATTGCGCGTGGTCAGCCACACGCCGCGGTCCCGATCGGTGGCGATGGAGAAGACCGTGTCATTGTTCAGTCCGACCGATTGATCCAATCGGGCCACGAGACGACCCTGTGCATTCAACACCACCAGTCCAGCGTCGCCGGTGCCGACAGCCAGGCTGCCGTCATCCAGGCGAGTGCCGGAGATCGTGGCGGATTGCGCGATCAGGGGGGTGGCGTCGTGTGGCCAGGGACGGAGGCCGGATTCGTCCCATTGGAACAAACCCTCCTTGAAGAGACCTACCAGGAGAGTCTGCGGATCCAACCGGGTCATCCACGAGCGCGGGCTCTTGAGGAATTCCGTTGCCGTGGAGCGGAGATCGAAGCCGTCTCCATTGAATCGGAGAAGGCCGCGCGTGGGATCGTGCAGGAACAGTTGATCGCCGTCGCGATGCAGCAGGCAGGGGCGATCGCCGGGCAACGGCCAGTGGCGCAGGTTGCCGTTTTGATAATGGAAGACCGCCTTGACCGCGCTGAAGAAGGCGCCGTCCGGACGCACCACCACGCTTCGCACCACGCCTGGCATACGCAGGGCCTCCGGGGCGAGATTCAGGAGTGAGCGGTAGTGCCACTCGCCGGTATCGGAACGCTCGACGAAGCCAAACTCGTTGTCGGCGGCCACATAGACCCGGTTGTCCGGTCCTGCGGCCACCTGCTTCGTCCATGTGGTGGGCACCGCGATCTTCCCCCAAGACCGGCCATCGAAGGACAACACGGCCGCCATGGACCCAAAAAACATGGTGCCATCGGTGGCCTGGCAGGCCGAGACGACCTCGTGATGGGATTGATAATCGCGGGTCGTCCACGATTGCAGGATGGGTGCGCCGCGTTCGGGGTCGGCCCTGAGGCCTGGGAGAGGTGCGGCGCGAAGGGCGAAGGTGAGGACGGCCAGGCAACCGCAAAGACAATGCGGGCGAAGGAGGGACTTTGCCTGGAGCCCCATGGACGGGCCGTAGGTTAGGTGGGAGAGGAGGTCGAAAGCGAGCGCGGCGAGGAGGGAAGGACCAAAGGGACGTGCGGGACTTCAGGGACCGAAGGAATTGCCGAGAGGAAGGTCTTTAGTCCCACTCGAGTCGGAAGAATTTTCGGGAATCGGAGAAAGGAATCGCGAAGGGGGAAGTGGCGTTGGGGACTTCGGACCAAGGTCCGCCGAGGACGAGGGACGATTGCAGGCGGCCAGTTGTCCATTCGAGGCGGAGGGTTGAGCCGGAGCGTTGAAGATTCAGGCGCGCATGGAAGGCCGCGGAAAGCATTCGGATCCGATGATTGCCGGTGTCGGCAACCAGCAGGTTTCCGTTTGAATCGATCGCGATGTCGGTGGGGCTGTTGAAGGAGGTATCGGGGGTGAGGCCGTCCTCGAGACCCGGAGCTCCCGTGCCTCCGATAGTGGTTACCGAGCGGTCAGGGGCGATGTGACGGATCGCGTGGTTACCGGTATCCGCGATGAACAGGTTGCCTGCCTCGTCGACGGCGATGCCTTGGGGTTGCCGGAACCAGGCATTGGTGCCGTGGCCATCGATCAGACCTTGGTGACCGTCAGGAGAGCCGGCAACGGTCGTGACCTCGCCCGAGGCGGAGATCCGGCGAATGCGATTTCCGCCGGCCTCGGTCAGATACAAGTTCCCCTGGCGATCGGCCGTGATGCCGGCGAGCTTCGAGAACCGTGCCTGGAGGCGCGGGCCATCGATGAGGCCTTCGAGAGGGGAACCGGCATAGGTTTCGACTTGTCCATTCGCGGTGATGACGCGCAGGAACGAGGCACCGGATTGAAGGATGTAGAGATTCCCGTTCGGGTCTCGGGCCATGGCACTCGGCTGGCGAAACAGGGCGGAATCCTTTGGCCCATCCTGGTATCCTCCGGATGGATTACCGGCGTACTGATCGACGCTGCCGTCGGAACGGATTCGCCGAATCAGATGATTGTCCGTGTCGGCCACGAGGAGCGCAGTCCTGGCCGGGTCGAAAGCGAGTCCCTGCGGTGAACTGAAACGTGCGAAATCAGCGAGGCCATCGCTAAGTCCCGCTGTGCCGACGCCGGCCACCAGCTGGACAACGCCGTGGGGTAGCCACTTCTTGATTCGATGATTTCCCGTATCGGCGATGAAGATTTCCCCGGAAGTCGCGGACAGCAACCTGGTGGGGCGATTGAAGGCGGCAGTGTTGGTGGCACCGATGGCATCGCCTGCACCGGGGAATCCGGCCAGGGTGGACACGCGTCGGCTCGTGGCCGGAAGGACAAGGTGGACCGGGAGATCGAGACGGGCGATAGCGGAGGTGGCCTGGAGAAAACCGGTGTCGGCTGTGACCCAGTAAAGTCCGAGATCGGTGGGGGTCACGGACGGGAGGGTGAGATCGGCGTGGACGGCCCCTTCGATGGCGATGCCATTTCGGTACCACTGGTAAGAGAATGTCGAATCGTGGGCAATGATGGCTTCCGACGTCAGGGTCACTGACGAACCCAGTTCGGCCACCGTGTTGCTGGGAGAAACCATGAACTCGGGGATCAAACCTGCCCGAATAGCAACGAGGCATTTCGAGGAATCGAGGAAGTGGCCTTGTGGGTCGGAGATACGGACGAAATAGGTTCCGGCAGTCGAGGAGGTGAGACGGGGGATGTAGAGTTCTGGACCCGTGGCATCGGCGACGGGACGGGTGCCGTGATACCATTGGTAGGAGATGGCATCAGCGCCCTCAGCGGCGACGCGGATTCGAGTGCCAGCGCCCCACGCGGCGTTGGTGAAGACGGGAGGTTCGAGAAGAAAGTAGGGACCGACGGCAGGGACGACTTTGATTTCGAACTCGCGGGTGCGGATGACCTGTCCGACGCGGTCGAAGACCTCGACCCAGTACGTCCCTGAGGTAAAGACACTGGCGGTGCTTGTGTAATCCGGGTTGCTCGACGATTGGAATTGGTAGGGACGAATGACCGCCGGGTTGCGACCCCACCAATCGTATTTCAGCGGTCCGGCGCCTCGGGCATCGATGGTGACTTGGAAGGTGGAGCCGAGGCGCACGAAGATGTCGCTGGGTTGGTTAACGACGATCGGAGCCGATGCAGGGTCGAACGTATAATGAACGTGACGGGAATCGACGGCGCCGAAGCTATTCCGAACATTTACGAAATAGATGGTTGGAAACAAATCCCAGAGGGCGTTGGTGATCGTCAACGTCGGCCCGGTCTCACCCGGGATAGGCGAGGATCCGGTGAATTCGAACCACCGATACCATTGATACTCGAGAGGCTCCGTTCCAACCGCTTCGACGGTGAAGATCGCGGAATCGCCCGGCACGATCACGTCATCTACGGGTTGTCTGAGGATGCGAGGTCCAATTGCGGGACTGTTGATGGCGGCGTCAATCGTTGTTCCGCGTCCGTCGTGTCCAGGGGCCTGGGCTTGGGAAATCCAGGTGCTCGCGGCGAATGCGGCGAGACCAACCCATTGAGTTAATGTGTGACGGAAACTCATTGGGTTCATCGGCTGGACGGCGGGACTCTAACATTCGGGTTACCCACTGTACAGGGACCGGGGCAATCAGACCGAGTCGATGGAACGCGCGTAGCGAGATTCGCGTCAGGGGCCGAGAAAACGAACGGCGGCGATCACCACGACGCAGCCGATGACGTCGAGCCACAATCCGTGGCGAATCATCTTCAACAGCGGAACGGCGCCGGTGCCGTAGGCCAGGGCATTCGGCGGGGTCGAGACCGGGAGCATGAACCCGAGGGAACAGCCGAGGCAGGCGCCCAACGCTGGATGAAGGGGGTCGATGTTGGCGGCTTGGGCGACGGCAATGGAAAGCGGGACGATCATCGTCGCGGACGCGGTGTTGGAAGTCGCCTCACTGACCAACACACCAACGCCGGCGAAGAGGAGGGTGAGGCTGAAGGCCGACTGGGTGGGCAACGCGGAGGCGAGACCTTCACCGAGCCACTTGGCGAGACCGGTGGAGAACATGAGTTCACCCAGGGCCATGCCACCGCCAAAAAGCAGAATGGTTCCCCAGTCGATGCGGGCGGCATCGGGCCAGGTCAAGGTGCGCTCGTCACCCTTCTTTGATGCGGGCAAGGCGAAGAGCATCGCCGCGGCGAGGAGCGCGACGACCCCCTCGGGCAAGCGCGCCTGCAGCCACACGGACGCGGGATGCGCGTTCCCCAAGGCGAGAGCGATGAGTCCCGGCAGGATCCAGAGGAAGATGGCGCCGGCGAAGACGCCGGCGACTTGGCGTTGCGGGCGCGTCCACGGACCGAGCCGTGAACTTTCGGTGGAGAGCCATTGGTGGCCTCCGGCTGGCCAGGGCGTGGGTTTGGGCAGGGCGCGATGCAGGTGGCGCACCAGCAGCGCCGTGAGGATCAGCGCCGCCGGGGCCGCGAAGTGCATCCATTCGAAGAACGATATGCGACGATGCAGCATCCGCTCGATGAGTCCGATTCCAATGAGGTTGGGCGGCGTGCCAATGGGAGTGGCCAATCCACCCACGGAAGCGGCGAAGGCAGTGACGAGGATGAGGCCGCAGGCCAGGGGGTAACGTCGCCAGTCGTCCCCGGTGCCGGATCCGGTCCTTGAAAGCGCGGCGAGTTCCCGAAGGATGGAGATGGCGATGGGAAGCATCATCGCGGCCGTGGCGGTGTTGGAGACCCAGGCGGAGACGAACGCGGTGAGGAACCCGAAACCGGCATAGAGCCCGAGCGGGCTGCGACCCACCCAGGGAAGCCGCAGGACCGCGAGAGCGACGCGGCGGTTGAGGCCGTGTTTGACCATGGCTTCGGCGAGCAGGAACCCGCCGAGAAAAAGGAAGATGACCGGATCCGCGAATGGCCTCAGGGCATCGCGGGCGGCGGTGATACCGAGGACCACGCAGAGGGCGGGGCCGAGCAACGAGGTGGCGGCGAGAGGCAGCGCCTCGCTGAGCCACCAGGTGCCGACAAGCGCCATCACCGCGAGCATCCGATGGGCGGGATCGGGCAGGGACGGAATGGGGAGGAACCAGATCGCGGCGAAGAGGAGCGGACCGGCCGCGAAACCCACCTTCCGGCGCCAGCGTTCAAACCTCTCCTCGGCGGGCGAGAGCAGGGCGGTCGGCGACGGCGATTCCGGGGGGGCGTTCACGCCGGGGCGCGGTCAATCGGACGCCTCGTCCTTCGTCGAAGCCGAGGCTTGGCTGGACTCGAGTCGATGGGCGGCGGATTCCCATTCCGCGTGCAGCTTGGGAAGCCGTTCGTGGAGGTCCATGAGGTCGCGGTTCACGGCGACGGCGCGGCCGGGAATGTTGTAGGTCTCAGGACGCTCCAGTTCGGCGACGAGTTCCTTTTCCTGGGCTTCGAGCGTGGCGATTTCCTTTTCCAGATTGTGCACGTGTTTCTGGAGTTCGCGACGTTCGCGGGCCTTGGCCTGGCGGGCTTCGGCTTCGAGGCGTTTCTGTTCCTTGCGCGAGACGGCGTCCGCGGCGGGCACGGCGACAGGGGCGGCGACGATACGGCCCGTCGGATCGGCGCGCCCGGCGCTGGTGAGTCCGTCGCGCGCCTTCTGCTGGGTTTTGTCGAGGTAGTAATCGTAACCGCCGGGGTAATGGGTCAGGGCGCCGGAACGGACATGGACGACATGGCCGGCGATGGAGCGAATGAAGTGAACGTCGTGGCTGATGAAGATGAGCGTGCCCTGGTATTGTTGGAGAGCTTCGATGAGGGCGTCGACGGAGGCGAGGTCGAGGTGGGTGGTGGGCTCATCCATCAGCAGGAGGTTGGGTGGATCGAGCAGGATTTTGACCAGAGCGAGTCGACTTTTTTCGCCACCGCTGAGGACGCTGACGCGTTTGAAGACGTCGTCACCGCGGAAGAGGAAACTGCCGAGGACCGTGCGGACGAAGGTTTCGGTGACCCGTTGCGGGGTTTCGAAGGCTTCCTCGAGGACGGTGTGGGAGGGGTTGAGATTATCGAGTCGGTATTGGGCGAAGTAACCGGCGCGAACGTTATGGCCGAGGGTATGTTCGCCGGCCTGGGGTTTGAGAACGCCGGCGAGCAATTTCAGCAGGGTGGATTTGCCGGCGCCGTTCGGGCCGACGAGAACGATGCGTTGTCCGCGTTCGGCTTCAAAATCGAGTCGGGAATAGACGGGGACCTCGGAGTAGCCGAAACGGACACCGGAGAGGCGGATGACGCGCTGGCCGCTGCGTTCGGGTTGGGGAAATTCGAAGCCGACAGTGGGGCCGTTGTCACCGGGGACTTCGACCATTTCCTCGCGCAGGCGATCGATTTGCTTGAGTTTACTTTGGGCCTGGGCGGCCTTGGTGTTTTTGGCGCGGAAGCGGTCGACGAAATTCTGCAGCTGATCGATGCGACGCTGCTGGGCCTTGGCGGTGGCGAGGAGCGCTTGTTCGGTGGCTTCGCGCTGTTCGAGATAGCGGTCGTAGTTGCCGGTGTATTTGAACAGCCGGGCCTGGCGAATCTCGACGATGTGGGTACAGAGTTGGTTGAGAAACTCGCGGTCGTGGGAGATGAGCAGGAGGGCACCGGGGTAGGTGCGGAGATAGTCCTGGAGCCAGAGCAGCGCCTCGAGGTCGAGGTGGTTGGTGGGCTCGTCCAGCATGAGCAGGTCGGGTTGCCAGACGAGCAATCGGGCCAGGTGGGCGCGCATGACCCAGCCGCCGCTCAGTTCGCGGGCCGGTCGGTCGTAGTCGGCTTCCCGAAAGGCGAGACCGGAGAGGATGCGTTTGGCGCGGGCGATGGTTTCACCGTCGACGTGATGGGCGTGGTCCGCATCGGGGTCGGCGCCGGGCACGTGTCCGTGGCCGAGGGCGAGGTCGAGGACGGTTTCCTCGCCGGTGGGCGCGCTTTCCTGGGGGAGAATGCCGACGCGGGCGCCACGGATGAAGGCGATGGTGCCGGAGTCGGCGGTTTCCTCGCCGAGCAGGATGCGGAAGAGAGTGGATTTACCGGCGCCGTTGGGTCCGACCAATCCGACACGGTCTCCCACGACCATGGCCAGGGCGGCATCCTCGAAGAGGGTGCGGCCGCCGAAGGTTTTGGAGAGCTCGCTGAAGGTCAGCATGGAGAGGTAGTTTGGCGGGGGGAAGGAACGGACCTCAAGGACCTAAGGGAGCCAAGTGATCTATGGGTTGGGGTGGAGGAGGCGGGACACTTGGGTGAGCAAGGCGTCGAAAGTGAAGGGTTTGGGGAGATGGGCGGGGGGGGTGCCGGGAAGCTGAGGAGTGGGGGCAGGGGTGGCGCCGGTGATGAGGAGGAGCGGAAGCTGCGGGGAGGTTTCGCGCAGTTGGGAGGCGAGGGATTGGGTGGGGTGGTTGGTCAGACGGGTGCTGACGATGGCGAGGCGAAGATCGGCGGCATGTTCACGGGCGAGAGCCAGGGCTTCGACGGCACTACTGGCGGGAAGGACCTTGTAGCCTTGGCCTTCAAGGCCATCCCGGACCAACTCGCGCAGTGAAAGTTCGTCATCAGCCAGGAGGATGAGTTCGCCATGGCCGGAGGGTGTCTCGATTGCGGAGGTTTCGGATGGCGGCCGAGTGGGGGCAGCTTCGAGGGCGGGGAGGTAAACCTCGAAGCTGGTGCCTTCGCCGACCTGCGAACGGACACGCACCGCACCTCCGTGGTTCTTGACGAGGGACGCCACGGTGGCGAGGCCAAGGCCGGTACCGATGCCCTGGGGTTTGGTGGTGAAGAACGGTTCGAAGAGGTGGGCCTGGACTTCCGGTGGAATCCCCGAGCCGGTGTCAGAGACCAGAAGCATGACGTGGCGGCCGGGTCTTAGTCCTGGCAACTCCTGGGCCTCGGCGGCATCGAGTTCGGCGTTATCGGCGGCAAGAGTGAGTCGACCGCCGGAAGGCATGGCGTCCCGTGCGTTGATGCAGAGGTTGAGCAGGATCTGATGGAGTTGGGTGGCATTTCCGTGCACGGCCCACAAGTCGGCGGGAGCGAGCACGGAGATCGCGATATGGGCGGGGAACGATTGGCGGAGGACGCTTTCGAGTTCGTGCAGGTGGGAGACCAGCGACACCCGTTCGGTGATATCGTCCTGTCCGCGGGCGAAGAGGAGGACTTGGCGGACCATACCGGCGCCGCGCTGGGTATTCGACTCCATGACGGAGAGGACGCGGTGCATGGCGGCGTCGGTAGTTTTGGCTTTGAGCATTTGAACGCCCATGAGGATGGGGGACAGGGCATTGTTGAGATCATGGGCCATGCCGCCGGCGAGGGCGCCGATGCTTTCGCGTCGTTGGGCGCGGAGGAATTGGTCCTGGAGCTTCTTGCGTTCGGTGACGTCTGTGTTGATGAAGAGAATCTCGCGAGGGGTGCCGTTCGGATCTCGAATGAGAGTGGCGCGGCATTCGACGATGAGGGGTTTGCCGTTGGCGTCGCGCTGGGGAAGTTCGCCGGACCATTCGCCGGTGGTGGCGGCGTGTTTCGCGGCGGCGACAAAGGCCCCCGTCTTTTCCGGTTCGAGGCTGCGATGGGCGGCCGCGGGGTCAATGACGGGTTCCGACCATCCGTAAAGCGTGCGGGCTCGGGGGTTGGCGTAGGTGACCTGGCCAGCGAGGTCAACGACCAGGATGGCGTCTTGAGCTTTGTCGATGAGGGCGGCTTGTTGGCGGATACGGGCGAGGTACCGGCGGCGTTGTCGATACCATTCGACGGAATGGAGGACGAAGGAGCCGGTGGCAGCGCCGGGGATTTGCACGGCGGCGAGGATCAGCCAGGGGAACCAGAGTCGATGTTCATTGAAGGCATACGCCGCGGCGATGAGGACGATGAGTTCGGCGCCGACCAGGGCAGCCGCTGCAGGGGCCGGTCGCAGCCGGACGAAGAAGAAGGCGAGGGCGAAGGCTCCGATCCAGGCGGCAGTGGCTTCCATTGCAGGCGAAGTGCGACGGAGCCAGTCGCCACGGATCAGGTTGAGGAGTTCGGTGGCATGCACTTCGACGGCCGGCATGAAAGCGAGGCCTTGGCCCCAACCCGAAAAGGGGCTTCGCCATTCGTCGCGACGTTCGTCGAAGAGACCTGCCGTGGGGCGTGTGCCGACCAGCACGGTCTTTCCAAGGAAGAGGCTGTCCGGCGTGATGTTAGGATCGAGTGCATCGACGAAGCTGATGCCTGGGATCGTGAGGGGTGGGCCGTAGTAGTTGATCCAACGGGGCGTAGGCGGCGGGTTGGTGGATCGGGCGATGGGCACTCCGCGATGCCGCGCGGCTTCCCAGGTGAGACTGGGCATCTGGCGGTCCAGGAAGCCGGGGAAATGGCGGCGTACCACAAAGTCCGGATCGACGCGGGAGAACACGAAGCCGTAGCCGGCGGCGGCGGCGAGGAGGTGGGGGACCGGCAAGCTGATATTTCGGATGGTGACCTGGCTTGCGTCGGGCCGGACGGAGTCGGAGCGGGACCATTCGGCGCCCAGCAGTACGGCACCATGCGCGCGGATGGCGTCGGCGAAGTCGGCGTCTGATTTCGGATCCTCGCTGGGGTGTTGAAACAGAACGTCAAAAAGGACCTGGGAAGCGCCGGCGCTGGTGAGACGGCGGACGAGTCGGGCATACCACGCTCGGTCGAGAGGCAAACCGGGATTTTGCCCTAGAGCGTCGAACGAACGCCGGTCGAGGTAAACCGTGGCGACGGGGGAATCCGTTGGGTTGATGGAGGCGGTGCGGGTGGAGGTGCCAAAGGAGAAGGTGAGATCGTAGCTGGCGCGCGTGAGGCGGGCGCCAGGGATGGATTCCGGTTGGAGCAGGAGGAGGGAGAGCGCGCCGAGAACCACGGCGAGGAGGACACCGGCGATGGCGCGTGGATCGTGGGTATCGCCGGTCGAGCCGGGAGGAGAGACTGTCGACGGCGCGGTCGGAGGGTGATCGGGGGTCGGGACTGGCATCTCCGCCTTCGGGGGCGATCAGAAATTGAGTTTGAGCGAGACCGTAAAGGTGCGTTCTCGAGGCAAGGGAAGGTCGAGGGACAAGGGATTCAATCGATAGTCGGTGTCGGTGATATTCAGGATTCCCAGGCGGACTTCAGCGCGTTGCCGAGGGAATCGATAACCGGCAAACACGTGGTGTTGCCAGAAATCTTCCTCCAACGAGGACGAGCCGACGCCGTCGTTATTTTGGTGCCGCCAGACGGAGTGCCATTCAGCGAACCATCCGGTGGGATGATGGAAGCGGGCGGAGAGGGCCACGGTGTGGAGGCGTGAGGTGAGGTCGCGTTCCCATTGATCAAGACCGGCCGCGGTGTCCGGAATGTCCGGATAGCGGTCCTCGAGTTGTCGATCGGCGAGTTGATAGCGGACACCGACGGCGAGGTCGCGCCCCAGGAGCATGGCGGCGTAGGCGCCCAGCGCGTGTTCATCGAGGTCGATGGTTTCGACCGTGGAGGAGACGGTATCGGGGAGGGGGATGGGCAGAGAATTGGCGGCGGCGCCGATCTCACGGCGGCCGTCGGAGCGCAGTCGCTGGAAATCGATCCCCAGGAAGAGTCCATTGGTGAAGGAATGGTCGAGACCGACGGCGGCGGTTTCGAAGCGGGAACCGGGGATGAGTCCGGCGACGGATTCGGGAATGAGGCTGCGGTAGGCGGTGGTGAATCCTGCGATCTGCGTCGGTTCCAGGCGAAGACTGTCGTCAAAGTACAGGCCTCCGAGGGATTGCGAGTAGGCGGCGCGCAGGTGGGTACGGGGGAGGACATCCCAGACGGCCCCGAATCTCGGGGCGACGAGATCTCTGGAATCGTTGCCGGACGAAAGCGGTGGCAGGTCGGCATTGGCGGGGTAGCGAAGGTGGTGAAAGCCCACGCCGGCGGAGAGGTGGAGCGGGTCAATAGGGCGCCAAAAGGCATCGGCATAGACATCGACGCGTTCCAGGGCGCTTTCCACGTGTTGCCGAGCGAACGGCGGGGGCAACGGGCCATCGAGACTGACCTGGTTGTCGAGATCGCCGTCCTGGTAGCGCGCGCCGGCGACAAGTCCGTATTCGGGCGAAGTCCATACATGCTGAGCATCGATGGATCGCAGGTCGAATTGGGAATCCTGGCGCAAGTCGAAGATGGCGCGTTCGGAATCGACGCTCACGATTTGGCCGGCGGATTGGCGGAGAAAAGGCACGGCGCGAGTGGGGTCGGTGAGCTGCAATCGATCCCGCAGCCAGGAGGCGAGAACGAGGGTGTGATGACCCGGAGCCCAGGAGTGGTGCCAGCCGGCATAGAGGTGCGGTTCCTGGCGTTGGACCGCACGGAGGTCGGGGTCGGTCTGGGTTGGATCCTCATGAAGGAACGGGTCGCCCGTGCGGCCGTTGGCTCCACCGATCTGCAGGTAGAGTTCATCGTCGGGTGCGACGGCGTATTTGGTCTGAAGAGAAATGGCGGTGCGCTCGGCGATGGCGTTGGGGTGGTCTCCTTCGAGAGAGGCATACTGGAAATCGAGTGCGTAGCTAAAGCGCTCGAGGCTTCCGAAGGCGGAAGCGGATTGGAACGTATCGCCGTCGCTGGCGTATTCCGTGATGGATTGAAGGCCGAAAGGTCGGGGTCCGAAGTAGCGGAGGTGATCCTGCTGGGAAAGTTGGAGGGAGAGGTTTCCGGCGCCGGGCGGGGCGAGCAAATTGGCCAGCAACAGTTCGTTTTGGCGCGGGGTTTCGAGCCGGAGCCGGGCGCGGGTAGGATCTTCGTTTTCCTGGAGGGCACGGGCGAGGAACAAGTGGGCCGAGAAATTGGCGTAGTCGTCCTGGATGGCGCGGGCGGCGAGTTGGCGGGCCGGTGCCTCCAATCCGACGTCGTGGTATAGCGCCGCGAGATCGGCGTTGCGCGTGGCGCGGTCCTGGTCGAGGAGCAATCGCGAGCGAAAGACCGAGCGGTTGTCGTTGCGTTCGATGGAGCGTTCGAGGTCGCGAACGGCGTCGTTGGGTCGGCGGTTTTGGAAATTGTCGAGCGCCGCGTAGAGCCATGGCGTGGGGTCGCCGGGGTCAAGACGGCGCGCGAGATCGAGTTCATGCTGGGCTCTCTGAGAGTCACCCGCTTCGGCCCAGGCTTTCCCGAGGTAGCTGCGGAGTTCGGCGCGCTGGGGTTCAAGGGCCGCAGCGACCTGCAGGGCTCGGCGGGCATTGTCGGCGTCCCCTTGTTGGCCGAGGGCGAGGGCGCGACCGAGCCAGGCATTGCCGAGGGCGCCGTCGAGTTGGGCTGCAAGATCAAACGCGGTAAGGGCTGATCCGACTTGGTACCGGTGAAGGTGGAGAAAGCCTTGAAGCGCATGGCCCGGTGCGGCATCGGGACAAATACCCAGTCCGCGGTTGAGGGCGGCTTCCGCGGCCCGACGGTTGGCAAAGGCGAGGTGGAGCTCGGCGAGTCGAATCCAGGCGAAACCGAAATCCGACGCGAGGGACACGGCAGTGCGGGCGGCGGCGAGGGCGTCCGTGAGTTGAGACTGGGATTGGTGGTAATAGGAGCGTGCGAGCCAGCCGCTGGCGGTCGCGGGGACCGGCAGATGGGGAAGAGATTGGAAGCGCACGGCGGCCATCACCTCGCGCAATGCATCGGCAAGGGGATGCGAAGATCCGACGGAATCCAGGAGGCGTTGGGCCTCGTCGACTTCCCCGGCGGCGAGTTGGAGGGCGGCGAGGTAGAGCTGCGCGGCGGAATTGGCCACGGGCGGAAGGTCTTGTGGGACACTTCGAATGGCGTCCGGGATCGAGCCTCGTTGCCAGGCAGCCAGGGAAGCCTGGAGTACGGTGCGGTCCGCCGGAGCGAGGTTCAGATCCGGGAGATAAAAGACCGCGGGATAGTAAAGGCACCATTGGATGGCCTGCTGGGCGATGAGGACGCGAGTGACGCGCGGGGGCTGCTGGCGAGTGAGTTCGACCTGGTCTCCGGAAGACAACCGCACTGAGTTGTCGCCCTGCTGCAATACGACGGCGCCATCAAGGAGTGTGAGGGCGCCACGATCCCCGCCCGGTGAAGATTCGAGGACGAACTCCGTTCCGCGGATGGCGCCGATGGCAAGCGGGATTTCGAATTCGACATCGGAGGGTGCTTCGCGGTGAAGAAAGAAGAGACGTCCCAGTTCAAGCAGGAACCTTCGAGTGGCGGGCGTCGAACGGGGAGGTTGAAGAACGAGAAGGCTGGACGGACCGAGTCGAAGGACGCTGCGGTCCGAGAACTGCAGGGTGGCACGGCTCTGGGCGAGCGTGCGGATGCGGGAACCTTCGGGCAGGGGTTGGTGGAGTCGAGCCGGTTGCCAGGCTGCCGAGGCGGAGAGGGCGACCTCGACCTGGCCCGAAATCTCGACCAATTCACTGGAGCCGGACGGGAGGGAGTCAGGGGTGCGCAGGGTGGTGTTGGTGGCGGCGGCGAAGAGGAGCGGAGCGCTGGCCAGCCAGAAAGAGGCGACCCAGGCGATGATCCATAAACCGCGGACGCTGCCGGCTTGGGAATGTCCGGAGCGGCTGGGTTCGCGGGATGGAAGGCCGAAGTTCACGTCCTGGATTGCGGAGTGCCCGCTTTTCGAAGGTCGGGCCATTTTTCCAGTCGGCGGAGCAGGGCCTGATGGGTGATTCCGAGGCGGGCGGCGGCACGTCGAATGCCGCCTTGGCACTCGATAAGAGCCTGTTGAATGGCGAGGTATTCGCCAGCTTCGAGGGGTGGGAGGTGACTGGGAGCACCCGCGGTGGCGATAGGGGCGGTGTTAACGGTGGGTGCGGATGTGGATGGACCTAGCGGGGGTGGGGCGGCCCCGGCGGGAGAGGTCGTGGGCGCGCGGTTGAGCCAGAGGCGATCGAGTGCGAGCCAGGAGCTGTCGGCGGGCGTGCGGAGGAGGGAGCGTTCCAGAAGATTGCGAAGTTCACGCACGTTGCCTGGGAACGGGTAGCTATGGAGTGCTTCGAGATCCTCGTCGCGGAGCCGGGGAGTGGATCGTTGGTACTTCTCAGCGAGTTGCGAGAGGAGAAGGTCTGCCAGGGCGGGGATTTCGGCGCGTCGTTCGCGGAGCGGTGGCAAATGGATGGCGAAAACGTCGAGTCGGTAGAGCAGGTCTTCACGAAACCTGCCGGCGGCGACCTCCTCGGCAAGGGTTCGATTGGTGGCGGCGATGAGCCGTGCGCCGAACGTTTTGGTGGTGGTTCCGCCAAGCGGTCGGAACTCGCGGGCTTCGAGGAAGCGCAACAGCTTGGCCTGAAGCGGGAGTGGAACCTCGCCGATTTCGTCGAGGAAAAGTGTTCCTTCGCGGGCCGCGGCGGCGAGGCCTTCGCGAGTCTTATCCGCGCCCGTATAGGCGCCGCGCTCCGCGCCGAAGAGTTCGGATTCAAACATCTCGGCTGGAATAGCGGCGCAATTGACGGGGACGAAGGGGGTATTGGCCGTGGGGTGAGGGTGGGTCAGGGCGTGAAGCGTGCGAGCGGCGGCATCCTTGCCGGACCCGGTCTCGCCGGTGAACAGAACGATGGCGTGGGCGT
Source organism: Verrucomicrobiales bacterium (assembly GCA_016795425.1). GTDB lineage: Bacteria > Verrucomicrobiota > Verrucomicrobiia > Limisphaerales > CAIMTB01 > CAIMTB01. Next base: position 53,944 of record JAEUHG010000147.1, read on the forward strand.
GGCGGGCCGCCTGTTCGAGGGCGAGGGCGACTTCACGCATGGCGGGCGACGAGGCGACGAGGTGGCTCGAATGGACCGGAATGCGACGGCTTTCGAGACGGGCCTTGGCTCGACGCAGACAGGCAATGAAGGCATCGCGCGAAGCCGGCTTGGCCAGATAATCAAAGAGTCCCTGGCGCGTGAGTTCGACGGCGTGGGCGAGTTCCGGCAGGCCGGTGAGCATAATGACCGTTTGGGACGGGTCGCGTTTAGCCAAGTCGACGTAAAGGTCAAAGCCCTTGCCATCCGGCAGGTGGTTGTCAAAGACCATGAGGTCGAAAGACCGCCGACCGATCATCTCACGGGCGGTGGCGATGGAGGTACAAGGAAAGACCTGCCACCCTTCCTCAGTCAGCACCTCCTGAATCATCGCGGCAAAGCCCGGGTCATCTTCCAGGAGCAAACAGGACCAGGGATGTTCAGTGGCGGGGGATAAGGAACGGTGGGATGCGGCCATGGATTCTCTCTCGCAA
>JAEUHG010000153.1 GCA_016795425.1 Verrucomicrobiales bacterium
CCCCGGAGGTTGGAGCCCGCCCCTCGCTGGAGCCGACAGCACTGCGTTGGCTATTCGCTCGGGCCCTGCAGCGGTTCAATCTCGTTGTCGCGTGGAGGCTGAGTTGGATCCGGCTCGAACGGGAGTACGTTACCAAAGCCAAGCGGCGCTTCGCGTGCGCGCCGGCCGTCGCTCTCGCCATGGTGTGTCGGACCGTTGCGACCACTGCCGCGGCACCTGAAGATGGGTCGCGACCTCTCGTCAATCTGGGGGCAGCCGAGAAGTTCTTGCCCACGGTCGAGGAGCTTGGCCCAGGTTGGTCGAATCGGGTCATCAGTCTCCTCGACCGGGGAGAGGCTGCGCTGGAGTACTTCGATCCGGCAGTCTTTAAGCCTGCCCGAGATGCCATACGGTCACGGGTACCACAAGGATCCGTATTCTGTGACGTTTCCTACTATCACGCCAGCAACTTTGTCTTCGACGTATCGCTGGGACGCCGGGAATCGACGAACCTCGCGGAGGCCGAGTGGAACCACCTCCGGCACGCACCGCTGCTACCCAGTCTTTCGGATGGGAAGGTGATCAAACGTAGTATTCGCCGTGTCGGGGATTTGGAGGCCATTCTCTACGAGGGAGACAGTCGGACCCTCTGGATGGCGTCGGGGCAGTGGATCCTGAATCTGAACCTCCCCCAGACGATGTCGCGCGTCGAAATCTTTTCGATTGCTGAAGTCTTCGCCCGCCGCCTCGGTGCGGGCCAACCATCGCTCACGCATCCGGCCGATGGACGTCATTCCGCCGAGGATTCAGCCTGGTATACCGTGCACCCCATGGGGGACCTATACACTCAGGTGCGAAGGGTGCATACCAACCGAGTGGCAATGTCCCGAGCTTTCACGAAGCACGACCATGCCAATGCGTTTTTCACGATCACCAACTCCGAGAGCGTGCCCATCGTGGTTTGGAACGTGCGCGTTCAGGTAAGGACCAACTCATCTGAAGCCAACCCGGAGGGGTGGAAAACCGTGAGCAGCGATTATCCGTCGTGCGTGTCCGGCGTTCCGGCAGGTACGACGGGTGACGTGTGTGTCCTGCCTCCTTCCCATGCGCCTTGGAGAGTGGCATTGCTGTACACGCCGCAATCGCTGGACGGTCAGCTCATTCCCAATTTCCCCCCGCACTTGCGGGGCGACCACGAAATCATCTCCGCGACGGAAGAAACGGTGGATCCAGGGATGGCTGACATAAGATCGAAGCCATGATGTGAGAGATCGCCTATCCACTACCCCCGCCTCTCCGCTGACCTGAAGGCCCTTCCCTTTAATGGCGGCCTGGCTCGATCCGCAGCGCACAATCAGCCGGCGCGTTCGTCCACCAGGCGATCTCGTCGTGCCCAGGAAAGGTGGACGAAAGCCGTATCGACGGCTCTCCCGACGGTCTGGCAGCGTCTCATCTCGAAAGGTCGCCGACGCACCATGCTCCCGGAGATTCCCATCGCCGCTGTCGCCACTACTCCTGCGCGCCGAGCCCCAGGCACTGGCCTCAAGGACGAACGGCTCGCCGCACTCAATGACTTCGCCACCTCACTCTCGAGCCTCCAAACCGAGGACGACATTCTCTGGGAACTCACGCGGCGCTGCATCACGACCCTAGGGTTCGAGGACTGTGTCATTTACCTCGTCGACGAGACACGTGGTGTCCTTGTCCAAAAGGCTGCGTTCGGTCCCAAGAACCCCCGTGGACGCGAGATTGCCTCCCCCATCGCCATTCCCATCGGCAAAGGCATCGTCGGCTCCGTGGCCGCCACCGGCCGCACTGAAATCGTGGCGGATACCCGCCTCGATCCGCGGTACCTCGTCGACGACCAAGTCCGGCTGTCCGAGATCTCCGTTCCCATCATAGCGGAAGGCAAAGTCCTTGGAGTCATCGATTCCGAACACTCCCAGGCCGGCTTTTTCTGCGAAGACCACATCACCATTCTCGGTTCCATTGCCTCCATCTGTGCCAACAAGCTGGCCCGCACCCGCACCGAGGCTCGGTTGCGCGAACTCAACCAGGATCTCGAACGCCGAATCGCCGAGCGCACCACCGAACTGGTGGCCGCCAATGAACGCCTCCAAAGCGAAGTCACCGAACGCATCCGCGCCGAAAAGATCCAGCGTGCACTCTTCGAAATCTCGGAAGCCGCCCATGCCGCCGAAGACCTGCCGCGCCTTTACGAACGGATCCACCAGATCATCGGCACGCTGATGCCGGCGCAAAACTTTTACATCGCGCTGCTGAATGACGAATCCGGCGAGGTCATCTTCCCTTATCACCGTGACGCCATCGATCCACCGCCACCGCCTCGGAAGGGACGACGCGGCATGACCGAGTACGTCCTGCGCACCGGCCGGGCTTCCCTCGCCAATCTCCGCGAAATCCAACGTCTCAAGGATTCCGGCGAATATGTGCAGTCGGGTCATCCCTCGGCCATCTGGCTGGGCGCACCACTCACCGTCGGCGGGCGCACCTTTGGCGTCATTGCCGTCCAGGACCATCATGACGACAAGGCCTTCGGCGAGGAGGAAAAGCGCATCCTCAGCTTCGTCGCCGGCCAAACCGCCGTGACGATCGAGCGCAAACGGTCCGAGGCCGAGATTCGCGCCCGCACGGAACGCCTTCGCGAATCCGAGGAACGCTTCAGCAAGGCTTTTCGCGCCATCCCCGCCACCATCTCCCTCGCCCGCGCCACGGACGGACGTCTCATCGAGGTCAACGAGGCGTTTCTCCGCAATTCGGACTATTCCCGAGCGGAAGTGCTCGGCCGTACCACGTCCGAACTCGGCATCTGGGTCGATCCACGACGACGGGAGGAGTTCCTGTGCCGGCTCAAATCCGAAGGATTCGTCCATGGATTCGAAGCCACGTTGCGGACCAAGACAGGGCGACACGAGATCGTTCTGATCTCCGCCGAACTCATTGAGATCGATCGTGAACCCGTCATCCTCGCCCTCGCCCTCGCGATCACCGAGCGCAAACGTGCGGAAGAAGAGATGCTCCGATCCCTGGCCCGAGAACGGGAACTCAGCCGGATGAAGAGCGCGTTTGTTTCACTGGTTTCCCACGAATTCCGCACACCCCTCGGCGTCATCCATTCGTCCGCCGAAATCCTCGAGCGTTACCTCGACCGTCTGCCATCTGCCGAACGGGACGAACATCTCCAGGCCATCCAAAGCCACGCGTGGCGCATGGCATCGCTCCTCGAGGAGGTCCTCGTCTTCGGCAGGGTCGAGGCCGGAAAACTCGAATGCCGACCCGCCGCCTTCGACCTCGCCGAAAGTTGCCGCCGCTGGACCCAGGAAATGATGCGGGCGACGGAATCACGATGCCCCATCCAGCTCACCATCGATCCGCTGCCCGGCACCGCCACCGGCGATCCCGACCTCGTACGCCACATCGTCACCAACCTCCTGTCGAACGCGGTCAAGTACTCGACCGCGGGCGAACCCGTCGAATTCGACGTCGGCCATCAGCAACGATTCGCCACGCTTCGTATCCGTGACCGCGGCCTGGGAATCCCGGAAGCCGAGCGACCGCGTCTCTTCAATGCCTTCCACCGCGCCAGCAACGTCCGACACCTGCCCGGCTCCGGATTGGGCCTGGTGGTCATCAAGCACTGCGTGGACCTGCAGGCCGGTTCCATCCACGTCGATTCAACCGAGGGTGTCGGCACCACGGTGACCGTTCACCTGCCGATGTTCAGCACACTTTCCGCCTCGCCCCCATGACCCACTCCGCCAACCCATCTTCCAAGCCTCCAAGGCTTCCCCGCATTCTCGTCATTGAGGACGAACCACAAATGCTGCGCAATCTCCAGACCATCCTCAAAGCGGAGGGCTTCGACGCCGTCGGAGCAACCGGCGGACTGGAAGGCATTGCCCGGTCTGCCGACCTCAAGCCCGACCTCATTCTCTGCGACCTCATGATGCCGGACCTGGATGGCTTCGGAGTGCTCGCCCGCGTTCGTGCCAATCCGGTCACCGCCTCGATTCCGTTCATCTTTCTTACCGCCCGCGGCGATCGCAATGACATGCGCTCCGGGATGAACCTGGGAGCCGACGATTACCTGACGAAACCCGTCAGGGCCGATGACCTTCTATCCGCAGTCCGAGCCCGATTGGCGCGCTTCCGGCTCAGCGCCTCGGCAGCGACCGCACGGATTCCCGAGAACGCCTCCCAATTGGAGGCGCTCGGGGTTTCGCCGCGCGAAGCCGAAGTCCTCTACTGGCTGATTGAGGGCAAAAGCAATGCCGACATCGGCACCATCCTCGGAGTGGCCGAAGCGACGGTCAAAAAGCACCTCGAACGCGTGTTCCTCAAACTCGGCGTCGAGAACCGTACCGCCGCTATCCGCGCCGCCCTCGACAGAATCGCCGCCTCGCCGCACTAGGACTTGGCGGTCTTCACCTCGAGATACAATTCCTTCAGCTGACGCGGTGTCACCGGGGACGGCGATTCCGTCATCAGACAGGTTCCCTTGGCGGTCTTGGGGAAGGCAATGACATCTCGGATGCTGGTCGTCCCGCACAAGATCGCGCACAACCGATCGAACCCCAACGCGATCCCGCCATGCGGCGGCGCACCGTAGCGAAAGGCTTCCAGCATGTAACCGAACCGCAACTGCGTTTCCTCGGGTGGGATTTGCAGAATCTCCTCGAACACCGTCCGCTGCACATCCGGCTGGTGAATCCGTATCGAGCCTCCGCCCAGTTCGACACCGTTCACCACAATGTCGTAATGCTGGCCCCGCACCTTCTTCGGGTCCTGCTTCAGCAAAGGAATGTCCTCCGCCACCGGAGCCGTGAAGGGATGATGGCTCGAATACCAACGGTTCAACTCCTTGTCGTAGCTCAACAACGGAAAATCCACCACCCACAGGAAGTCGAAGCGCGCCGGGTCGATGGACAGCTTGCCCTGCTGCTTCAGGACATCCGCGCAGTAAAGCCGGATCTTCCCAAGAATCTCGCAGGCGTTGAGCCATTGGTCGGCGGCAAACAGGACAAGGTCGCCCTCCTCGATGCCAAGCTTGGAAGTCAGGGCCTGCTTCTCCGCCGGACTGAAGAACTTCACGATCGGCGATTTCCACTCGCCGCCTTCCACCTTGATGTAGGCAAGGCCTTTCGCACCGAAACTCTTGGCGTATTCGGTCATGGTTTCGATCTGACCCTGCGTCGCACATGCCAGGCCCTTCGCGTTTAGCGCCTTCACCACCCCACCGTTGGCGATGGCACCGGCGAACACCTTGAACGCACTTGCGCGAAATTCCTCGGTGAAATCGACCAACTCCATGCCGAATCGCGTATCCGGCTTGTCGATGCCGTACCGATTCAAGGCCTCCTCGAAAGAAATCCGGCGAAACGGTCCAGGAATCTCCATGCCCAACGCGGTCTTCCAAACCCGCTTCAAGAGTCCCTCGATCAGCGCATAAATGTCCTCGCGCTCGATGAAGCTCATCTCGATGTCAACCTGGGTGAACTCCGGCTGCCGGTCGGCCCGCAAATCCTCGTCCCGATAGCAGCGCGCCAATTGGAAATACCGCTCCACCCCGGCCACCATCAGGATCTGCTTGAACTGCTGCGGTGACTGCGGAAGGGCGTAGAAGGTCCCGGGTTCACGCCGGTTCGGAACCAAAAACTCACGGGCACCCTCCGGCGTCGACTTGAACAACGTCGGGGTTTCCACTTCCAGGAATCCGTGCTCGTCCATGTACGCGCGTGTCGCCATGGCCACCTTCGACCGCAGTCGGAGGTTGCGAATCATTTCCGGCCGGCGGAGATCGAGATAACGGTGCTTGAGCCGAAGCTCCTCGTTCACCTTGTTGGCCACCTCGGGATCATCGACCGAGAACGGCAGGATCTCGGCGTCGTTCAACACCTCAAGTCCCGTCGCCATGACCTCCACCTGCCCGGTCGGAATCTTGGCGTTCTCAGTTCCGGCAGGCCGGGGCCGAACCCGGCCCGTCACGCGAATCACGGATTCGCTGTGCAGCCTGGTCGCCCGGTCGAACACGGCGGCGTTCAGGTCGGAAGGATCGAACACCGTCTGAGTCCGCCCTTCACGATCGCGCAGGTCCAAGAAAAGGACTCCACCCAGATCCCGACGGGAATGAACCCAGCCTTCCAAAGTAACCGTCTGGCCGGCATGTGCCGGGCGCAGCTCGCTGCAGTGATGCGTGCGTTTCATAGACGAACCTCGAGGTGACAACCGCGATCATCGCCATTTCCGCCCCCCCTGCTGCGATCGGCCCAGAGAGGGTGCCGGCAACGGATTGCCATCCCCAAAAATGGAGGGCGGATATTGGGCAGACGACCGCCCAATCAAAGCAAAAAGGTGCACGCCACCGCCACGAGCAGCCCGTTGAGGGTTGGCGGCATGGGCCGAGACTTGTAACAATTGTTACAAGTCTCGGCCAACGCCCGTGCTTGCGGCACACGGCTCGACGGCAATGATGGGGGCGTGTTCCTGCGGCGCTCACGGTCCTGCTGGGTGCTGGGCTGGGGGCTGTTCCTCACGCTCCATGGCATCGCCCTCGCCCAATCGGGCGTTCGCATCTCTTCCTGGCGATCGACCGACGGCCTCCCCTCGTCCGATGTCTTTGCGGTGTCGCTCGATGGACGCGGACAGCCGGTGGCCACGCATGATGCCGATCTGCCCGTCAGTCGACTCGATGGTTTCCACGTTCAATCGGTATCCAATACTGTCGGCGCCGCCAGCAGGGTCTATGTCAGTCGGAGTGAACAGTTTTGGGCCGCGCATCCCCAGGGGCTGCAAGAACAGACCGGCGATGGCTGGATCCTGCATCCGGTCTCCCAAATTGCCGCGGAATACCGCGCCCGCCCCCTCCGAGCGGTTCGCCCAATTCCCCTTTTGCCACTGGACCGGCACCGGGTCCTGGTCCTTCTCCCGGACGCCCTGCTCGAGTTCGACGCCGGAGAAAACCGGACCAGGACCATCCGTACCGCCTCAACCCGCGGTATTGGCGCCTTCAACGAGATCAATCCGGGCAAGGACGACAGTGCCTGGATAGCCGGCGCCAACGGATTGATTCGTATCCCAGGTCCGCTTCGCCAGATCCAGCCGGACACCCTGTTCGAGGAATTTGTGATTCCGCCGGAACTGGCCGTGACCGATCTGCAACGGCCCTTTGAAAACGCGGCGGGCGAAGTGGTCATGGCGGCGGAAGACAGCACCACGCACCGGAAGCTCGTGCTCCGATGGTCGCGCGGCTCCTGGCAGAAATGGGATCTCGGCGGACAAAACGTCCGGCAAGCTTGGGGTGGTCGCGACAATGACCTGTGGATGCATACTTCGGGCACCGTATTTCGATTGAGCCCGGAGGGAGACCAAATGAGGGTCCGCAACCTCCTTCAAGTGGGGCGCATTGCGGATCTCGCCGTCGACCCGACCGGAGTGGCATGGCTGGCCACCTCCGACGGCCTATTCCGGTTGGCCTCCTTGCCCTGGCGTCCTGCGCCCCGGTTTCCACCCGAATCGGGGGCGGTGTTGTCGATCATCAGCGACCGCCGGGGACGCTTAATCGCCACGACGGCGCGAGGTGTGCATCGACAGGAAGGTGGCGACTGGAAGTTCCTTCCGTTTCCGCCTGAACGCCTGGACGAGGGCGGCGCTCCGGAATCGCTGGTGTGCGCGCTGCCTGACGGCGGATTAGTGATCCAATCCGCCGCCGGCAGCTTCGTCATGGCAGCTGACGGCGCCAGCCGCACGGGGTCGACCGACATGAGTCGTGCTCGTGTGCTGGGGAGCCTGACCGACGGTCGGGTCGTCTTTCTGGATGCGACACCCTCCACCGGGCAGCTGTTGGTCTACGACGGTCGGGCGACCACGCCGTTGGCGCGATTGCCAGAGGACGTCTCGCGAATCGGACAGGCCAGGATGATGCTGCAGACCCGTTCGGGAGAGTTGTGGATCGGAGGCGATATCGGCGCGTTGGTGCGGCGCGGGGATGGATGGACGGTGGTCGACGATCCGGAAACCGGGGCCATGGATGGCGCGCAAGCCGGTCTGGAACTCGCGGATGGCCGGCTCCTTTTTGGCGGCGCCGACGCGGTGCGCGAGTTTGATGGACGCCGCTGGCGAACCTTACGACGCGGGTTGGATCGGGTGAACGGGCTGGCGCTAGGCCGGGACGGTTCCATTTGGGTGGCTTCGGGAAGCGGGTTGTATCGCTACAAGGACAATTCCTGGCTAACCCTTGGCGACGACGAAGGCCTTTCACCGACAACGATTCATGCCGTACTGGAGGACGGCTTGGGACGGCTCTGGGCCGGGACAGCGGCGGGTCTCGCGGTGTTCGATCCTTCTGCCGACACGGATCCGCCGGAAGCGATCGTGGCAGGTGCGGACGTTCCGCAGGCAGCGGCGGAAGCCCGAGCCTTGTTCGTGGTCGGCGGTCGAGATCGCTGGCATTACACGACGGCGGGTCGTCTGGTGTTTTCGTCCCGCCTCGACAACGGGCCGTGGTCGACCTGGCGCCCGGCGGGGAGTGTTCAATTCACGAACCTGGCCGCGGGGACGCACCAGTTTTTTGTTCGCGCGATGGATCCCAGCGGCAACGTGCAGGCGTGGCCGGCCAGCTATGATTTTACGGTGGCGCTGCCGTGGCTGAAGGACGCGCGGTTGGTACTGGCGACGGTGGTAGTGGTCTTGTTGGCCACGGCACTGGCGGTGCAAGCCGCCCTGAGCTACTCGCGGCTGCGGCGCAGTTACGCCGAGGTGGAGCGACAGGTCGCGGAGCGTTCGGCTGCCTTGGAGAAAGCCAATGCCGAATTGTTGCACAGCCACAAGATGCGTGCCCTCGGCACCCTGGCGGCCGGGGTCGCCCACGATTTCAACAATCTGCTTTCGATCATCCGCGGCTCCGCCCAATTGATTGAGGGCAATCTCAAAGGAGACGACAAGGCCCGACAGCGGGTGCAGCGCATCAAGACGGCGGTCGATCAAGGTGCAGGTTTGGTCCGCGCCATGCTCGGGTACAGCCGGGGTGCGGCCGCGCCCCGCAAGGAACTGACCGTCGAGGAAGTGGTGACCCGGGCCATTCGACTTCTCGAAGAGCGCCTCCAATGCCGCATTCGATTTCAGAACGCGCCGGTTCCGCTTCCCACGGTTTTCGCCCCGCCCGAGATGTTGCAGCAAATCGTGCTGAATTTGATTCAGAATGCCGATGAAGCGATGGACCACGCGGGAACGGTTACCGTCGAGTTGACCCACCGCCTGGGTCCGGCGGACGAAGCCATGCTCAAGCCTCGTCCTTCGGCCGACTACGTCGTTCTCGCGGTGCGAGATACCGGCATTGGAATTCCGCAGGAGAACCTCACCCGGATTTTCGAGCCGTTCTTTACCACCAAGGCGTTCAGCAGCCGTCGGGGAACCGGGCTTGGACTCTCGATGGTTTACGAATTCGCCAAGGAACTGGGTGCTGGGATTGAAGTGGAGTCCGCCCTCGGCACCGGCAGTTGTTTCAGGATTCTGCTGCCCACCGGGCCCTGGGAACCACCGGAACAAGCGGCTCCCGACTCACCGGCGGCGGTCAATTCCCCGCCGTCGACTTTGCCTTCGCCCGCGCCTCCGGGATCCAACCTTGGATCTGCCTGATGCGATCCTCGTCGAGGGGATGGGTTCGCAGGAACCAGGGGGTCTGGCTTCCGCCTGCCTCGCGATTATAGGCGGCGAACCGTTGCCAGAAGGCCACCGCCGCTTCGGGATCGTATCCGGCCCGCGCCATGTAGATGAGTCCGATGCGATCGGCCTCGGCTTCATTGGATCGGCTATGGGGCAGCGCGACGCCGAGGTTGGCGGTCAAGCCGTAGGCCTGTTGGTAATAGCCGGAATACTTTGACCCGCTGGTGCCGGCGGACACCAGAGCGCCTCCCAACTCTGCGGCTTTGGCCACGGAGATCCGTTCACCGCCATGCCGTGCCACCGCGTGCGCCACCTCGTGTCCCAATACCGTCGCCAACCCGGCTTCGTCCCTGGTAATGGGCAAAATGCCCGTGTAGACCCCCACCTTGCCGCCGGGCAGGCAGAACGCATTGGCTTCCTTGCTTTCGAAGACGACGAATTCCCACTGGGCATTCGGCAGCGGTGCCACCGCGGCGATCTTCTTGCCCACCTTCTCAACCAGGGCTTTGGCGGCCGCATTGTTGGAAATGGGGACCTCCTTCTTCATTTGGTCGAAGGCGCTGAAACCCAGCTTCATCTCCTCGTCCGCGCTCATGATGTTGAACGACTTCCGGTTGGTTTCCGGAACCGTGTAGCACCCGGACAAGAGCGTGGCACACGCCAGCGCGCAGGTCGTTCGAGAGAATACGCTCTTCATGGAAGTCTAAGTAGAACCGGAAACTCAAAGTCTCAACGCCGAATTCGATTAACGGTGACTCGTTGCGATCTCCGTGGCGAATGGCCAAACCCTCTGACGCCCCGCCCAAATCAGGTAGGCGACGATTCCGGCGATCAACGACAGCGCGCCGTAGGCCAGGACATTTCGATTCGTCGTGGCGAGCAGGAAGATCCATCCGGCGAGCGCCACGAAGCACGGCAGCGGATACAGCCACATCTTGTACGGCCGGGCCAAGTCAGGACGATTCCGCCGCAGCAACACCAACGCGCCGATCTGCCCCATGAACTGCACCACGATGCGTGTGGTCAGCAGGGCATCGATCACCGTCCCCAGCGGAAGCGCGCAGGCCAGGATGCTAATCCCGCCCACCACCAGCAGCGAGCGATGGGGAAAGTCCTTGCGTGGATGCAGCACCCCGAAGACCCGGAAGAAACAGCCGTCCAATGCCGCCGCAAAGGGAATGCGCGAATAGCCCAGAAGCAGCGCGAACACCGAACCGAAGGCCGTCCAACAGATCAACGCGGTGAACACCGAGGCCACCTTGCTCCCATACAGTCTCTCCATGAACACCGACACGACAAAGCTGGCCTCGGGATGGTCGGACGCGGGCACGAACTCGCGCCACGGAATCACGCCGATAATCGAGAGGTTGATGAGAAGATAGATCAATGCGACGCCGATCAGGCTCATGAGGATCGATTTGGGAATCGTCCGCCCCGGCTCTCGCACCTCATCTCCAATATAACAAACATCGTAGTATCCCAGGTAATCGTAGATGCCGATCCGGGCGGCCGCTCCCAAGCCGAGAAAGAAGCCGGTGGAGAACTTGAAGGCATCGGGTGGAAAATCGAAGGCCCGGTTCGCGTCGAAGTGCGTCATTCCGCTCCCGATCACGATGACCACCGTGATGAGCGTCCCGATCCAAAGGCAAACCGTGATCCAGGCGATGGATTGGATGCGCCGATACAAGAGCGCCAGCGCCACCAATCCGGCGACGAGGCAAACCGCCAGTTCGTGTCCACGCGACATGCCCGGCCAGACGTATTTCATGTACTGGGCCATACCGATGTAGCCCGAGGCGATCTCCAGCGGCCCGCTCAGGATGAACTGCCAAATGAAAAGAAACGCCATGAGCCGGCCCCAACTGTTCCGCCCGAAACCCTCGCGGAGATACACGTAGCTTCCGCCGGAACCCGGCATCGCCGCGCCCAGTTCGCTCCAGATCAATCCGTCCGGAATGGTGATCAGCAATGCCAGAAACCATCCCAGCAACGCTTGGGGTCCGCCCAAAGCGGACATCAGAAGCGGGATGGTGATGAACGGCCCCATCCCGATCATGTTGGTCATGTTGAGCGCGGTTGCCTGTAGCAGGCCGAAGCGCCGATGCAGGTGCGGGTGGGTAGGGAGAACGTTGGCGCTCTCCGCGCCGGGGGCGGGGCTCACGGACGAGCAGTCAAACGGGCCTTCGCAGCTTCTGTCAAACCGGCCTTTACGCCACGGGCCTCTTCGCTTACGACGGGGCCATGCACCCCGCGCTCGTTCTGACCGTGATCGGCCGTGACCGTCCCGGTCTGGTGGAACAACTTGCCCGACTCATTGCGGACCATGGTGGCAACTGGCTCGAAAGCCGCATGAACCGCCTCGGCGGCGAGTTCGCCGGCATCCTTCGCCTCACCGTACCCCAGGATCGGGAAGAACTGCTTCGCCAGGCGCTGTCCGCGCTCGGAAATGCCGGACTCAGTGTGCAGGTCCGGTCGGATGACGTGCCCGTGCCGGCCCCCACCCGCATCGTCCAGTTGGATTTGGTCGGGCAGGATCGTCCCGGAATTGTTCGCCAAATCGCCGCGGCCTGGGCGGCGCGGGGGATCAATGTGGAGGAACTTGTCACGGAATGCGTCAGTGCCGCGATGTCCGGCGAGACCCTCTTCAAGGCCACCGCGAAGGTCGCGCTGCCGGCCGGAGTCGACATGCAGGCGTTGCGAGCGGATCTCGACCGCATCGCCAACGACCTGCTGGTCGACATCTCGCTGACTTCCCTCGAATCGACCTGAAGCCGCCCTTTTTACGGGGTGCGAAGGTTTGGACTGGAGCAGCCTACCGTGCGGGCTAGGATGACCGCCATGTTCCTGTCGGAATCCCAGGTCCTGAGCGTCAATCGCCGAACCTTTCTCCGTGGTACGGGATTGTCTCTCGGCTCCGCCGCGCTGACCACTTTGCTGGGGCGGAAGCTGATGGGGGCAGCGCCGGCTTCGGACCGGTGGCCGGGCATTCTGAAGGAGTTGCACCACGCACCGCGGGCCAAGCGCGTCATTTACCTCTACATGGCAGGGGGCCCGTCACACCTTGAACTCTTCGATCACAAGCCGGAACTGGCGAAACGGCATGGCGAACCGATGCCGGACTCCTTCACCAAGGGACAACCCATCGCGCAGCTCCAAGGCCAGGCCCTGAAATGCTTCGGCCCCCAACACTGCTTCAAACGATGCGGGCAATCCGGACAGGAGATCGGCGAAATCCTGCCGCACCTGGGCACCGTGGCGGATGATCTGTGCATCGTGCGCTCGATGGTCACCAACGCCATCAACCACGACCCGGCCCACACCTTCATGAACACCGGCACGCTCATCAGCGGGCGTCCATGCATGGGATCCTGGATCGCCTATGGCCTGGGAGCCGCCGCTGAGGACCTGCCAGGGTTTGTGGTGCTGATGTCGACCGGCGCCTACGGACAATCCCAGCCCATCTCCGCCCGCCAATGGCATGCCGGCTTCCTTCCGAGCCGTTTCCAGGGGGTCCCGTTCCGCTCGAAGGGAGACGCGGTACTTTACGTCAACCGCCCGCCCGGGGTCACCGCGGGACAGCAACGGGACGTCATCGATGCGGTCGCCCGGTTGAATCACCTGGAGCACGGCCGTAGCGACGACCCGGAAATTGCGACGCGCATTTCTCAGTACGAGATGGCGTTCAAGATGCAGACCTCGGTACCCGAGTTGATGGATGTCTCCAAGGAACCCCAGCATGTGCTCGACCTGTACGGCGCCAAACCGGGCGACGGATCCTTTGCGTCGAACTGCCTGTTGGCCCGCCGCCTGGCGGAACGCGGGGTTCGCTTCATCCAATTGTATCATCGGGACTGGGATCACCACGGTGGCATCAAGCGGGACATTGAAGGCACCGCCCGCGAAGTCGACCAAGCCTGTGCCGGACTCATCAAGGATCTCAAACAGCGCGGCATGTTCGACGACAGCCTGATCATCTGGGGCGGTGAATTCGGACGGACACCGATGGCGCAGGGGGACGGACGCGACCATCACATGAAGGCGTTCTCGATGTGGCTCGCTGGGGGTGGTGTACGCGGCGGTACCACCTACGGAGCCACCGACGAGTTCGGCTACAACGCCGTCGACCACGTGGTCAACGTCCACGACCTGCACGCCACCATGCTCCACCTGCTCGGCGTCGATCACCAACGTCTGACTTACCGATTCCAAGGCCGCGACATGCGACTCACCGACGTGTTTGGCGACGTGGTCAAAGGCATCCTGGCGTGAAACGACTCGCTGACTGCCGACTGTATACCTTTATCGATTCGGCTTACCTCCACGGCCGGGAGCCGGTCACGTTGGCGTCCATGCTCTGCGACGGCGGCGCCGACCTCATCCAGCTGCGGGCGAAGGATTGGCCGGAGGAACGCATCCTGCGGACCGCGGAGTCCCTGCTGCCCATTTGCGAGATGAACGGCGTGTTGCTGGTGATCAACGATCATCCGTCGGTGGCCCGGAGAATCGGCGCGCCGCTGGCCCACATGGGACAGGAGGACTTCTTCCAGGCAGGGCACCGCCACGTCGTCGATGTGATTGGAGACGACGGCGAACACGAATTGGGGCTCGGCCTCAGTTCCCATGCACCCAACGAGGCCGAACGCGCCATCGAGGCTGGCGCGGCTTACATCGCGGTCGGGCCGGTCTACGCCACCCCCACCAAGCCGGGCCGTCCGGCCGTCTCGCTATCGTATGTCCGGTGGGCCGCCGAAAACCTGCGTGGCACGACCTGGTTCGCCATCGGCGGCATCACGCTGGCCACCCTCGAGGACGTGCTCGGCGCGGGAGCGACGCGCATCTGCGTGGTTTCGGCGATTCTGGATGCCGCCAACGTCGTCGCTGCCTGCCGCGAGTTTCGCGCGCATTTGCCGGCCTGAACGAGCGGGATTTCATCGCCGCACAGGTCCGGTCGTTTGCCAAAAACCCCAACCGGATCGACACTGCGCCCCTTGAAGGCGACGTCTCACCCACCCCAGCCTCAATCCATGGATGCGCCAGGTTCAGGGCCCGACCGCGCCACGGTGGTCATTCCGGTTGCTTCTGAGAAGCAGGCCATGGACTGGAGCCTGACGCTGGCGAGCCAGGAGATCCTTTGCCTGATCCGGCCGCCGGCCGAAGGCCTGCGCTGGACGCTTGAGGTGGACCCGCGGGACGCCGGTCGCGCCCTACGCACGCTACGCCAGTACCACCTGGAAAATCGTGCCCGGCAAGGAGTGCTGACACCGCGCGTCGGCGAGTTTGTCTTCCATTGGGCGGTCCTTCTTTGGTGCGTCGCCATGGTGATGGTCTTCTCGGCCTCCAACGTGCCCGGCGGTCCGGTGAATGCGGCAGGGGCATTTGACACTCGCCTGGCACACGCGGGCCAGGTGTGGCGGGCCGTGACGGCGACATTCCTGCACGCCGGTCCGGAGCACCTCACCGCCAACCTGACATTTGGATTCCTGCTGATTGGTCTGGCCATGGGACGCGCCGGAGTGGGATGCGCCCTGGCGATCACTCTTCTGGCAGGAAGTTTCGGCAATCTCTTCGCCTGGGCTTGGCGCGGGCACGACTACATCGGGGTAGGATCCTCGGGCGTGGTGATGGGGGCGCTCGGACTGCTGGCCGCGTCTGCGCTCATCGACGCGCGCCGCGGGCGCGTCTCCCGGCCGACGCTGGTCCGCAGTCTGCTTGGCGGGGCCCTCCTCTTCATTCTCCTCGGAACAGCCCAGAAGGCCGATGTCCTGGCGCACGCCGGAGGTTTCATCGGAGGCGCCGTGTTCGGGTCGATTCTCGCGGTGCTCCCCGATCGATGGTCGCGGGCGCGCGGTTTCGACGCCGCCTGCGCCGTCGTCTACGGATTGGTCGCCGGTATCGGTTGGATGCTGGCATTGCACTGACCCATTTCCGGGCGTCTTCGGGCGACGTCGGGCCAGCTACGCCACGATTCCCGAAATCACCTTGCCGTGCACATCGGTCAACCGGAAGTCACGGCCTTGGTACCGAAACGTCAATCGCTTGTGGTCAATGCCGCACAGGTGCAAGAGCGTCGCATGGAGGTCGTGCACATGGACAACATTCTCGACGGAACGGTACCCCAACTCATCGGTCGATCCCCAGGTGATGCCCGGTTTGACACCACCGCCAGCGAGCCATACGGCGAACGCCAGAATATGGTGATCCCTTCCGGTTCCCTGCCCCATGGGAGTGCGCCCAAACTCGCCGCCCCATAGCACCAAGGTATCGTCGAGCAAGCCTCGCTGCTTGAGATCTCGGACCAGTGCGGCCGAGGGTTGATCGACATCCCTGGCGGCGCTCTTCATCGCCGGCTCAATGTCGCCATGGTGATCCCAGGCCCGGTGGTAGAGTTGGATGAAACGCACGCCACGTTCAGCCAGACGCCGGGCCAGCAGGCAGTTCGAGGCAAAGCTGCCGTCCCCCGGCTCGCGCACACCGTAAGCCTCCAACGTTTCCTTGGATTCCTTGGAGAAATCCGAGAGTTCCGGCACCGAGGTTTGCATGCGAAACGCCATTTCATACTGGGCGATGCGCGTCTGGATCTCCGGATCGTGCTTTTCCTCGGCCAGCAGTCCGTTCAGGCGCCGGATCTCCTCAACGACCTGACGCTGGGTGCTCTGGCAAACACCGGGAGGACTGCCGATGTAATGCACCGCATCGCCGCGCGATTGAAACTGGATACCTTGAAATCGGCTGGGGAGAAATCCACTGGACCATTGCCGTGCCGAAACCGGTTGAAGGCCGTATTTCCCGGCCGAGGTGAACACCACAAAGCCCGGAAGTTCCTCGGTCTCGGCACCCAGCCCATACAGCATCCAGGAACCCATGCTCGGTCGGCCCTTAATGATGGACCCTGTATTCATAAACGCATGGGCCGGGTCGTGATTGATCTGCTCCGTCTGCATGGACCGGACGATGCACAGCTCGTCGGCGATGGATTGCAGGTGCGGAAACAAATCGGAGATCTCCTGTCCGGAACCCCCACACCGTCGAAACTCACAGAATGGACCGCGGGCTTTGAGCGCCGTGTTCTGCAACTGCGCCAACTGTTGTCCCTTGGTAAAGGACTCAGGGAACGGTTGATCGTGGATCTTCTTGAGTTCAGGGCGGAAGTCGAAGGTCTCGAGATGGGACGGACCTCCTGCCATGCACAGATGGATGATGCGTCGAGCTCGGACCGGAGCGTGAGGGCTCGTCACCACGCCGCGCCAGCGTTCCGTCGACGTCCCGGCCGCCGTCGCGGCCACGGCGGGCTTCCGATCCAGGAGCATGGAGAGCGCCATGCCGCCGATGCCGTAAGCCGACCGCGAAAGGAAGGTTCGGCGATTCACCGACAAGGCATGGGTAAGGCAATCGAAGGGCATGGATGGAGGTGTCGGTGGAGGTTCCAGGGTTGCCGGCTCAATAGCGCGTGACGGTCTCGTGGAGATTTAGAACGACGCGCGCGAGATTGGACCAGGCGGCGAGCTCCGCTCCGGGAGCTCCGGAGGCGACGGGCGCCTGACCGTTGGTGAGGAACTGCGCCGCCGCGGCGGGGTCGGCGACGTAGATCTCGTGCAATCGAGGCAGCAACGCCAGCAGCGACTCGCGCTCGCTGGCACTGGCGGGTCGGCCCAACACGCGCAGAAACATCTGGCCGAGGCGGTCCTCGTCGCGGCGCGCCGAACGCAGCACATTCTCGGCGAGCACCCTCGCCGCTTCGACGAATGTGGGGTCGTTGAGCAGCGTCAACGCCTGTTGGGGTGTGTTCGAAACCCAGCGCGCCGCCACACATTCTTCGCGCGACTGGGCGTCAAAATTTGCCAACATCGGGTGGAGAAACGTGCGTTGCCAATGCATGTAGATCCCACGCCGATACTGGCGCTCATCCGGACTGGGGCGGTACTCGCGATCGGGGAATTGCAGGTTGGCGTAGTAGCCAGGCGGTTGATACGGGAACACACTGGGACCACCCACCTGCCGATCCAACAAACCGGCAGCCGCCAACGCCTGGTCCCGCACGAATTCGGCGTCCAATCGGCGCGGTGACTGGCGGGCCAGCAGACGATTTGCCGGGTCGATCTCCAGTGTGTGCGCCGCGGCGATGCTGTCCTGCCGGTAGGTCTCCGACAGGACGATAAGGCGCACGAGGTGCTTGATGTCCCAAGGGTGCGGATCTGGAATCTCCCGCAGATCGCTTGCCGAAGCGGTAGGGGCCATGAACTCGGCGGCCAGCCAGTCCAGCAACTCCGGATGGGTCGGCCATTCGCCTTGGAGTCCAAGGTCCTCGATCCTCGCAGAGATTCCGGTACCGAAGAAAAGTGCCCAAAGCCGATTCACGAAGTTGCGAGCCGTCAGCGGGTTTTCCGGGTGCACCAACCATCGGGCCAGATCCAATCGACTTGCCGAGGCTGGCTCCCGATCGCCGTCGGCATCGCCGAAACCCACCGGTCGCCGATTCGCGCGGTCAGCCCCGGCCTGCGCCACCTTGGAATGAGGGGGCAGGAAGTGCGGTGTCGCCGGGTCGACGATCGGCCCCGAGTCGTCCATCCAATTGCCTCGGGGAAGCACACGGGTGACCAAGGCGTTGGTCGACACCGTCACCAAGGACCAGGCCCGACCGCCGCGGCACTCCCGGATCTCTGCGTCGAGCGCTCGGAGGCGCCGTAGAATCGCGTCATTCCAGGCGGCGCTGCGATGGTAGGCGGTATGGGCCACCTTCTCCCAGAGACCGCGACCACGATTCATGGCGTTGCGAAGTTCCGTGATCATACCCGGCCAGCGAGATCGATCCGCGGCCACCGGCGACGTCGAGATCCTCAGGCGCGCCACCGGGTTGTCGGGAATTTGCACCACCCACTTTTCCCCTTCCTCCACGCGCACGGGGCTGGCAAGGGTCCAAGTACCGACTTGCCGTTCCTTGGCGCGATCCGCGCGGGTGCGCCACCCGCCCATGATCCCGAGGACCTCGTGGCCATTGGCATACCGGGGCACCTTGGCATCCGCATCGGCAAAGATCATGGGAACCTGAACCCACTCGCCATCGGCGCCCTGTTGCCGCAGGAGGGTGAGAGCAATGGAACCAGCACTGCGCGAGGCACGAAAACCAGTGCCAACGCTGACCTCCGGCAGGATTTCAAGGCGCACCGAAGCGACCCAGCCGGAGGGAAGCGCGAGTGTGAGTCGGTCGGTAGTGGCGTTAGTGCCGAGAAAACGGAGACTGCCATCGCTGTTGGGGAAGGCCTCCGAATGGGCCACGAAGCGGGAACCGTCCTTCCTTTCCACGGCGGCGACAGGCGTGATGCTCCAGCCATCGGAATTGGCTGACAGATATTCCTGAAGCTCATTTCGCCAATGTCGGAAGGCGTCGCGGGCGGGCGCATTGGTACGCAGAATCGCCGATGCCTCCTCGTAGATCGCCTGCTCGCGATCGAAGAGCTGCCGGATGCGGCGGGCCAGGTAGGGACTCTCGACCTCGACCTCCGGCGGGAAGGGATGGTCGTTGCTCCAACCGGCGAGGTCCGGGTTCGGCGTGTAGGTGTAGTCCTGATAGACCCCCCATTGCATCACGTCGCCGAAGTACGCAGCCATCGAATAGAAGTCGCGCATCGTGAAAGGGTCGTACTTGTGGTCGTGACATTCACTGCACGCCATGGTCACGCCCAGCCAGGCTGTGGACAACGTACGCACCCGATCCGCCTGGTACTTGGCAAGATATTCGCGCGGTTGGGCGCCCCCTTCACGCGTCATCATGTTCAGTCGGTTGAACCCCGTGGCAACCCGTTGTTCGAGCGTGGGGTTCGGCAGCAAATCGCCGGCAATCTGCTCGAGGGTGAATTGATCGAAGGCCTTGTTCGCGTTGAATGCATCGATCACGTAATCGCGGTAAGGAAAGATGCGTTGGTTCTGATCACCGTGGTATCCGACGGTGTCGGCATACCGCACGGCGTCGAGCCAGGGCACGGCAAGCCGCTCGCCGAAATGCGGGGATGCCAGCAGCCGTTCCACCTGCTTTTCGTAAGCCCGCCGCGAAGTATCCCGAAGGAAGGCCTCCAGTTCCGCGACGGTCGGAGGCAAGCCCGTCAAATCGAGGCTCAAACGCCGCAGCAGTGTCCGTCGATCGGCTTCGGGAGTGGGCACGAGCCCTTCCTTCTGGAGTCGCGCACGAACGAAGGCATCGATCGGATTCCTCCACGACCGAGGGTTGGCCGACGGCGGCGGCGGCGCCGGGCGTTCGATGGGAAGATACGCCCAATGGGCCTCGTAGAGAGCTCCCGCTTCGACCCAACGCTTGAGCATTTCCTTTTCCTGGAGCTTCAACGACTTGTGGGAGTCCGGCGGCGGCATCACGTCCTCCGGATCGGAGGAAAAGAGGCGTTGAACCAAGGGACTGACTCCGTTGGCGTCAGGGGTGAGCACTCCTGATCGCATCGCTGCCTCCCGCTGGTCGAGCCGCAGTTTGGCTTTTCGCGTCGCCGCGTCGGGTCCGTGGCATTGGAAGCAGTTCTCCGAGAGAATGGGACGGATGTCGCGGTTGAAGCGGATCGCGCCCGCGTCCAATGCCGGCGACTTCCAACCCGCGGCACATGCCGACGCCAGAATGAGGCCCATGCAGTATCGGAGCATCGATCTGTATTGTGGTGGGTCAGGAACCGTTGTCCACCTCGCTCCTTCCCACCCGGCCGCTGGCAACCCGGGTGCCAAGGCAGCCAGCGGTGGCCGGTCCGTGTTCGCCACAAAATTTTTGCCGGATCATCTCAGCGGTCGCGGAATGGGCTCCGATGAAATCCACGGCCTCCTTGGGCAGGCTTCTAGCCGGCCTTATTACCACGACGATGCTGCCATGGTCGTCGAGCGCTCAGAGTTTCGACGGTTTGAATGTCCAACTGGGAACCCTGCATCGCACGTCCTCCGCGAAGTCACGGTCGATCAGCCCCGAGAATTTCACCGGAGAGAAGGGAAAGGCGGGCATGGCGGTCGAAGGAACCGGGAAGAATGCCGCCCGCGATCTGGGGCAAACCTGGAAAGTCTCGCCGAGCGTCCACATCGCCGCCAAATCCACCTTCACCCTCGGCGAAATCAAGGGACCCGGCAGCATCCAAAGCATCTGGATGACGCCCACCGGCAACTGGCGGACCTCCATCCTGCGTTTTTATTGGGACGACGAAACCACGCCGTCGATCGAAGTGCCGGTAGGTGATTTCTTCGCCTGTGGCCTCGGCCAGTACACCCAATTGTCCTCCCTGGCGGTGTGCGTCAACCCCGGCAGCGCCTTCAATTGTTACTGGCCCATGCCGTTCCGAAAGAAGGCCCGCATCACCATGGAGAATCTCGCCGACCAGCAAATGACGCTCTACTACCAGGTCAACTACGCGCTCGGCCCCGTCACGAAGGACGCCGCCTATCTTCATGCCCAGTTCCGGCGCGAAGACCGCCTCCAGACCAAGGGCCATTACACCATTCTGGACGGCATCAAGGGCCGCGGGCACTACGTCGGCACTTATCTCGCCTGGGAGGTTTTCAGCCCGGGGTGGTGGGGCGAAGGCGAGATCAAGTTCTTCATGGATGGCGACACGAAGTTCCCCACCATCTGTGGCACGGGCACCGAGGATTATTTCTGCGGGTCGTACAACTTCGACACCAAGGGGCCCGACGGAAAGAATCGTTACACCCTCTTCAACACTCCCTATACCGGCCTCGCCCAGGTCATTCCCTCGGAACAGATCTATCAGCCTGGCCAACGCTTCGGACTGTATCGCTGGCACATTCCGGATCCTGTGCGTTTCGAGAAGGACCTGCGCGTCACGATTCAAGCCCTCGGATGGCAGGACGGCGGGCGCTATCTCCAACTTCAGGATGACATCGCGTCGGTCGGTTTCTGGTACCAGACCGAACCCCATGCGCCGTTCCCAACACTGCCCGTCCGGGAAAAATTGCTGAACTGACAGGTCCGTCAGGCTGGAGGAGCCGCGGATTGCGGAGCGCTCCATCCCGGCAGATTCATTCGACCCGGAGCCGGCACGGGATAGCTTCCGTCCGGCCCGGGAACGGTCGGGGGTTCCATGCCGTCACGGCAGTCCTCGGGTTTGGGAAGGTAAGCAAAGTCCGAGGCATTCACCTCATCCCAGCTGAGTTCCTTGCCGGTGTAACACGACAACTGGCCCATGACCGTGATCATGGTGCTTCGCGCCATGTAATTGCCGTTGTTCACCGGTTTGCCGGAGCGAATGCCGGCGAAAAGGCGGTCGTGCTCGATCTGGTAGGGATCGCACTGACCTTCCCAACGCCATGGTTTTTCACCCGAGATACGACAACCCTTCACCGACGCCTTGCCTTTGGTTCCGAAAATGAGGCTCGAATCCTCGTCGTAACAACCGGTTGTGGTGCGGCAGAGGGCATAGACCCGGACCCCGTTGGCAAACTCGTAAACCACGGTGTGATGATCGAACACATCGCCGTAGACGGGCTCGACCATCGAGGAGCGGCCGCCCAAGCCATGGCACTTCACAGGCACGGCATTGCCCAGCACCCAACTGGCGCGATCCATGTTGTGCACCAGCGATTGCGGGACGTCGTCTCCGGATATCCAACGGAAATGATACTGCGTACTGCATTGCCATTCCAACTCCGTCAGGCCCGGACGCCGCTCCGTGACGCCGTAGGGCGCACGAAGGAAATTCTCCTCGATGCTAACCACCTCGCCGATGGCTCCCTCCTGAATCCTTTGAATCGTCTCGGCGTAACCCGAGTGATAGCGACTGTGCAGTCCCGAAACGATGCTCAGTCCGCGAGTCGCCGCCAGGTCGCACGCCGCCTGCATCAATTTGACCCCTCGCGGATCGATGCCATGCGGTTTCTCGACGAAGACATGCTTGCCGGCCTGGATTGCCGCCATGGCGTGGTAGGGATGGAACTTCGCTCCATTGGCGATCAGCACGACATCCGACAACTCGATCACTCGCCGGTAGGCGTCGAAGCCGGTGAAACAATGGTCATCAGGGACCTCCACCTGGCCCGGGCGCTGCGCTTGGATGGCTTCTCGCTTGGCCTTGACCCGGTCCATGAAGATATCGCCCATGGCGACCAACCGTGTGCCTGGATCGGCCGCCAGCGCCTGCACCGCGGCACCGGCATTGCGACCGCCGCAACCGATCATGCCCACTCTGAGAACATCGCTGCCCGCGGCATAGGCGTAGCGCGACCAGTCCGCCGCCAGGACAAATGCGGCACCGGCAAGGGTCGCGGAGGATTCCAGGAAGCCACGACGACTCGTCGTCGTGCCAGTGGGGGTCGGATTCTCGACATTCATGGAAGGGATCCTGTCCAGGATTCGGCCGCGGATCCTGTCGACTGCGCCAACCATTTTTTGGCGGAATCCGACCCTCCCCACATTCGCCTGAAATGGGTCAGGAGAGCCGGACTGCTGTGCCGCTCGCCGTCACCATGAGCATGCCGTTCTGCGCCCCGAGCACTTCGTAGTCGAGGTCGACGCCAACGACGGCGTCAGCGCCCAGTTCCGAGGCCCGCTGCTGCATTTCGCGCAAGGCGGTATCTCGCGCCTCGCCGAGGACCTTTTCGTAGGACGCCGACCGACCGCCGACAATGTCCCGAATCCCTGCGAAGAAATCGCGGAAGATGTTGGCTCCGATGATGGTCTCGCCGGTGACGATACCGAAATATTGGGCGATCGGCCGGCCTTCAACGCTGGGTGTCGTGGTCGTAATCATCGGCGCCATGACCCCACGGATTGGCACCGGGTTGCAACTCATTGCGGACCGCGACAGACGGCGGCTGGGGTTTCAGATCAGCCCGTTGTCGATCAGTCGCGTCGGCCCCACAAGAACCGCCAAAGCCATTCGCGTTCCCCGCATCACCCACGGCTGAGGCGCCAAGGTCGAGGGCTCGAAGAATTCGACATAATCCATTCGAGCATCGGGTTCCTTGGAGATCATCGAAGCCACTTCCCGGGTCAGAACCGCCGAGGACACGCGACCCGAGCGCGAGGAACCCACCCGCGAACGGACATGGTTCAGCGACCGCCACAGAACCACCGCCTGCGCGCGGCGCACCGGATCGAGGTATTTGTTGCGCGAACTCATCGCCAGCCCGTCGGGTTCCCTCACGGTAGGCGCCACCACCAACTGGAGCGGAATGTTGAGGTCCTGAACCATCCGTCCCACCACCGTGGCTTGCTGCCAGTCCTTCTCGCCGAACACCGCGACATTCGGCTGCACCAGGTTGAACAGTTTTGCGACGATGGTGGTCACGCCCCGGAAATGAGTCGGACGCGTCACCCCCTCCATGGACCGCGTCAGTGACTCCTCGACGACGTAGGTCGAATACCTGCCCGTCTCACGCCCAGAATACATGGTGGCGTCTTCGGGCATGAACACGACATCCGTGCCAGCGTCGCGACACAATGCCAGGTCGCGTTTGGGATCGCGCGGATAGCGCGACAAATCCTCCGCGGGCCCGAACTGCGTCGGGTTGACATAAATGCTCACCACCACGCGCCCGCGGGATCCCACGGCCTGGCGTGCCCGTGCCACGAGACTGAGATGGCCCGCGTGCAGGTAGCCCATGGTGGGAACAAACCCGATGCGAACGCCCCGGGAACGCCACCGTAGCGCAAGGCGCTGCATGATGGCGGGGTCTTTGATGCGGCGCATCGAAGGTCTCACTTCGCCGCCGCGCCCCCTTCGGCGCGCGCCTTGAGATTGGAGAGTCCCTTCGCCATCTGCTCGCCCAACATCGAATCCATGGTGAGGCCGAAGTAGCGATTCACGGGGTTCTTCCCCAGGTCGCCTTCGTTGATCCAAGTCACTTCAACCCCGGAACCACCGGCGGCGGCGCCAAACCGGATCGTCCCTTCGGCGCGGATCATGCCTCCCTCGAAGTCGAGATCGTAGACGACGCCGTTCGTTGGATTCGCGGTGGTCAGCTTGAGGGATCCGCTGCCCATCTTCTCCCCCGTCCATCGATACGCCGCCCCGACCCCCGTCTCCGGACTGTCGAACACGAACTTCGCGCTGGGATCCATCTGTTGATTCCAGACCGTCCATTCGGGCCACCGCCGCAGGTCGGCGAGATCAGGGTAGATAGCTTCCGGACGGGCATTGATCACGACGGAACGCTCCACGCGATAGTTCCTCGGCAGGAATAACCCGACCAAGAGAAACAGTGCGATGATGCCAAGCAGGACCACGAGGATGTTCCCCATGATCTTTCGAAAACGGCGCGAGCGGGCGCGGCGGGATGAGCTCATACGTAAAAGCCCCTGCGGCATACCGACTTCGCGCCCCAGCCGCCAAGCCTTATCTCACCGTAGATTCACACCGCCCCGGTGAAACTGATGATCTTCAGGTCCCGCAGGGCATTCAGAAAGAACTGAAAGGCGATGGCCGCCAGCAGCAGTCCCATGAGGCGTTCGATCAATCGCATGGTGATCGGCCCCATCCATTTCGCGGTCCTTGCGCCAATGGCGAAGATGACGAAGGAAACCGCGCTGATGGCCACGATAACCAGGGAGAGCATGGCCAGCTTTGCCACCGAATCCGCCTTGTTGTGCAGAAGAATCGCCGTGGAGATCGCCCCGGGCCCCGCCATCAATGGCACCGCCAGTGGCGTCACCGCGATGTCCTCCTTGTCCGCCCCCGCCGCCGTCTCCTCATGCGTCTCCTTCACCCGGGATCGTTGCGCCCGGAGCATGTCTAAGGCAATCAACAGCAGGATAATGCTCGCCGCCATCTGAAACGCCGGGATCGTCAGGCCGAGAAGCTGGAAGATATAGCGGCCCACGAAGGCGAACACGAGCAGGACGCCACCCGCAATGACGCACGCTTGCCGCGCGGTGCGCAACCGCTTCTCCACCGAGTCCGATGGGGTCATGGCCAGGAACACCGGCACGGTCGCGATCGGATCGATGATCACAAACAGCGAACTGAACGCAAAGAGCGTGTAGCCAAAGACGGTCATGCCAACGCCCCTTCCGATGCCACGGCGCAAGGGGCCAGCACCGCGTCCTGCATGCCATGTATGATCTTCTTGTCGGCTTCGCAGATCGTCGCCAGCACGCCTCCCAGGTGCGGCCTCGCCCCATCCCCGTCCCCTACCACGAAGTAATACGGGCTCAGTCGCACGCGTCCCGGCATCGGGGTTGCCACACCCGACTGGAAATCAAACCACGTCGTCGGCACCAAACCCGGCTTATGGTAGCGCTGCACCACGTAGGGCGACTGCGGCCACGCCGCCAATGCCCGGTCCACCGCCACCGACCAATCGGAGGTGCTCAAGTCGCTGCCCAGATAAACGCCCCGGGCACCCCAAGCCTGCTCGGAATACCCTGAAACCTTCAGGATCAACTCACGCTCGCGCTGGGAAAGCGCCTTGAGTTGTTGCCAGTCCACTAAGTCCAAACCCGGAATCCCGGCGTGCGGTGGCAACGGCCGCGGGTCCATGACCCACGTGTACGGAACCAACTGCTGCAGTCGATTCAGAAACCCCTCCCCGAGTTCCTGCCTCCAAAACGACCGCAAATGACGATTCCACAACAAACCGAATAACAGCTTCTCTTCGAACAGCGGCTTGGGCGGCGGTGTCAGCCGAATCGCACCCGCTTTCGCCGCCTCGATTGCCGGCCACGCCGCCGGAACGTTCGCCAGGTCGAACAACTCAAAAAACCGATAAACGGCGTCGCCGGCCTTCCATCCCACGAAAGCAGCATCGCGCACCGTCATGGGCCGGCCTTTGATTTCGGACGCCAACCAAGCCATCTCGGGCCGATACGTCGCCGATTCCTCGGAAACCACCAGGTGAACCTGGGCCGCATCACCGAAGATCCCTTCGAAGCCGCGCAACATGGCGTCGGCGGATCCAAAAAATGCCGTTCCGGGCCCCATCACCCGCTCGTAAGCTCGATACAGCCAAGCCGTCAGACCGATGCCGCCTGGCACCGAATCCAATTCCGTGATCGCCAGGCCGTCAGCGGTCATCAGGATGTCCGGCCGGATCACCCGCGGCAGCTCCTTGCGAAAAGCCGGATCGCGCTGCACTCCCACCAGTTCCGCGGGCTTCCCTTGATCCAACCAGGTGGACACCCAGTCCGGCGCCTTGCCTTCGGCGCTTCGTCGGTAAAGCAGATTGGCGGCACGATAGAACTGCAGCAGAACCCGTCCGAGTGTTTCGAGTTCCTTCGCCACCGCCACTGGCAACGCCAGCGGCTCCAAGGCAATCCGCCAACTCAACCCCGAAAAAAGCCCTCCCTCCGGCAATTGTCCGCGAAGGGCAGCCGCACGAAGCGCGAGATCGGGATGCACCCCGACAGTAGCTGAGGCGGACGAATCCACGCCCGAGGCTACGCGGCTCCTCCCCGCCTGAAAAGCACCCGGTGTCGAACCGGTGCCTTGTTGGCGCCGTCGAGCCTCCCGCGCATGCTCACTTTCTGTCCGCCTTTCGCCTCGGGAGCAGGTGGCACGATCGGAGACGGGATCGCAATGATTCCCTGAACCGTTCGGCCCGGCCTTGACTCGCCGTCCCCATCATACTATGCCTCGCAAGGTAGCTGGCATCATCAAGACCCAAGTCCCATGGTTGCCCGCGTCGCCGACTCCAACGAGATTGAACCGCGCATGGGCGATTTCTTCGATAACTGGACCGTCCAGGTTCGCAAGGGTCTGATCGAACTCTGTGTGCTCAACGCCTTGGCCGAACGCGAACGGTACGGCTACGAACTCGTCAAAACGTTGGTGGACATTCCAGGCCTCGGCATTACCGAAGGGACGCTGTACCCGCTCCTGTCCCGCCTGCGCCTGCAAGGGCTCGTTTCCACTCGTCTCGAAGAGTCGACCGAAGGCCCGGCGCGCAAGTATTATAACCTGACCGACGAAGGCCGAGCCCTGAGGTCCCAGATGCTGGTCTATCTCGACGAACTGAATCGAGGCGCCGGCATCCTCCGCAAACGGGGAGGCAACGCATGACGACCCCTTGGACCCCCACCGCACGGCGGGAACTCGAGTCCATTCTCGACGACCTACGTCCCACCCTGACCGAGACCGGAGCCGACCCCGACGAGGTCTTGGACGATTTGCGTCGGCACGTCAGCGAAGAGGCGAGCGCCGCGCGTTTGACAGTCGTGACCGAAGCGGATGTTCGACGTCTCGTGGAACGCGTCGCCCCGACGCCGCGCCTGGAGGATTTTGGGCGTCGCCAGCATCGAAATACGCTTCCGTCGTCGGCCTCCCCGCGGACTCACTTGGAACCGCCGACAACCCCGGCTTCGACCTCCACGTCACCGAAGCCCCCTTCCACCGGCAAGGCGGCCACGATCGCCCTGTGGATTTTCGGAGTGTTTCTCCCGGCCGTCACCCTGATGTACGAGGCAGTCACCGGGAGCTGCGCCGCGGAGCTCTTCGATCCGCTGCCGACTACTTGGCACGCCTTCCTCGTCGCCACGGTCCCGATCGGCAATGCACTAGTGCTTTGGATTCGACGGACCCACGGCGGTGCCGGAAACCAGGACACGGTCATTGAATCGGCTTACCAGAGCCCGATGAGACGCTCCGCAACCTGGCTGTGGGCGGCCAATGGCACGGCCGTGGCGGTGAGTTCCTTCTATGCTTTGGCATTCGTGCCGGCAATGCCGATGGCCCTCATCGCGGTGGTCTTCGTCCTGGGCCTCTTTGCCCTCGCGCCGATGGCTGCATGGTTCTCCTCGATGACCCTTCGACGCTGGCTGTCGAAGAGCATGATCCGCGGCGCCGAAACGAGAAGGCTGCGATACGCCTGGTGGGCGGGCTTCGCTCTCGCCGGGTTGGGGTTGGTCGGCATGGCGCTGCCGACCGTGCAGACGCGGCATTATAGTCGGGTCGCCGCCGGCGAAACGGTGGCTTCGACCGCCGCCCTTCGGTGGCTGCGGACTCACGGCAACCGCGAACAACTCCTGCGCGATTGTTACGGTTACCGACCGGGCATCTGGTACCAACTGGTGGCTGGGAACACCGACATTGACGCCGCTCGCCGTCTCTTTTTCCAAGTCACCGGACAGCCTTTCAATGCCGTCCCGGCGCCCAAAGCGATCCAAAGCCGGCGCTTGACCGGTTTCCTTGCCAACTTCGACGTTGGCGGTGTCGAGTGGGACGCTGGACTGGGCGGCGATACTGTGGCGGGGTTGGTGCGCGGACTTTCTCTTGCGTCGTCGCGGATGGATGTGGTGTGCGACCCGGACGCCGCGTGGTCGTACACCGAGTGGACCCTCGAGTTTCGCAACGACCATCCCCAGCAACGGCGCGAGGCACGGGCACAGATTCAACTACCGCATGGGGGAGTCGTATCGCGCCTGACGCTGTGGGTGGATGGCGAAGAACGCGAAGCGGCCTTTGCGGGCCGCAGCGATACCCGGGATGCCTACCGGAAAGTCGCGGTCGTGGAACGTCGTGATCCGGTGCTGGTGACCACTTCCGGTCCCGACCGGGTCCTGCTGCAGTGCTTCCCCATCCCACCCGGAAGTGGAACGATGAAGGTGCGTCTTGGCATCACGGCACCCATGGCGTTGATCGCGGCCGATCGCGCCGTTCTTTCGTGGCCGGTTTTCTCCGAACGCAACTTCGGCATCCGCCAGACCCTGCGCCACGCCACATGGGTCGAATCGAGCCGGCAGCCGGTCCAGCCTCGCGAAGGCTGGTCGCCCTCGCCTGGAGGCGAAGGACGCACTGCCTTGCGCGGAGAGTGGTCCGAATCCCAGATGGCGGACGCCCTCCACGCCGTGGTTTTTTCGCGGTCCAGCTCGGTGGCGGATTCGTGGTCGCCGTCCCGGTCGGAATCCCGGGACGCATGGGTTCATGCTCGCGTTCAATCGGCACCGCCCCGCAGCCCGAGCCGGTTGGCCTTGGTCCTGGATGGTTCGGGTTCGATGACGGAACATTTCCCCGCCATTGCAGAGGCGGTGGCCTCCCTCCCCAAATCGCTTCCGATCACCGTGTTCGCAGCGAAAGATGGTGTTCAACGTCTCGCCCCGGAAGCGATCCCGCTCCTGAAGGGAGAAGGCGGTCAGGACGACGTCCCTGCACTTCTTGCCGCCTGGGAATGGGCCGCCGAAGTCCCGGGTAGCCAGGTTGTATGGATTCACGGTCCCTACCCAACCGTCATCGGATCGATCGAGCAGCTTCGCCAACGACTCGACTGGCGCACGGATTCGGCGGATCCGGCTCTGCTGGACCTGGCAGTGCAACCGGGGCCCAACCGAATCGTGGAAGCGCTCGACGGATTGGATTCGGTGTCGGTCGTGCCGCGTCTCGGCACTTTGGCAGAGGATCTGATGCGCCTCTTTGCATCGTGGCAGGAACCGACGTACCACAGTCAGATCTCACTCGAACACGCCTCAGCGACCACGACTGTCCCGGACCCGCGTTGGCACCGGACCGCGGGACACCTGGCTCGACTTTGGGCGCAATCGGAAATCCGGCGCCTCTGGAGGGACCGTCGAAGGAACGAAGCCACGGCGCTGGCCAACCGCTATCAGTTGGTGACGCCGGCCAGCGGCGCGGTCGTCCTGGAGACCCAGGCGCAATTCACTCAAGCCGGGCTTCATCCCGCCGATCCGACGACGGTTCCAGTGGTGCCCGAGCCCGGCTTGCCGCGGCTGCTGGCCATTGGCCTCTTGGCTCTCCTGCTCTTCCGCCGAAGGGTCCGGCTGGTTCGCAGACCTTGAGTCAATCGTCGGTATGATGTCGGCAACGTAAGTTGCCCCGGGAATCGTCGTGTCCACGCCCCGCCATTGGACCGTCGCTTGGGGGAGCCCTCAACCTGAGACCTCGCGCCGCAAGATAATCCTGTAAGGTCGCGGAACAAGGTTCGTGAAAAAGCGTGGATGGAGTTCGCCGCTGCGAACACCAAATCCAACACGACCAGAACTCACAATCCACGCTTGCCATGAAATCTACGACCTTCGCTTCCCTCTGCTGCCTCGCCGTTGTCGCTTCAACCTCCGAACTTCAAGCCCAGCTCCACCAAGCTGCCAATGGCAACATCGGCATCGGATCGGCGAATCCGACCGCGAAACTCGAAGTCTTCAATACCACGGGCAACTCCAGCGATACCGCCATCTTCTTCGCCCCCAAGTACGGACCGCGCTACAGCCACGTTCACTTCGGCGCTACGGGAGATTGGTACATCCGGTCAGCCTCCGACGCCGGCAAGGTCATCCTTCAGGATCTTGGCGGCCGCGTGGGTATCGGAACGTCGAGCCCGGCGGGCAAACTCCACGTCGCCGATTGGCACACCGACGTGCGCACGAGCGAACAGGCTTCCCCGGACGGTTGGGCCCGCGACGGTCTCACGGTCATGGGCAATCCCGGCGTCGGCTTCTCTTCGTTTCGCGTTCGATCGGGCCACAATCCCGTCGCCGATCGCGGCCTGGTCAGCTTCGATCGCAATGACCAGAGCTACTTCTACGTTCGCATGGACGGCAATGTCGGCGTCGGCACCAAGGTGCCCGGCGCGCGTCTCGACGTCGTTGGCGGCGTCCGCTGCACCACGCTGGAGTTGACCAGCGACAAGGCCGCCAAAAGCGAGTTCCGCGCCGTCGATTCCAACGAGGTCCTCGATAAAGTCTCGCGGTTGCCTATTTCCACCTGGTCCTACCGGGACAATTCCCGGGTACGTCACGTCGGTCCGATGGCCCAAGACTTCAAGGCCGCCTTTGACGTCGGATCCGACGATGGACGGCATATCAGTGTCGTCGACGGCATCGGCGTCTCCCTCGCTGCAATTCAAGGATTGCATGCGCAACTCCGCGATTCGCAAAGCCGGGTGGCCGACCAAGACCAGGAGATTGCACAGCTCAAGGCCGACTTGGGCGATTTGCGGCAGATCCTGGCCGAACGTCTCGCCGCCTTGGAACGTTCCATTCCTGTCCCCGCTTCGGAACGGCTGACTGCGTCCACGGCCACGAACGACGCCTCGGTGCAGCCCTGAATTCCACCGATGACCTCGACGGTGGTTCCACCGGGGTTCACTCCCTGGTTGAAGTCCGATCCCCCGTCATTGAGAGACCCACTTCGTCCCCACCAAAGCCATGCACACTATTTCGTCATTGTCCGAGTCCGGTTCGTCTTTGCCGGACTCCACGGCCAGGCTCGGCCCCAAATCGTGGAGAGGCCCCAGTTCCATTCAGAATTGCTCACCGGCGATGAACCAGGATGGGGTTCACCACGAAGTTCACGAAGGAGGAAGAGACCTGGGTAACGCGTCGCTTCGTGTCCTTCGTGGTAGAATCGACGGCTCATGGGTAGGCCTCTCGCTCCTTGCCCTTCTCGTCTTGTGTTTTTGGATGTCACCCGCGGCGCGATCGGCAGAGATCTATGTTCATTGGGACCCCCGGTACGGCAACGACTCCACGGGCAATGGCAGCGAAGCGCTCCCTTTTCGCACCATCACCCGCGCCCACCAAGCGGCCCGC
Source organism: Verrucomicrobiales bacterium (assembly GCA_016795425.1). Classification (GTDB taxonomy): domain Bacteria; phylum Verrucomicrobiota; class Verrucomicrobiia; order Limisphaerales; family CAIMTB01; genus CAIMTB01. The sequence goes on from JAEUHG010000153.1 coordinate 32,129, forward strand.
GCGACCGACATTCTACGGTTTGCCGGTGGGACTTATTCGGAACGAACACGACTGGAAAAATCGGTGCGCCTCACGCGCGTCGGTGGCATCGCGAAACTGGGTCAGGCCACTCTCCCGACCATTCCCTACACCACGTTTGACGGACGCCTCGTCACGCGGGCGTTGGTGAAAGGGCAGAAGGTCGCCCTCCTGCCTTCGGACCCCACGCTCCACCCACCGACCCTGGACCGGATCGCCTCCGCGCTGGATCGGGCTTATGACGCCTACCTGGCCGCAGCGGGTCGTCCGCCGCAACCGTATCGCATGATCCAAGGCCTGTTGCCCATTGCGGCCGTTGATCAGACCTGCGGTGCCGGCTGCGGCTACCTGGAATCCACCGGCATCGAACTGCAACAGGTCACCTTCGACCGACTCTACAACGGAGCCCTGTTTCGGGATCAATACGACCAAACCCCGTTTTACGAGTTGGGGAGGAACTTCTGGCTCTACGAATCCAAGATCGCCTACCGCGAATCGACGGCGACCCCGATCAGCACAGGCTTCGCCGTCTTTATGCGCTTCTATTCCATGGAGGCGGCCGGTGTGGCCGGGGGACCCATCAACGACGTGGAGTTCGGAGTCTTCAAGTCGGCAATCGAAGCCCTCGTCGATGACTATCTGAAGAGCCCGTCGTACCAGTGGGGCAACACGCTCGCAGTCAATCGAGCCCCCACCAACCCCTATCAGCTCAATGGCACCGATCTGTTCGCGTCGTTTCTCTTCCGCTTGCGGCGCGACTTCGGAGGCAACGAGTTCATCCAGCGCCTGTGGCGCGCCGTCGATGCCCGACCGGTCGCTACCAATACTCAAGGCGCCATCGACAACTTCGTCGTCGCCGCAAGCCTGGCCGCGCAACGAAACCTGATCTCCCTCTTCCGCCAGACCTGGCGATGGCCCGTGTCGCAGGCTGCAGACATCGAATTAGGGCGGCTCTGCCCCACCTGCGAAGGTCCGAACCAAAACCTCGTCGTCAGCGCTGGCGCCGATCAGGTCGTCAACGGAAACCCGAGCGCGGCCCCCGTCGCGGCCACGCTCACCGCCGTGGTGACCCGCGGTGGCACCCCAACCTCGGCGGCCATTCGGTGGGAACAAGTCTCGGGTCCGTGCCGGTCCACCATCGATAACCCGACCAGCCTGCGAACGATCGTCCGGATGCCGTGCCTCGGTACGTTCACCTTTCGTGTGAGCGCCACCCAAGGCAGCGAAACCGCGACCGACGCTTTGCTCGTGACCGTCCGATGGGATGGCGTCAACGCCGCCCCGGTGATCACCATGCCCACCCGGCTGGTCGTCTTCGGCACCCCAATCGGCCTCAGCGGAATCGATGCCTGTGCCGTGTTGTCGGCTTCGGTCGTCGACGACGGCCAACCCAATCCGCCCGGCAAAGTCACGACGCGATGGAGCCGTGTCACCGGACCGACCGGAGTGACGTTCGAGACACCCTTGTCTGCGACCACCCGCGCCTGTTTCTCCGGAATTGGCACCTATGTCCTGCGCTTGGTCGCCACCGATGGTGATCCGTCCGGAAACCCTGCCGGCCTGACCACCTCCAAGGACATCG
>JAEUHG010000184.1 GCA_016795425.1 Verrucomicrobiales bacterium
GGCGGTCTGGATCTGACCGGAGGCACGTTGCGCATCCCTGGGGGACGACTGGACATCCTGGACACGCAGACCATCGAGGGCGGGACGGTGGAGCTACTGGGCTCGGCGTCGTGGTCGTACCTGGCGATACCGGCGCAGAAGACCCTGACCTTGAGCGCCTCCACGTTACTGCGTGGGGGACCGGGATGGGTGCAAGGCGAGGGAACATTGCGAAACCTCGGTGTGATTCGTGCCGATGTCGCGGGTGCGACCTTGCGGATCCGACCGGCGGTGTTCCTCAATGAAGGAACCATCGTCACCGCTAATGGCGGGATCCTGGATGCTCCCTAGGCAGGGTTCTGCAACCGGGCATCAACTCAGACCGGCGATTCGGAGCGTGAGGGATTCGTAGCCCACCGAGCGCTGGTAACGGGCTTCCTTCTCCTGGTGCTCTCGCGCGTCGAGGATCTGGATGGATTGGACCCGCTGGACGCACTGCGCGAGCAGCGTTCGCAAGATCAGCCGTGCGTGGGCGGCTCCCAGGCAGAGGTGGGCACCGAAGCCAAAGGCGAGGTGCGGGTTGGGTTTGCGATCGAGGCGAATCTGCGTTGGGGCGTCGAAGACGGTTTCATCCAGGTTGGCGGAAGCCCAACACAACGACGCGCGACCTCCCGGCTTCACGGTGACTCCGTGAACATTGGTTTCCACCGGGCAGACGCGACCGATATGGGTGAGCGGCGTTCCGACCCGGTAGAACTCCTCCACCGCGTGGGTGATGCGGCTGGGATCCTCCCGCAGAAAGCCCAACGACTCAGGGTGGCGCGCGAGGTAGGCGAGCGTCGATGAGATCGTGTGGATGACGGTATCGCGTCCGCCGGCAAAGGTGAGATTGCCAAAGCCCATCATTTCCTCACGGGTCAACGGGCGACCGTGGAACGTGGCCTGGGTCAGCGCGCTGAAGAAATCACTGCCGGGTTGAGACGCTGCACGGTCGAAGCGCTCGTGCAGATAGGTTTCCAGTGCCGAACCCTTCGAGGCTCCATCACGAAACACATGGGTACCCCAGCTGATCCAGAGCGTGGCCTCTGACTCGTCGACATTCAGCAGGAAGGCCAGCGCGCGGGATTGGATTGGCAGGGCGAATTCGCGCACCACTTCGACGTGATCGCGCTTTATGGCTTCAGCGAGCATGCCGCCGATCAGCGCCTCCACTTGCGCGATCATCCCGGGATCCTTGGCTCGTTGGAAAAACGGCTCGACGATCTTCCGGTAATCCGTGTGGTCCGGGGGATCAGTCTCCACCGGGATTTGCCGCATGGATCGGACGTTCTCTTCCGAGGGGATGGGGATTCGGAAGGGTGCATCCGAACTGAAGGTCTTCCAGTCCTTGGCGGCTTTGCGGACGTCCTCGTGGCGGAGGATCATCGGCACGTTCTCGCCCTGGAAATTGCATTCGAGCACTCCGTCCTCGCGACGGGCTTCGCGGAAAGGATCAGAGATATCGTCGGTGGCCATGTTGACGTCCCTTCACTGCACCGGGAATCCCTTGATCGTCAAGAATCCGAACTTGCCGGAAAGCTCCCAAACGGGGCATCAACCGGTGCGAAATTCACCCGGCGGCGCTGACCTCTGTGGATGGGGTGTTGGGCCGGAGCCAGGCCGAGGCGGGTGGCCATTTCCGAATGACGACGACATGAGAACCAACCTGACTCGGTGGGGGTGGGTGGCGGCGATGATTCCTGCGATGGCGTTGGCGGCGGCCGCGTCCGCGGCGGGACTTCCCCGCAGCACGCCAGAGGCGCAAGGGGTGTCTTCCGCGGCGTTGGTGGACCTGGTTGAGGCGCTCGACCAGAAAATCCCAGGCATGCACAGCATCATGGTCGTGCGCCACGGACGTGTGATTGCCGAGGGTTGGTGGGGACCGTATGCGGCCGAGCACAACCACGTCCTCTATTCGCTGAGCAAGAGTTTCACCTCGACCGCGATGGGATTCGCCGTCGCCGAGGGTCGGTTGAGTATCGACGACGAAGTGATGAAGTTTTTCCCGGGAGATTGGCCGACCGAGGTTAGCAACAACCTCAAGGCCATGCGGGTGCGGGACATTCTCACCATGACAACCGGGCACCAGGACGAGCCCCCCGTGTCACCCGGGGAAATGTCGGCGAAATCGTTCCTGGCCCAGGCGGTGCCGCACCTTCCAGGCACGCACTTCAAGTACAATACGCCAGCGACCTTCATGCAGTCCGCCATCGTGCAAAAGCTCACCGGCCAGACGGTGCTCGAATACCTGCGTCCGCGACTGTTTGAGCCATTGGGAATCGAGAACCCGGTCTGGGACACGAATTTCGAGGGTATTTGCCTGGGTGGATACGGCCTGCGGGTGCGGACCGAGGACATCGCCAAATTTGGGCAGTTCTATCTGCAGAAGGGTCGATGGAACGGGAAGGAATGGTTGCCGGCCGGATGGGTGGCCATGGCCACCTCGAAGCAGGTGTCGAACGGCAGCAACCCCATGAGTGACTGGAACCAGGGTTATGGATTTCAATTCTGGCGCTGCCGCCACCAGGCCTTTCGCGGAGACGGCGCCTTCGGCCAGTACTGCGTGGTTCTTCCAGACCAGGATGCAGTGGTCGCCATCACCAGCGGGACGGGCGACATGCAGGCGGTGTTGAATCTGCTGTGGGATAAACTGCTTCCCGCCCTCGGTTCCCGAAAGCTGCGCTCAGATCATGCGGGACAGTCCCGCTTGCACCACCTGCTCAAGGGGTTGGAGGTGCCCGCGCCGGCTGGAGAAGCCACTTCCCCCATCGCCTCCAAAGTGCTGGGACGGCGCTACGACTTTCCTGCCAATGATCAGAAACTCGAGAGCGTGATGATCCAGGCCGAGGCAGGAGGATCGGAGGTGGTGGCCACCCTGCGGATCCAGGGCATCGAGGTCCGGCTGCCGGCGGGACATCGTCAATGGCGGGCCGGACGCACCGCCTTCCCGGCCGGCCTTCTGGCGCAGTTTCCCGATGAACCGGTGGCGGGAAAATTCGCATGGGTGGCCTCGGACACGCTGGTCCTCAAAGCCTGCGCCTACGAGACGCCGTTCCACGTTCAGCTGAAGTTCCGATTTGACGGAGACCAAGTCACCCTTGACCGCGAGGTCAATGTCGCCTTCGGCCCTTCCAAGTTTCCCAGCCTGGCAGGTCGGACCAAGGCGCCGCGCTGAGTTGAGGAACGTTCCCGGTCCATCCGGGAGGGCACCTATCGACGGTACACGAAGACCATGCCTTCGTTGGTCATCGTGAACCGGTCGCCCGTGACGCTTCCCAAAGTGATTCCGGCGCCTTGCCATTTCATCCGGAGCTGATTGTCCGTTCGGGTATACTTGGCGTCGACCTTGCGGTGGACTTCGGTGCCCGACGGCGGGACGAAGGTGGTTTCGCTGGAACAGGTGCCGTCGGGGCGAATGACGAATTCGCCCGCCCGAATTTCAAGTCGGGTCCCGTCATGATTCACCGAGGCTGGCATCGCCTTGCCATCGACATCGGCAAGTCGGTAGGTGGCGCTGATATCGGCGTTGCTGGCCTGGTTGGCGGGACGCTGGCACCCGGCGCCGAAGGCCAGGGCGGCCAGGACTGCGAGGAGGAGACCGGGGCGGCGGGCCGAGTTGGTGAATGGAGAGGAGAGCGACGTAGGCGTCTTCATGGGCTGGATGTAACACCCGCCAGCCGGGGTACCGTGAATTGATATTCGAGATGCTTGCATCAGCCGGCTCAATCAGCCATCGCAGCCCTGTTTCAGTCCATTTTCGCGTGGACTCCGACCGTAAGCCCCGCGACTGTCGGCGGCATCCTTTGAACGCCATGGACCGTCTTGTCGTTGAATCCCTCTTACATCCCACGGACTTTTCAGAGACCGACAGCGGGGCCGTGGCGCACGCGTTGAAGATCGCGCTGGCGGCCAAGGCGAAGTTGACCTTTTTGCATGTTGGCCAGAAGGGGACCGACGTGGATTGGGCCGATTTTCCTCAGATTCGCAAGGTGCTGGCGGCTTGGGGGGTGGTGGGAGCGGAGGCTGGCCAGGAGGAGGTGCTGGCGACGGGGATGCAGGTACGGAAGAGCCTGCGGAAGGGCGAGGATGTGGTGGCGGAGATTGTGGGGGAAGCGGGGGCCGGGGATGCCGATCTGATCGTGTTGGCCACCCATCAGCGGCAGGGAGTCGCGCGGTGGCTGAGCAAGCCTCTGGCTGAGACCATTGCGCGGGAAGCCCGGAAACCGACCCTGTTCGTGCCACGCCAGGTGGAAGGTTTCGTGAGGCGTGAGACGGGCCACCTGCATTTCGATAACGTGCTCATCCCCATTGCTAAACATCCGCGACCCAAGCATGCCTTGGAGGTGGCCACAGGATTGGCGGGTTTGCTCGGTGCCCGGCCCGTGACGTTTTCGCTATTGTTTGTCGGGCCGCAGGATCGCCGTCCAAAGGTGGAAACGCCGCAGGTGGAGGGGTGGACCTTTCGCGAGGTGTCGGGCGAGGGCGACGTGGTGGGCGCGATCCTGGATGAGAGCGAGGAGGTGGGGGCGGACCTGATCGTGATGGCGACGGATGGGCGGGAAGGATTCCTGGACGCGTTACGTGGCACAACGACGGAGCAGGTGTTGCGAGGGGCGAAATGTCCGTTGCTGGCGGTGCCCGCCTGAGAAGGTTTCAGGGATGTCACAAACCGCTTGGCCGTCCGGATCCCGCTGCATACGCTCGGCGCGTTACCGATCGCAGCCATACCACCGATCCCATCGAGGGGGGCTTCCCTGACGAACCATCCGCAGCCTTATCCGCCAATACCGTGAAGATCTTCAGCGGCAACTCCAATTTACCGTTGGCCGAATCCATCTGTGCCAGCATCGGGGTCGAGTTGGGTCGATCCGTGTGCACTTCGTTTCCCGACGGGGAAACCTTCATCAAGATCGAAGAGAACGTTCGAGGTGAGGACGTGTTCGTGGTGCAGTCCACCTGCCCGCCCACGAATCACAATCTGATGGAGATGTTCATCATGATCGACGCCTTGCGGCGGGCGAGTGCGTCCCGCATCACGGCGGTGATTCCTTTTTATGGGTACGCACGGCAGGATCGGAAGGATCAGCCGCGGGTGCCGATCACGGCGAAGCTGGTGGCCAACCTCATCGTGGCGGCCGGGGCGCATCGGGTCCTGACCATGGATCTGCACGCGCAGCAGATCCAGGGATTCTTCGATATTCCCGTCGATCATCTGTATGCCGCGCCGGTCATCTACGAGCACGTGCGGAAGAAGAACCTGAAGAATCTGGTGGTGGTGAGTCCGGATGTGGGTGGCATCAAGATGGCGCATGCGTATTCGCAGGTCCTTGGCGCCGGTTTGGCCATCGTTGCCAAGCGCCGCAAGAGTGCCACCGAGGTCGAATCCATGACCGTCATCGGGGAGATCCGGGGCAAGACGGTGCTCATGGTGGACGACCTGACGGAAACCGCGGGCACCCTCACCTCGGCGGCCCGGTTGCTGGAGTCCAAGGGGGCCAAACAGATCTTCGCTTGCGTGTCGCATGCCTTGTTGACGGACGTGGCTGTGGAGCGCCTGCGGAAATCGAATATTGACGAACTCATCACCACTGATACGGTCCCCCGCCCCGCTTATAGCGGTTTCAAACTCACCACACTGTCCGTGGCGGGTTTGCTGGGAGAGGCCATCAAGCGAATTCATAGTAATTCGTCGGTGACCTCCCTTTTTGAATTCAAGGGCGGGCGTACCAGTTAGGTAAGCTGGAGACCGCCGAGAGAGAGTTGTCGACGAATGAAATCGGTTCCTTTGACCGCCTATGCGCGCAGCGTCACCGGCCGCAACGCCGTAAAGAAGCTGCGTACCTCCGGCCGCGTGCCCACCGTAATCTATGGTCGGAAGTGCGACGCCAAGACCCTCGAACTGAATCAGCGTGATCTGGAGAAGCTGATTTCACACTCGGCCTCCGAGAACATCCTGGTCGACCTCGAGATCGCCGGCGACGGCGCTCCGAAGCGTCTGGCTCTGGTGCAGGACGTTCAGCACGATCCCCTCACGGGCAAGGTGTTGCACATCGATTTTCACGAGGTGTCAGCCGATGAGAAGGTCACCATCACGGTGCCGCTCGAGACGGTGGGTACCCCGGTGGGTGTCAAGGACGGCGGGGTGCTTGAGCACGTGTTGTTCAAGCTGAAGGTGCGCGCGCTGCCGGCCGATCTCCCGTTGGTTCTGGAGGTGGATGTCACCAACTTGGCCTTGGGCAAGGTGTTGCACCTGGGCGAGATTCCCGCCCCTGCCGGGGTGGAAATCCTGGGTGACAAGGGCGTGCCCGTGCTGGCCGTGCAGACGCCGAAGAGCGAAGCCGAGGAAGCGGCGGCCGAGGCGACGGCGACGACGCCGACCGAGGTCGAAATGATCAAGGAGAAGAAGGGCGAGGAAGGTGCCGCACCGGCGGAGGGTGGCAAGAAGCCCGAGAAGGCGGCCGACAAGGCAGCCGAGAAGCCGGCCAAGGCCGAGAAGAAGTAGGCATGGCGCCGGCCGGGATCGGCAGGCAACCCTCGCAAGTGGGTCTGACCAGAATCCGGATCGGTGTCGCTGCCGCTTCTCATCGCAGGTCTTGGAAATCCGGGCGCCGAGTATGCCCGGACTCGGCACAACGCCGGGTTTTTGGTTTTGGAAGAACTGGCGAGGGATTGGCGGGTCGATTGGAGGCAGGAGCCTCGGTTCGAGTCGTCGGTCGCCAGGGCCGATCGCGGGGGGCGGGTGGTATGGCTGGTTCGACCGTTGACGTTCATGAACGCCAGCGGGGAAGCGGTCGGAGCGGTCGCCCGGTATTACCGGGTGCCGGTCGAGCAGATTTTGGTGGTGGTCGATGATGCCGACCTGCCGCTGGGCACGGTCCGACTAAGACCGGACGGCAGCAGTGGTGGGCATCACGGGTTGGAGTCGGTGGAGGCCCATTTGGGGACGCGCAAGTATGCGCGTCAGCGACTGGGAATCGGCCGATTGGAGTCGGGCGTGCGTCAGATCACCGGGCACGTATTGGGTCGGTTTTCCGCCGAAGAGGCGGAGGTTTTCGAGCGGGTTCTGAGACACGCGGTGTCGCAGGTGACCTGCTGGCTGGACGAAGGAATTGAAAAGGCGATGGCTCGTTACAACGGGCCTGCCAGGTAAACGAGAAACGCCGTGAAACGATACGAAGGTCTGTTCATCCTGAACACAGCGGGCAAGGAAGAGGGCGTCAAGGACGTCATCGATCACATTTCCGCTGATATCACCGCCGCCGGAGGCAAGGTCGACACTGTCCAGAAGATGGACAAGCGGCAGTTTGCCCGCACGGCCAGCCGGAAGTTCCAGTCGGGGTTCTACGTCAACTTCATCTTCGAGAGCGAGCCGACCGTCCTGACGGGGCTGCGCAGCAAGTTCCGTCTGAACGAAGATATCTTCCGCGTCGTCTTCACCGAGGCTGGTGCGAGCGCCGGCAAGACCGTTTGAACCTCCGTTTCCGGGAACTCGTTCCCACGCCATGGCCAGCTTCAACAAAGTCATTCTCCTGGGCAACCTGACTCGGGACCCGGAGCTGCGCTATACCCCCAAAGGCCAGGCAGTCGCCCGGTTAGGGCTGGCGGTGAATCGTTCCTATAAGACGGAGTCGGGCGAGACGAAGGAGGAAGTCACCTTCATTGACATTGATGCCTGGGGCAAACAGGCCGAACTCATCGGGCAATACCTGCGCAAAGGCAGTCCGCTCTTTGTCGAAGGCCGCCTGAAGTTCGATCAATGGGATGACAAGAACACCGGCCAGAAGACCAGCAAACTTCGGGTGGTGATGGAAAACTTCCAGTTCGTTGGCGGCCCACGATCCGGTGAGGGCGGGGGCGGCCCAGGACCGTCCGGCGGACCTCCCGCTGGCGGACCCTCGATGGCCCGTCCGGCGCGTCCCGCGCAGACGGCTCCCAGCCCGGAATCTCCCGATAGCCCGCCTGGGGAAGTCGATGATGTTCCCTTCTGAATCGGGTGTCGCCCGAACCTAAACCCTTTCATTCATAGTCTCACGCCATGTCCAAGACCGAACTCATTCTCGTCAAGAACGTCGTCGGGCTCGGTGCCGAAACGGATCACGTCAAGGTGGCCCCCGGCTACGCCCGCAATTACCTGATCCCCCGCGGCCTTGCCATTCCGCTCACCTCCGCCAACAAGCGGCGCCTCGAGGTGTTGAAGCAGCGCCGCGCCGAGCGCGAAGCGCATGAGCTCAATGCGATGAACGAACTCGGACGCAGTCTTTCCAAACTGACCTTGCAGCTCAAGGTGAAGACAGGCGAGGACGGCAAGATGTTCGGTGGCGTTACGCCGGGCCTCATCGCCGACGAACTGAAGAACCAGTTCGAAGCCGTTGTCGACAAGCGCAAGATCCACCTGGAACACCCGATCCGCGGAGTGGGCGACCACGAAGTGGAATTGCGTCTCCATGCCGATGTCATCGTGAAGCTGCGCGTGCACATCGAGAGCACCACGCCCCCTCCGGCGAAGGTCGAGGAACCTGCCAAGACCGCGGGTGGCAAGGGTGGCAAGGAAGGTGCCTCGGCGCGCGGCGATCGTCCCGGGCGCGGAGCCCGCGACGCGGCGAAGACCGACAAGGCCGAGAAGACTGAAAAGGCCAAGAAGTAGTCGGCCATTCCTTTCAAGTGCGCGAGGCGGAATCCACCGATTCCGCCTCGCATTGTTTTGGGGACGTGGCTTGCGGGACGAAACCCTGTCACGCCACCATCAAGACCACGTGTCTTTGCCTGCTTATCCTGATGCCGCCCTTCTCTTGGTGGCGCATGGTTCAAGTCGGAATGCCGGTTCCGCCGTGCCTGCCTTCCAGCACGGGGATGCGCTGCGACGACGCGGCGTGTTCGCGGAGGTCACGGAAGCCTTTTGCCAGCAGGAACCCTCGCTTTCCGGGGTGTTGCGCCGGGTGTTTTCACCGACGGTCTTCATTGTGCCGCTGTTCATCAGCGACGGCTGGTTCACGGAAACCGTGGTGCCCACGGAGCTCGGATTGCGTGCGCCGGGATCGGCCACCTTTTCGCGGGTGCAGGTGCGGGGAAATCAGACGCTGGTGTACTGTCGTGCCGTGGGATCGCATCCCGCGATGTCCGAGGTGCTGATTGCACGCGCCCTCGCGGCGGTTCAGGCGCGTCCGTTTCCACGTCCTCCGGCCGAAGCCGATCTGGCTCTGCTGATCGCCGGTCATGGCACCGCGTACAGCGCCGGATCCCGAAGGTCGATCGAGGAACAGGTGCGCAAGATTTCGGGCCTCGGCCGATTCGCGGAAGTACACGGCGTCTTCCTCGAAGAAGATCCAAGGGTCTCGGAGGCCTGGAACCTGATCTCCGCCCGGAATGCGGTCCTGGTCCCTTTCTTCATCAGCGATGGCTTGCATACCCAGGAGGATATTCCCGCCATGCTCGGCGAATCCCCGGAGGTGGTCCATCGACGCCTGGTTGCCGGGCAGTCCACATGGCGCAATCCGACCGAACGGAACGGACGCCGCTTATGGTGTGGCGGGGCGGTGGGTACCGAACCTCTCATGGCCGAAGTTATTCTGCAGAGGGTGAGCGAAGGGGCGGTGGAAGCCGGTCTCGCGGCCGGTCAGCACCCTGCATTTTGAGCTGCGTCGGGACTCGCCCTGGACGGGAAAGTCCGTCAAACTCAATTCGATGAACCGATCCCCCGTGTCCCTCACTCGACGCGATTTTACCCGGTCCATGGCCGCCGCTGCCGCCGGCGCGGCAGTCTGGACATCGACTCCCATGAAGGCGTTGGCACAGGCGCCCAAGATTCGACTGGGCATGGATAATTTCGCGGTGCGCGCGGCGAAGTTGAAGGGGCGGGAGTTGGTGGATTACGCGGCTTCGTTGGCGTTGGATACGCTGTTTATTACCGACTTGCCGTCGCTGGGGTCGCTCAAGGAATCCGACGCCGCTGAGTTGCGCCGGTACGCTCAGGACAAGGGGATCGAGATTCTGTTGGGGTCCTGGAGCATTTGTCCGACCTCGAAGACGTTCCGGAAGGACTGGGGCACCGCGGAGGAACACCTGGCCTTGGGCCTGAAGCTTTCGAAGGCGGTCGGTTCCTTCGCCTTTCGTGTTGTCTTGGGCGCCCGCGAGGATCGCAAGACGCCCGGCGGCATCGAGGCACGCATTGAGGACACGATTAAGGTGCTGCAATCCCAGAAGAGCCTGGCGCAGGACCTGGGAGTCAAAGTGGCCGTGGAGAATCATGCCGGCGACATGACGGCGACCGAACTCATCACCCTGATCGAAGGGGCCGGCAAGGATTGGGTCGGCGCCAACATGGATTCGGGCAATGCCGTTTGGACGCTCGAGGATCCGATGGAGAGTCTGGAGAAACTGGGGCCGTACGCTCTGACCACCAGTCTCAGGGACACGGTGGTTTGGGAGACCGAGAAAGGCTGCAAGGTGCAGTGGGTCGCCATGGGCGATGGGAGCGTGGTGGACCTGAAGAAGTACTTCGCCCGCTACGCCGAGTTGTGCCCGAAGGTGGCGGTCAATATCGAGACCATCGGAGGGTTCGCCATAGAGCTGCCGTACCTGGAGACGGCGTTCTGGGACAACTGGCCCAAGCGACCGGCCGCGGATCTGGCGCGTTTCATCCAGATCGCCAAGCGTGGCAAAGCGATCGATCAGTACGACGGCAACAACCTGGAGCGGCAGAAGGACGAATTGACACGGAGCCTGCGTTTCTGCCGGGAAACGCTTGGTTTTGGCAGCAAGCCGCTGAAGGGCTGAGTGCCGCTGGACGCTGGACGGCGACTCGACGGATTTCATCCTGGAGGCCGCACACCCGGGAGATCCTCCCCTGGGCGCTGCTTGCTTCGGCCCTCTGGAGGGTTGTGAAGGTATTTCACCACCTTTTCGTTGTGCCTTCGGTGGACAAGTTCCCAACGTGCTGTATCGACATTGTCCCGACCCGTTCGACGGGCGAACCCATGAGTTCGGAAGAAAGCTGTTTATGAAGATTCAAACATGCCGACGCACGATTAGCCGCTTCGTGCTGGGGCTCACATTGGTTGCGGCGGCGCAGACGGTGACGGCTCAGGAAAACTTCGTGGTGGATACCTTCGACTCGGAAGATAGTGCCACTCAATGGACGCGCTGGTGGGGATCCGCGCCCCAAGCGTACGAATTTGATGGAACGGTGGATGCCGCCAACAACGCCAGTTCGGGTTCGTTGAAGGCGACCATTGATTTCGATCTGGCCACCTACGGCGGCGACAACCAGTTCGCCGTCGTTCGCGGATTCCCGGATGGCGCCGTCGTGGACGGGACGAAATACACCAATTTGGTGTTCTCCCTTCGTTGGGCCTCGAGTTCGCCACAACGGACCGACGGTGATTTTGGATACCTGGAGTATGGTTTTCGGAACCAGGACTTTTCGCAGACCTGGTTGGGAGGCCAGGCAGTGGCCATTGCTTCGGGAGACCAATGGGTGCAAGTGAAGGTGCCGATCGATCGCACCACCGCCAAGCTCGATACGATCACCGGCGTGGTACTGAAGCTGTGGTCCGGCACGACCGGCGGACTCACCGGGTCTTCGGTCTTCTGGCTCGACGACGTGATGCTGCTGGCCAACACGAATCAGGTGGCGCCGCCGCCTTCGATGAAGCTGGCTTCGGCGACCGCGGGCCTCCGATTGGCGGCAAGCGCCCCCGGTCAGCAGTACCAGCGACAGTCGGTGCGCACCCAGGCGACGGATGCGGAGGGCAACGGCAATGGGTATTCATGGGTGAGCGCCTCCGGACCCGTCACCTACGCCATTACCATCAAGGAGTATGCGCCAGCCGCCTACAGCGGGTTCCAAACGCATCTGTTCCTCGCGCCTGAGGCTGGGATGCCGTATGGCCCCGGCGACACGTCGATCGACTGGAACACGCCGAACCTGGTTTTTGTGCAGATTGCCAACAACGAGGACGGAACGGCCTCGGCTCGGTTCATGTACAAAACGAATCTGCCGAGCGGGAATGCGATGTTCTGGAACACCGATCCGGCGAACGGACCGGTGGGCACGTTGGCGTCGATCAACGATCCCTCGCCGACGGGCACCTGGACGGTGAAGTTCGAAAACAACACCAGTGTCACACTCACCACGCCGAGTGGCACCAGTACGAACTTCGCCATGCCCGCGGCGGCGGCGGAGTTATTCGCCGATCCGCTGTACGTTTATCTCGGATCCCAACCCAACCAGGTCGCCAATATCGGCCAGGCCGTCACTGTCTCGCGATTCCAAATCACGGGTGTGTCCACGCCGTTGGATGATTCCTTTGCCGGCGAGACCCTTGATGCCGCCAAATGGCAGGTGGTAGCGGCGGACGCTTCCGGCATCATCCAAGTGCCCTCGACCACCAAATACTGGCTGACTTGGGACGCTCCCGCGACGGGGTTTGCCGTGCAATCCGCGACCGCTCTGGGTGCGGGGTCATGGGCTGACGCGGGGTTAACCAATATTGTGCAGATCGGATCGCAAAAGGCGGTCCTTGTTCCGGCCGCGAATCTGCCGAGCCCGACGACGGGCTTCTTCCGGCTGATGAAGCCGTAATCGCGCGACCAGGGGACTCCTGGAAACGAAAGCGGCTACGAGACTCGACCCCTTCCCGCGCCTCGGGAAGGGGTTTTTGTTCGATGGACAGCGCGGTCTTCGGGATTGCAATCGGCCGCCGATATCGGGGGAGACTCATCCAACCGGGCCCGGGCCTTCGCGGCTGGGACTCGGCGTGTGCATCCTGGTGATGAGCCCTCAACAAGCACTGTCGCATTTGGTCCATCGCGCCGTCTCGCGCGCGCCGCTGGAGGTTCTGCAGGTGAATCTCGGCCGTCGCTGCAACCAGGCCTGCCGTCATTGTCATGTGGATGCCGCGCCGTGGCGCACCGAGATGATGAACGCCGAGGTGGCCGGGCGCGTGGCATTCTGGATCCGTCGCCATCGTCCCCGGGTCGTGGATCTGACGGGAGGCGCACCGGAATTGAGCCCGCATTTCCGCATGTTGGTGGAAACGGCGCGAAGGTCGGGGTGCCGGGTGATCGACCGGAACAACCTGACCATCATCGAAACGGAGGCTCATGGCGGACTGCCAGAATACCTGGCGAGTCATGGTGTGGAGGTGATCGCATCGCTTCCGTGCTACCTCGAGGAGAATGTGGACGCGCAGCGCGGCGATGGGGTTTTCGAAAAGAGCATCCAGGCCCTGCGCAAGCTCAACGCGGTGGGATACGGTCGACACCTCTCCCTGAGTCTGGTCTACAACCCGCTTGGGGCGAGACTTCCTCCCGAGCAATCCGAACTCGAATCGGACTATCGCACCGAGCTGCGGAATCGGTATGGGATTGAATTCACGCGATTGCTCGCGTTGGCCAACCAGCCCATCGCCCGTTTTGCGGAGGACCTAAGGGCACGTGGGGAGTGGGATGCCTATCTCGAGTTGCTGGCCACCAGCTTCAATCCTGCGACGCTCGATGGCCTGATGTGCCGCACGACATTGAGTGTGGGTTGGACCGGCGAGGTGTACGACTGCGACTTCAACCAGATGCTGGGAATGACCTTGGGCAACGGCAGTCCGCTGCGGCTGTGGGACGTCACGCCCGACGACTTGCCTGGAAGTGGCATCCGCATGGCTGTGCATTGCCTGGCCTGCACCGCAGGAAGCGGCAGCGGTTGCGGCGGCGCGTTGGTCGCGTCCCGTGAATCTCCGGAAGCGATTCTGGTCGGTCGCCAAATCCCGCGATGATTGTTGGGATCTTTTCTGATGTTCGGGATTCCCGCGTTAGTGGATCGGAAGCGGCGTCATTTCCGTGGATTTTCTGGTGAGAAGGAGGGTGAAGCGACCGGGTTTTGCGAATGAAGGACCAGGAGGTTCTCGACCTGTTGTTTGGCCATCGACGGGTTTGTGACGGGAATTCGGCGGGCATCGCGTGTTGCCGGAATCTGCGGTGACGGATTTCCGGCATCAGGACGTCGGAATCTCCCTGGTTCATGTATTGGCGGGGTCGATGGAGCCGCGCTTCATGAGCTACATGGATTCGCCGCTAATGGTCCGAGGTCGTGGAGCGAATCCGTGGACGAGCCCGGCGGCTCCAGCCTCTATCAAGACACCCTTCATGAATCGAAAGCGACTCGGGATAGCCAACCGCATTCTTTTGCCAGTGATGATCACGCTGGCGTGTGGCGGACTCGGTTTGCTCCTATTTTTGGGACACGCGTCCCGGCAGAACGCGGCGGCCGTGGCTGTCGAGAATGCCACCCGGAGTCTGGAGCAATTCAGCATCCTTCGCCGGTATTACTCGGATCAGGTGGTGCGCAAAGTCACGCAGCAATCCCAGCTGAGCGTGGCCTACGATCACGTGCGGCGTTCGAATGCCATCCCCCTTCCGGCCACGATGATCCTCGACCTGGGCCACGAGTTTTCGGCGAACACCAATGGGTCGCAGTTGCGGCTTTACAGCGATTTTCCCTTTCCGAATCGGAAGCACCGCGAAGCGGACGCGTTCATGCGCGACGCCCTGGCGCACTTTGCCTCAGGAGCGACGGGGGTCTTTCAGCGAGCCACGGTTTCCGGAGGCCACCCGAAGGTGCGGGTCGCCATTCCCGACCGTATGTCCGCGGCCTCATGCGTGGCGTGCCATAATTCCCATCCGGAGAGTCCGAAGCGCGACTGGAACCTGGGCGATATCCGGGGCGTGCTGGAGGTCGAAGTCCCGATTGGCACTGCCTTGGCCGCGAACGAGGGGATGGTCCATCGCGTGGCCCTGGGGGCCGTGATTCTCGTGGTGATCATGGTGGTGTCCGTTTCAGTTTGGATTCGTTACACGGTGGCACGACCGGTCATCGCGGGCTTCGGCAAGGTGCGGGACGCCGGAGACCATTTCCGAGCCGTGTCTCAGCAATTGGTCGGTACCAGTCGGGTGATTGCGGAGGGAGCATCGCAGCAGGCGGCTTCCCTGGAGGAGACCAGCGCCTCGCTGACCGAGATGGCGAGCATGACTGCGCGAAACGCGGAGAATGCCGAGGCGGCCAAATCCCTCGCCAACCAGACGCGGGTCTGCGCGGACACGGGCACCTCCGAGGTCGCCGACCTGACTGCCGCGATGGACGAGTTACGGAACTCGGGGGATCGAATCGCCCGCATCATCAAGACCATCGACGAGATCGCGTTCCAAACGAACATTCTGGCCTTGAACGCTGCCGTGGAAGCGGCGCGCGCCGGCGAGGCGGGCATGGGGTTCTCGGTGGTGGCCGACGAAGTGCGGCATTTGGCGCAGCGCAGTGCCCAGGCAGCCCACGAAACCACGGCCAACATTCAGGACTCCATCGAGAAGAGCCGGCGCGGCATGGAAATCAGTGCGAGAGTCTGCGAGAGCCTGCGGACGATTGCGGTCAGAGCGCGCGACGTGGACCAGCGTGTGGCGCAGATTGCCGATGCGACGCGGGATCAGAATCAGGGCATCCACCAGATTCAACAGGCCGTCGCTGAGATCGACCGGGTGACCCAAAACAATGCCGCCGCGGCGGAGGAAAGCGCCGCCGCCGCCGAGGAACTCCATCGCGAGGTCCAAGTGTTGGGAGACACGGCGGAGTCGATGGAAACCTTGGTCCGAGGCGGCGATCCAGGTCCGGCTCACGCCCGATCCTCACCGTCGGGAGAGCGAGTTCACGAGTCGAAGCACCGTGGAGCCACGGAATGGCGGCCGCCAGTTGCGAAGTTCGCACGTCCGGGTCGTGACGCGGGAGCCGACGGTTTGCGAGGGGCCTATGGAGCGGACCGCGCCTCGAGAAATGCAGGTTAGTTCCGTTTTGAAGACTCGGCCGCCGGTTGAGGCGGTGTCGCGGTACTTGCCAACCAGTCCAATAGGGACGCTGCGTTGAGCGGATGGTTCGGGCTGTAGGTCAGCCAATCGTCCCCGGTGGCGGTGACGGTTTCGCGAAATCGGGTGCGGAGGCGATCGGCAAGACCGTCGTCGGGTTCCTGTGCCTGACAAAACCAGACGCGGCGCGGCGCGGCGCAGCGCAAGAGTTCCGGCACATCGGCCACCTGGAGAGCGTGGGGAATCAGGGTGCCGAAATCCAAATCCACGCCGGGAAATCGGACGCGTCCATCGAGTTGGGGATCGTTCCACTGCTCGCCTCGTTGTGCCGCCTTGGGTGTTGGGCGCGCCTGCATGCGGGAAAGGAAGGAGTGTCCGAATTGGCTGAGCACGAGTCGGTTGATGCGGGGATCCAGGCAGCCGGCCAACAGGACGGGCAGGGCGTCGTCGCCAATGCCGATCGCCACGCATTCTTCAAGAGGGGAGGCTTCCTTCCGTTCCAGGAAATCCACCGCACGCCGGACGTCATAGGCGCGTCGTCCTGCCAGCGGTTGTCCGGCGAGCACCTGGTTGGCGATCAGCCGGAAGTTCGTGTCGTAGTTCGGGGCGTAGCGCCCCAGGGTTTCGCCGCGGCCGCGAAGATCCATGGCCAGGACCGTCCAGCCAGCCTCGAGGAGAGACGGGACCCATCCCGATTCAGCCACGGCGGCTTTTCCTTGGGCGTTGGCGATCAACAGCACCCGTCGAGGTCGCTCGGTGCCGGGAGGGGACCACAACAGGACAGGCAGGCGAACGCCGTCCTCGGCAATGAAACTGAGCTTCTCCAAGGTCCCTCCGGGAACCGGAACAGGCTTGGACCGCGACGGAGAGTAGAAGTGCGGATGTTCGGCGGGCGGAGCGGCAAGATGGGCGATCCAGGAGAGCTGACGTTGGTGCTGTGCGGCAAGGTCGGCAGGCCTCGCGGGGCGTTGTCGCACCAGGTTCCAGGCTTGTTCCCGGGCGAGATCCAGCACGGTCGGGGCGTTGGAAAGAACGGCGCGAGTCGGGTCGACGAGCAGGCGGGGGTCGGTCTCCTCGAGGATCGGCAGACGGTCTTCGGCGACGATGACCCCGGCGTGTTCCGGAAGCAGATGCCGGGTCATCCATTCGTACATGGGTTCGCGAAAAGGACGGGTATAGGCGTGAGGTTGCCGGGAGAGTTCGACGAAGCGCACTTGGTTCGAGGCACCGAGAGCGGCGTAGACCGCCCGAGTGTCGCGAGCGGCCGATCGGGCCCCGCTGATGGGAAAACTTCCGTCGTGCTCACCCTGGATCATCATCAGTGCGCGCGGAGCCACGAGGCCGGCAATCTCGAACCACTCGGCGTGCTGAAAGATTCCCGGGAGATGGGTGCAGGTGCAGTGGGCGCCGGCAAATTTCAGCCAATGGCGGAATTCGAAGGTGAACCCGACCACCACGGCCGCGCGCGCGCGGGCATCGATGGCGGAGGTGAACAAGGTGTTGAGGCCGCCGCCCGAATTTCCGGTGATTCCCAGACGTGACGCGTCCACGTCGTCGCGCGTTTCCAGGTAATCCAGAGCCCGGATGCTGTCCCACACCATCCAACCCGCGATGGTTTCCCCAAGCAGCAGGAGCGGATACCCGGCATCGTGATGGACGTTGCGGTAGTCTAGCCGTTCGCCCTGACCGATGGGGTCGTAGGAAAGGACCACGAAACCCAGGCTGGCCAGACCCAGGCAGCGCGCCTGCACATCGCGCGCGTTCTTGCCCGCGGACAGGAAATGTCCGACTGGCGACAAGACGGCCGGTTGGCGTCCGGTGGAATCGCGCAACTTGTAGACATGAGCGGTCACCGGAAAGCCGGGGCGACTGTCGAAAAGGAGGTTTTCCACGACGAAGTCGCCGAACTCGTGGCGGCTGGTGATTTGCGGATGGAGCGGCGTGCGCGGTGGAAGAGGGTCGAGTCCGAGCGACTGGCGGAAGGCTTGGTCGACCGCGGCTCGCGTGGTCTGCCAGGCGGACGGGTTGGCAGGCAGCGTTCGCTTTTGGAGGAGTTCGGCGGTGGCAGTAAGCGAATGAAGAACGATCGGGTCGTTGGGGACGACATCGTCGAAGTCGACCAGGGGCGTGACGGGCAGCACGTTCCAATTCGTGGGGAAAGGCGCGGCGCCGGCCGACAGGAGGAGGATTAGACAAGTCAGGGTGCCAGCCACGAGCTGGTTGAAACGCAAACCAGGAAGGGAAATCGCGTGTCGGTTCATGAGGGATGAGGCCGTCCGACAACGGGAGTCATGCCTGAGGCTTGTCCGCCGATCCTACTGACATGGGCGGCGATCGAATTCATTCCGACGACGACGAACGGAAAGCACCATGTCCGCCAACAGCGTCCGCATGATGAATCTCCGATACGCATCCATGCTCGCCGGCTGCCGCGGGGTGCTGGTGGAACCGACAGCGTCGGAGCCCGGGCTCATCGATGCGCGAGCCAGAGATCGATGGGGCGGGCGACGCCTTGTGGACGGAAGGGCAAGGCCACGCGCGTGCCGGTGCCTGCGGAGTGGTAGCCCGCGAAGAGGACCTCCTGCACGACACGACCGTCTTCGCCCGTGGCCTGAGGAGTGTCCTTGCCGCGAACGCAGCGGGCGAAGTGATGCATCTCCTGCGGGAATCCGTAGTTCCAGAGTTCTTCGAAAACGGGCCAGGTCCAACCTTTGGTGGTCGGAGCCTTTTCGACGGCGTAACCGTAGCCGTACTCGCTGTAGGTGGGCAGGGCGTTGCCCATGTGCAGGTCGGCGAGGGTCATGCCGCCCTCCCCGTAGACCTCGATGCGATCCTCCATGCCGCCACGTCGCGCCCAACTGTCTTCCACCAGGCCTTTGGCGCCGCCTTCAAAATCGATAATACAAATTGAGTCGTCATCGCCCTTCGTCTTGTCGCCATGGACATGAGTGGCCAGATGGCAGGTGACGCTCTTGATCCTGGGTCGGCCCAGGAACCAATAGCAGAAGGCGATGCCGTGGCAGCCCATGTCCATGAAGACGCCGCCGCCGGAGCGCTGGACGTCCCAGAACCATGGGGCGTGTGGACCGAAGTGTTTTTCGGTCTGCTTGACCAGGTAGACTTTTCCGAAGGCGCCTTCGTCCGCCATTTTTTTGGCCTTCACATACTTCGGTGTGAAGAACAGTTCTTCGGCGTACATCAGGAGGACCCCTTTTTGGCGACACACGTCGATCATGAGGTCCGCCTCCTCGAGGGTCATGCAGAGCGGCTTTTCGCAGACGATATGTTTGCCGGCGTTGGCGGCATCGACGGTCATGGACGCATGCAGCGCATTGGGGGCGGCGATGGTGACCATTTCGATGTCGGGTTCGGCCAGCATTCGTCGGTAATCGGTGAACCAGCGGGGAATCCCGTGGCGTTTGGCGAACTGCTCGGCATTGCCGGGCGTGGGGGAGGCGACGGCGACCACCTCGGCCTCGTCGGGCATGAGGCGGAAGGATTCGGCGTGAATGTCAGCCTGAAACTGGGAACCGATGATGCCTACTTTGACGCGGTCTCGTGAGCTCATAGTGTCCAACCCTGGCGGTACTCGTAATGGAGAAATTGTTCGGCCTCAGGAACGTTCGGGATCCTGAGATGGGCGCTGTCCCAGCGGAGTTCTTCGCCCGGGCAACGGATTGCGATGCTGCCTAGGAGGACGGCCTCGGTCAGAGGCCCGGCGAAGCCGAAGGGCGAGGCCGTCGGGGTGCCATCTTTGCATGCGCGAATCCATTCGGCGTGGTGACCAATGGATCGCGGCAGCGATTTCGGCGGAGGTTGGAACGCCAGATGGCGGGACTCGGGCAACAGCCGTGGTGTTTCGCCGCCCCATCCTTTCACCAGGATCTTGCCCTTGGTTCCGACGAAGAGGATGCCGTCCTCGGCGTCGAGGGGACGTCCTTCCTCGAGTTCCTCGGGGCGTTCCGGCAACAGACCGCCGTCGTACCAGTGGAGTTTGACGGGAGGCTGGTTTCCGCGGGCTCCGAATTGGTAGTGGACCATGGCCGCCATCGGCACGGTCTCCTTGAAGACCGGGGTGGAAGTGGCATGGACCTTGAGGGGCGCACCGAGTTGGAGGGCGTCGAAGACCGGAGCCAGATTGTGGATCCCCATGTCGCCGAGGCCGCCGGATCCGAAATCCCACCAACCGCGCCACTTGAAGGGAACGTAAGCCGGATGGTACGGGCGCCAGGGCGCGGGACCGAGCCAGAGGTCCCAATTGAGATGGGCGGGCACGGGTGGCGTGTCGGTGGGGCGCTCGATGCCTTGGGCCCACCACAACGGCATTTTGCCGCGGTGCGTGGGGCGATCGGACCACACGTGGACCTCCGTGACTGGGCCGATGGCGTCGGCCGCGAGCCACTCCTTGATCAGGCGGTTGCCCTCGAAGGCCATGCCCTGATTGCCCATCTGAGTGGCCTTCCTGGCATCCTTGGCCGCTTGGGCGACCGCCCGCGCTTCCTTGATGGTGCGTGTCAGCGGTTTTTCGCAGTACACATGCTTGCCGGCGTGCAGGGCGGCGATGGTGGCCACGGCGTGGGTATGATCCGGAGTGGCGACCAGCACGGCGTCGAGGCCCTTCTCCTTCTCCAGCATTACCCGGAAGTCCTGGTACCGCTTGGCGACGGGGAATTTTTTGAAAGTCTCCGCCGCGTTTTGGGCATCGACATCACAAAGTGCGACGATGTTTTCCGATGCCAGTTCGGCGATGTCATCGGCGCCGCGGCCTCCGGCGCCGATCACGCCAATGTTCAACTTCTCGCTGGGTGGTCGCTGGCCATCGCGACCGAGCACGCGGGAAGGAAGGAACAGGACGCTGGCGGCGGACGCGCCGAGAAAGCTGCGCCGGGAGATGGGGAGGCGCCGGGAGATGGGGAGGCGCCGGGAGATGGGGAGGCGCCGGCTTGGCCGAGGTCGGCGGTCCTCGGAATGGACACGTTTCACGAGCAGCACGGGGTTGGTGCCCTTGAGCATGCCCCGGGTGCGACCATTGTCCATCGCTTAGTCCCGACGGGGAGCAGCGGGACTGCTGGCTGGCCGAAGAATCAGGCGGAGTTCGCGGCCGGGTTGCAGCACCAGAGGAATGCCGCGGCGGAGCCTGCGACCGTCCATGATGTGGGAAGCGGTCTCGGGCAGTCCTTCGAGGATCCAGGATCCGGAAGGCTCCACGGTAAACCATTCGGGGAACTGATTGATTCTGGGGTAATCCAGGGGAAGGCGAAGATTTTCGCGATGTCTGGGGCGGTCGGCCACCAGATGGCCGGACCAGGGGTGCTCGGCGAGGACGCTGATCAGCACTTGGTTGCCGGAGCGGACCGCACCCAATCGTACATCCTCACGCCACGGTTCGAGGGTTAGGCCTTGGGTCTTCCAGAGGGCATACAGGAGCGAAGTGCGGGCGAAATTCCCGTCACCATGCCATCCTTCGATGATGCCGTCAGGTTGTTGCTTGGCCCACATGGAGTGGATTTCCGTGTCCACCCAGCGCATCGCGGAATCGATGGGTTCGCGGTTCAGCAGATTGAGGGCGCTCTCAATGGCATCGGCATAGCCATCGGCGCTGTCCCCTTCCCATCGGTATTGGGTATAGCCGGATTCGAGGGCGTTGAGGGCGCGCACGACGGCATCCTGATAGGCAGGTGCGCCGTCAAGAAGGTGCACGGTGTAATGACCATTCATGACATAACCCCAGGTATCGGCGAGACTGGCGGCATGGCGTCCGGTGCCGGGTTCGAACCAGTCGTAGAGCAGGCCATCGGGGTTGCATCCGTCACGAAGGATGCGGTCCAGGATTTCGGTGAGCGGTCCACGGTACTGGTCAGCCTTGGGTAATCCCTGGTGCCGGAGAATGACGTAAAGTTCCGTGAGGCCATTGACGACTTCGCCGCCATGGTCGCGAAGTCGCAGTCGTTCGAGATGCCGCGTGGGATGGTTGGTGGAGAGCAAGTAGAAGTCCCCCAGGCGTTCCGCCCAGTCGAGGTAACGTCGTTTTCCGGTCAGCCAATGGAGGCGGGAGCAGGCTTGGAGCAGGTCGCCATTCACCTCGAAGTTGAGCGTGGCAATGGGTCCGGCGGGTGTTGCGATGCGGGCGTTTTTCCAAATGTCGTCGATGATCTCCCGCGCCCGATCCGACCAGGGACTCGTGCCGAGCCATTCGGTGATGGGGAGCAGGCCGTCCTTCACGTATTCCGCGCTATCGAAGAGCGTGGCATCGAGATCGAAGGTTTCGCGGCGCCAGGTGCGTCGTGAGAAGAGGTAATCGTCGCAGAGATGGCCGTGACGTGCGGTGATTCGCCGTTCTGTCCGGAGCATCTCCAACATGCGAGGCATCAGCCGCTCGCGATCCGTCAGCGCGGCCGTGAGGACCATGAACGCGTAGTTGTCGGCTCCGGCGTCCCTGCCGTTCCAGAAGTCGCGGCCATCCCTCAGATTGCGCGGGATCAGGCCCGTCGCTGGATCCGCATGGGCGAGCCAGGCATCCACGTAACGCACGCATCGCCGGTACGCCTCGGCGGATAGCGACCCGTTGTGTCGGGCTTCGGCAAAGGTCGTCCCGTCGTCGGAACCCCTCGATGCCGAGACTCCGGCGAGGGTCAATTGGAGGATGACGAGGGTTGCCAAGGGCAGCCGGCGGAACACGAAGCCTGCGTGCGCGTCGGTGCGACGGAGCCTTGACCCTGGACGGATAGGGGCCGGCATTTTCAGGCGGGACATCTCCAGCACCCTCCAAAGGCAGCGGGCAGGGCGGCAATGACAAATGTCGATGGTGAGTTGGGCTGGAAGGGGAGAAGCCGGCGCCGCGGGAGCCCGGACCGTCGGTTTGACGTAACCTAAGGATGTTGTGGCGATGCCCGTGGTCCCCACGAACCGTTGAATCCGGACCAAAGGCTACCTCAGAATAGCGTCGTGGACACCGCGTCTCAGTTGGTGCGGATTCGCGAGGTCGACCCTCGTATTCGGGTCGATCTTCGATACGCCCGCCCCGACAACTTCACGGGTGCCCCTTTATATCCTTTCACCGAAGGCTATTTGGTTCGGTCGACGGCGATGAAGTTGGTGGGGGCGCAGGATCGAATCGAACGGCACGGAGCCGGGCTATTGGTATGGGACGCTTACCGTCCGCCTTCCGCACAGGCGGCGCTCTGGGCCCGGTGTCCGGATCCGCAGTATGTGGCGCCGCCGGCCCGAGGATCCCGCCACACGCGCGGCATGGCGGTGGACGTGACGTTGGTCGATGTCGCGGGTGTGGAGTTGGAGATGCCGTCCGGGTTTGATGAATTCACGGATCGGGCGCATCGGGGATGGCTGGGGGCGAGTCTCGCGGCGCGGCGCCACAGTGATTGGCTGACCGATGCCATGGTGGCGGCGGGATTCACACCGATCTCCGACGAGTGGTGGCACTTCGACGACGTGGACTGGAGAAACCATCCCCTGCTCACGGCGGAGTGGCCGCAGGATTTAAGGTGAGGCCGGGACGTTGACGTTGAGCACCCGCAGGCGCCAATCCTCCCAGCGATCGGCGGAAACGAGTTCGCCGGCGGTGTCAAAGTGGAATCCGCAGCCGGCGCCGTAGACGCTGTCCGGGGAGACATTAAAGGTCCACACCGACCCGTCGGGCAGCGCGCGCACCGGCGCCGTTTCGAGGCTATTGGCCAGAATGTCGGGTGCCGCTTCGAGCCGATTCAAGGCATCCGAGGCCTGCCAGTGACGGAACACGCCCCAACTGGCGATGAGCCGGCGCATCATGGGATTGAGGACGCCGGCATGCTGATGCCCGCGGAGGATGGCACGCACCCTGAATCCCTGGCTGCTCGCGCTATCGAGCACGGTGCGGGTGGCTTCATCTCCGTAAACGAAGGCGCGCCCGGTATCGATGGCGAATTGGGGTTCTCCGGCAACCACGGTGAAGTCGTTCCACATGAAGCCGAGGACGCTCGGGGTCGTGGGGCTTTCCGGCACGAAATCGAGCAACGAACCCTCGAGTTCGCGGCGGTTGGCTGCCGGCAGGCGCGCGACCCAGGCTGGCTTGGCCTCCAGGAGACGGCGTTGGTTCAATCGCCCGAGCAGTTGGTAGGAGACGGTTTCCGGGGCGGCGAGCAGGCGGCCGGGGTCGAAGCCGGGTTCGAGGCCTCCGTGGTTGCATTGCACCACGTTGGTGCCGCAGGCCAAGTAGAGGACGGTCGGCAAAAAGTCGTAGATGCGGGCAACACGCGGGATCTCGAACTCGCGTCCGTATTTGCCCGTGGCTTCAGCCAGAAAGCCGTATCGGGCGACGAGGCTGACATCTTCGTGATTCCCTCGCACCAAGAGCACGCGGTCGGGATTGGCGAGCTTCAAGCGCATCAGGGTGTACATCACCTCCACGCCGTAGCGTCCGCGATCGGTGTAGTCGCCGAGAAACAGCAGGCGCGTCTCGGGAGCCGCCAGGCGGAAGCCGTCGAGGTGCCCGTCGCGATTCAGCAAATCCAGATAAGCGATGAGCGAATGGATATCGCCGTGGAGGTCGCCATGGACGAAGAGGCGCGTTCCCGGGGGAACGAGGTGTCGTTGGGCGAACGGTTGAAACGGCACGCCGCGTTGCAGGTAGTAGGCGGATGCCAAATTGAAAAAGGTGCGGGCGTCGGGTGGGCCGTCGATCCAGGCGTCCGGTCGGGCCAGGTCGCCGGTCCGGCAATTTTCCAGGAACGGGCCCAGGACGGCGGCGAAGTCGGAGTAGCGCGCCAACGGCAGTCGGTCGCGCGGCGGCAAACGCTCCCCCAGGACTCGGTTGGCCGGAACTTTCAGGCACGCGGCCCGCCACGCGGCGTAGTCGGGAAGCAAGGCTCCGGTCGGGACAGGGTCCGGGGCAGCCGCCGCGGACACCTGGTGGAGAGCAGTGGCGAAGCTCAGGCCTAGGACCAGGGTCCAGGACGAAAGGTGTCGCATCAGGCGGTTGGGAATAGGCTGAGGCACGAGATGATCGGGGATCGTGGCAGGTTCGCTTGGCTGGGGACAACACGATTGCGAGCTGAATAGGCCCGGGTTTGCGATCCTGCCGACTCCACCTACGATGGGCATGCGGCGCCTTCGTATGGTCGCCGATGCCCATCATGAACAGCCTGGAACAACTCAAGCAGATGACCGTCGTTGTCGCCGATACCGGTGATTTCACAAGCATGCGGAAGTATGCGCCGCGGGATGCGACGACGAATCCGACCCTGATCCTGAAGGCGGCCACTCAACCTGAGTACGCGGAGATCGTGCAGCGGGCGGTGCGCGACGGTCGGGCGGCGAATGTGGCCGGGGATGGTTTGGTGGCGCGTGTCATGCAGGAAGTCCTGGTGCAGTTTGGACGGGAAATCCTCGCCATCATCCCTGGACGCGTCTCGACCGAGACGGAGGCGCACGACGCCTTCGACACCGAGGCGCTGGTGCGAGGGGCTCGCGCATTTATTGCCAGGTACGGTGAGCTTGGCATCGATCGGGAGCGGGTGTTGATCAAGATCGCGTCGACGTGGGAGGGGATTCGGGCGGCGGAGGTGTTGGAGAAGGAGGGCATCCATTGCAACATGACTCTCCTGTTCGGGTTGCCTCAGGCCGTCGCCTGCGCCGAAGCCGGTGCCAAGCTCATCTCCCCGTTCGTGGGTCGCATTCTCGACTGGCACAAGGCGAAGGAAGGGCGCGAGTTCCAGGCTGAGGAGGATCCGGGAGTTCTTTCGGTGCGCGCCATCTACGCGTATTACAAGAAGTACGGTTATGCCACCGAGGTGATGGGCGCGAGTTTCCGCAACGTCGGAGAGATCCTGGCCCTGGCCGGCTGCGACCTGCTTACCATTAGTCCCGCATTACTCGGCGAACTCCAGAAGTCCACGGACGTGGTGGCGCGACGTTTGTCGCCCGAGAGTGCGCGCGCCAGCGATGTGGAGCGCCTTACGTTGTCGGAGTCGCGGTTCCGCTTCCTGATGAATGAGGACCCGATGGCGACGGAGAAGACAGCGGAAGGCATCCGGCTATTTGCAGCCGACACGCGAAAGCTCGAAGCCATCCTTCGTCGCGAACTCGCGCGCTGATCGTGGTGTCCGGGTCCTACGCGACGGGACGTGGTTCCTCAGGTAGCGATGCGTCTCGAAGCCGGAGGGACTCGGTCCCGGCGGAGAGGCGTGCGCGCTGGCGTTGATGTTCGTCGAAGTTCGAAGGATCCAGCCATTTCCGGAAAACGGCTTCGAGTTCGGGCCAGTCGCGGTCGATGACCGAGTACCATGCCGTGTCGCGGCTGCGGCCTTTGTAGACGATGGCTTGTCGAAAAAGACCTTCAAAGGCGAAGCCGAGTCGGCGGGCAGCGGCGCGGGACGGTTCGTTCCAGGCGTCGCACTTCCATTCGTAACGCCGATACCCGAGGCGAAACGCGCGTGCCATCATGAGGTACATCGCCTCCGTGGCGGCGGGGGTGCGGCGCAGAGTAGGAGAAAACAGGAGGTGTCCGACCTCGATCGATCCGGCCGCGGGTGTGATGCGGAGGTAGCTGGCCAGACCGACGGCTCTTTGGGTCGACGGATCAAGGATGGCGTAAAACTGGGGATCCTCCGCTTTGGCCTGGATCTGCAGCCAGTGCGAGAATTCGTCTGAAGTCGCGAAAGGGCCGTAAGGCAGGTAGGTCCAGATACGAGGATCTGAATCGGCGCAGAGGACTGAATGGAGGTCCGTGCCGTGCCGGTTCGGATCGAGGGGTTGGAGGTGGCAGAACCGGCCGGTCACGGCTTCGCGGGTGGGAAACGGCGGCGGTTGCCAGTGTGGAAGTGAGGGACCCACGGGTTGGCCGAGTGGATTGAGACAAGCAGACATGGAAGGGGAAGGGTGGGTGGGGAAGGGGGAAGGGAGGAAGGGGCGCGCCGGGACTGCCGCCTGGTGTGTTTCTTTCCCAATCTGACCGATACGGCGTACACCTTTCCCTGCCCAGGAGCCGACCGAGGATCGATCGAGGCATGGGTTCGGGATTCCACTGGGGGGCGGTGCGATTCTAGGCTGGGCCGGTGAGCAAGCGATGGACCCGCCGGTGGCGCTGGCCTGCGCGCCTGTTGGCGGCGGGCGGATCTGTGGCCGCCATGGCATGGGTTCTTCGGAAAATCGATCTGGACGCGCTGTGGGTGACGTTTCGGACGATGGACCTCTACTGGTATGGCGCGGCGCAGTTGGTTTTCGGACTGGGATTGCTGGGTTCGGCGATCCGATGGCATCTGATGCTGCGTTTGAATCACGAGGCGGTGGTGCACGGAGCCGCCTCGGTGCGGATGGTCTTCATCAGCCAATTCTTCAACACCCTGTTCGGGGGACCCTCGGGTGGGGACCTTCCGAAGACGGCTCTCTACTCCCGATGGTTCGGGGTGCCGGCCGCCGATGTGCTGGCGGCGTCGGTCTTGGACCGTCTGACGTCGTCCATAGGCGGCATGATCTTTATCTCGGCAGCGCTGGCTTTGGGCGCCGTCTCTGGTGGATTCGATTTTATGGCACGCTGGAAGTTTCAAGCGCCGGGAGCGTGGGTGTGGGTCGGGGTTGGACTGGTGTTGTCGGCTGGAGTGGCGGTGATCGCGTGGTCGGCGCGGCGGCCCGCGTCGTTCCTGGGACGTTCCCTGGCGGCGCTGCGAAAGTCAGCGCGTTTTCTGGTGGGCTCGCGCCGGCGCTCCGCGCAGGCGATTGGATGTGCCTTGTCGACGGCGATTCTCTTCAATGTCACGCAAATCTGCTGCCTGCAGGCACTGTCGCCTGAACCGGTTCCTTGGACACGGCTATTTTGGATGTACCAGTTGGTCACGATGGTGAGTGCGTTGCCGGTGGGGGTTGCAGGGACGGGGCTGCGCGAAGGGGCTTCGATGGTGTTGCTCGGGCAATACCAGATTGCGGCTCCCACCGCCGTGGCGGCGGCGATGCTGACGTTATCCGTGCATCTCGGGTGGGCTGCGGTGGGTGCATGCATTCTTTATCGCGAGCATCGATGGCGTCGGAACTGCACCAAGACCTCGGCTCCGTCGGGCATCTCCGCCGTGATGCCAGTTTGGAACGAGTCAACGCAGGTGTCGGACACCGTGCAGCGCCTGAAGGCGATTCCCGAGATCAAGGAGATCATCGTTGCGGATGGAGGCAGCACGGATGGAACCCGGGAACTTGCGGAGCGATTGGGTTGCCGGGTCATCCGGGTACCGCTGGGGCGAGGACGTCAGTTGGCGGAGGCGGCGCGGTTGGCGCGTGAAGAGGTGATCCTCATGGTGCACGCCGATACCTGGCTGAATCCGGATGCCGGGGCGGCATTGTTCCGGTGTTTGCGCGACCCACTGGTGGTGGGCGGCGGGTTCTGGAAACATTTTCGGCATCCGCCCTGGCTGCTGCGCGGTTCGCGATTCCGATGCTGGCTGAGAATTTGGTGGAGCGGACGTGTGCTCGGGGATCAAGCGATGTTTGTCCGGCGGGCGGCGCTGGAGGCGGTCGGGGGAGTCCCGGACCAGCCGCTGATGGAGGAAGTCGCCTTGTGCCAGAAGCTGCGAAAGAAGGGGCGCCTGGTGTTGGCGGGTGCGGCGGTGACAACCTCCGACCGCCGATTTCGGAAACACGGGATTGCGCGGACCTATTGGCGGATGTTTCGCGTCTGCCGCGCCTATCGACGCGGAGTGTCGGCGGAGGAATTGGTCCGGCTGTACGAAGGCCGGTAGCAACGTGGCTGGGAACGAGGCATGGAACGGCAACAGGCGCGCCGTGAGGACAAATTGCCGTTCCATGCGGCGCCGCCTTCGCTCGGTTCCTGGGACCAACACCTGCCCACCCGTTGGATGACTTCCCTGCCCACAAAGACATTCCTGCAACGAGGCCTCCCATTCTGGCGTCATGAAGCTTGTGAAATGGGAATACCTGACACTGGTTTTGCGAACGGGTGGTTGGATGGGTGGCAAGGTCGATGGCCAAGAACTTACTGACGCGCTGAATGAAAAAGGGGCAGACGGTTGGGAGTTGGTATCGATTTTCGATACCAATATGTACCGCGGAGAGACACGCGATGTGGTCGCGATCCTGAAGCGGCCGATGGCGCCTTGAGGCCCTTCTGAAGGTCCTCAAGGCGGCTTACCCCAGGAGATCAAGAATCAGGGGCTGGTCCGCTTCAATTCGCGTCCCAAGGGGAATCGATGAGGGGCGGCTGCGGCGAGATTTTGACGCCGTTGGTTCGTCGGATGATGACCGTGGCGGTCGCGGTGGCTCCTTCAGGATCGGCGACCGTGTACGTGAACGAGTCATTGCCGGGATTTCGATTCCGCGCATAGGTCACCCACTGGCCGTCGAAGGTGACGGCCGATCCATTGGCGCTGCGGGTGGAGACCCCGATGATGGTCAGCTTGCCGCGCTCCGGATCCCGGTCGTTACTGAGCAGTCGAGCGTGGGCGATTTTGAGACCGCCGGTCGGGAGTGGGAACAGGTCGACCATCTGATCGTCGGTGGCGACCGGAGGCTGGTTGGCCGGTTGGCCGGTGATGGCGAAGACCGTCCCGGAGAGGTCCAGGATGGTAGGCTGGCTGGAGGCATCGAGCCGGACAAAGAACCGGCCTCCCGATACCGTGCCGTCCAGGTTATCGGTGACATCCTTGGAAACCGCTATCCCGCCGCTGCCGATGACGGGGAGCCAGGAGGTTCCGTTGAACCATAGCAGCTGGAGGCCGTCCTCGGCGTTTCCAACCACCCAACTTGGATAATAGAAGAAGGCATCCAAGCGATCGCCGGCGTCGGCGCCGTCCACGGCGATGTCGGTGAAACCGCCGCCGGAGTCAAACAGAGGTAGCGAGGTGGGGTTGTTCGCGTAGGTGGCGACAGTGACGACCAGTGGGGATCCATCGGGATTGGTCGCTGCCGCGGTCACGCCGGCGTCCCCTGCGGTGTCCGGCGCTGTGGACGCGGTGGCCGATTCACCCGGATTCGCGATCGCCGTCTCGGCGTCCAGGAGTGAGTTCGCGATGGCGATGGTGAAGCCCAATGGATTCGAGCCCGATCCATTGGCGTTGAAAACCTGCAGTCGGGCAGTCCGGAAGGGAGCCGACGATGCGGAGGGGGCCAGGTCGGTGGCAGGAATCACCACGTCGAGGCGCGTGCCGTCGACGAAGGTGGTGGGACGGGCCTCGCCGTTCCATTGGACGATCGCTCCGGCGAGGAAGCCATACCCGTGGATCGAGACGACCAGATCCTGGCCACCTTCGGCGGCGAAGGAAGGCGAGGTTTCCACGAGGTACGGCATGACGACGATGGTGGGATCATCCGGATTGACGAATCCGATCAGTTGCGACCCAGGGATGGGGGAATCGCCGTCGATCGGGAGTGGGCCGTCAGGCAATTGCCAGGTCGCGGCGAGGTGGTCGCCGCCGCCCGCTTCCTTCATGAGACCGGTGAGGTGGTAGAGGAAGTTGCCTTCGAAGGGAACAGGGTCCGTGCGATTCTCGGGATCTCCTTCGTTGCGATTGAAGGTGGTGGTCCAGGCGCGGGAGTTGTTCCAGGCCGGTTCGTTGGCAACGAGCATGGCGTTGGCGGGGGATGCATCACTGCTGAGCCACAATTCGCCCTGATCATCGGACGCCATAAAGAGTTGGTAGGTCCCGCCGATGGGCGGGATGACCAAGGCGCTGAGCCGCGCGCCGTAGTTGTCGCCGACGTTGATGGGGAGTTCGAAGGAAGTGACGGCACCCACCAGATCGGGTTCGCCTGGGAACTTGGGTGATGCTCGGAGGTCCTCCAAGGTGGTTCCAGGAATGTTCAAATACGCCTCGCGCAAGGCATAACCACGACTCTGGACCCAGCTGGTGAACACCGACTGGTTGGCGCCGGCGATGGTGTTGGGTTGGTGAGCGGTATCGCGGACACCGGTCACTGTGACAACCCAGGAGATGCCTTGGGCTTGGAGCGCTGTGGTGAGGCGGACGGAGGTTCCATCCGGGAGCAACGTGGCGGTGAGAACCGGGAGTTGCCCGGCATTGACGGTGTAGTTGGACGGCTCGGATGCGGACACCGGATCCAGTGATTCGGAGAACCGCAGAGTGATGCGGTCGAGAGTGTGGCTGCCAGTCGCGGCAATCAGCGCCGGCGGGGTGGTATCGGCGAGGACGGTGAGGATCGCCTCGTCACTGGTGGCGTGGCCAAAGGCGTTTTCGACGGTGGCATGGAAACGCGTCCCGGAGTCCGCGAAGGACACCTGGGTCGTGTAGAGGAAGTTCGTGGCGTCCGGTATGGGGTTGCCATCGCGGTACCATTGAATCCGATAGGGCGGCGTGCCATCCAAGTCCACGGTAAAGGTCGCCACCTCGCGCTCCAGAATCGAGGTCGAGGCGGGCTGAACGGCGATCGTCGCTGGGCCACTGTTCTTCAGGGAGGACAGGAATTCGCCGGGGATGGGATCTGCGCCGTCCTCGGGTGCGGGACCACCGGGGCGCTGCCAGGTGAGGGCGAGGTGATCATTGGCCGACCACTCCTTCATGAGGACTTCCAGGTAATAGCGCTGTCCGGCCACGAGGTGGATCAGTGGCGAGTGGTTTTCCGGCCGTGTGGTCGGGGCTTTGGTCGTCGCCGGAACAAAGGCCAGGTAATCGAAATCACCCGCCCCGGGCAGGACCGTCATGCGCAGGGTGCGCAAACCGGACAAGGAGAGGCGGACAGGTTCTCCGTTGCCGTCGGTGAGTGGCACCAGCACGAAATTATCCCAATCGCTGGTCGGCGGACTGTGGAACTCCCCGAGAGCGGACACGCTTTGGGTGGCCGTGCCTCGGCCATCGGTGACTTCGCCCAGTTGGAATGCCATGGGGCCGCTACCCGAGGCGATATGGGCATAGACCCAGTAGTCCTGGGGTTGGGCGGGGAAGTCCCGGGTGTAGTTCCACCATTCACCCTCCGCATTCCATCCCAGCTTGTGCGAGGTCGTCACGGCAAAGCCGCCCCGTTGAAGTTTTCCGTGGTCATTCTCAAGAACGTCAGCGAGGACGTACATTTCGACTCCTGTGTTGACGCGGTAGTTTTGCGCGGCCGCATCGACGCTATACTCATGGAAGTCGATACCTTCGTCGGCGGCTGATCCGAGGCCGGCGTAGGCGCCGCCCGTGTAAGGGCCGGTCATGCCGATCGGTTGGTCCGCGATGAACTGGCCGCCGCCGAAATCAAAGTCCTCCGCCTCGACGAACAGGGCGCCTGGAACCAGCACGTCCTCGGTCGGTTGATTGAGGGGACCCTGGTTCCAGCCGCGTTGGTTTGGGGTCCAATAGCTCAAACGCGCCACCCGAACCTTGTTGGCTGGGTTGGCGTCCGTGCTCAACCACAGTTCGGAATGGTCGTCGCTGGCGATGAAGAACCGATAGTCGCCGGTGGTCGGGGGAATGAGGTAGCCGGCGAGTTTCTGTCCGTAATTGTCGCCGATGTTCGAGGGAGCCTCGGCGGTGAATTCGTAGGTAATTTCGGAGGGAGCGTCGGGGAAGTTGGAGTGGTCGGTCAGTTGGCGGACCAGGCTGCCCACGATATTGCGATAGACCAAGCGGGATAGGACGCCCTGGCTATTGACGAGGGCCACTGAGGTGTTGGCGGCAATCTCGTTGGGAGGAACGGACAGATCTCGGACACCGCTGATAGCCAGAGTGTAGGCAGCGTCCGGCGTCAGACCGGACACATCCAATACCACCGTGCGTTGGTCGGCCTGCAGTGTGGCGGCCAGAACGGAGAGTTCTGGGCTGAAGCGATAATGCGCGGGATCGGATGCCGACGTGGAATCCAAGGGTTCCGAGAACGTGATGAATACCTGGTGGTCGCTTCCGCGAGTGGTCGCGGATAGTACGGTCGGTGGCGTGTCCGATTCCACGGTCTGGCAGGGGCCGAAGGCCGAGGTATTGCCGGCGGGATCGGTGGCGGTGGCGCTCACGCTGGAGCCGACGGGCAGGCCGGCGGGGAGAAGGAAGGAGAAGGTGCCGAAGCCCGAGGCGTCGGTGGTGACGATCGATTCACCGAGATACTGTTGACCTTCCCCGAAGCCGCTCGGGTCGCAGGCGGCATTGCCGTAGAGGTCGATGACAAAAGTCGAGTTAGGAGAACCATCAAGTCGCCCGCCAATCAGTGTCGCGCCGGGTGACGCGGAAGCCTGGAGAAGAACGGGGTGGTTTTGCAGGTGATTGGCGCCTTCGTCGATATCCCAGGGGTCGTTGGCGGGTTGGTTTTCGAGACGGATCCCGAAGCCATTCCAGCCGGAATTGCCATTCGAATGAATGGCGTTGCCGCGAATCGAATTGTTCACGGCGGAGAAGCCGACCAGATAGACGCCGTCATTGATGGAGTTGGCGATGAGATTGGCTTCGCCGGGGGCAACGCCACCGACAGCGGTGTTGGAGGCTTCGGAGATGGTCACACCGAAGCTGTTGGGAAAGGCGATGGTTCCGGTGATGTCGGTTCCGATGCGGTTGCCTAGAATGCGAGTGCCAATGACGCTTTGACCATGCAAGGCGATGGCGCCGTTAAACGATTCGGCACCGCCGATGACGTTTCCGAATCCGGGAAGGGCTCCGCCGATGAGGTTGTCGGACGCCGCGTCAACGAGGGTGATGCCATTAAAGTTCGCGACGAGCGACGTGCCGGATGGATCCGTTCCCATCAGGTTGCCTTGGATACCGTTCTGATTTCCGCGAAGTTCGATCGCTTGTCCGTTGCCGGAGATGACATTGCCGGCGCCAACCTCAGGGCCGCCGATGATGTTCAGATTTCCGCAGAGCATGATGCCAGTGCCCGGGTACACGGGTTTGATTCCACCATTGCCCAGTCCGATCGTTCCGGTGGCGTCGAGACCGATCCAGTTTCCCGCAATGCGATTACTGACGGTATGGTAGCCACAGGCGACGATGCCGAAGCTCTGGTTGCCGGAAATGAGATTGCGGGCTTCGGGGACGAACCCGCCGACGAGGTTTTGGCTTCCGGTGAGTTCGATGCCTGCCTGAGCGTTGGGAATGGGTGTGGTTCCGCTGCGATCGGTTCCGATGCGGTTGCCTTGGACGGTCGACCTGCTGTCGAGCCGGATTCCCGACATGCGGTTGCCGGAAATGAGGTTGCCGCTGCCGGGTTCCAATCCGCCGACGAGGTTATCCTCGCCGCCGAAGAAGAGGATGCCCGTGTTGTTGGGGAGAGCGAGGGATCCGGAGAGGTCCGTGCCAATGGTATTGCCCTGGATTCGATTGCGGTTGCCACTGTTGACGATAATGGCGGCGCCGGCCCAGGGGGTGGCGGGATCGCCATTGCCGGAAATCAAATTGCCGGCACCGGGATCAGATCCTCCGATGCGATTGTCCGACCCTGTGATACCGATTGCCGAGAACCCGGTGTTGGGTGTGGCGGCCGTGCCGGTGACGTCCGTGCCGATAAAGTTTCCTTCGATGCGATTGCGATTTCCGAATAGCTGGATGGCGACGCGATTGCCGGAAATCAGGTTGCGGTCGAGAATCTCCGAGCCGCCCACGAGATTGCCATCGCCATCGATCCGAATGGCGCCGTTGTCGGTCTGGCCGTTGCCAAGCCCCACAGTTCCCGACGCGTCTGTGCCGATGAAACAGCCGGCAATCCGATTGCTCGAGCCGGCGAGCAGGACGGCTGCAATCTCGAAGCGATGGATAATCAGACCTCGCGCCTCGCTGAATCCGCTTGTGAACACCAATCCGGACGCGGCAAAACCCGCCTGGCTGCCGTCGAGTTCAATGATCGGCCGATCCGTGTAGCCGGGTTGCGTCGTGGCGTCGACGACGGCCGATTCCAGGAACAGCGGCAAAGGAGAGAGCGGTTGAATGGTGTGGACGCCGGGCCCCGGGATGGCGAATACCAGCGTATCTGTTCCTGGGTGCTGGTTCGCGGCCAGGATGGCTTCGCGCAGGGTGCAATCGGCAGCATCGCAGGACCCGTCGTCATGGTCATCGGCGGTATTGACGACGAAGGTGGCGCCCACGAGGGCGCGGAATCCGAAATCCACCGTCTGGTTGCCGTTGCTGTCATCGCCGTCGATGGCGGTATCGGGTTCATTTCCGATACCGAGCGTGACGGTACCCGCTCCGGTGCCGTTCCAGGCTCCGTTGAAGTCGGTGGTTTCGGCGCCATTGTCATCGCCGGGTTGGTCATTGTCGGGATCAGGAGCGGGATCGTTGCCGGTGCTGGTTCGCAAACCGGACAGAGCGCCGCCTTGGAAATGTTCGCCTGAGGAGATCCAGACGAGGTAATCGCCCGGGAGCATGCCTGAGAACAGGTAGTGTCCGTCGGCATCGGTTCGCGTCTGGGCAGCGAAGTTGTCGAACGGACTTGCGACGCCGTCGCCGTTGGAATCGAGGCGGAGTTGGACGGCCACATTGGAAATGGGGCTGTCGTCGGAATCCCGAAGGCCATTGTTGGCCGAATCGAAAAACACCGTGCCTCCCACGCGGACAGTTGGGCCGGGGTAGAAGCCGAAGTCGATGGTGCTGGTGGTGGTGCCATCACGAACAAAAAAGGGTCGACTGGCGACCTGGAGCGACGGCAGGTACGGATAGACGCCTTCGTCGCCGTTGTCGTCATTTTCGGTTGAATCAAGATTTGGATCCGGGGCCGCTCCATTGCCGGTACTGCTGCGGAGACCATTGAGAGCCTGGCCAGGCCACCAATTCTCATATGGCAGGACGACCAGGTAATCGCCGTCGGGTAGCCCGGCGAACTGGTACGAACCGTCAGCGGCCGTGATCACGCTCGTTCCCAGATCCTCGTCAAAAATGCCGAGCGCACCGTCGCCGTTATCCAGGAAGACTCGGACTTGGGCTCCTTGAATTCCGGGTTCGCTGGGATCTCGAAGGCCATTGTTGTTTTCGTCGCGGAAGACGAGGTCGCCGAGGCTGCCGGTGGGACCGGGATAGAACCCCAGGTCAACGGTGGCATTGGAATTGGTGTCATCGCCGTCGGCGGATGTGTCGGGCTCCGAGTCGTATTGAAGCGCGACGCCGTGGGTTCGGGCTCCGAAGAACACGTGGTTGAGCATGCCGAACTCGAATCCGTTGTCGTCGCCGACGAGGTCGTTGTTGGGACTGGGTGCGGGATCGTTGCCGGTACTGGAGCGGAGTCCGTTGAGCGGTCGTAAGGGCAGGAAGTTCGAGTACCGGACCACGACGAAATAGTTTCCGGGAATCAGTTGCTCGACGCGGTAGGAGCCGT
This sequence comes from Verrucomicrobiales bacterium, assembly GCA_016795425.1. Classification (GTDB taxonomy): domain Bacteria; phylum Verrucomicrobiota; class Verrucomicrobiia; order Limisphaerales; family CAIMTB01; genus CAIMTB01. Next base: position 36,082 of record JAEUHG010000184.1, read on the forward strand.
CCGCCGCCGTGACGGTCGAATTGACGTAACCGTCGCCATCCGTGAGGACATTGTCGTTGTTGTTGTCGTGCCAGACTTCGACTTGGGCACTCGTGACGCCGGTTTCGGCGGCATCCAGGGCGCCGTTGTTATTCTCATCGCGGAACAGGCGTCCGGCGATGGCGAGTCCCGAGGCAGGATGGAATCCGAAGTCGAGAGTAAGATTGGTGCGGGGATCGGCGTCTTCGGTGGTGGGTTCGGCATCCTGCTGGAGGGAGATGGGGGCGGACGCCACGCCGTAGAAACTGGCGCCAAAGGCGCTCACTTCGGAACCATTGTCATCGTTGGCGACATCATCGTCGGGATCGGGAGCGGGACCGTTGCCGGTACTGGAACGGGTTCCCGCGAGCGGATTGAACGGCAAGAAGGCCTGACGCGGGATGGCGACGATATAATCGCCCGGGCTCAAGTTTCCGAAACGATAGGAACCGGCACTGTCGGTGAAGCTTTGATTCACCCTCAAGTCGCCCTCGCCGAGCACGCCGTCGCCGGTGTCGTACCAGAGTTCCACCGTAACAAAGGCGGCGGTGGTCTCGCCTTCGGTTCGGATGCCATTGTTGTCGTCGTCCCGGAATAGCGATCCTCCGACGGTCAGATTAGGGCCTCCGGCCGGCAGATCGACGAAGCCGAAATCGAGAGTCTGGTTGCTGTCCGCGTCGTCCCCGTCGTGGGTGGGCTCGGTGCTATTGGACAGATGGATGATGGGAGCGAGGATTCCCTGTTGCTCTGGAAATGCGTTGTCGATGCCGCTGTCATCGCCGTCCACATCAAGGTCCGGCAGTCCGACGCCAGGGCTGCTGCGCTTGCCAAAGAGGGCTCCGCCGGCATTGAAGTGCCATGGCCCGATCCAGGTCCAATACCCGCCGGGCGGCAGGGAACTCACCTCGAAGCGGCCGAAGGGATCGACAAAGGCTTCCGAGACATGAAGGTCATCGGCGTTAGGCTCATAAATCTCGTCGCCGTCATCGAGGAACACCGCGATGTAGAGGGCGGTTGACCAACCCTCATTCGCGTCCTGTATCCCGTTGCTGTTGGCGTCCTGGAAGAAGGTCCCGCCCAGTTTGAGGACTGGCGGTTGCGCTGGCGTCACGAATCCGAATCCCAGCGTTTGGTTGGAATCCGGACCGTCGCCGTCGTCGGTGGGTTCCGTCCCATTGCCGAGACTGATGGGACTGCTATGGACGCCGTAACGCGGGGCGAGGATTTGGTCGATGCCGTTGTCGTCGGCGGGCGCGTCGTCATTGGCATTGGCGGCGCCCGGGCTGCTCAGGCGTCCGTACAACGGTGCTCCCAGGGTGAAATTGCCGCCTTCGACCTGCGCCCAATAATCGCCAGGCGCGAGTCCATCGAAGAGAAAACGTCCTGAAGGATCAGTCGACACCGCGTAGAGAAAGCCGTCCGGGAAGTACGGTTGGAAGATCCCGTCGCCATTATCGAGAAAGGTCGTCACCGTGACATTGGGGATACCGAATTCGTCGGGACCGAAGATGCTATCGGCATTGGTATCGGCGAAGACGCGTCCTCCGAGCATCAGGACGGGCGGATTGGCTGGGGTGTAAACGCCGAAATCAACGGTTCGATTTCCGTCGGCATCGTCACCGTCGGTGTCCGGTTCAGTCCCTGCCGCCAATGTGATTGGTGTGCTCACCAAACCGCGCGGCATCAGAGGGGTGGCGCTGCTGCCGTTGTTGTCATCGTCGACGTCATTGTTGGCAGCGGCGGCTTCTGAACTCGTCACCTTTCCGTAGAGCGGACCTCCCAGTCGGAAATTATCCTCGCGGACCACAACGAAGTAGATGCCGGGAGCGAGTCCGTGGAAGGCGTAGTGTCCGCTGGAATCGGTGCGTGTTTCCTGGATCCACGACTCACCGTTGTCGAAACGGCCGTCCCCTTGATCCAGGCGGGCGACCAGCGCGACATTGGCCATGCCGGGTTCGTTGGCGTCGCGAAGTCCGTTGGCGTTCTGGTCATCCCAGACGAGATCGCCGAGGCGCAATCCCGGTTGGGGGACGAAACCGAAGTCGATGGTCAGATTGGTGTGGGGATCTCCATCTTCAGAAGTGGGTTCTCCGGGAATTTCGAGCCGCACCGGATTGGCGAGTACCGAGAATCCCGGCAGCAGGTACCCGTTGGAATCGTTGTCGATGTCATTATTGGTGACAGGGGAGATCGACGTGGACGGCATCCACCCGGCGAGCGCACCGGAGCCGAAGAAGTTGCTGGGATCCAGTTCGACCCAGTAATCCCCCATGGGGAGCTGCTGAAACTGGTAGAGTCCGCCGCCGGCGGTGGTGGTTGAACCCACCACTGGGCCATCGGCGTCGTCGCGCATGCCATTGCCGTTGTCACGGACCACATGAATCAGCACTCCGTCGATTCCGGAGTCGCCTTGGGCGGGGTCGAAGAGGCCGTCGTTGTTGGCATCGCGGAAGACGAGGTTTCCGATGGCGGTCGGGCCGCCGGGCGGCCGGAATCCGAAGTCCACCGAAAGATTGGTGTAGGGGTCGCCATCGCCATCGAGAGTGGGTTCCCGGCCGTCCTCTAGGTACACGCCTCCCTCGCTGACCACGCCGCGAAGGTCGAAGCGATGGAAACCGTCATCGGTGTTGTCGACGTCAGCGTTGGCGAAGTGGGTCGGCAGGCTGCTGGTCATGGCGGCGAGGGGACCGCCTGGGTCCATGTTCTCGCGGGCAACCTCGACCAGGTAGGTGTCCGTGGTCAGACCGTCGAAACGATACTGACCTCCATTGCTGGTGGTGGTGGTGGCGATGGGGGCCCCGTCCTCGCTGCCGAGCCATCCTCCACCATCGTAATCCTGGTACAGCCTCACCACCACACCATCAACGCCCTGCTCGGAGTCCGGATCGAACATCCCGTTCTCGTTGGCGTCGAAGAACACGAGATTGCCGAGGCTGAGAGGCGTGGGTGGAGTGAGGACCAGACTGGGGTCGATGAGAGGTTCAAGGTACCTGCCAGGAATGGGCGCGTCCCCGTTGGTCGGCGGCGGAGTGTTGGGCATCTGCCAGCCGACGGCGAGGTGATCGGGGCCGACGGCCTCCTTGAGTTGTGCTTCGATGTAATAGCGTTGGCCGGCCACCAGGGAGATGCGACGCGACTGATTGGACGGCACCACCTCGGGTGGTGGACCTGAAGTCACCGGCAAGAAGGCGAGATAGTCCGGATCCCCGTTCCCGTCGGTTAATGTGAAGCGAAGCGTCTGAAGTCCTTCGAGGGTGACCTGGGCGATTTGTTGGTTGGCATCGACCAACGGGACAAAGGAGAAGAGATTCCAGCTTCCGGAGGCCGGTCCGCGGAATTCGCCAAGCTTTAGAGTCGTCTGGCTCGATGTCCCACGGCCCGAAGTGACTTGGTCCAACTGCGCGGTGATCGATCCACCGCCGGAAGACATTCGAGCGAAGACATAGTAGGTCTGGGGGGATCCAAAGTTGCGGGTGTAGTTCCTCCAGTCCCCGACGTCGTTCCAACTCACCACGGTTGCCATTGAGACGTTGAAATCGCCGCGGGCTGTCATCTCCGTGTCCGATGTGGACCAGGTCTCGACGCCGGTGTCGGCGCGAAAGGCCGGGGAGAAATTGGCAGGATTCACTTCAAACCAATCGATGCCGGCATCGGCGCCCGTGCCCAGACCTGCGTAAGACAGACCGGAGTAGGGGCCGTCCATTCCGATGGCGGTGTTTTCGAGCCACTGACCCCCGCCGAAATCGAAGTCCTCGGCCTCGATATAGCGTGTGGTGGGGCTGAAGATGGACTCGGGAGCGGCGCCCACGGGGCGCTGGCCGCCGGTCCATTGTCGGGGAGCGTGATTAGGCCACAGTTCCGAGGCGATGCGGCGTTTGTTGGCTGGATTATCATCCTGGCTCAGGAACAGCTCGGCGACGTGATCCGCGGCGAGATAGAAGGTGTAGTCGCCGGTGACCGGCGGATGCACAAAACCAACCATCTGAAGCCCATAGAAGTTCCCGGCATTCATCGGCGCTTCGAATTGGCTCGGGTATTCGAGGCTTGAGGGTTGCCCTGGGAACCTCGGATGCGACCGCAATTCCTGCAGCGACCAGCCCGGAATGCTGCGGTACCCGCGCAGAGTGATCTGACCGGTGGCCGCCGGCGCGTCGACTGGGGAGCCGGTCAGTATCGGGCTCCGTCCGACGTCGTTCCACAGACTGTCGCCGCGAGTGCCTGCTGATGGGTTGGCGAGCTGCGCAAACGCGCCGAATGCGGCTCCCAAGACGCAGAGGGAGAGCAGTGCAGTGTGGCGACCCGACAGCACCAGGGGTAGGGAGGTATTCATCGATTCAAGGGGTGAGGCTAGGGCGCGGCATGGACATCCTGAACCATCGATCCGAAGTCAGAATCGGTTGCTACAGAAGGTCGACTACCTCGCCGAAATTGGCGGATGGAAGGCTGTTTAGCCCGATAACGTCTGGTCTCTAGACAAAGGGCCCGTGGTCGTTGGTTGTGAGCTTACCGCGGGGTCGCGCAGAAATTCGCAGCACCCATGAAATCCGCAACTGATTTTCCGGGGGATCCGCTGTTTTTCCAATGAGTATCCGGAGACCTACTCACTGAAGAGACTTGGCGTGGAGTCGGCTGACTCCGATGAGGCGATCCAAGGTGAGTTCATCTTCTGCTCACTGTCGGATCAGCACTGATGCGCCCGAGGAAAGGAGCCGCGCGTCTATGCCTGAGTTCCCCAAAGACTTTCACCGTCGATCCGACGGAACGGGCGGATTCGCAGGAGTATTCGTGGGTGGCTGCAGCCCGTAGCGTTTCAACAACTCAGGATCCATGGTCTTGAGAGGTTCGCTCGGACGGGTTCCCTTTCGTGCCCGGCGATCTCGTCGCTCCACATCCTCCTGCTGCCAGGCGGACATTTCCTCCGCGGTGGCGTGCCGAGGCCAGACGGCATCCCGGGCGAGCCACCAGTTGGCATGCGAGCGATCGCCTGAGTTCTCGGTTGTCCTTTGTCCATCGCCCCCGTTATCGGCTCGGTCATCCCCGACACTCCATAGGGTGTAGGAATTGTCGGCTTCGGCGCGGTAGCGCAGGGGTTGTCCATCCATGCGATCGATGGGCATGGCATCGAGGTAGGTCGGGATCAGAGCCTGGAGGTCGGCCGGTGGCTTCCCGTTGTGACCAAGTTGGTAACGTCGGATGGCAATGCCAGTGACGAGTAGGTCGCGTTCAGTTTCCGCGCGCAATGCCTTGGTGCCGGCTCGGTCCAGGGCCGGGAGGATCATGCGGACGAGAAAGTAGCGGGGATTGAAGGCGGTGGTGGGCACGAGCGAGTGTAGCGAGTCGAAGGGCTTCATGGATTTTGACTTCGCAGCCTCTCGATTGGCATCGAGCATGACCTGAAATGTCCTGAGATACTGAGCCAACGCTTGGTCACCCCAGATCACCCGGGCGAGTCCGGCACCAGCAATCCCTACGCCGTCCACCGACGAGCCAGGGCTGCCATTTCCGGATAAGTTCCCCAGGTCCATGAGTTCGCGGGTGGACATCTTTTGAAACGTCGCGACGACCAGGGCGCGTTCCCCGGTCAGGGCATGGATCATCCCCGAAATCAGATCGATCGGTGCCACGGTCGACTGCAAGTCGGCGAGCTGGGCTTCGGTCCAGTCGTGGCTATGGAGTAGTTCCCAGGCACGTCCGGTGGCGATGGCTTCGCAGGCAACTCGTACCAACTGATCGATGAGCAGAGGCTGTTTTTCCAGGTCCCTGGCGATCTGCCGCATGTCTTCCAGGTCGTCGAGCGCGGCGCCAAAGTCCTTTCGGTGGGCGGCATCGGACATACAGGCGCCCAGGACATTCACGGCCGATTTCATCTTGGCGAGGTGCGGGAGCAACAGTTTGAAGCCCTGGCTGTAGTCCAGCACAGGTTGGCGGAAAGGGGCATCGAGAGCTTCGCGCAATTGGGTCAGGTCGGCCTGATGATTGGACTGCCAGAGGGCAAGATCAGACCACTGCACCATTCGCCCGGAGGTGGCGGTCCATTCCGCGAGTCGGGCTCCTGCCACGGCTCGTCCCGGGCCGATTAGCCGCAGGGCGATCGGTTGAAGTTCCGTATCCAATTTGAGCGCGTCCGCGGCATCGACAAAGCGGGCGATGGCATTGGAGTGGGCGGGCACTGGTGGCGGCGCAATCTTCTCGATCTCAAGCGGTTCGCCCTTGGCGCGCAGGTCTGCCAGGACACCCTCGAGTTGAGTCCGGCCGCGGAAGTTCTCGAAGGCCACGAAGACGGGTGGAGCGAGGAGGACCAAGGCGAGGGTACTCAGAATGAATTTGCGGAGCATGGATGGCCTTTGGCGGTGGATGGATCTTCAAACCGTGATTGCCCCATTGGACCATGGCCGGATCCGTTCCTCACGCTGAACGATCGAGGAATCGAGGACGGGAGGAAGAAATGGGGGCAAGCCTTGTCAATTCGGCCACGGAGTGGTACTCGGCGTCCCATGTCGGAGGGACTTTCAGCGCGACGGAGAGAACGATGTTCGGAGCGCCGCCGGTCGCTTTTGGCGGGGTGGATTTCATTGGCTACACCCTCACCAGCATCTCGCTTCAATTCGATCAGATCGGGTTTGGTTGATGGGTGGAATACAGCAACTACGAATTGAGCGGGCACCTTGAACTAAACGGCGTCGCGGATGCGGTGCCCGAGCCATCGATTTTGGCAGTCGGATCCTCCGTACTGTGGTGGGTGCACTGGCGGAGAATTCGGCCCCGACCCGGCACTAGAGACCGAGGAACGGGCCACCGAGAGCAGGATGTCAGACATCCTGCCGGCCCGTGATCTCGGTAAGCGGAAGTTGTCGACCTTAGGACGGTCGTGTTGACGGCGAGGAAAGCGCCCTACCGTTTTTCCATGCGTTTCAGGACCTGTGCCGCTCGATCGCGGGTAGCGGCGTCTTGGGATTCCGTTTGAACGCGGGTGGCCAGAGCCTTGGCTTCGGCGGGCGCCTTGGGAGCCACTTTTTCGGCAATGCCCAGCAAGGCGAACTCGGCCTCTTTGCGGATGGCAGATTCCGCGAGCATCGGTTCGACGAGTTTGGCCGCCGCGAGGTCGGACATGTTGCCAAGGCCCGAAAGGACGAGTTTACGGTCGTCGACGCGCTTGGCCAGTTTGACGAGGTCTCCGTAGGTCTCGAGGGCGTTGACGTGGTTTTGGTTTTCCGAGCCCAGCAATCGCACAATGCCGCGCAGGGCGAGTGTTCGTTGGGTGTCGTTAGTGGTGCCGCGCGCGAAGGTGATCAGCGATGGGAGGGCAGAGGGTTCCGGCCATTCGGCAAGCACTCGGAACGCGGTGTCTTTCAGGGCCGCGTCGTCGCGATACAACGACTGAAGAACAGGTGCCAGGCCGACGGGGGCACCGACGGTGCCGAGAACACGCAGGAGGGCGCAGCGGACCGGCGTCGGCTTGCTGTCCCACTGCGCCGTCAGCGGAGCAACGCAGCTCGTTTTGTCGGGGAGTCGCGAACAGGCGGAGTCAAGCGCGGCTTCCACGTCGGCGAGGTCGTCTTCGGATTTGGCCTTGGCGAGCAGGTCGGCAAGCGTGCCCAAGTCCTTCATGGCGATCGTTTCGCCGAGCGCCTTGGTGGCAGCGGACCGCAATTCCGCATCCGGATCGACGGCGGCTTTGAAGAGTTCGGGGACCATGGCGCTAACCCGGCGCTGCCCGACGAGTTCGACGAGCACGCGGCGCGTTTCTCCGGAGGCCATGGGCAGGCGCTTGGCGAGTTCGACATCGACTTCTTTGCCGGAAAGCCGGGCGACCGCGAGTTTTGAGGCCTTGGCGATTTCCGAATCCTTGTCGGCGGCCGCCTCGATCAGGGCCGGAACGGCCGACACCGTGCCGACGCGTTCGAGCACGCCGATAGCCGAGAGGCGGAGGGGTTTGGCACCCTGTTTGACCGCATCGAAAACGGCCGGCCACACGGCTTCGTCGCCGCGGTCGGCCAGCGCCAGGAGCAGCGCGCTTTGGCGTTCGGCGGGCGCCCGGTTCAGTTCCCCGGCGAGGGCCTCGGACACCGTGCGACCTGGCAATTCGCGAGCGGTGCGGAGTCCGATGCCGAAGAGATCGCGATCGGCGGAACGGAGGGCCTCGAGGAGCAATGGCAACCCTTCGGTTTGGCGGGCGAGAATCGCCCCGCGGGTGGCTTCCAGGATGCGTTGTTTGGGAACATTGGCGCGTCGAACGGCTTCGTAATGTTGGATGGCCTCACCGGCTTGGCCTTGGGAGGTGAGTCGTTCGGCGCTCAGGATCAGGCCTTCGGCGACCGCATTGCGCACGGTGTCCGGCGCGGCGGCGAGCGAAGGCGTCAAGGCGGCAACAGCGGCGGGATTGCCAATGCGGCCCAAGGCGACGGCGGCGGCGGCGGCGACGTCGGCATTGGCATCCTTCAATCGCTGGGTGAGAAGTTCGACGGCTTTGACATCACGGCGCACCCCGATGGAGTTGATAACGCCGACGAGGAGATTGCCATAAAGCTTGGTGGCGGCGTCGCGCAACGCGTCGTCGGCGGCCGGACCAGGCATGACTTCGAGTGGGATACGAGCCCAGGCGGCCAGATGTTCGTCGCCCAGCAAGGGAGCGAGGGCTGGTACGGCATCCGGACCGCCAAAGACGGCCAGTCGCTTGCACGCGGCGGCCTTTTCCTCAGGCGGCGCATCGGATTTGAGAGTGGCCAGAGCCTGGCTGGCCTTTTCCGCGGACGAAGCGGCGGAATCGGCAGCGAGGGTGGCGGTGGAGGCGGCGATGCCGACGAGGAGGGTGAGCAGAAGATTCCGGGAGGTGCGCATGAGAATCAGGGTTGGAGTGGGCGTGTTCATCGTCGTCCGGAATTAGATTCTCCAAGGCTCGCGCATGGCCTCCGAACGCAGCCGGTTGGCTTCCTCGTCCCCGATAAACTCGCGCTTCTTCGGGTCGAATTTCACCGGCCGGTTGAGGAACAGCGAGATGTTGGCCGCGTGGCAGGTGATGTGGGACCAGCAGGCCACGTCGGCGTTGGCACGGGTTTGACCGCGAGTGCGCACGCAATTGAGAAAATCCCGCACGTGGAAGTTGGCTGGATACCCCGCGATCTTGGGGCGGGACCGATCGAACAGTTCGGCGGGCTCGACCACGACATCACCGTTATCGGCGGTCTCAACCCAGCCTGCATCGCCTTCATAGCGGACGGGGCAGGAGCCGAGCGGAAGCCATCCTTCGTTGCGCAGCACGAGCTTTACGCCGTTGGCGTAGCGGGCGTGCAGCTGGTCACGCTCGGGCCAGTATTCAACGGCCGCGGTGTCGTCGGTTTGGTTGGCCCATTGGCAGAGATCGACGCAGTGCGATCCCCATTCGAGGCAGCCTCCGCCGACGAGTCCGCCGCCTTTCTCAAAACCGCCGCCGTTGTTGAGAATGCTGCGGTTGTAGGGCCGCCACGCGGCAGGCCCCAGGTACAGATCCCAATCGGCCTCTTCCTTGTCAGGTTCGGGTTCCGGTTTCAGCCAGGTGCTGGTGCCGGTGCCGAGTCCACCCGGGTGGGCGTGAAGCGTGTGAAGTTTGCCAAGTTTGCCGTGGTGACAGAGTTCCGCGGCGAACGCGAAATTGGGCAGGCTGCGGCGCTGGGTTCCGGCCTGGAATACGCGCCCAGTGCGACGGAACGTCTCCGCCAGGGCCAGGCTGTCGGAGATATTCTTGGTACAGGGCTTCTCGCAGTAGACGTCTTTGCCCGCCTTGGCGGTGAGGATGGAGGCCGCGGCATGCCAGTTCGGCCCGGTGGCGATCAGCACGGCGTCGATGTCCGTCCGCGCCAGGAACTCTCGGAGGTCACGGTAAGTCGCGCAATCGTTGTTGCCGTAGAACGTGTCGGCGGTCTTTTTCACGGCCTCCCGGCGCTTGGCTTTCACATCGCAAATCGCGACGAATTGAACCCCTTTCTCGTGCAGAAAGGCATCCAGCACGTAGGAACCGCGGCCGCCGATTCCAATGGCTCCGAGAACTATGCGCTCGCTCGGCGGCACGGCACCGTCGGCACCCAGCGCACGTGCAGGAATGAACTGTGGCAGCGCGATGGCGGCGCCCGCCGCGGCGCCGAGTCGGCCGAGGAAACCGCGACGATGCATGGGGGTCCGGGAACGATGGGCGATCTTCATGTGGATTCCTAAGGGTAGCCGGGCTGAAACTGACGGAGCATCGCCGTCATTCAAGGGGAAAGGGGCGATGAGTCGACGTCGTCATCGGATGGTCGGGGCAGGGTGGCGACAAAGCGCTTCCATAATTCGAACTCAACGTACAGTTCCAGGAACTCGCGCGGACGCAGTTCGTAGTAACCGACACTCAGGTATCGACGCTGCGAGGAGTCGTCGAGCGCCGCCTTCAGGTTGGCCGCTACAATAATGATAGGCGCATACGGATCCGCGGGAAGGGCGTCGAGCCACCACACGCCTCGCAGGCTTCGCAGATACCAGGGGAGAGGCCAGTAATCGCTGTTCGGCACGATGACCTTGACCGTGGTATCGGCGCCTTGCGGGCTGACGGCCGTGATGGCTCGCACGCGATCGGTCAGTTCCAGCAGGTTGGGGAGCGTCTGCGCGTAGGTGTAGGGATTGCCGCGGTGAGTCACCCAGGAATGGCTGGCGCGCCACGCCTGCCAGGCCAGGTGAACGGCGGCCCCCGCCATCACCAGAGTCGCGACGGTCAAACCCAGGCGTTGTGCCGCCCAGGAAACGGCACGGCTCGATGCCGCGGATCGCAGGCGGCCGAGGGCTCCGACGATCGCTTCGGCTCCAACACCCGCCAACAGGATCGTCGGCAGGAGGAAGTTCAATAGGCACCAGGGCGTCTTATAAGGGATGATCGTGTAGGCGCCGGTCGTGGCGGCCGCATAACAAACGAGGAAACGGGGCAGCATCGCGTCGGGCTGGGTGGGATCCTTTCGAGTCCAGGCGGCAACGCCGCCCACCAGGGCGAGGACGGCGATGAAGGCCTCGGACCACAACGGACCTTTGGCCGACCGGTACCAAAAGAGCCGCTCGAAATAAAAGGACCAGCCATGGATGTGTGGGGAGTGACCGCCGGCGCGACGCATCCACGGGAGATAGGTCGCCACCGAATCCACGAGCCCGTGACCGTTCTGAAAAAAGGAGGTGAACAGGATCGAAGAAATACCGGCAGCCACTCCCAGGGCGAGCGCCAGATGCGACCTCTGCCACGTACGCTTCGATGGCGTGGATTCCCGAACCCGCCAACGCTGCCAGCCGCGCATCAGCATGAGGGAGCCGCCCATCGCGACCAGGTGAATGATGAACGTCTCCTTGGTGGCATGGGTCAGTCCCAGACCCGCGCCCGCAACGACGGCCCAGGCCGCGCACGGCGATTGCAGGTAACGCCACGCGCCTCCGATCAGGAGCAGCGTGAAGGCAACCAGCAGCATCTCGTGGATGAAATACCGGCTGTAAAAGACCATGGCCGGCGAGATGGCGAGCAGAAGTGCTGCGGCCGCGGTGCCGACGTTGCCCAACCCGTCTCGAAGCAAAGCCACCAGGATGACGAGCGCGAGTCCAGCGAGGACGGCTACCGATCGCAGATTGCGTTCGGAGAGTTGCGAAAAGTCCTTGGCGCCGCTCAACCCCGCCAGCGGCAAAGAGGCGTAGTGCAGCGTCGGGCCGTGATATTCGTCAGGGTTGTATCGGTATTCCCCCCGTTCCCACAATCCCTGGAAGATACGCGCATTGACGGCCTCGTCCGCGTGCATCGGCCGGCGGTCCAGCCCGGGCCACCGGAGCGCCAGCGCGACGAATGCCGCGAGCATCAACGACAACGCCAGCCAGCGATTCATGACGGCGCCTCGCGGCCGAGGTGGACGGCTCACTTCGCCGGCAGAGCGTACACTTCGATTTCCTGACAGACGTTGAGGGCGCTCAGACTGCTGCCCGCGGTGTAACACCGGACGTAGCGCGCCGTGAGGCCCTTGGCATCGAAGGTGCGGCCTTGGAAGGTCTCAAAGTATTCTTTGTCCGTGCCGATGCCCAGTCCCACGGAGTTGTCGACGTCATTGTTGAAGATCGTCTGCACGTTCTGCGTGAAGTCCGGGTCGTCGGCGAGTTGCACGATGACGTCGTGGAACAATTGCAGGTAACGATGGTCGTGCCAGATCACGATGGCGTAGATGCGAAACGGGTCGCCGAGATCTACCTGGACCCACTGCCGACCCTTGCGCATTTCGACCACCTGATCGTCCTCCGGTTCCTTTTTTCCATCCGTGATCTGGTCGAGTGTGCCGGTGAAAGGCTTCACGCTGGTGGTGGCCTTCTTGCCGGCGGCGACATTGACGACCCCCTTGGGAGCCTGGAACGGCGGCAGAGGCTTCTCCGGCGGTGGTTCCACGTTGGGACCCGACGGCAGATCGTTGGGGGTGCCTTTCAGAGTCGGGGCCGGTGGCTTGACTGGCAGTGGGGCCAGTTCCTCGGCGGCGGAAGCGGACAGCGGGTACTGGGCGGTTCCCGCCAGGACAAGGGCCGCGCCGAACGCGAACGCGGTGAGTGAACGACGAACCGTGGCTCGGTGTGGCTTCATGGGTGGGTTCTGATAGAGAGCTGCGAGGGAAATTCAAAGGCAATTGAGGTGGACCGCCGCGCGCATCCTGGTCCTCTGGTCCGACTTTCGCCGGGGCGAATTGGCCGTCGGAAGCGAGGCGTGACCGGCGGGGCGCATGCGAAGGGATTACGGTCAAGAGTCGGAGCACCGGCGATTGACGGCAGAATCCCCGGGGGCGATTGCCGCGGGGCACGGCGGGGCCGTAGCATTTTATTTTGTGATAATGAAAGCCCGAGTTGCGAAAGTGCTGCTTATGGCCTATCTCCGGTTGTAACCACCATAAGAAACCCGACTTGCACTCGACAGGTGCTTCAATTTGCGGAATTTATAAGAACCTAAATCCAGTGAATCTCGCAACCTAATGACAAAGAATGGTTAGGTCTCGCCAACCTCGGTGAAGCCCTGGTTTTGGCCCCCGAGGAAGCTGTCGGCGCTGGAAGGGGAGGGGTGGGTCGGGCCTGGGAGGGCTGGGAACTCCCGGACTTTTCTCACCCCGCCTTTCCGATCGATGGCGACGGTGGAAGCCATCGGGAAACGACCAAGACGACGAGACCGACCGGAGCTTTTGATCACTGCCGTGAGCACCCAACCTGTCCTGTTCAATAATACGGTCCTGCGCGATGGCCATCAATCGATGGCGGCGACGCGGATGACCACACCTCAGATGCTGCCGGCCGCTCCCATTCTCGATGGGATGGGGTTCTACGGCCTCGAAACCTGGGGCGGGGCCACCATCGATTCCTGCCTTCGTTTCCTTAACGAGAATCCGTTCGAGCGTCTGCGGACGCTCAAGAAGGTCGCGCCCAAGACGCCGCAATTGATGCTGCTGCGCGGACAGAACATTGTTCAATACGCGAGCTTTCCCGACGATGTGGTGGAGGCCTTCGTGAAGTGCACCGCCGATGGCGGCATGGACATATTCCGGATCTTCGATGCGTTGAACGACATCCGGAACCTGCACACGGCGATCCGGGCGGTGAAGAAGAGCGGCAAGCATGCGCGCGGCGAGTTGTGCTACACGCTCAGCCCGGTTCATACCGTCGACAACTTCGTCAAGATGGGGGTCGAACTCGAGAAGCTCGGGTGCGATTCGATCGGTATCAAGGACATGTCCGGCATCATCCAGCCGCAGGTGGCCTATCGGCTGGTGAAAGAGTTGAAGGGGAAGATCGGCATTCCGATCACCTTGCACACCCACGACACCGCCGGTCTTGGCGCCGCGAGTTACCTGGCGGCGATCGAGGCGGGAGTGGATTGCGTCGAGGTTTCCATCGTTCCTTTCGCCAACGGAACCTCTCAGCCGGACACGCAAAGGATGCTGGCGTTGCTCGAGGGCCATCCTCGTTGTCCGTCCTTCGACAGCGCAAAACTGGCTGAGTTGCGCGACTACTTCGAAGGCGTCTATGAGCAGTTGTCGAAATTCACCAGCCCAGCGAATGAACGGGTCGACTCGGACATCCTGATTTTTCAGGTGCCTGGCGGCATGCTCTCGAACTTCCGAAATCAACTGAAGGAACAGGGGATGTCGGACAAGTTCAACGAAGTGGTCAGGGAGATCCCGGTGGTGCGGGAAGCCCTGGGTTGGGTTCCGTTGGTCACGCCCACCTCACAAATCGTGGGAACGCAGGCGATGATGAACGTGAAGTTCGGCCGCTGGAAAATGATCTGCCAGCCGGCCCAGGACATCGCCCTCGGCAAGTATGGAAAGACGCCGGGACCGATCGATCCGGGAGTGCTCGCCCAGGTGGAACGTCAGACGGGCAAGAAGCCGGTCACGGAACGCCCGGCGGACCTTCTGCCGCCAGGCATGGATAAGTACCGGAAGCAATGCGAGGAAAAGGGACTCCCGACGGATGATGAGACGGTGGTTCTGTTCGCCATGTTCCCGCAGCAGGTCGAGACCCTGCTCAAGACACCCGCGGCGAAGGCTGCTCCGGCCGCGGTTGCGACTCCGGTGGCAAGTGCGGCCCCCTCCGCGCCCGCTCCCACGCCGGCACCTCCGGCGCCGAAGGGGCCGGGTCGTCACCTGGTGCTGACCCTGAATGGAAAACGTCACGATGTGACCGTCGAAACCCTGGAAGGCTGATTCGATCGCTTCCGCTCCCATTCCCGCCATGCCTGAACCCACCACAGACGCGACGACGCCGGCGCTGTTGACCGAGTTTCCGGCAGTCACTCCCGACCAATGGAAGGCCCTGGTCGAGAGCGAACTCAAGGGTGCGCCGTTCGACAAGAAGATGTTTTCGACCTCGTACGAAGGCATCGTCGCCCGCCCCATCTATCGTCCGGAGGATGCCGCGGGCCTGGCGCACATGGGGTCGCTCCCGGGATTTGCGCCCTATGTTCGGGGGACGCGAGCGGACGGCTATCTGAAAAAGCCCTGGGAGGTTTCCCAGGAAATTGCGGAGCCCGGCGCGGCGGCATTCAATGACACGGCCCGCGCGGGGCTCGCCCGCGGTCTGACCGCGCTGAACGTGGTGCTCGATCGCGCGACCCGAAACGGCGCTGATCCGGACTGGGCCCCTTCGGACGAGGTGGGCTTAGGCGGTTTGTCGCTGGCCCTGATGGAGGATCTCAATCGCGCGTTGGACGGGATTGATCTGGCGACGGTGCCGTTGTTCATCCGGTCGGGGGCATCGGGCCTGCCCTGCGCCGCCTTGCTGGTTGCCTTGGCGCGCAAACGCCAGGTCGACCTGCATTTGCTGAGAGGTTGCATCGAGATCGATCCCCTGGGAGTGCTGGCGCACTCGGGGCAGCTGCCGCAGTCGCTCGACGGGGCCTATCGGGAAATGGCGGCTTTGACCAGCTGGGCAGCGGTGAACGCGCCTGGATTGCAGACCCTCTGTGTGCACAGCCGGGCCTGGCACGAATCCGGGGGCTCGGCGGTGCAGGAGTTGGCCTTCACTTTGGCGACGGCGCTCGACTATTTGCGGGCCATGCACGTCCGGGGCCTGGGTGTCGACTTGGTAGCACCCAGAATGCGTTTCGCATTCACGGTGGGAACCCAGTTCTTCACCGAGATTGCCAAGCTGCGGGCGGCGCGCTTGCTGTGGTCCCGCCTGATCTCCTCGTTGGGCGGCTCGGAGGAAGCGCAGAAGGCCTCGGTCCATGTGCGCACCAGCCAGTTCAACAAGACGGTGTACGATCCTTATGTGAACATGCTGCGCACCACCGTGGAGGCGTTCGCCGGCGTGTTGGGCGGATGCGACAGCATGCAAGTGGGGCCCTTCGACGAAATCCTGCGCTCCCCCGGCGAATTCTCGCAGCGCATCGCCCGCAACCAGCAATTGGTGTTGCGGGAGGAATGCCATCTGACTCGGGTCATCGATCCCGCGGGCGGCTCCTGGTACATCGAGAACCTCACCGATGACCTGGCGCGCCGCGCCTGGGCGTTGTTCCAGGAAGTTGAGAAACGTGGCGGCATGGCTGCCGCGCTGACTTCGGGCTGGCCGCAGGTCGAGGTCAGCAAGACCGCGGAGAAACGGCTGGAGAATGTGGCACGCCGGCGCGAGAGCGTGGTGGGCACCAATGTGTATGCCAATCCAGGCGAGAAGCCGCTGGACATCCCCGGGACCGATGCCGCCGCGTTCTACAAGCGTCGAGCCCAGCAGGTCGCTTCGGCGCGGACCTCGGCGGACGAGGGGCAACATCAGGCGGTCATGGACCAACTGGCCCAGGTGGTGGGCGGATCGGGGCCGGCGCTGTTTGAGGCCTGTGCTCGGGCGGCATCCGCAGGGGCGACGCTCGGGGAAATCACGCGGGCGGTGCGGATCCAGGATCGGCCCAATCCCCCGATCACTCCGGTCTGCCTGACCCGCGTGTCGAGCCAGTTCGAGGGGCTCCGCACCTCGGTGGATCGCCGGGCGGCAGCCGACGGACGCCGTCCCGCGGTGTTTCTCGCGAATCTCGGACCACTCAAGCAGCACAAGGCGCGGGCGGATTTCGCGCGCGGTTTCTTTGAAGTAGCCGGATTCGAGGTGGTGAATCCCCAGGGATTCAAGACACCGGCGGAAGCCGCGGCAGCGGCGCATGCGTCCGGCGCCGAGGTGGTCTGTATTTGTTCCACCGACGAGACCTATCCGGAGCTGGTGCCTCCCCTCGCGCGCGAGGTGCGGGAAGGCCGGCCCGGGGTCGTCCTGGTTCTGGCGGGCTTTCCGGCGGACCAGGTGGACCAGCATCGTGCGTCGGGCATCGACGAGTTCATCCACATCCGAGCCAATGCCCTCGAGGTATTGAGCCAGATTTCGAAGCGCCTGGGGATCACCGCATGAATGCCTTTCCTGATTTCACCAACATTCCCTTCGATGCCACGCCGGGCAGCGTCCGCCTGAAGGACTGGCGGACCGGACTGGAACACGCCACCGGGAATTCCCCTGACCAGCTGGCGGAACCAACCCTCGAGCAGATTGCCATCCGCCCGTTGTACACGGCCGCCGACTGCCAGAGTTGCGAGACCCTGGAATCGATGCCCGGATTGCCTCCCTTCGTGCGGGGTCCGTACGGATCGATGTACGTGACCCGGCCCTGGACGGTGCGGCAGTATGCCGGCTTCTCGACCGCGGAGGAGTCGAATGCATTTTACCGGCGCAACATCGCAGCGGGCCAGCAGGGGCTGTCGGTGGCCTTCGATCTGCCGACCCATCGGGGCTACGACTCGGATCATCCGCGCGCTTTTGCAGACGTGGGCAAGGCGGGCGTGGCGGTGGATTCGATCCTCGACATGAAGGTGTTGTTCGATCGGATTCCGCTCGATCGCATCTCGGTGTCGATGACGATGAACGGGGCCGTATTGCCGGTGATGGCATTCTACATCGTGGCGGCCGAGGAGCAGGGGGTGAAACTGGAGCAGCTTTCGGGCACGATCCAGAATGACATCCTGAAGGAGTACATGGTGCGGAACACGTACATCTATCCGCCCGCGTCCTCGATGCGCATCATCGCGGACATTTTCTCCTTCACCTCGCGGCAGATGCCGAAGTTCAACTCGATCTCGATCTCCGGTTACCACATGCAGGAGGCAGGGGCGCCGGCCGACCTGGAGATGGCGTACACGCTGGCGGACGGACTTGAATATCTGCGGGCGGGACTGAAGGCGGGCATCGACATTGATGCGTTCGCACCCCGCCTGTCGTTCTTCTGGGCCCAGGGCAAGCACTACTTCATGGAAGTGGCCAAGATGCGCGCGGCCCGGGCGTTGTGGGCCAAATTGGTCCATCAGTTCCACCCGAAGAATCCGAAATCGATGGCGTTGCGGACGCATTCGCAGACCTCGGGTTGGTCGCTGACCGAGCAGGATCCCTTCAACAATGTTGCCCGGACCTGCATCGAAGCCATGGCGGCGGCGCTGGGCCACACCCAGTCGTTGCACACCAACTCGCTGGACGAAGCGATCGCCTTGCCGACGGATTTTTCGGCTCGCATCGCGCGCAACACCCAGTTGTTTCTCCAGGAGGAAACCGGCATCACCAAAGTCATCGATCCTTGGGCCGGATCCTATTTCGTGGAGTCCCTGACGCGCGATTTGATGCACCGGGCCTGGGCGCACATCCAGGAGATCGAATCTCTCGGCGGCATGGCCAAGGCCATCGAAACGGGACTGCCGAAACTGCGCATCGAAGAGGCGGCGGCGCGGCGCCAGGCACAGATCGATTCCGGCAAGGAAGTCATCATCGGCGTGAACCGCCATCGCCTCGACAAGCAGGAAACCCTGGCCGTTCTGGAGGTGGACAACTCCATGGTGCGAACCGCCCAGATCCAGCGGCTTCAGAAGTTGAGGACCGAGCGGGACTCCGACCGCGTGAAGGCGGCATTAGAGGCGCTCACCGCAGCCGCCGGAACCGGGGAAGGCAATCTGCTCGCCTTGTCGATCGAGGCGGCGCGCGCGCGCGCCTCGCTGGGCGAGATCTCCTATGCGCTCGAAAAGGTGTTCGGACGCCATCAGGCTGTGATCAAGACTGTGTCGGGCGTTTACCAATCCGAGTTCGGGCAATCCCCGGAGATCCGGGGCGTGCGTGGTTTGACGGATGCTTTCGCGGAACGGCACGGCCGGCGACCGCGCATTCTGATCGCCAAGATGGGCCAGGACGGTCACGACCGCGGAGCCAAAGTGGTGGCGACCGCCTACGCGGACCTTGGGTTCGATGTGGACATCGGACCGTTGTTTCAATCACCGGAAGAGACCGCGAAAATGGCGGTCGAGAACGACGTGCATGTCGTCGGCATCAGTTCTCTCGCCGGCGGCCACAAGACGCTCCTGGTCCAGTTGCGCGAGGAACTCGCCAAACTGGGGCGCGCCGACATCCTGGTGATCGTGGGTGGGGTCATCCCGCCGCAAGACTACGATTTCCTGCGCCAGCATGGCGCGGCGGCAGTGTTCGGTCCCGGGACGCAGATCCCGGTGGCGGCACGCCAGATCGTCGAGGAACTCGATCAACGCTTGGGTCACGACTGACTCCGGTGGAGCCGGCGCGCACAAACCTGGCGTGGGTCTGGTGGGCAGGCTGGGCCCGGTTGTTTGTCTTGGTCATGGAATCACCGAATCAACCCCAACCTCGCGCGGACGCGACGTCCCGGCGCGGCGAACTTGCCGTGGAGGAGTACGTCGAGGGCGTGCGCGCAGGGAACCGGGCGATTCTGGGCCGCGCCATCACTTTGATTGAAAGCACCTCCAGCCGCCACGAGGCCAAGGCCCAGGAGATGCTCCAACAGTTGCTGCCCTTTACCGGCGGAGCCCGCCGCGTCGGCATCACGGGCGTGCCGGGAGTCGGCAAGAGCACCTTCATCGAAGCCCTCGGTTTGCACCTTTGCCACCGCGGACGACGCGTCGCGGTGCTGGCCATCGACCCGACCAGCACGCTGTCGCGCGGCAGCATCCTCGGCGACAAAACACGCATGGAACGTTTGAGCGGCGAACCGGCCGCATTCATCCGTCCTTCGCCCTCCGGTGGCAGCCTGGGCGGCGTCGCCCGGCGAACTCGGGAATCCATGCTGGTGTGCGAGGCGGCCGGATTTGATGTGGTCCTGGTAGAGACGGTGGGGGTGGGACAGAGCGAGGTGGCCTTACGGTCGATGGTGGACTACTTCCTCCTCCTGCTGCTTCCGGGAGCGGGTGACGACCTTCAGGGAATCAAGCGGGGAATCATGGAGATGGCGGATGCGGTGCTGGTCAACAAGGCCGACGGCGACAATCGCGCCCGCGCGGAGTTGGCCCGCGGCGAGCAGACGATGGCTCTGCACACCATGGCACCCGCGACTCCCGGGTGGCAGGTGCGGGTGATGCTCGGGTCAGGTCTGACCGGAGAGGGCATCGATTCATTGTGGGCATCCGTGGAGGAGTTTTACGCGCAGTTGGGTCCATCGGGAGTTCTGCGGTCGCGGCGCGCGGCGCAATCGCGGCAATGGCTGGATGACCTGGTTCGTGAGGAGTTGCAGCGGCGGTTGGAGCGGCATCCTGGCGTTCGCACCCTGCGGCCCGAATTGGAACGCGCGGTCGCCGCGGGCGAGATCACCGCTGTTCGCGCGGCCCGCATGGTCCTGGAAGCTTTCGACAAACTGCCGGACGTCCGGCGCCTGGCCGAGGGTCCGACCCGCGGCGAGCAAACCCACTCTTAATTCCTGAACGTATGCTCAAGAAAATCGATCATCTCGGCATCGCCGTAAAATCCCTGGCGGAGGCTGTTCCCTATTACGAAAAGGCGCTGGGCCTGAAATGCGAGCACATCGAGGAGGTCCCCTCGCAGAAGGTGCGAACCGCCTTCTTCGCGTGTGGAGAGGTGCATCTGGAGTTGTTGGAGCCGACGGATCCGGAGAGTCCGATCGCCAAGTTCCTCGAGAAGAATCCCGCGGGCGGCATCCACCATGTCGCGTTCGGGACGGACGACATCCAGGCCCAACTGGAACAGGCCTCAGGAGCCGGCGTTCGGTTGATTCACGACAAACCCTTCGACGGCGCCGGCGGAAAGCTGGTCGCCTTCCTTCATCCGAAGTCGACCTTCGGTGTGCTGACCGAATTCTGCATCCCCAAACCCGGAACCTCCACCCACTGAATCGGAGACGCGCGTTCCCCCCTCCACCGGAGATCTTTTTCCCCCGTTTCAACCCAGACGAATTGACGCCATGCCCATCGCCCAAGCCTTAGTCGACGAACTCAAGAAACGCCGCGAAACCGCACGTGCCGGCGCCGGACTCGACAAGCTCGAAGCCCGCCGAAAGAAAGGCGTGATGACGGCCCGCGACCGGATCGCGGAGTTGTTTGTGCCGGGGACCTTTCAGGAATGGGGCATGCATGCCGATCACGACTGCCATCATTTCGGTTTGGAGAAGAAGTCGCTGCCCTGCGATGCCGTCGTCACCGGCGTAGGAACCGCCGACGGCCGGGTCGTGGCCTCATTCAGCCAGGACTTCACCGTCGCGGGGGGGTCGCTCGGCCGCGTGCACGCCAAGAAGATCTGCGACCTGATGGAGTATGCCCTGAAGGTTGGCTGCCCGGTGGTGGGCTTCAACGACTCCGGTGGGGCACGCATCCAGGAAGGCGACGATTCCTTGTCCGGCTATGGGCAGGTGTTCTTCCGCAACGTGCTGCTGTCGGGTGTGGTTCCGCAAATTGCCATCATATCCGGCCCGTGCGCGGGCGGCGCGGCGTATTCACCGGCGCTGATGGACTTCATCATCATGGTGAAGGGGACGTCGAACATGTTCATCTGCGGGCCCGAGGTGATTCAGGCCGCGACCGGGCAGAAGTGCACGATGGACGACATCGGCAGCCCCGCCGCGCACGCCTCGGTCAGCGGCAACATCCATTTCGTGGCGGAGAATGACGCGCATGCGGTGCAGATCACCCGCAAACTGCTGTCCTTCCTTCCTTCCAACAACGTGATGGATCCGCCGCACCATCCGACTCCCCAGGTCGACCTCAGCGTGGACCCGGGCATGAACGATCTGGTGCCGGCCACGAACAAGGATCCGCTCGACATGTACCAGGTGATCGCGCGGTTGGTGGATAACGCCGACTTCCTCGAGGTCCAGCGGGAATGGGCGCGGAACATCGTCGTGGGATTCGCCCGCATCCAGGGAATTGTGGTTGGGATTATTGCCAATCAACCGGCGGTCAAGGCGGGCACCCTCGACATCGACGCGTCCGACAAGTCCGCGCGCTTCATCCGATTCTGCAACGTGTTCAACATCCCCATCGTGAACCTCGTGGATGTGCCGGGATTCCTTCCCGGAGTTCAGCAGGAGCGCGGCGGCATCATCCGGCATGGGGCGAAGATGCTTTTCGCCTACGCGGCGGCGACGGTCCCGAAGATCACGGTCATCGTGCGCAAGGCTTATGGCGGCGCGTACCTCGCCATGTGCAGTGCCGACATGGGGGCCGATGTGGTGCTCGCCTGGCCCACCGCGGAAATTGCGGTGATGGGTGCCGAAGGAGCGGTCAAGATCCTCTACAAACGCGAGATCACGGCGGCGTCCGATCCGAAGAAGAAGGAGGCCGAACTGGTGAACGAGTACCGCGAGCGATTCTGCTCGCCCTACGAGGCGGCTGCCAAATCGATGATCACCGATGTCATTGAGCCGTCCGAGACCCGCGCAGCGGTTGCCATGGCGCTCCGGAACACACTGACCAAGCGCGAAACGCGGCCGCCGAAGAAGCACGGAACCATCCCGCTGTAAGGCATGCACCGCCCTAAAACTTCATTCCCGTGAATTCCACCGAGACCAAAACCCCGGCCAGCGCGCCGGACCCACTGTCGGCCGCGGAGGCTCACCTGGGTCGGGCCCTGGCGCTGTTGCATCGGGTGATCCCCCGACTGGATGACCCGAATCGTGCCGAGGCGGTTCAGTCGACCCTGGACCACGCGCTGCAGGAAATCACTGCGGCGCGCGCGGCGCATGACCGCACGGTCATGTCGCTGCGCCCGGCACCGGTCGAAGGCGAGGTGCTGGCTCTGATCGCCGCCGCGGTTGCGGTGGTGCTGGGGCGCCCGCATCGCCTGCTGGATGTCCAGAAAGCCGCGCCCGCCGTCACCTGGGTGAATGCCTGGGCCATCGAAGGCCGGTTCCAACACTACTCGTCGCACAAAGTCCGCTAAGCATTCCCGCCCTCATGATCAAGAAATTGCGTGTCACAGTGGATGGAAAATCCTACGACGTTACCGTCGAGCTGGACGATGAGTCCGCCGCAGCGGCGGCGCCTTCGGCTCCGCCGATTCTCGCCCCGGTAACGATGGCTTCGGCGGCTCCCGTCGTTTCCGCCCCGCCTCCCCCGACATCGTCCGGTGGTGCCGCGAGTGCGCCCGGGGATGTGCCAAGCCCGTTGGCAGGGCGCGTCACAGCGATCAACGTCACCGCCGGCCAAGCGGTCAAGGAAGGGGATCATCTGTTGACCCTCGAGGCGATGAAGATGAACACCTTCGTCATGGCCCCGCGCGCCGGCAAAGTGCGCGAAGTCAAGGTCGCGGTCGGCACGGCTGTCGAGGAAGGCCAAGGACTGGTATCGCTGGAGTGATGGTCGCGCCATGACCGCCGCGCACGCATCGACCTCGGCCCGGCTTTCCCCTCCGTCCCACGACGGGTGGCCGGGGTGGACGATGATCGAACGGTCGACGGTGGCCTCAACCAATGACGAGGCCAGCTCTCTGCCGGCGTGGAGCTCGGTGCGAGCCGACCGTCAGACCGCCGGTCGGGGTCGCTACCAGCGGTCCTGGGTTTCGGACGCCGGCGGCCTGTGGTTGTCGGCGGTCGTCCCGGTGGGACCGCCGGATCAAGGTTGGCCGGCCCTTCCGTTGGGAGTGGGGGCGGTGCTCTGCGAGACCTTTGCGCGCCTGGGGGCGCGCGGGCTTCATCTGCGCTGGCCGAACGACGTCATGGCGGGGGAGGCGAAGCTGGCGGGCATTCTGATCGACCAATTTCGTCCCGGTTTGGCGGTCGTGGGCCTGGGGGTGAATGTGCGCAACGAGCCGGAGGGCGTTGATCCCGGATTGCGTGGGGCAGTGGTGCGCCTGGCGGACCTCGTGGATCCGGTGCCGGGACTGACAGAACTGGCAGGGCTTTTGCTGCGCGGACTGCGTGGACTCGTGGACGAGATGCACGCCTCCGGTTTCGCGTCCCAGGTGCCGCGGGTCAACCGATGGTGGGAGACGGATATTTTGTTGGAGGTGGAAACGGCCAGCGAACTGGTGGAAGCGGTTTTTGCGGGAGTCGATTCCACGGGCCGGCTACAATTGCACCCGTTGACGGGCGGTACGTTGGAGTTGGAGGCCCATCAAGTTCAACGATTGCGCGAATTGAAGAGAGGAAAAAGATGACCAGGAAGGATCTGCCCAAGCTGACAGCGGAAGAGGCGGTTCAGGCCATTCAGCACCAAAATACGGTGGCGTTCAGCGGCTTCACGCCCGCGGGAACCCCCAAGGCGGTGCCGCGTGCCCTGGCGGCCCGGGCGGTTGCCGAGCACAGCGCCGGCCGGGAATTCAAAATCAACGTCATCACCGGCGCGTCCACCGGACCGTCCGTAGATGGTGCACTGGCCAAAGCCCACGCCATCGGTTTCCGCACGCCGTACCAGTCGGATCCCGATCTGCGCAAGAGCATCAACGAGGGGGAGACGCGCTTCTTCGACATGCATTTGTCGCGTCTTCCCCAGGATGTGCGCTACGGATTTCTCGGTCCGGTGCAATGCGCCATCATCGAGGCGTGTGACGTGACCTCCTACGGGGAGATCGTCCTGACATCGTCCGTCGGCGCCGCCCCTACCTTCTGCAACAAGGCCGAGAAGATCATCGTCGAGTTGAACCGGTACCACCCGCAGTTCCTGCGCGGGGCGCACGACATTTACGAGCCGTTCGATCCTCCTTTGCGGAGCGACATTCCTGTTTTCGAACCGTCGGATCGCATCGGCAAACCGACCATTACGGTGGATCCCTCGAAAATCCTGGGTGTGGTGGAAAACAATCAACCCGATGAGACGGGTGGTTTCCGCGACTTGGACGAGACCACGATGCGGATCGGGCAGCATGTGGCGGATTTTCTGGCGGCGGAGATCCGTCGCGGCCTGATTCCTCCCAGCTTCCTGCCGATCCAGTCGGGCGTCGGCGAAACCGCGAACGCCGTTCTCATGGCCATGGGGCAACACAAGGATATTCCGCCCTTCCAGATGTGGACGGAGGTCATCCAGGACGCCGTCATCGCGCTGATGCAACAGGAGAAAGTGACGTTCGCCAGCGGATGTTCGCTCACCGTTCCTCCCACCACCTTGCAGGGCATCTACAAGGACTGGGAGTTTTACCGAACCCGATTGACGTTGCGTCCGCAGGAAATCACCAACAACCCGGAGATCGTGCGCCGCCTCGGGGTTATTTCAGTCAACACCGCGATCGAGGTCGATCTCAGCGGGAACGTCAACAGCACCCACATCCTGGGGCGAAACATCATGAATGGCATCGGCGGATCGGCTGATTTCGCCCGCAATGCCTTCCTTTCGATGTTTATTTGTCCGTCCACAACAAAGGGTGGGAAGATCTCCACCATCGTGCCCTTGGTGAGCCACCTCGATAGCAGCGAACATTCGGTCAGTGTCATCGTGACGGATCAGGGCGTGGCGGATCTGCGTGGCAAGTCCCCCTGCGAACGTGCGCGGACGATGATCCGCAACTGCGCCCATCCGGATTACCGGGCGCAGCTGGAAGATTACCTCGCGATGTCGGGTCGCACCCATACACCGCAGTCGCTGACGGCGGCCTTCGCGATGCACGCCAAGTTTGCCGCTGATGGCGACATGCGCGGCGTTCAGTGGCGCCAGCGCTGAGGAAACCGACTGGTCGCATGCCTGACGGCCCTGTTCTGTTCCGTGCAGGAACGGGGCCGGGCCGGGCCGGGTCGGTGCCGGTGCCGATTCAATCGCCGTCGAGCAGTTCCTGAATCGCCTTGAGAAGTTCCGCCTCGGAGAACGGCTTCGCCAAGGTGCGTGAGGCACCGAGTGCGGACGCCAGCTTCAGGTAGTCCTGGGCGCGAACACGCCCGCCGCCGGACATGGCAATAATGCGAAGTCTGGGTTGCATGCGGCGGAGTTCGAGGATGGTTTCGAGTCCTTCCTTCTCTGGCATGATCAGGTCGGTGACCACAATGTCCGCAGGTCTCGCCTTATGGGCGGCCAGCGCCTCGACCCCGTTGCGGGCTTCCACCACATCAAAGCCGGAGCGGGCGAGCAGGCGGTGAAGGACCGTGCGGATCGCGTCGTTATCGTCGACCAGAAGGATGCGAGGCGGTTTGGCCGCCGAGGG
Organism: Verrucomicrobiales bacterium; assembly: GCA_016795425.1. Lineage (GTDB taxonomy): Bacteria > Verrucomicrobiota > Verrucomicrobiia > Limisphaerales > CAIMTB01 > CAIMTB01. The sequence continues at coordinate 61,993 of JAEUHG010000184.1, forward strand.
TTCCGGGTCGCTCATAGGCACTCTGCCTCCTGCCGGCGACGAATGATCCGTCCCCAGCCCAATCCGGGTACAACGCTGCCGAACACTGCGGATGACCAGTGTGCCCGCGGCGATTGGTAGGAGCCGTCCATCGCAAGGGCAGTCTCAGGTGGCGGCCTCCGCGACGTCAACATCTCGGGTGTCAAATGGCGAACGGGGGAAGAGGAACGAATTCGATGACAGGCCTTGCCGATTGGCGGGATTGGGTTATGGATGCGCCCGGAAAAGTACGGATACGTATGAATTCGAGCCACACATATGATGCCCTGGTGATCGGGGCCGGTCCCGCAGGGACTGCGACCGCCTCGATCCTTGCGGAGCAGGGGCACCGGGTGCTGGTCTTGGAGCGGGATCGATTTCCGCGCTATCACATCGGGGAATCCCTGATTCCCTTCACCAACGTGCCCCTTCGCCGTTTGGGTCTCATCGAGAAGATGCAGCAATCGGAGTTTGTCCGGAAGTTCAGCGTTCAATTCGTCCAACCCAACGGCAAAGCCTCCCAGCCGTTCTATTTTTTTACAAGGTACGGCGCCGAGGTCGCGCAGACCTGGCAAGTGGTGCGTTCGGAATTTGACCAACTTTTGGTGGATCACGCGCGATCACGCGGAGCGGACGTGCGCGAGGGTGTCGAGGTGCTGGGCCTGGTCCGGGAGGGCGACCGGGTTGTCGGGGTCCGGGCGAGGTCCTCGGAAACGGCCACCGGCGAGGTGGAGTTTCGCGCCCCCATCACCGTCGATTGCACGGGCAAGGAAGCGTTTACGGCGGTGCGGAACGGGTGGCGGATGAAGGATCCCAAACTGAACAAAGTCGCCGTGTGGACCTATTACCGGGGGGCCTTGCGGGACGACGGCATTGATGCCGGGGCCACGACGGTGGCGTTTGTCCCGGAGAAAGGCTGGTTTTGGTACATTCCCCAGCACCAGGACCGGGTGAGCGTGGGGGTGGTCGCCGAAGGGAAATATTTGACGCGCGGCGGTGTGCGGGATCCCAAGGCAATTTTTGAGCGGGAGATTCGCGAGAACAAGTGGATCGAAGCCCATCTGGCCCCGGGGCAGCAGGAAGGCCAGCATTTCCTGACGGCGGAGTACTCGTTCCATTCACGGCACTGTGGGTGCGAGGGCTTGCTGCTGGCCGGGGACGCCTTCTGCTTTCTCGACCCGGTCTTTTCCTCCGGACTGATGTTGGCGCTCAAGAGCGGGGTCGCCGCGGGCGAAGCCATCCACGAGGCCCTGGTGGATCGTGATTTTTCGCCGGATCGGTTCCAGCCGTATGCGCGGCTGATCCGGGAAGGTGTCGAAAACATGCGCAAACTCGTCTACGCGTTCTACGAGGAGGATTTCTCGTTCAAGCAGGTGATCGATCGAGATCCGGCATTGGCGGCGGACATCACGGATTGCCTCAGCGGTGATGTGAACAAGGACTTTTCCCGTCTGTGGACGGCCATTGGCGAGTTCGTGGACGTGCCATCGACGCTGCCGGTCGGTGATCCCTGGACGGCGTCGAGGACGGCTGCGACCGGAGTCGCCGCATGAGAATCGAGCCGGTGTCAACGCTGAGGTGGCTCATGGATTGGGTTTTGGGGCTTGAATTCGACCTTCAAGGCCATCCAAGTTCGTCCTGCCGTTCGGACCCTTTTTGACCTATGGCTGATATTGCGAATCGATACGCCGAGAACACGGCCGGCAAGTACTACGTCGACAATCAATGCATCGACTGCGACTTGTGCCGGGAAACCGCTCCCAACAATTTCAAGCGGAATGACGACGGGGGTTTCTCCTTCGTCTACAAGCAGCCGGAGTCGCCCGAGGAAGAGGCCCAGTGCAAGGAAGCCAAGGAAGGCTGTCCCGTTGAGGCCATCGGCGACGACGGCGGCTAGGCTAGCAGGGTGACGCCTTGAGCGTTTCCTGGCCGGTTTGGATTTCGAGGGCCCCCGTGGTTGGATCCACGGGGGCCTTTTTCACGCGGCTTTGGCCGGCGCCCGAATGCCTGCCATCGGAGGCAGCCCCAGCAGCGAACGTCGCAACATCTCCAGGGCCTGCTGGGAAGCCACGTATTTGAAGGTCTCCCGATCGAAGGGGTTGTGAAACCGGCGGACCAGGGTTTCCGCGCCAGCCGCTGCCAGGGCGACGAACACCGTTCCAACGGGCTTTTCGGGAGTGCCACCAGACGGACCGGCAATGCCGGTGAGCGCCAGCGCATGAGTGGCCTGAGCTGCCCGAAGGGCTCCGTCTGCCATGGCCCGCGCGCAGGCCTCGCTGACCGCCCCGTGGTCGCTAAGAACCTCCGAAGCGACGCCAAGTAGTTGCTGCTTGGCGGCGTTGTCGTAGGTCATCCACCCCCCCCAGACGACCTTCGACGCCCCGGGAACATTGGTCAGTCGGTGGGTCACGTACCCGCCGGTGCAGGACTCTGCCACGACCAGGCGGGCGTTGGCTTCGGTGGCAAGTCGAATAGCCACCGCTTCCAATGAATCATCGTTGATTCCATAGATGTGAACGCCCAGGCGATCCCGGACGGCGGATTCGGCGTGGGCGACAACCTCGGAGGCGGCAGGACCAGTGGCGACCAAACGGACGTCCACCTCGCCGGTGCGTGCGCAGTATCCAATCTGCAATCCCTGCTGGATCAAGGGAGGCAAAATGGGGTCGAGCTGTTCCTCCACCCAGGATTCACCAATGCCGCAGGTGCGGAGCGTCAGGCATTGGAAGCCGCTGGCCGAAGGAAAGCGTTCGCGGAGCAGGGGCAGGGCCTCCTGGTCGAACATCGGCCGCAATTCACGCGGTGGGCCAGGCAGCATGAGCAGCCAACGCGGGCCGGGACCGAATCGGCCTGCGGCCGCCGGAATCAGCAGTCCGGGCGCCGTGCCGTGGCGGTTCCCCACCACAATGGCGCCTTCGGGAACTTGCGCCTGGATCAGGACGCGTGGCGGCATCTTGCGGCCGCGGGAAGCGAAGAAGGCTTCGATGTTCCGGCGTGTTGCCAAATCCTCGCGGAGCGAAAGTCCGAGCAGTCCGGCGACCTCGTCCCGCGTCAGGTCGTCCGAGGTCGGACCAAGCCCTCCCGTCACGATGACCAGATCCGCCCGGGTCAGCCCCTCAGCGACCGCTTCTCGAATGGAGGTGGAGGTGTCCGGAATGGCCACTTGGCGGGCGACGGGCATGCCGGCATCTGCCATCCGCCGACAAAGCCACTGCTGATGCGTATTCAGGACCCGGCCCAGCATCAATTCTGATCCTGTGTTGATGAGTTCGACGGTCACAATGGGGCGACAGGGTAGGACGAACCTGGATGGACCGCAAATGGGGTTCGGCTCTCAACGAAGCGCATTGGAAACTCGGAAGACAAGAAAGCTCTCGTGACCCGCTTGGCGGCGGCGCTGCAGGGTCACCAGGTGCGCATCCGCCAGGCGTTGAAGTCCGGTCCCTTCCACCCAGGTCAGAGCGTCTTGACCGCCGACCACCTTGGGGCACCAGGTAAGGTGGATCTCGTCAATGAGATGGGCGCGCAATAGCGCGTCATTCAATTCCGGTCCCCCCTCACAGACGAGCCGACGAATCCCGTGTTCCCGCCGCAACCACCGAAGTGCCTCCCGCAAGTCGACCTCCGTGTTGCCAAAAGCGCGGACTTCGTTGGCGGCTTGACGAAGGTTGCGGATGCGGCGAGGCGGGGCTGAGCGACTGACCAGGACGATCGACGGCCCTTTGCCGCAGCGGAAAAGATCCGCGTCAGGATCGAGCGAAGCGCTCCCGCTCACCACGACCCGATAGTGGAATTCCTCGAGTCCCCGCCGGAGGCGCCGCCTCTGGAACTGGGCCCCGCCAGGATCGAGTGTGATTCCTTTCTGACCCGCCGTCCGCGCTCCGCAGATCACTGCGTCCGCTGTCGCGCGCAGATCCAGCAGGTGTGCGTGGTCGAGCGAGCTGCCGAAGGTCTCGATGCGGCGGTTGGCGGTGGCGATTTTGCCGTCCGCCGACATGGCCATGTTGAGTAGAACGAAGGGGCGGGGAGGGGGAGAGGGCATGGGCGCGGCGGCAAGGCTTACAGAAGGAGCATCGCATCCCCATAGCTGAAGAAGCGCAGCCCGCGGGCCAGTGCCTGTTGGTAGGTTTCCAGGATCAAGGTCCGGCCCTCCGTTGTTCCTGGGGCCGCAAAGGCGCTGACCAGCATGAGGAGGGTGGAGCGCGGAAGGTGGAAGTTGGTAAGCAGTGCGTCAACCACTTGGAATCGTGCCGGCGGGTAGAGAAAAAGTCGCGTCTCCCCTTCGCCGCCTGCCATCCGGCCGTGGTGGGCGGCGGCTACCGATTCGAGGACCCGGAGCGACGTGGTGCCGATGGCAATGATACGGCGTCCTTCCGCCTTGGCGCGGTTGATCGCATCCGCCGTCTCGGCTGGCACTCGGTAGGACTCCGCGTGCATGACATGGTCCTCGATGCGATCGACTTTCACGGGCGCGAAGGTTCCCAAGCCGACATGGAGGGTGATGGTGCGAAACTCGATGCCATTGGACTGCAGTCGATGGAGGAGTTCCGGGGTGAAGTGCAGTCCAGCGGTCGGGGCGGCGACCGACCCCGGGTGGGCGGAATAGACCGTCTGATAACGATCACGGTCCACCTCCTGGGGAGCCTCACGTTGGATGTAAGGGGGAAGCGGGATCTCGCCGCATTCTTCCGCCAGGGCAAGGACGTCGACATTCGGATCGAAGGCGATCCGACAGCGGCCATCCGGAGCTTTGTCGAGAACCGTGGCGTGGATGGAGTGGGTGGGATGCGTCACGGCGATGCGCGTCTGCGGGCGGACCCGTTTTCCGGGGCGCAGCATGACCCACCACCCGCCTTCGGGGGATGGAGCGAGCAAGAGGACCTCCAGATGACCGCCTCCCTCCACCTTCCGCGCCCGAAGTCGGGCAGGGATGACGCGGGAGTTATTGGCGACCAGCACGTCCCCGGGTCGAAAGTGATTCTGGAGGTGCTGGAACAGGGAAAACTCGACGGATCGGGAGGCTCGGTGAACGACGACGAGTTGGGAGGCATCCCGGCGCGTGGCTGGGGCCTGAGCGATGGCCTCCGGGGGCAGTGAATAACTAAAGTCCTCGGTCCGCACGGCTTGCTTCTGTAGCGATGACGTAAGCGATTGCGAAGCCTGAAATAGGCTTTGTCCTTGCCTTTCAATGGCTTCAAACGCAGTTATTCACCGGTTATTCACAGAGCGCGTCGCGCGGTGCACAACTAGTTGCCCGCACGACGTTTTCCTTATTGAAATGGTGGGGCAAAGTGGTGCAAGGTGTGGCGGTGTGGGGGAGATGGGGAAATGAGTCCCAATCTTCCGGCCGGGAAATGTCGCCAACCGACACCAGCAACGCCAACGCCAACAACGCCAACGGAGATGGAGCGCAGCTGTTCGTTTCCCGCTTCGAGAACAAGGTCGATGAGAAGCGGCGCATCCAGATTCCGAGCGCTTGGCGGCGTGGGCAGACAGGAGTGCGTTATCTCCTGTTGCCGGCGCCGAAGCGTGCCTGGAGACCGGCTTGTGTCGTGGCCATGCCACCGCAGAGATTTGCCAGTTTGGTGCAGGAGTTGCGTCAGATGAGGTTTTCGGATGACCGGGCGGATTCTCTGCGACGGCTGTTGGCGACGCGGGCGTGCGAGGTGGAGACGGACAGTGCGGGGCGTATTTGTCTGCCGGAAGACGTGGCAAAATCCGTCGACATCAAGGAACGCGTGGTGCTGGCTGGGATGATCGACTGGTTTGAACTGTGGAGTCCCGAGCGGTTTGCGCAGGTGGAAGCGGGGGATGATGAGCGATCCAGTGAGGCGTTCTCGCTGATCTGAAAGGCGGTCATGAGTCTGAGAAATTTGCTGCCCATCGGCCGTGCGTTTGGTTCGCCGGCGTCGCGATCGCGTTTCCGATCGTCGCCTCCGGCACCCCTACCGGCACCCGTGTCGGTCCCCTCCTCGGCGCCTGTGGCTGCGGTTCTGCCCGTGGAGAGCGCGCCGACACCGGGGACTGGTGGCGCCTCGGGATTGATCGTGCGGGCCGAGGGGGTGGGGGTGGCGGCTCGATCGATTTCCGGGATCGGGGCCGCATCCTCGACCGCATTCCCGGCGGGTCCGGGTGCGGGTTCGACTTCGTCCGGCGTTGGACGCGTGGACCGTCGTCCGACGACGAAGACGTCCGGCCGGCGGTTGCCCGGGTGGTTGGAGCTGTTTCTGCTGGCCGTGTTTCGCCCGGGCAATCGCCGGCGATCGACCCGGACCGTGCAGACCGAGATGTGTTTTCAGACGGTCAAGGTGGCACGGAACGACTTGGCGGTTTCGGATGTGGAGGTGGTGGTGCGGAGTCCGGATCGACGGACGATGAGTCCGGACTGTCGGGCCCGGGTCCTGCGCCTGTGGTGGGATCAGGGAACGCGCCACCTGCGACGGTGGGGACAGAACCTTTTTTAGTTGTGAAGCGATCGCGTGAACTCCTTCACGCACAACCCGGTCCTGGTGGCCGAGGTGCTGGCGGCGCTGGCCCCGATGACGGGTCGCCGGTACCTGGACGGCACGCTCGGTGGGGCTGGGCATGCCGTCGAGATTTTGAAGGCGAGTTCACCGGCGGGTTGGTTGCTCGGTATCGATCGCGATGGAACCGCTCTGGCAGCGGCGGCGGAGCGATTGGCACCGTTCGCGGGACGGTATGAGCTGAGGCATGGGACGTTCGATCGGATGGGCGAGTGGGTGGAGCCGGGGAGCTGTGACGGTGTGTTGCTGGATTTGGGGGTGAGTTCTCCCCAACTCGATCATCCGGGGCGGGGGTTCAGTTTTCGGGAGGATGGCCCCCTGGATATGCGCATGGATCCGTCTTCGGGCGGAACCACGGCGGCGGCATGGGTCAACAGCGCGGCAGTGGAAGAGTTGGAACGAATCTTTTTTGAATACGGCGAGGAACCGCGCGCGCGGCGATTGGCGCGCGCGATCGGAGAGGAACGCAACGTGCAACCGTTGACATCGACGAGGCAGCTGGCGGCGCTGATCGAGCGCACCACGCCGCGGGGCGGCGCCCGCCTGCATCCGGCGACGCGCGCATTTCAGGCTTTGCGCATGGTCGTCAACGACGAGTTGGGACAACTGCGGCGCGGACTCGAAGCGGCGTTGCTCGCCCTGCGCCCGGGAGGGCGCCTTGCGGTGATCACCTTTCATTCGCTGGAAGTGCGGGTGCTCAAACAATTCGCCCGGCCATTGACTTTGGACTACACGTTTGATGGCGAGATCGACGTCCCCGAACTGCGCCGGCCGAAACCGCCGGAGTTGCGGTGGGTGGTCCGCCGAGCGCAGACCGCCAGTGACGCCGAGCTCGCCGCGAATCCTCGCGCGCGCAGCGCCCAATTGAGGGTGCTGGAAAGGATGGGGCATGGCTCGTAATCGCCGACTCACCAACCTCACGGGCATCACCTCGGTCATGACCTCCGGGGTGATTGTTTGTCTTGCCGTGGCCGTGTCTCTGCTGGGGTACATTCGGCTCAAGGGCGAACTGAACCGCCTCGACACCGACATCAACCGCCTCGATCGCCAGTTGAGCGAGTTGCGTCGCGCCAATCACAAGCTGGAAATGGATTACGCGACGATCGTGTCCCCTTCCGGCTTGAACAACCGGCTGCGGGAAATGCGGCTGATTCTCGTCATGCCGGGTGAGAATGCCCGGGTGGTGCTTCCTGAACCACAGGTGGAAAGCCTGCCGATCCCGGCGGCTTCCCCCCGCACCCTGCACGTCGGTCCAGGCAGTTCCTACTCCCGAACGGCCTCGCACCTGGCGGTGCGTCAACCCTGACTCCTCGAGCCATGGACCTCGCTCGCCAACGAACCCGGATCCTCTGGATGGGACTGCTGCTGGTCCTCGCCTTCATGGCGCTGGGGTATCGCCTGGTCGATCTGCAGGTGATCCAGCATGAGGCATTGCTGGACCGGGCGAATCGGAGTCACGCGCTGCAAATCACGACCAAGGGGCATCGGGGCGATATACTAGATTCTCGGGGAGAGGTGCTGGCACGCAGCCTGCCCGCGAAGGCCATCTGCGCGGATCCCTCGCTCATCGGCGAACATTACACCGCGGTGGCACGCGTGCTGGCACCTCTTCTCCGGACCAACGAGGCGATTCTCGCCGAGATCCTGCAGCCGCGGCTGCGGACGAATCACCTGGGAGAGGTCATCCATGATCGGAAGGGGCGGCCCGTCACGAACCAATTCGTGGTGCTGCGCCGTCGTGTCCTGGACGAGGATTGGCGCGCCTTGTCGGACGCGCTGAAGAAGGAAACCTTCGGGCTCCCGACCAATCGCGTGCGCGAAATATCGAGCCTGCGACAGAGCATTCAGCCCTCGCGAGACGACGACGAGATTCGAGTCTATCCGAATCGACTTTTGGCGGGTCCAGTCATCGGCTTTACCGACGGCATGGGCGGGGGCGTCGAAGGCCTGGAAGCCTTCCTTAACGAGCAACTCAGGGGCGTCGATGGCTTTATCAAAACGGAACGCTCGCGGCGCGGGGGAGAACTCCGACGGTTCCGAGAGATTCAGATGCCGCCTCAACACGGGCGCGATGTGTTTCTTACCCTCGACGCCCGGCTTCAGTTGATCGTGGAAGAGGAACTCGCGGCGACCCTCCGCCAGTTCCAGGCACCCGGTGGATGCGCGGTCGCCATTCAGCCTCGGACCGGCCGTATCCTGGCGATGGCTAGCCTTCCCGGCTACGATCCGAATCGGCCACCCTTGCGCCCCCAAGACGCGACCCTGCGACGCAACTGGGGCGTCTCCTACACGTTCGAGCCGGGATCCACCTTCAAGCTGGTGGCGGCTACCGCGGTGATGAATGAGGGACTGTTGGATTTGACGGATCGCGTCGATTGCGGGGAACACGGACAATACGTGGGCGAGTTCGGCAAGGAACGGGTGCGACTTTCCGATGTCCACGTGATCAAGGACCGGTACGCCACGGTGGAGCGTGTGATCGCGGAATCCTCGAATATCGGCACCTTTCAGCTGGCGCTGAAGCTGGGGCGGAACCGGTACGCCGAGTACTTGGACCGCTTCGGATTTGGCCAGAAAACGGGAATCCGGATGCCGCTTGAAGAGCGCGGACTGCTGCGCCAGCCCAAGGACTGGTCGATGACCGACTTCTCACGCATCGCCATGGGTTACACCGTGGCTGTCACCCCGCTGCAACTGGCCATGGCCATGAGCGCCCTGGCCAATGACGGCCGCCTCATGCGACCGCAGATCATTGATCGCATCGTGGGTGCCGACGGAACCCTGTTGGCGCAGCCCGAACCCGAGGTCGTGCGCGAAGTCTGCCGCCCTGAAGTGGCAGCAAAAGTGCGGCGCGCCCTGCGGCAGGTGGTAGAGGATGGCACCGGGGCGCTGGTCAAGATGGAGCGATATACGGTCGCAGGTAAGACCGGCACGGCAAAGATCGCTCCCTACCGCGAGCCTCGATATCACTCCAGCTTCGTCGGATTCTTCCCCACCGAAGCCCCCGAGCTTTGCATTGCCGTGGTGGTCGAGGATCCGAACCCGCGTCTGGGATACTACGGCGGCAAAGTCTCGGGTCCGGCTTTCCGCAACATCGCGACGCGGGCCGCTGATTACCTGGGAATTCAGCCGGATCTCCCGCGGCCGGGAACGGAACCCGCGGAGGAATCGTCAACGGCTCTCACATCGGTGCGACCCAAGCCTTGAAGCCCGACCCCTGATTCGAAATTCGATCCCATGGAGCCCCGCACCCTCGAGTATTTTGCCGATGCCTGCCAAGGCGTGTGCCATGGAGTGGCACCGGAGCGCGTGGTCACGCGCATTTGTACCGATTCCCGGGAGATCCGAACCGGGGATCTGTTTGTGGGGATCTCCGGGGACCGATTCGACGGCCATGATTTTGTCGCCGATGCCCTGGACCGCGGTGCGGTTGCCGCGGTGGTGGCGCGCGCGCAGGCGGCGCGCTTTGACGGTGCTGCGGTGCTGTGGGTGGATGATCCGCGACGCGCTCTGGGTCGGATGGCGGCGAGATACCGGGCCGATTTTCATTTGCCGGTGGTGGCCGTCGCGGGTTCGAACGGAAAGACCACCACCAAAGAGCTGATCGGAACCGTGCTCGGCGGTTGTTTCGAAACCCTGCGAAGTCCGGAGAGCTTCAATAATGACGTGGGCGTGCCGGCGACGCTTTTCGGCCTCGAATCCCGGCATTTGGCGGCGGTGGTCGAGGTGGGTACCAACCACCCTGGGGAACTGGCTCCATTGCTTCGCATGGCGCAGCCGCGACTCGGCGTGCTCACCCATGTCGGTGAGGAACACCTGGAATACTTCGGCAGCCTGCTGGGGGTGATCGAGGAAGAAGGGTGGCTGGCGGATCTGCTGCCGCCGGATGGCGTTCTCATTCTGCCGGGAGATCCCGCGTGGTCCGCACCCGTGGTGGCCCGGAGCCGGTGCCGGGTGGTGCGGGTCGGTCGCGACCCGAAGAGCGACTGGCGCCTGTTGGAGACGGAAACCGATGCGCGGGGCACGACGTTTTCGGTGCGCGGACCGAGGGCGGACCTGACCGGGGAATACCGGGTCAACCTCCTGGGCGCCCATCAGGTGTCGAATGCTTTGCTGGCGGCGGCGGCGGCGGCGGAGTTCGGGTTGAACCGCGAGGAGATACGGCGGGGACTGACCCAATGTGCGCCGGCTCGCTGGCGCATGAATCGGTGGCAGGTGGATGGGGTGGAGGTGATTGAGGATTGTTACAATGCCAACCTCGATTCGACCCTCGCCGCCTTGGAAACGTTGCGTGCTTTTCCCTGCTCCGGACGTCGAGTGGCGGTGCTCGGGGGCATGGCCGAACTTGGCATTCACACCAGCCGGGCACATGCGGCTGCGGGTCGGCGGACCGCCGAATTGGGGATCGACCGCCTCCTGGCCATCGGGGACCTGGCGGCGGTGTCAGCAGAGGCCGCCACGGATGCCGGGTTGGCGCAGGCCATTGTCGTGGACACTGTGGAGGCGGCGGCCTCGCATTTGCGAACCTGGCTGCGGCCGGGGGATTGTCTTTTGATCAAGGGATCAAGGTCGGCGCATTTGGAACGCCTTAGCGCCTTGCTGCGTGGTCAGTCGTGCCTGCAACGAGCCGCGTGAACCATGCTCTACTATCTCAGTGTGTGGTTGCGCCGGTGGGCGGAGGGCACCGAGTGGGCGGAATGGGCGGGGCCGTTGCGGGTGTTCGACTACGTGACCTTCCGAAGTGCCGGCGCGGCGCTCACGGCGCTATTGCTTTCCCTTGCGCTAGGCCCGCGGTTCTTTCGCGAGTTGGTGCGCTGGAAGTTCGGTCAGCAATACCAGGACCCGGGTGCGCAGCAGGGGATTCGGATGGATCCGACGCGCAAAGTGGGGATCCCCACGATGGGCGGTTTGCTCATCGTTCTCGTATTGGACATTTCGGCGGTGCTTTGGGGCCGATGGAACACGCAGCTTCAATTGACCTTGTTATCGGTGCTGGTGCTGGCGGGGCTGGGCTTTTACGACGACTACGCGAAGATCGCGCGCCAATCGAGGGAGGCGGGCGCCACCGAGCGACTGAAGCTTTTGGTCCAGTTCGGGCTGGCACTCTTTATCGGGCTTTACTTGTGGTGGAACGAGCCGACGCGGGTGTTGGTCAGCGACGTGATGGTGCCTTTCTTCAAACAGCCGGTCCTCACGGGAGTGGCCTGGGTGGGGGTGGGCATTGCGGTTCTCACTATCGTGGGAAGTTCGAACGCGGTGAATTTGACCGACGGCCTCGACGGTCTGGCCATCGGATGCACGGTCATCACGTCGTCGGTGCTGCTGGTGTTCAGCTATCTGATCAGCAATCGCGTGTTCGCCGCCCAGTTGCTTTTGCCGTACGTCGACGGAGCAGGGGAGTTGGTGGTGTTTACTGCGGCTCTGATAGGGGCGGGATTGGGATTCCTGTGGTTCAACTGCCATCCTGCACAGGTGTTCATGGGAGACACCGGGGCGCTGGCATTGGGAGGAGGCCTGGGGATCATCGCCGTGCTGATCCATCAGCCGCTCGTGCTTTTGATCGCTGGCGGAGTGTTTGTCGCCGAGGCGGTTTCGGTGGTGATTCAGCGCAGTTGGTTCAAGTTCACCAAACGCCGTTATGGGGCGGGACGCCGTGTGTTTCTGATGGCGCCGCTGCATTATCATTTCATGAAGCAGGGGTGGTACGAATCCAAGGTCACCATCCGCTTTTACATCCTCTCCATTCTCTGCGCGCTGGTGGCGCTGAGCACGATCAAGCTGCGGTGAGGGGCCAGCCAAGATGATCCAACTCGATGCCAAGAAAGTACTCGTCCTTGGGCGCGACCCGAGCGGCGAGTCCGCGCTTGCCATCGTGCGGAGCCGTGGCGCCGAGGCGAAGCTTCTGCCCGCCGACTACCTGCCCGATCCGGGAGAACCGGCGCCCGACGTGGTGGTCCTGAGCGTCGGTTGCGACCGGAGGTTGGGCGAGTTTGACGCGTGGATCTCACGAGGAACCACGGTGATTGGGGAGCGGGAATTGGCCTTTCAGCTCTCCCTCTGCCTGCATGTGGCGGTAGCGGGCGCCAGCGGGAAGAGGACGACGACCGCGTTGATCGCGCATATCCTGCGCGCCACCGGCCGTCGGGTGGCGGTTGCCAGCGGCATCGATCAACCGGCATGCGCTTGGGTCGATGGCAGTCGAGACTTGGAATTCCTGGTGCACGGAGTCGACGTCTCGGAATTCGAGTTTCTCAACCATTTCCGTCCGGTGGTGGCGGTGCTCCTCAACGCACCAGCGGATCATCCCGGTCCGGTGGAGTCCTGGGACGACCATGTTCGCCGTCTGTCGCGATTATTCGCCCGGCAACAGCCGTTCGATTGGGCGATCGTGCAAGCGGAAGCTCTGGCCCATTTCCGCTCCGTGGCGGCCAACCTTCCAGGAAAGGTGGTCAGCTTCAGTGCCTTCAGTCGTCAGGCGGATCTGGGGATGGAGCGCGGACTGCTGGTGAGTCGATGGGACACCTGGACGGGTCCGTTGTGGGATATGGCGCGCGGTCGGTTGCGCGGGCCGCACTTTGCGGAAGACGCCCTGGCGGCCTTGGCGGTGGGGAGGGTCTTGCGGTTGTCCCTGGATGACATGGTCCACGCGTTGGACCGCTTTGAGCCGGGCGCCAGCTGCTTCGAGTTGATCGGGGAAGGTGAAGGGGTTCGGTACATGGATGATGGACGGAGCCAGAACCTGGATGCCTTGGTGAAAGGTTTGATTACCTTGGCGCCGGTGGCACCTGAACAGCCCTGCATTTGGTTGGTAGCCGGAGGGGCCTCGCAGGGTCGGCAATTCTACGATGTCGGGCCCGTGCTATCGCCCCGGGTGAAGCATGCGGTTCTCTACGGGGAAGCCGCCGAGGCCATGCGGTCCGCGTGGAGCTTATTTACACCTTGCACCCTGGTGCCCTCATTGTTAGATGCCGCCCACAGAGCGGTGGCACAGGCGGCGAGTGGCGAAACAGTCCTGTATTCCCCCGCTTGCCCTAGCAGTGCGAGACCAGACCAACCACCGAGTGGCAGTGACGTTTTTCGGGAGGTCGTTCGTGATCACCTGACACGCCGCGGCGAGGCGTCCGGCGCCGGGGCTTCCGATTCCCCCATCGGGATCGAGGCTGACCGGGTGTCGGTGTCGTTTCCGCCGCCCTCACTGTCCACACCACCGGCTGGATGATCCAACGACTGCAACCGCCATCGCCATCGCCATCGCCATCGATCCATTCCCAATCCCAATCCCAATCGCAAATCGACGAACATGAGCACCTCGAATCCGCTGCAACCCCAGGGCGCCCTGGACAACGCTCCCGCTCCCAAATCCCGGGTTCGCATCACCGTTCTTACCATTTTGGGCCTGCACGTGGTCTTCATTGGAGGCCTGTTGCTCCAAGGCTGTGACAAGGGCAACAAGACGGCGGGAACGACCGACGCGGCTTCCAACACCGTGAGCGCCTTGCCGCCGCTGACCGACACCAACTATTTCTCGAGTTTTCCCGGGGATACTCTGGCCGGTTCAAGCAACCCGCCGGCGTCGGCGCCTTCACCCAGCAGCTATTCGACGCTGCCGGGATCGGCTGCCAACCCGACGACTACGACCGCATTTCCGTCCACCCAGGGCGACAATGCCCTGGCCGGTGGAATGCCATCGTCGGTCGGGTCGCTGCCGCCGCCGGTGACAACCCCGTCGTCCGTGGTAACGGCTGCGGGTAATGAGCACACCATCAAGAAGGGCGATCTGATTCGCGATATTGCCAAGCACTACGGCGTCACCGAGAAGGCGATTCTCGATGCCAATCCGAACGTCAAGCCGCGCAATCTCAAGGTGGGCGACAAATTGACCATTCCCGCCCAGACGGCACATATCGCCAGCACGGCCGCACCCGGAGCCGATTCGACAACCCCGGCCGCGACGGCGAGCCCGACGGCGAGCGGCGAAACGTACGTGGTGAAGTCAGGGGATAACCTGACCAAGATCGCCAAGCGTTTCGGTGTTTCGGTCAAGCAACTGCGGGCGGTCAACAACATCAAGGGCGACCGTCTCACGGTGAAACAGCGCCTGATCATTCCGGCCAAGGCCGGTTCGGCTACCGAGCCCGCCGGCAACACCGCGCCACCGGCATCGGGCGCCCCGCCGACGTTCTGATGCGGGTCATCGCGATCCAGCGTCCCACCTCCATCCCACGCATTCCTGCCCATGCGCCTGGCTGTTGGAACCCTCACCTTGGCAACGGGCCTGATCGTCGCGTTGGGGTTGACGATGCTCCACAGCCTCGGGATGCATGACCCGAAGGGCCTGGCATCCTTCTATCAGCAGACCCGCTGGCTGGGGGTAGGCATGGTGGGATGCCTTCTGGCGGTTGCGATCGATTATCGGCGGACGAGGATGCTCGCCTATGCCTTTCTGGTGGCGATGGCGGTTTGCCTGATTTTGGCGCGAACGCCGGGCATCGGACAGGAGATCAAGGGCGGTTGGCGCTGGTTGAAGCTGGGGTCGATCAGTTTCCAGCCGTCGGAATTCGCCAAGTTGGCTTTGATCATGTCGATCGCCGCCTATTCGGATTCCTGCCAGCGGCTTCTGAAGCGGCCGTTATACGGCTTAGTGTTTCCCGGGGCAGTGATCGGCGTGGTCCTGGTTCTGATTCTCGCCGGCAAAGACCTCGGAACGACGGCGCTGATGTCGCTGCTCTCCGCGGCGATGCTCTTCGCCGCGGGCACCCGCTTACGACACCTGGTTCCGGTGGGATTGGTGGTGGCCGTCGGGCTGGGAGCCTACCTCGCCACCGACACGGTTCGATGGCGGCGGGTGGATGCCTTCCTTCATCCGGAGCGCTATGAGGAAACCATCGCCATGCAGTCCGAGCAGTCGAAGATCGCCATCGGTTCCGGGGGACCCTTCGGACGCGGCCTGGGCAACGGAATTCATAAGTCCGGTTACGTGCCCGAGCAGAAAACGGACTTCATCTTCTCGGTCATTGGAGAGGAATTGGGACTGCGCGTGACTCTTCCGTTGCTGTTTGCCTACGCCGCGTTTTCCCTGGCCGCCCTCGCCATTGCGCGTCGCGCGACGGATACTTATGGCGCCCTGATTGCGTTTGGAGGCGGCATGCTGGTCGGCGCCCAGGCGGTCATCAATATCGCGGTGACTACGGGTTCGGTTCCCAACAAGGGCCTGGCGCTGCCGTTCGTGAGCTATGGTGGCACGTGCCTGGTGGCGATGCTGACCCTCGTTGGCCTCATCCTCAACGTCGCCATTCGCTCCTCGCGTGATGACGAAGCGGCGGATCTGCCGGAGTCGACGGACCGCGAAATGTCCGTGTTCCAAGGGGCCTCATGAATTGCGATACGCCCACGACAAGGGTGGTGATTGCCTGCGGAGGGACCGGGGGACATTTGTATCCCGGGATGGCGGTGGCAGAGCGGTTGTACGAGCGCGGGGCGGCGGTGACGTTGGCCATCTCTGAAAAGGAGGTCGATCAACGGGCGGTACGGGATGATGCCCGGTTCGAAATCCTCACCCTGCCTGCCGTGGGATTCTCCGCAGGGCGCTTCATTCCATTTGCAGTGCGTGTCTGGCGGTCGATCCGGCAATGTCTCGACGCCTTTCGGGAGCAGACTCCAGCGGTCGTGTTGTCCATGGGCGGCTTCACGAGTGCGGCACCGGTCTTGGGCGCGCGCCGGTTGGGACTCCCCGTGGTGCTGCATGAGGCGAACGCGATTCCGGGCCGGGCCAACCGTTGGCTCGCGCGGGTGGCGACCCGTTGCTACGTGGTGTTTCCTGAAGCGAATCAACGCTTGTCCCACCGCGATGTGCGGGTCGTGGGCATGCCGGTGCGGCCGGCATTTCAGCCGGCCGACGCAGGTTCCTGTCGCCTGGCTCTGGGGTTGCGTCCCGATCGACCCGTTCTGCTGGTGATGGGAGGCAGCCAGGGAGCCCACGCGATCAATACGGCCATGGTGGGTGCCGCCCCGCGCATCCTCGAAGTTCATTCGGACCTCCAGATTCTTCATCTCACGGGTGCTGCCGATGAACCCAAGGTCCGCGGCGCGTATGCCGAGGCTGGGGTTCCGGCGAAGGTGCGCGCCTTCCTTACCGAGATGGAGTTGGCCCTGGGGGCTGCCGACGCGGTGGTTTCGCGGTCGGGGGCTTCCTCGCTGGCGGAATTTGCCGCCATGGGGGTGCCTCCGATCCTGATCCCGTATCCCCATGCTGCGGATGATCATCAGGCCGCGAATGCGCGATCGGTGGAGGCGGCCGGAGGCGCGGTCGTTCTTCGACAGGAGGAAGCGACGGCCGGACGATTGGCGGGGCACGTGCACCAATTGCTCGGGGATCCGGCGCGCCGTGAGGGACTGCGGCGCGGCCTCGCCGGTTGGCATCGACCGGGTGCCGACGACGTGCTGGCGGAGGACATCCTCGGACTGGCCAGAAGATCCGAGCCGCCGACGTCAACCGCGCCCATTGCTGGTCGGGGAACCCGTTTGGCAACGCTGGCATGAATACCTCCACCACTTTTGAACGGCAGACGGGATCGGTCGCCCGCTCGGTGGATGATTTGGCGGAATGGCTGGCGCGTCATCTTTCTCCGAGTTCCCACTTGCGATTGCGGGAACCCATGTCGCGTCGCACCACCCTAAGGGTGGGAGGCGAAGCCGACCTTTTATTGGAGGCGGGAACCGAGGCCGACCTTGCTGAGGCGGTGCGGGCGGCTCGATCGCGCGGGGTGCCTTGGATGGTGCTGGGCCGCGGCTCCAACCTCCTGGTGCGTGACGGCGGGATTCGTGGCTTGGTGCTGACCTTGAATCAGCCGTACTTCTCCCGCATCGAGGTGCACGGGGTGCGCTTGCACTGTGGCGCCGGGGCGCGGTTGAAGGACCTCTCGGCCGAAGCACGCCGCTGCGGACTCGGGGGGTTGGAATTCCTCGGCGGCATTCCGGGAAGCGTGGGTGGCGCGATGCGCATGAACGCGGGAGCCTGGAACGCCGCGGTCTTCGATCGCCTCGACCGGCTGCGGTTCATGTCGGCAGAAGGTGAGGTTCAGGAACTGCCGGCGGCCCAGGTGCCCTTCAGCTATCGCCGCTGCGATCTGTTCCGAAACCATATCGCGCTGGCGGCGGATTTTGTCGGCGAGCCATCCACTCCCAGCGAGGTGGAAGCGCGGGCTCGCGACCTGAATGAGCGGCGCTGGAAGTCCCAGCCAGCGGCGCCGAGCGCCGGCTGCATATTCAAGAATCCAGCGGCACTTCCCGCCGGCCGTTTGGTGGATGAACTCGGACTCAAGGGCACTCGTATCGGTGGCGCCGTTGTTTCCGATGTGCACGGAAATTTCATCGTCAATGAAGGTGGTGCCACCGCCGCTGACGTGCTGGCGCTGATCGAATTGATCCGCACCCGCGCCCGGGAGGTGCGCGGCATCGAATTGGAGACCGAGGTGGAGATCATCGGCGAATGAGCGACCCGACGAACATCTGCGTTTTGCTCGGAGGTCCCTCCGCCGAGCGGGAAGTCTCGCTCCGCTCGGGGGCGGCGGTGGCGCGAGCCCTTCGGTCGGTGGGCTATGCCGTGACCGAGGTGGATCCGGCGGAGCCGTGGACCTTGCCCACGGGGACCGACGTGGTGTTTCTGGCGCTTCACGGGACGTATGGCGAAGACGGAACGGTGCAGCAGGTCCTGGAACAGTTGCGGGTGCCTTACACCGGCTGCGGGGTGGAGGCCAGTCGTGTGGCCTTCGACAAGGTGCTGACCAAGCGCCGATTGGTGGCCTGCGGAGTCCCGACGGCGCCCTTTGTGGTCGTGAATCGCCGCGATACGCCGTGGCCGGCGGGTTGGCAACCGCCGGTGATTCTGAAGCCGGTCCGACAGGGCTCGAGCGTCGGCCTCCAGTTTGTGGATCAGGAAGGCCAATGGTCCGCCGCGCTAACCGAGTGCCTGTCGCATGACACCGAAGCGTTGGTCGAGGAACGTATCCGGGGGCGCGAGGTGACCGTGGGCGTGTTCGACGATCAGGCGTTGCCCGTGGTCGAGGTCCGTCCGCGCCAGGGCGGCTACGATTACCGCAATAAGTACACCCAAGGGGCGACGGAGTATTTGTGTCCGGCTCCGTTCGACGGCGCGACCACCGCCGCCCTGCAGGATGCGGGATTGCGCGCCTTTCGGGCGATTGGCGGTCGCGACTATGGTCGGGTGGACGTCATGGTTCGGGAGAATGGCGAACCGGTGGTGCTCGAGGTCAACACCTTGCCGGGCATGACGGAGACCAGTCTGCTGCCAAAGGCGGCTGCCGCCGCGGGTATGGATTTTTCAACCCTATGCCGGCGCATGGTCGAACTGGCCTGGCGACGTCCGGCGATGAGGTCCGAATTGGAAAGCAACCATGTGGCCTAAGCGCAAAGCCAAGAATCGACGCCACGAACGCGAGAACGTGCTCGAGGTGAGAATGCGATCCCGCGACGCGCGCCAATGGCGCGTGCGAATGCTCACCGCGGCGATCGGCACACTGGGCGGCACCGCGGTGATGGCGTTGCTCGTGTGGCATGCCTACCAATGGGCGCTCCGGCGTTTCGTCTACCAGAATCAAGCGTATGCGGTGCGCCGCATCGAGTTTCGCCACGACGGTCGATTGCGTTCGGACCAGGTCCGCCGCTGGACCGGCGTGGAACTCGGACAGAACCTGCTCGCGCTTGATCTGGAGCAGATTCGCCACGATCTCGAATTGAATCCCTGGATCGAGCGTGCGGACGTGGAAACCATCCGGCCGGATCGCCTGCGCCTGGGCATTCGGGAGCGGGAACCGGTGGCCCAGGTGGTGGTTTGGCGTTTGGACCCCGCGGATCGCCGCGCGTGGGCCGAGACGAATTACGTGGATGCTCAGGGCGTGGTGCTTCCTCCCCTTCGGGCCGAATGGGTGCGACCTGGAGAAGACCTGGATTTTTCGCATCTGCCCCGCTTGGTCGGGCTGGATCCCACCGACGTGGTGCCCGGCGAGGCGTTGCGATTCCGCGGGGTCCGCCAGGCCCTGGACCTGATCCGGGCCTATGAGTCCTCGACGGTCTACAGTCGACTGGACCTGGAGTGGATTGACGTCGCCGACCCCGGGGCCCTGCGCGGTTTGGTGAAGCAGGGAACGCAGTTGGTCTTCGGGCGAGAGGATTATGCCCGACAGATGCGCCGATGGCGGAGCATCCAGGACTACGCCGACAGCCAGGGCCGCTCGCTCGATTGGCTGGACCTTTCAGTGACCAACAATGTGCCCGCCCGTTGGCGGGAGGGCACGAACCCACCGCCCGCCGCCGTTCCGGCCAAGACCAAACGCACCCCTAGACGCCATGTTTGATCTTCGATTCCTAGAACGCCGCCCGCTGATCGTCGGGCTGGAGATTGGCACCGCCAAAGTCTGCGCCATGGTCGGCGAGATTAACGCCGAAGGTGCGCTCACCATCATCGGCATCGGCCAGAGCCCGTCCCGCGGTGTCCGCAAGGGTGAGATCGTCGAACCGGCGCTCGCCGAAGAGGATGTGCGCGCCGCCCTGTCCGAAGCCGAGCATTCGGCGGATGTCGAGATTCGTTCCGTCTACCTCGGCGTCTCCGGGGGTCATGTCGTCGGTTTCAACAATCGGGGCGTGCAGCCGATCGTTTCCAGGGACCGTGAAATCGGGGAGGACGACGTCAATGACGTCATTCGCAACGCCAAAGCGATCAATATTCCGGCCGAACACTACGTCGTCCACGCCATCCGCCAGCACTTCAGTGTCGATGACCAGGACGAGATTCGGGATCCGGTGGGAATGATTGGTGGACGTCTGGAGGTCGAGATGCACGTCATCCACGGACGCACCAACCGCTTTCAAAACGCGATCCGCCTGGTCAAAGGGATGCACCTCGAGGTCGAGGACATCGTGTTCAACGGCCTTGCCAGCGCCTTGGGGATCCTGACCGCGGAGCAGAAGGAATTGGGAGCGTTGGTCATCGATCTGGGGGCAGGGGCCACCGAGTACGTTGTGTACGCCCGCGGGGTGGTGAAGCATACCGGCGTCCTGGCGGTGGGCGGCGACCATGTTTCCCAGGACATTGCCTTGGGTTTGAAGGTCCCCCAGGGACGGGCGGAGAAACTGAAGTTTGAGCATGGCGACGCGATTTTCGACGAATCGGCCAAGGGACTGACCCATACGCCCCCGCATGAATTGGGCCTGCCCGAGCGGCCCTTGAACATCGAGCACCTGCGGTGCGTGATGTCCCTGCGACTCCAGGAAACATTCGAGATCATCCGCGAGGAGGTCGAGGAGGCCGGGTGGCTGAATCAATTGCGCGGCGGCGTGTTTATCTGCGGTGGCGGCGCCCGCGTCCCACGAATCCTCGAGCTGGCCGAACGAGTGTTCGAGCTGCCTGCCTTCCCGGGCCACGCCCGCGGCATCAGCGGATTGGCTTCGGCTCTGGATCAACCGGAATTCTCCACCGCCATCGGACTGGTGAAGTTCGGGGCCGGTCAGGCCCGAAAAAAAAATAACCGAGGAAGCCTGCGGCGGCTGGCCAGCTGGAGTCCGGCCCGAATCTTTTCCAACCTGATTTGAAACTCCCTCCGAACTCATGAGCTCGCAACCGAGTGCCGGTGCCTCTGCGAATTTTGCACCACCCTTCCGCGCTTCCGGGGCGCGGGTGATCGCCATCGGCCGGGCGGGCGCGGAGATTGCCGCGGCGCTCCAGGAAACCGGCACCACCGGTTTCACCTACGCCGTGGTCGATTCTGACGGGTCGGCCATTGAATCCACCGCGTTCCCGGAGAAGCTCTTTGTCGGGGCTCGCTTAACGAGAGGTTTCGGGGCCGGCGGCGACCCGGAGTTGGCGCGCACCGCGGCGGATGAGGAGACCCCGGCGATTCGTGGACTGTGCCAGGGATACCCGCTGATATTCATCGTGGCGGGTCTTGGAGGTGGCAGCGGCACCGGGATTGCGCCGGTGGTGGCGCGAATCGCGCGCGAAACCGGTGCCTCGGTGTTCGCGTTTGTCACCGCCCCATTCGACTGCGAAGGCACGCGCCGACAGCAGCAGGCCCTTCTTGGGCTTCATCGGCTGAAGACCGTGGCGGACGGAGTCCTGTGTCTTCCGAATGAGAAGCTGCTGCTGCTCTCGGACGATCGTACCACCCTGGTGGATGCCTTCCGCAGCGGCCGCGAGCATCTGCGTGACGCGGTGCTCTGCATCTGGGGCTTGTTGACGCGCCCCGGATTGCTTGGCGTCAGTTTTGCCGACATCTGCTCGGTGCTTCGCGGACCTAACCAGGAAAGCGCCTTCGCCCGTGTCATGGTATCGGGACCGGACCGTTCCGATCGAGCGATGGCGGCCCTGCTGAATCATCCTTTGTTGACTCACGGTGACACGCTTCGCCGGGCCGAATCGTTGCTGGTGAGTTTTCGTGCCGGACATGACCTCGGCATGGGCGAGATCCGGCGAATCATGGATGAGTTGACGTCCAAGTCGGATGGCGCCCGCGTGGTGGTTGGGGCGGAGATTCGGGATCAGGCGGATACCGAGCTCACCATCTCCGTCATGGCGTCGACGCGGCAGATGGTGCTCCACGAGCCGGTGGAGAACCCCGTCGCCGATCGCAGTTCCAACCTCTTGGCGGCCGACAACCTTCCCGCCCGGGATGTCGAGTCCGGCCCGGCCCGGACCGCCCGCCGATTGGCGCCGCCCGCGCCGAATCTGACGCCGGAGCTCGCGGATCAATTGTTGAGCCAATCGCCAGGGGGGCGGCGGTCCGGCCGCAAGAAACCGCAGCAAGTGCCCCTGCCATTCGAGGTGGTGACCAAGGGCCGGTTCGAGAAATGTGAACCCACGGTGCGCCGCGGAAATAATCTCGATCAACCGACGTATCTGCGTCGGGGCATCATCCTCAATTGATGCGGTCCTCCGCCCTCGCGCCATAATGCGACTCGCGGCGGAACCCATCCGTGGTTCACATTGGCGCCTGCCATGAGACTTGCGGACCGATGGGTGTTGATCACCGGGGCCTCCAGCGGCTTTGGTGCCGCCGGGGCCATGGCATTCGCAGCGGAGGGTGCGCGACTGGTGCTCGGAGCCAGGCGCGAGGATCGGCTGAAGGAGATCGCGGCTCAGGCGCGCGCGGCGGGAGCCCCGGTGGCCGAGGCCCATCGGCTCGACGTCGCCTCCACCGACTCCGTGCAGGACTTCGTCCGCTGGCTGCGCGAGGTCACGGACCGGATCGATGTGCTCGTGAACAACGCGGGCGGGGCGTTGGGTTTGGAGCCGATTGCCGAAGGCAAGGACGAGGACTGGGAGGCGATGATGCAGGCCAACGTACTCGGGGTGCTGCGCATGACGCGTGCCGTGTTGCCCTTGTTGCCTCGCGATGCCGGAGCCATGGTCCTGAACATCGGCTCCATTGCGGCGCGAACGCCTTATGAAAACGGTGCAGCCTATTGTGCGAGCAAAGCCGGCGAACTCGCCATTACGAGGTCCCTTCGTCTGGAACTGAACGGCACCGGCATTCGCGTCGGCAGTCTGGATCCGGGGATGGCCGAAACCGAGTTCTCGGTCGTCCGGTTCAAGGGCGATGCCTCGCGTGCGAAACGGGTCTATGCCGGGGTCCACCCATTGGCGGCGGCCGATGTGGCCGACGCGATGGTATGGATGGCCAGTCGACCGCCACACGTTTGCATCGATGAAATGGTGATCAAACCGACCGACCAGGCGGCGATCCATAAAGTCCATCGGCGTCCCGACTAGCGACCGGGGATTCGGCGTCCGGGTTCACCGCCATGCTTGACGTTGGGGTTGGGAGCGTGGCGGAGTGATCCCGTCGTCTAGGCCAGATTATCAACCCAGCTAGCATGACCCTTGGATTTTCACGCGGGCATTCGTTGGTGACGGCGACCGTCGTGGCCTTGGTCTGTGCCGCCCTGGCGCTCGCGGCGATGGCGCAACGATCCCGTCCCGGCGGGCGACCCGGGGGAGGTGGCGGCGGTGGCGGTTCGGGCCTGGCCAATCGCATGGGCGGCAACCGCGATCCGCGGGCCGGAGTGCCGACGTGGACGGTCGACGATCGTTTTCGAAGCGATGTGTTCACCTTCGTGCGGCTCCGGTATTCAACCGGACGCGGCCGGGGAGGTTGGGCGGTGGACTATCCCGGGGCGGACCTGAATCTCTCGTATCGACTGGAGCAATTGACCTCGATGAAGGTGGATCCGGAGGGGCTTGTCCTGGATATCGATGATCCAAACCTTCCCAACTATCCCTTCGCCTTCATTATCGATCCGCGATCCATGGTCTTGAGCTCGGACGAGGCGCAGGCGTTGAGGAAGTACCTGCTGGGCGGAGGCTTTCTCATGATCGACGATTTCTGGGGCAACCAGATGATGGATCACCTGCTGGGGGAATTGGAGAAGGTCTTTCCCGACCGAAAGCCGGTGTCCCTGCCTCTGGAGCATCCCATCTTCCACACCCCGTATCCGATCGGCATGCGGCCGCAGGTGCCCAGCGAGGATTCGGCGCACCGGACCAAGGACATGCCGGCTCCGTATCGCACTTGGGAGGATGAGATTTCCTGGGAGGAACCGCAGCCGCCCGATTACCGGGCGATCCTCGATGACCGGGGGCGCGTGATGCTGCTGATATGTTGGAACACGGACTTGAGTGACGGTTGGGAAGAGGAAGGAGTGAGCCAGTGGTTCTTCGAGAACTATTCCGAAAAGCTCTCCTACCCTATGGGGGTCAACATCATCTTCCACGTGCTGACGCACTGATTCGGAGTCGCGTCCTCAATGAAATGAAGCGCCCGCATTCGTTGGGGGCCATGAGAAGGATCCGGGCGTCGCTTCGAGTCCTCTGCGCGACCGTCTTGGCAAACGCCTCCGGTCAGTCGCTGCCGGATTTCCCGCCCCCCGGAGAGACCCCAGCGCCTATTCGCGCACCGACGGCGGCGCCGTCAACGGGAGTCGCCGAGGCCGTTCTGCCGGCGCCGGCTGCCCCCAACCCGAAGAACGCGAAGTCTCCCGGTGGTCCACAGGAAGACGACCTGAACATCGGTAGGTCCCGGTCCACGCTGGCCTCGGCCTTGCCGACGGCAGGATGGGAGGGGGTGGAGAAGTCCGTGGACGAAGCTTTGGAATG
Organism: Verrucomicrobiales bacterium; assembly: GCA_016795425.1. Lineage (GTDB taxonomy): Bacteria > Verrucomicrobiota > Verrucomicrobiia > Limisphaerales > CAIMTB01 > CAIMTB01. The sequence goes on from JAEUHG010000184.1 coordinate 86,701, forward strand.
GCTTGCGAAGCAGCAGGGAGAGGATGGCGATTTCCGGGCTCCGTCGCCGGCGCAACCGGCAGTGACCGGGTTGGCGTTGCTGGCGTTTCTCTCCAGGGGCCATCGGCCTGGAGAAGGTCGTTATGGCGCACGCCTGGATCGTGCCGTCGATTACCTGCTGCAAACGCAATCCGAAACCGGCTTGTTCACGTCCGCACCCGTGGGCTCGGTCCACGAAGACAAGACCCCCTCCCACACCGCGGCCTACAACCATGCCATCGCGGGCACAGCGCTTTGTGAAGTGTACGGCACCACCGACCGTGCGAGGGCGGACCGGATCAAAGGCGCGGTGATGCGCGCATTGGATTTCACCCGCCAGTTACAGACTCGACCGAAGTTCCACGAGGTCGACCGCGGTGGTTGGCGCTACGTGTACCTGCGCTGGGATCGTTCGGCGGCTGATTCCGATCTTTCGGTCACCGGGTGGCAATTGATGTTTCTACGCTCGGCCCAGAACGCTGAATTTCAGGTTCCGGTGGACCGGATCAACGCCGCCGTCGAGTATGTGGAACGGTGCTTTGTGCCGGGGCAGTCGGTGTTCAACTACGCATTGGTGGGGGCCTCGGATATCCGAACGAGTCGCGGGATGGTGGGCGCGGGCATCCTTTCGCTGGCGTTGGCGGGGCGACATCACTCGGAGATGGCCCGGAGTGCCGGCGAGTGGCTGGCGCGTCGGCCGTTTGGGGATTTCGGCGGTATCGTTGGATTGAGGGACCGTTACTTCTACAGCGCCTACTACTGCAGTCAGGCCATGGCGCAACTCGGGGGCAGTTTCTGGGAGCGGTTCTATCCGCCACTCGTGCGTTCGTTATTGAGCGCTCAACAGGCGGACGGCTCGTGGCCACCCGAACCCGCGGCAGGGGACGCGGTTTTTGGGAATGTACTCACCACGGCGTTGGCGGTCCTTTCCCTCACACCACCGTACCAACTCCTCCCGGTGTATCAGCGCTAGGCACCTCCTGCGCACCGGGCAACCGGGCAGGGTTAGCACGAACCGTAGAGATCCGGATCGATCTCGGACGGATCCACCGAGCGGTGTTCCAGGACACTGCGATAGGCGGCCTCGACCAGTGCCATCGTGCGCAGATTGTCCCGTCCACTGATGGCGGGAGTTTCGCCGGATTCCAACGCCACCAGGAGCTGAGCCATCGGCCCGATGAACGCATCCGGAAACCAGGATTCGGCCCAGACCGGTTCGTGGAAGGCCGCATCCCCCTTCGCCGCCCACCGAATCCGGCTCGGCGTCGTGTACGGCTCACGGCACCAGCCAATGTCCCCCATGGCCAGTCCGTTCAGTCCTTCAATGCGCCACAGAATGCGGAGGTCGGCCGGACACCCTTCCTTGGCCGGGCCCGTCCAGGTGTCATCCAATCCGACGCACCGCAGTCCGGAGTCGTATTCAAGAATATAGGAGGCAATGCCGTCGGTGTGGGGAAAGGCGGTGCGTGGATCCGTGCGCACGCTGCAGAAAATGCGGTCGGGATCTCCAAACCAGTAGCGGAAGCAGTCGAGGTGATGGATGGACATGATGCGCAACGTCACCCATCCGAGATCCTTCTGCCACGGCATCCAATGAGGAATCCCTCGCATGTCGATGGTGGCAATCACCGGTTCGCCGAGGGTCCCATTGGAGAGAAGCGTTTTTCCGGCCCGAACGCTTTGATCATAGCGCATGTTCTGGTTCACCCCGAGGGCGATCCCCGCCTGTTCGCAGGCGAGCACCGAACGGCGTGCATCGCTGTAATCCACTCCCAGCGGCTTCTGAGCCAGGATCGCCTTGAGCGTGCCGTGTTCGCAGGCGGCCCGAATCAATGGACCCTGTTCTGCCGGCGGTACCGCAAGATCGAGAATTTCAAGATCCGGATTGCAGAGGAGATCTGCGGGAGAATCATGAACCCGAGGAATCCCGTGACGGGAGGCCACTTCTTCCGCCCGTTGGCGGGTGCGGGACGCGATGGCCTCGACTTGGAACCCGGCCTTGCGATAGGCGACGAGGTGGCAATCGTTGACGATGAAGCCGGCGCCGATCACACCGATGCGCCAATTTTTTCGCCGCGGAAGCTCCGCCTGGATGCCGAGATTCATGCCCTGATCCTTGCCCGTTCGCGTCACCGCGTCCACGCGGGACCGGTTTTCCAGACCACTTTCGGCTTTGGACTTGGGCCTGCCAGGCTCTGAATAGCGCCGTGCACGAACCGCCTGTTCTGCAGCAGATCGACGAAACGCACGTCCTCCATCAGGGACGAAGCCTGGTCTATTTTGGTGGCAGCGATTATTTGCGGCTTTCGTGGCACCCCCAGGTTCGCGCCGCGATGGCCCGTGGCGTCGAGGCCTTGGGAACGAACAGCGCCGCATCGCGGTCCACCACGGGCAATCTCCCGGTGTATGGTGAACTCGAATCCCAGCTGCAGCGCTTTTTCGGGACGTCCTCGGCGACGCTGGTGTCCGCAGGGTATATGGCGCCCTTGGTGGCGGCCCAGGCGCTGGGCCCGGAGCATGACGCCGTCTTGCTGGACGAACGGGTCCATGCGTGCCTGCACGACGCGGCGTCGCTGACAGGTCTTCCGGTGCGCACGTTTGCCCATCGGGATCCTGCCGGCCTCAAGCGCGAACTGAACCGCGCGAACGGCCAGGGGCGAGTCTTGGTGATGACGGACGGACTCTTCAGCAGCACTGGCGACGCCGCCCCCTTAGCCGAGTATCTTCCGATGTTGGCACGGCGAGGCACCTTGCTGGTGGACGATGCCCACGGGGTCGGAGTGCTCGGACTGCGCGGGCGTGGGACGTTGGAGTGGGCCGGTGTGCCCTACCGCCGGGTGGTGGTGACCGGGACACTGAGCAAGGCGTTCGGGTGCTACGGTGGTTTGGTGCTGGGATCTCGCGCACTTCGATCTGCGATCTTCCAGCGCAGTCGACTTTTCGTGGGTAACACCCCCCCGCCGCCCCCCTGTGCCGCGGCCGGACTGGCGGCGCTTGAAGTGTTGCGGTTGGAGGGGAAGGCGCGCCGCGAGAGGATGCAGGGGAATATGGAACGACTTCGAGCCGTGCTCCGCGAAATCGATGGCGAGCACCATGACGAGCCGGGGCCCATGTTGGCCATTCGCACCGAGCGTGCCTCGACGAATGAACGGATCCGACGCCTGCTGCTCGAGTCAGGCATCTACCCAAGCCTGATTCGTTACCCCAACGGCCCGTCGCCATGCTTCTTTCGGTTTGCCGTTTCGAGCGAACATACCCCCTCCCAGATTTCGGCGCTGGCAGAGGTGCTGCGGATGGGACTGAGGCGAAGGTCATGAACCACCGCGAGACTTGGAACCTGCGGGCTGCTCGGACCGGGCCCGGTTCGCCGTCCCGGGATGCCATCATGGGCAAGGAAGTTCTCCAGAATCCGGACACGTATTCGGACCTTCCACCTTATCGACGACGGGATTGCCCTTTCGCAGCGCGACACGGCCTACCTCAGTTGGAAATGGATCCAGTCAGGTGGCCCTCGTCGCGCTGCGACGAGGTGGGCAGGGTTCAGCGGTCCATGGAGAGGGGCAGACGTTTCCGTGCTTGGTTCCTGCTGGGTTGGCGCAGTGCCTGCCTTTGGCTCGGTTGCCTGCTGGTGGGTTGGGGATGCTCGAAGGCGCCGGACTTGCCCGCGGCCAGGTATCCTGATGGAGAGTCCGTACCCGTCGTTTCGGCGCCACACCAAGAGATCCCCAAGCCCACAGCGAACTGGGTCTCATCATCGACCTTGAGCGTGGTGGAATCGGGACTGTCTCCCGCGACGCTGTGGCGGAGCGATTCGAACCGCATCTCCTTCTTTTCCGGTATGATGTCGGCCGGACTCGGCGGGCCCACCTTTCTCGCCTATTCATCACCCACCGGTATCGCGGTGATCCGGCCAGGCGATGGCTTTGCCGGAACCGAGATGCGGGAGAACTGGTTGCTGGCGGGGTTTCCTGGCGCGCCGGGGTGGGTGGACTGGGACAGTCCGTGGGGATTGTTTCTGCAGCGCCGTCCCCAGCGGGTTCGGTTCGATACGAATGGCCTGACCTGCGAGTTCTCGGGCGGCGCGGGGTTCATCTCCGCGATGCCGCTATACGGCTATTTCAAGCCGCCCCAGAAGGGCCGGGAGTTCCTGTCACGACACGGGCTGGAGGAAAAGAAGCTGCTGACGTGGGAATGGTCCATCGTGGTCGCCCGCGATCCTTTGACTCGATTGCGGTATTGGTCGGGCGCTACTCGTCGGTTTCCCGTCGATGGCGAGGAATCCTACAGCATCGACCGAAATCGCGACGAGGTGACTCTTCGGACTCGATTCCGGTGGATGGAGGTTCCGGATGACTGGGGCACTCGCCCCATCCGCATCGCACCCGTGAGTCCCGTCCTCGGGTTGGTGCGAAGCAAGGGACAGTCGTTTCCGGCCACTTTCTCACGTCCTCCCTTTGATTACGAAGTGCCCACCCCTTTCGGACCTTTCTACGGCATCGCGGACGTCGATGCCTACGAGGTGTCCTTTCCCGTGCTTCGTTATTTGAATGAAACCGAGGCGCCGGTGGTCGCCAACGAAAGCGCACCTCCGCTGCAGCGTTTGAGATCGGTGGTACGGGAGACTTTTGCCAAGTCGGAGGACCCGTTGCGCGACGGGGCCTCCACGGCCGATCCGATGCGATCGATTACCGCGGCGTTCTGGTATGCTCAAGCGCTGCCTTATCTCGACGACTCGACCCGGGCGACGATGGTCTCGCGATTGCGCCGGTTCTTTCGTGACGAAGTGCTGGTGCCCGGGCGTCTCGTCGAGCGCGGATCCGCGGCGCCGGCGGGGGAACGAAGACTTTTTCTGCCTGTTCCGGGGCGTGACGACCGGGCGGCCGTCGCGGATGTCGGTCCGGAATCCAGTCTGCTGCAGGCCCTGTGGGCCTACGTCCACCGTGGTGACGACATCGGGTTGGTACGGGAAAGGTGGCCGTTGATCCGGCGATTATGGGATGTGGGAATGCCGACACGCTGGGCTGCGTTTGGACGCGAAGGCGGTGCGGAACTGGGCGACCGGGCTTCACCCGTCGCGGCCTATGCGCGCCTGGCGTTCGTCGCGGGTGATCGTGAGGCGTACCACCGCGCTTGTGGCGTTTTTGCCAGGGAATTGGTGCATTTGTATGCCAGTCAGCGTGGGGTTCGATGGTTTCGGGAACAGCAACCCTGGCATTCGATGGAGCCCATCGACGCGGAAACGTATCTGATCGATCTGTCCGGGGGGCTCACGGGTTGGCGCCTGGATGGTCCCGCGTATCCACGGGCCGCCGCGAACCACCCGCATTCCCTGCGGTGGACGCGCTTTCAGGACGTCGATGTGGCGCGCTTCTTCCGCGATCACCTGGCGTGGGACCTGCGACAGGAATGGGATGGGCTCCGAAAACGGTACGACTCCTCGCGAGTGGGGTTCGAGGATCCCAACGAAACGCCTTCACTGGTTCGGTGGACGTCATGGCTGGCCCCATCAGCGATGACCAATCTCGCCAGTATCGCCTCGGTGGATGCGTTGGCGGGTCCACCTTCGGGAGTGGTTGCGGGCTGCCTGGCGATGCTGAGATCGGCCGCGGCGCCGAAGTGGGAGCGTCTTTTTCCCGGGGCACCGCCTTCGGAACCTGTGCCGGCGGGGACCACCCGACAGGTGTTTGGTGATCCGGCGCTGGTGCAGCAGGTTCGAGGGGCGGACAACGAATCCGGTTGGCCCAGCCTGGAATGGCCGGCGTGGCGGACGCCGACGGGCAGACCGTGGTCCTTCGGGGAAGTGCGGGCCGGGGCGGCGGCGGGAGCGATCCAGGCGGAGCCGCCACGGTGGAATGGATTGGCACGGCAGACCGTCTGGCGTGCGGCCCCTTAGTCCGAGGGGATACCCATTTCCGGATGGATCACAATCGCGTTTGGCGACCGTCCCAATGGCTATTAGACTGCGCGGCACCGATGAAACTCGAGACGCTTTGTCTTCACGGCGGAAGCCAGCCTGATCCCACGACCCTGGCGCGTGCCGTTCCCATCTATCGCACGTCGTCCTTCGTATTTCGCGACACCGAGCATGCGGCGAATCTTTTTGCCCTCAAGGAACTCGGCAACATCTACACGCGGTTGATGAATCCCACGACGGATGTTCTCGAGAAGCGCGTCGCGCTTTTGGAGGGGGCCCCCGAGATGGGTGGCTTGGGCGTGGCGTCGGGGACCAGTGGCGTCTTCTACTCCGTCATTAACCTGGCCCAGGCTGGCGACAACATCGTGTCCGCCCGCAATCTCTACGGGGGTACCTATACGCAGTTCAACGACATCCTCCCGACACTCGGCATTCAGGTGCGATTCGTGGATTCGAGGGATCCGCAGCAGTTCGCCAACGCCATCGACCCCCGTACCCGCGCCCTATTCTGCGAGTCCGTGTCCAATCCCGCTCTGGAAGTCACCGACCTCGAGGCTGTCGGGAAGGTGGCCCGCCAGAACGGCGTGCCCCTGATTGTTGATTCCACCTTTTCGACGCCCTACCTCACGCGGCCCCTGGATTACGGCGCGGACATTGTCGTGCATTCTTTGACCAAGTGGTTTGGTGGGCATGGGACCGGTATTGGCGGTGTGGTCGTGGACTCCGGAAGATTCCCGTGGGCGGCAGGGAGGCACCCGCTTTATACGACGCCTGACGCGTCGTATCACGGGCTTCGTTGGGGAATGGACCTTCCCGATCCGCTGCTCCCGCTGGCCTTTATTCTGCGCATGCGAACCGTTCCTCTGCGGAATCTCGGGGCCTGCATTTCTCCGGACAACGCGTGGATGTTCCTGCAAGGCATCGAGACGCTGCCCCTGCGCATGGAGCGGCATTGCCAGAACGCGCTGGCGGTGGCCCGACATTTGAAGAATCACCCCGGGGTGACGTGGGTGCGCTATCCCGGCCTGCCGGGTGACAGTGAGTTCGGCCGTAACGAGAAGTATCTTCGAGGCAAGGGCGGTTCGATGGTGGTATTCGGCATCAAAGGGGGAATGGCGTCCGGCCGGAAGTTTATCGACCACCTTCGACTGTTCTCCCACTTGGCCAACGTCGGCGACGCGAAGTCACTCGCCATTCATTCCGCCTCCACCACGCATTCCCAACTGACCGAAGACCAGCAGCGAGCGGGCGGCATCTCGCCCGATCTGGTGCGGCTCAGCATCGGAATTGAGCACATCGAGGATATCCTCGCCGATCTCGACCAGGCCCTCAAAGCCGCCACATGAACCGGGTTGAAACGCAGTTCTTCGAGCTCGCCACCGAAGATCGCCCCTTCTTTCTGCAAAGCGGCGAGTCCCTGGCTTGCGCCCGTTTGGCATACGAAACCTATGGCCGCCTTAACGCGGCCCGGGACAACGCCATCCTGATCTTTCACGCCCTCAGCGGTTCGCAGCACGCTGCGGGGTTAAATACGGAGGTGCCGGGAACGGCCGGGCGGTGGACCGACGAGGTGCATGTGGGGTGGTGGGATGATTTCATCGGTCCGGGCAAGGGCTTGGACACCGACCGGTTCTTCGTCATCTGTGTCAATTACCTGGGCGGCTGCTACGGTTCGACAGGCCCGTCCTCCCTGGATCCGCGCACGGGCCGCCCGTTCGGTCCGCGATTCCCCCAATTGACGATGTCGGACATCGTGGATTCGGAGCTGGCGTTGCTGGACCACCTGGGCATTGAAGTCTTGCATGCGGTGGTGGGTGCTTCCATCGGCGGGTTGCTGGCGCTGAGTCTCGTCACGCGCTATCCCGAGCGAGTGCGCACCGTGATTCCTTTTGCCACCGCCGTGCGCGTGACGCCCTTGCAGCGGTTGCACAACTTCGAACAAATCTGCGCCATCGAAGCCGATCCGGATTTTCGGGGAGGCGACTATTCGGCCGACCGGCCTCCCAACCGCGGTCTCGCGTTGGCGCGGATGATCGGGCACAAGACGTTCGTGTCGCTGGGCGCCATGGAGGAGCGCGCCCGTACGGAGATTGTGCGTCGCGACGGAACCCTGGCTTGGTATCAACTGCGGAGTTCCCTGGAGAGCTACATGCTCCATCAGGGACAGAAGTTTGTCCGACGTTTCGATGCCAACACGTATCTCAGAATTCTGGATGCGTGGAATCGGTTCGACCTGGTGCGGGAGGCGGTGGCCACCGATCTCGTGGCGCTGTTCCAACGGTGCCGTCGGCACAACTATCTCGTTTTCACCATCGATTCCGACGCTTGCTACTACCCGGAGGAGCAGGCCTTTTTGATGGAAGTGCTGAAGAAGGCCGGGGTCAATGCGACTCGAATCACCGTGCACAGCGATAAAGGGCACGACTCTTTCCTCCTCGAGGCCCATCTTTACTGCCCTTTTCTGCGAGCCGTTTTGCAGGGTTGAAATCCCTCTCCGGGCCCCCGGTCACAGGCTCCCAGCTCAGGATTTCCATCGACATCCACGGAGTCCGGACGTAGAGCAAGGCCCAATGAAGCCCATGCTTTTGCGGGTGATTTTGGGGCTGGCACTCGCCGTGTCCGGTGTCCGGGGCGCGCAGGCCCAGCAAAGTTCCGGGCAGGCAACGAGTTCCGCCACGAGTCCGGCCGCAACCACGACCAGCAATGCACCCGATCCCGTCGAAGTGGCGGCGGACGCACTGGTGGTTCGACCTGTCGGCATCGCCGCCACCGCCATCGGGGCTGCCGTTTATCTGGTGGCGCTCCCATTCGCTGCAATCAGTGGAGACGCCAAGCGGACGGGGCGGGCGTTGGTGGGCACGCCGGCGAAATTCACTTTCAAGCGCCGTCTAGGGGACTTCGGCGGTTCGGCGCCGCTCTGAGGAGTCCGGGTCGGGGCCGAGCCCAAGGCGAAACGCCGGATCAGGTGACCGCCCGCTGCCGCGCGCGGTCGGGCCAGGTGAAGCAGATGGAGGTTCCCTCGCCCTCGGTCGATTCAATCCAGATGTGGCCGCCTCGTGATTCGACGATGCGCTTCACCAGGGTCAGTCCGAGACCGGTGCCTGGAATCTGGCCGCCCGGGTCCAGCCGCTGGAAGATCTGGAATACCTTTTCCTGGTAGCGCTTCGGAATCCCCGGCCCGTTGTCGGTCACGCGGAATTCCCAGTCGCCGCGTCGGCGCGATGCGGAAACGCGCACACGGCCGATGGGCTTGTCCAGGTACTTGACGGCGTTATCCAGGAGGTTCTGGAAGATTTGATAGAGGCGATCGGGATTGCCCCAAATCACCGGAAGATCCGGAGCCGCCTCAATGGTGATGTGCGGTGGGGGGGCGAGCACGCCCGCGACTTCGCGTACCAGGAGCAAACTGGAGACGCTGCTTTCCGGCTCCGGAGTGCGCGCGACTTTGGCGCACGCCAGCAGGCCGTCGATCATCCTCTGGAGATGCTTCACTCGCCCGCGCAGCAGTCCCAGCAGCCGCAGACCCTCGGCGTCCAGTCGGGACGCGTGATCTTGCGACAACCACTCGGACAGCTGGTGGATGCCCCGGAGTGGGGCCTTGAGATCGTGGGTGACCACGTAGGCAAACTCGGCGAGTTCCTCGTTGGTCGACCGCAGGTCGGCCGTCCGTTCCTCGACGCGCTGTTCCAATTCCGAGTTGAGCTGGCGAATCCGTGCTTCGGCCTGCTCGCGTTGGCGGTCGATGCGGACCGCCCGGATGAGATTGGCGCAGGTGATCAGCAGCGGATCGAGCCGCCGGATCAACCCCTCCTCGTAGGCGCTGACGCGACGGTAAAGCACCACGACACCGACCACTTCCTCGTCGTGGCGCAGCGGAAACCCCAGCAACTGCTCGACGGGGGCATCGGTGGCAGCCTCGGGCGTGGACCGGGGCAAAGATCGGAGGACAGGGTTGGCGGATTTGACCACCAACTGGAGCAGATCATGCATCGCCGCGCGATGACCTTCCGACAAGTCTCCCAAGTCCTCGCCCTCGCCCTCGACGGTGTACAGGGTCAGGCGCCGATGCTCGCCGTCCGTTTCGGTCACTTCCCCAATGAGTCCCGTCTGGCTGTCCGTCATCCGGACGAGGCGCTCCAGCATGTGGCTGAAGGTGCGAGCCGGAGCGGCGTCGGCAATGAACTGGGCCTGGACATCGCTGACCGCCTGCAGCAGTTCATGGCCCTCCCGCAGGGCGCGCTCCGCCTGTTGGCGCCGGGTGATGTCAGCAAACGAAACCACGACGCTGGTGACTCGACCGCCCTCGTCCCGCGAGAAGGGTCGTGTGTTGCTCGACAGCCAGACCAACCGACCGTCGGGACGTCGAACCCCCATCACGGAGTCGGTGATCGGTTCCCCGGTTCTCAGGGTCACGGCCGCTGGATAGTCCTCAGGAGGCAACGGCGAGCCGTCGAGTCGGATCGTATTCCACCCCGCATCGGTGAGTCGGTGCGTCTGCAGGTAGTCCGCGGTCAGTCCGAGGATTTCCGCGGCGCTGTCGTTGAAGGTGACGAAGGAGCCGTCGCGGTTGACCAGCATCACGCCTTCGGCCAGCGCGCCGACCACTGAACGGTAGGCTTCCTCGCTCTGCCGGAGGGCCTCCTCGATGCATCGGCGTTCCCCTGCCTGGATGGCCAGCGCCACGATGTCGGCCACCGACCCGGCGAAAAGTTCCTCCTCATTTTGCCAGGCGCGGTACGGGCCCTGGTGTTCCAGACAAATGATGCCGACCAGCCGGCCTCGAAGGCGAATACCGGCGTCGAGAATGGAGGCGATTCCCAGGGGGCGAAAATAGCTGCCCAGCAACTCCGCGGTTCGCGCGTCGTTCTCCACGTCCGGGACCGACACCAGTCGATCGCGGGTGACGGCTTCGAAATAGCTGGGGTAGTCCGAGACCCGCAGTTCGAGTTTGGCGTCGCGGATGCTGTTGCCGGCTTCGAATAGACTGACACAGCGGAGAACCGTGTCGTTCTCCTCGAAGAGCCACACATTGACGCGCGACACGCCCATTCCCCGGGCGGCCGCGGCCGTGATCTCCTCGAGGGACGCACTGAGGTCGCCCTGGGTCACCAAATCGCTGCGGGCGAGCTCGAGCAGGGCCGCATTGGCTCGACGGAGCCGTTCTGTGCCGTCGCGAAGCGTCGCATCCGTGAGATGGCGTTCGATCGCAACGCCTGCGAGCGAGGCCGCGAGACGCAACAAGTCGAGCAGTTCCAGCGGTGGCGTGGCCGCATCTTCCTCGAAGGCGACAAAGGCACCCAATCGTGGACCGCTGCGTGCCGCGATGGGAACCACGATGGCCGATGCCCATCGGCGTTGCTCGGTTTCCTCCAGGCGGGTGAAGGAGTCCGATATCTCGGCGAAGTTTCGCACCACCCGCGCGCCTTCGTCCGGCGACGCCATCAGCAGGCCCACGGCTTCCGCGCGTCGCGCGAGATTGGCGAGGAGATGGTTCGAAGTCCCCCGGAAGGTCGGGGCTAGGATCGTCGGGCCGGGCCGCTCATCCCCATGAAACCAGATGACCCAGCACCGAATGCCATGATAGCGCGCCTCCGTGACCCGTACCAAATCGGAGAGTACATCCGAAGCGGGCCTGCCGGTGGCGATCCATTCCAGGATCCGCTTCTGGCCGGCAAGAAAATCCTCGGCGCGCTTGCGGGCGCTGATGTCGCGGACATGCAGGAGCAAGGCCGGTTGACCCTCAGGCAGGGTCACTCGCGTGGCTCGAAGCTCGACGGGCACGGAAACGCCGTCGCTGCGGAGGCTGAGGCCCTCGGCAATGGATTGTTCCCCGGAGGCGAGGCGCTGGAAGCCGATCAAAACCTCCTCCCGCAGATGGGGCGGGACGAGTTGGCTGACGTGGCGCCCCACCAACTCGCGGCGTGTCAGTCGATGCAAGTCGCAGGCGGCCTGATTGACATCAAGAACCACGCCCTCGATGGATTCGACGAAGACCGCATCCGGTGAGTTCTCGAAGAGATCGCGGAAACGGGCCCGCTCCGCTGCCAACGCGATTTCGGCCTGCTTCCGTGAGGTGATATCGCGGGCGACGCCGTTGATCCGAATGGAAGAACTGATCGGATGCCGAATGACGGCGCCTTGATCGAGGATCCAGCGAATCGTGCCGTCACGACCCTTGATGCGGTACTCAACGGCGTAACCGCCGCCCGGGCTCTTCAAGGCGTCATTCAAGGCCTCGAGGAGGCGTCGACGATCGCTCGAATCAATCCGCGACAGCACGGCGTGCAGCCGATTCTGGACACGGGCTGGTTTGACGCCGGTTAGGCGTTCAAATGAGGGGCTCAGATAGGCCAGGCGGCGGTTGGGAAGCTCGAGAACCCAGAGCACGTCGCGCGCTTGTTCTGCCAGTTGTCGAAAGCGCTCCTCGCTGAGTCGCAGCGCCTCGGAAGCATTGAGGCGGTCCAACTCCGATCCGGCACGCGCGGCCAGGATGCGAAGCATATCGAGTTGAGCTGTCGACGGCTCGAAGGGCGCGTTGTGAAGAATCGATAGGATCCCATGCACCTGTCCTCGGGCGTCCCACAGAGGCAGTCCCAGAAAGGATTGGGCGTCGCCATCGAGCAGGTCGGTGACCCCGGGGTACCTCGAAGAAAGATCCTTCGGATGAATGACGACGTCGCGTCCGAGGATTTCGAAACAGGGAGTACCAGCCAGGGCGTAGGAAAAATTGGGTGCAAATCGGTCGCCGGCCCAGACCGCCAGGGTTTGCACTCGCGGCGCCCCGGCGAGAGGCAGCATGCCAATGAACACATACTTCACCCGGAGCGTTTCGGAGACGCTCCGGGCGATCGTTCGAAAGAAATCCTCACCCCGGCCTTTTGCCGTCATGGCGGCCAGATTGCGCAGAACATCCTCCGCTCGTTTTCGGTCGGTGACATCACGGGCAAAGCCCTCGAGCCGCAGGGGCTGGCCATGCACTCCACCCAGGATCCGGGAAGTGACCTCGATCGTTCGCCGTTGGCCCGCGCGATCCACGATCTCGGTGACGAATGGATCACCCATCCCGCCGCTGCGGAATCGCGAGGCGAGACGATCCGCGGTGCGCCGGTGTTCGTCCGGAGGCAGCACTTCGAAGATGGAATGCCCCACCAGATCCGATTCGCGATATCCAAGAAGGGTCTCCGCCGCCGCGTTCAGCGATAGAAAGCGACCGTCCTGATCGAGAAGATAGATCGCGTCGGAAACAGGGTTCCTCGGTTCACCGCGGATCTCTGCCGTTGGGGAACGGTCATCCATGACAGGCTAAGGTCGCCCGCGCCATTGACCTGCAGGTCCGCGGGGCATCGGCACCGAAGGTCCCTGATTTCCAAACCGTCTGCCAGCCCAGAGGTGAGGAATTCAACACGTCCGGGCGGAAGGACTTGCGGAGGGTGTAGGATAGCAGAACACCGCCCGTGGTCGATCCCAGGGCGGTGTTTGAATCCGGCAAAGAAACGGCGTCAAGCAGCGTGCGACACCACCGGGTCCTCGGGTGACGGCCCGGGGCGGCGTGGGAACGGAGGCGGAGAGTTGAAACTCCAGAACTCCGCCAGGCTGCGCAGCATCTCCACGTACTCCTCGGAGCGTGTCGGCTTGACGAGATACGCCATGATGCCGAGCTGGTAGAGACGATCCCGATCCGCCTCGTGGGGCGAGGTCGTCAGCACCGCCACCGGCAAGGTCCGAAGCATGGGATCCCGGCGCAGTTCCGCCAGAAACTCGTGCCCGTTCATCCGGGGCATGTTGATGTCGAGAAGGATCAGGAAGGGCAGCGGATGGCCATCCGACCGCAGCCATTGGAGGGCTGCCTCGCCGTGGCGAGCCACCTCGATGGGAAACGCGGCCGGCAGGCGTGCCAACGCGCGTTCCAAGCTCAAAACATCCACCTCGTCGTCCTCCACCAGCAACAGGGGCCGCTTCTCGCGGCAGAACCGCTGCAAACGGTCGGCGCGAGCGCGATTCTGCTGCCAGGCCGTGGCAAAGCGCATCAACTCATGGACGCTGTTGAGGCCGAGCTTTTGCCGGATATTGGCGCGATGGACATCGACGGTGCGGGGGCTGATCCCCAGGCGATCGCCGATTTCCTTGGCTTCGAAGCCTTCCCCGGTGAGTTGGAACACCTCCAGCTCACGTTCGGTGAGAATGTCCTCGGGCGAGGAATCCACGCCGGCGCCCGGTTCCTCGCGTTTGACGAGTTTCGGCAGCAGGCCGGGAGACATGTAGCGCTCGCCGGAAGCCACCTGCCGGATCGCGGCCAGCAATGCGTCCGGAGCGGTCGCCGGATCGAGGAATCCTTTGACGCCGGCACCCAGGGCGGAATCCAGAAGTTCAGGAGTGCCGCTTTCGGCCAACAAGACCAGCGCCGGCGGGTTGGCACCGGAAATGGCCGGAAGGGTTACCCCCAGGGTGCGCAGTTCCACAACCGCCGATTCATCCAGCACAATCACCTCGGGGCGCAGTTGGTCGAGTTGTGGCAGCGTGCGCGCCATGTCTGGCGCTTCGCCGACAAGTTCGACTCCCGGCTGACCCGAGATGCAGTTCCGCAGTCCAGCCCGGGCGAGGGCGTTGCCGAGGGTCAATAAGACGCGAATGCTCCCCTTCCCGGAGGGCGTCGAAGTGGGCGTGTTCAATGTGGACATGTTCTTACGTCGTAATTCGGGAGACTTCAAATCCGGTTATGCAGAACCGCTGACAAATTAGCGAATGCTGGTCAATCCTAAAAGCCTTACCCATGAACCGCCTGGGCGGGCTTCCGAGCCGATTTATCCTGCCCCGGACCGCCTTTCGGCGTCCGCTGCATGCCGACAAAGGCACCCGCTTCCCGCCGTGATCGCGACGGAGAGCGTGCCTCTGCTGGCCGGTTGAATCTCCCGACTCTCATACAGAGATTATCGTAAGAAACAGGGCGTTCCTTTAGGACCGTGGTAAAGTTCGTGACGCCAACGGTCCTCTGCATTTCTGGGTGATAGGAAAGCCGCCGCAGGCTGCGCGAAAATAGAGCAAGCCAGTTGCATAAGGAATTCTCAAAACCAGGTTCGCCGACTTTATGCTCCGGCCCGGGGAGGCCCGAAGCCCGGACCCAGCTGCCCAGGAAAATACCAGCGCACCACCAAGTCCCGAAATCGCAGCAGGACCGGATTGCAATTCAAGATGGCGATCAGGTCGATCAGGAGGCGCCCACCATTGCAGAAGATCGTCGGCAAAACCACGATCAAGAGGCTGGTCCTCAGCAGTGCCTTGGACGGTCGGTCATAAAAAAGGGCCCAACGCGAAGCGTGGATGGCGACCGCCACTAGATCCAGGGCATGCACCAGGGAAGTGAACAAAGCCGGGGCCGCGCCGACGACCACCTGCGTGGCGACGGTGGGCCAGTCGCCACCCGCGAGGAGGCGGCCGGCAACACCCATCCCGACCTGGCCGGCTGCCAGGACCAGAAAGGGACCCAGAACGGTGCGGCGCAATCCTGCGAAGTGCCCGCGAAGGAACTGGCGATCCGTCACGGGGGTAATCAGCAGCATCTCCATCGTCCCATTGCGGCAGGCATCGTTCAAAAAATAGACGGCCTGGGTGGCCAAGAGAAATTTCAGGATGAATTGGCCGACACCCAGCACCGTCGCCGCGGCCGTGCCGACCGTCAGCCGAGACGACCCGATCGCGGTCGATCCTATCACCATCACCGCCAGTGCCAGGCTGCCCGTCGCCACCCACCAGGCACTGCGGCGAAGCCATGGGTCACGCTCGGCCAGCCAGGCAAGCGGACCATCGGCAAACCGTGGGCGGCACGTCGCCATCCACTGAAACGCACCGGCGGTGTCCGCGGGCTTTAGGCGGGTCGTCGGCGCGTCGCCTTCCCTCGCCGGAAGACGCCAGCTTCGATGGGCCATGATAGCGGCGGCCACCAGTGCCACCCAGGCCAGGGCATGCTGGATGGCGAGGCCGCCCCAAAATGCCCGCGGAAAACGCTGATAGAGTTGATCTCCGGACAGTGAAAAAAGGAGGGCTGGACTGACCGCCTGCAAGGGAACTTCCGTCCACGGTTGACCCATCCTCGCCAGCCAGGAGCCGACCAGGGGTGGCAGGGCGGCGATGGAGAGAAGAATACAGGCCGTCCAGCCGACCGCCCGGCGGTCCTCGGTTTGAATGCTCGATACCCAAAGGCCGATGGACATCGAAAGGAACAGCGCGTTGGCAATCAGCCCTTGCAAGCGCCAGAATTCCCCGGCAGTGACGCCGCCCAGGCACAACGTCAAAGCCGCGATCGGAAAAGTGGCGAGCAAGCCGTGCAAGGGAATCAACACCAACGCCACCAATTTTCCGGCGACGATGTCGTACCCTCGCAAGTCCGTCAGAAACAGGAACCCGAGGGTTCCTTCGCGCCGTTCCCGGCTCAGCGAATCAGCCGTAAGCATGGGCCCCGACAGCAGGGCCAGAAGAAGTCCGAGCGCACCCAGCAGGCGCAGAAGCTCCGCGCCTCCCCCGCTCGACGTGCCGCCGACCCAGTGCGGCAGCATGAAGAGCCCTCCCAGCACGACGGCAATCAGTGCCCCTAGGCGGCGAACTCGGAACGTGGCCCGTCGACGGGAAGCGACGAGCAATTCGCGGCGGACAATGGGGAGGAAGGTCACAACTCAGCGATCCCCGGCCGTCGGCGGTAGGGAACGTGGATCCACCTTGTACTTCCGCGGTGGGCGGCTTCCGGGAAACGCACCGGTCTGCCACCAGTGTCGAACGGTCCAAAGGGAAGCAAGCCCGATTAGCACCAGGAGGCTTCCCAGGATCGTTTGGCGCCGCGTGATTCGTCGTTCTTCGGCTTCGCTCTCGCGTTCTCCTTTGCTGAGCACGGTGCGGGCGGCTCTTAGTTGCTGCGCGCGCTCCACCACAGGTTTCCAGGAAACGACACCCGCAGGAGAAAGGATCAGCTGGTAGTAGCGCGAGGTGCACTCGGGGCGGAGGCAACGGTGATCCGCCAGACGTTGGCGTGGCGTGGCAGTGGGTGGGTGGATTGAGGCGGGGGCGTCCGATGCCTCGGCAAGAGCGAGAGCCTCCGAAATTTCTTCGCCGCTGGCGACGGCGCCACAGTCGACGCAGCGAGCCTGCACCTGGAGGGCGAGGATTTCGCGCAGACGTGGACCGCCAATACCGACCTCAGCCAAAGCCGCCACCAAACCCTCGATCCATCCCTCCAATTCATTGAGATGAAACTCGGGAGTTATCTGAGGTTCTTGGGTCATGGGGTGGTAAAAGGGAGAGTCATCCAATGCTGAGGCGTTGATCGTGGCGGAGTGACGATTCCAAATCGCCGCCCGCACCAGGACGAGTGCGGAGGGTGGAGAGATTAGGGGGCGAGAACGACTTCACCCGGACGGTACCAGATCCATTCCTTGGTGGCCTCATACGGATAGTAGGGATCCTCGGTGAGAGAGCGCGAGAAGTCATGGAACTTGGCGTGGCCGTCGACGAAGGCCACCGGCGAGCGGAATTCTCGCGGGGCCAATTGCGGATCGGTGAATTCGGTCGGGCCTTTGCTCATGTGCCATTGAAACCAGCGGGGGCCGGAACTGAGACAGCCGTAGATCCGCGCCGGCGGTTCGTGAATCAGGATGTACAGGGCTGGATTGGGGGCCCAATCGTCCGATTGCCCGGCGAGGCCCTCCGCGGCCCGCGTGAGCCGGAAGCCGCCATCCGAAAGGGTCGTGAGGGAACCGCTGTTGTAATGGTAGCTGCAACCCACGGTGGCGTAGTTCGAAGGGGTTTGGCGCCCCCCGCCGTCACAGGGAAGATTCGATTGCCCTTTGTCGCGCGGGCATTTGTAGACCGCCGATGGCGGCATGTAGCTGTAGAGCGGGCGCGCTTCGGCCGAGGGATAAACCTCGGTCAAACCGTCGGTGGGGTGCTGTCCGCCCAAGGCAAACTGGCACGACTTCAAGGCCCCGGTGCGCTGCCGTGTTTGGAGGTCATACTCCCGCACGTTTTCAGGGGGATACCGACCTTCGCTATCCTCGCTGTACACCCGGATGGCAATTCCCATTTGCCGCACGTTGTTGATGCAGGTGATGACGTGGGCGCGTTCCTTGGCGCCGGCCAGTGAGGGAAGGAGCAGGCTGGCGAGAATGCTGATGATGGCCACCACCACCAGGAGTTCGATCAGCGTGAACCCGCTGGCTCTGGGGTGATGGAAAACCACACGCATGGGGAGGATTACGGCTGTCTGCTGAGGGTAGCGTCAGCCGAGAGGGCGGCGCAAGGGCGCCACTGGCCCGACCAGGAACCGGAATTCTGCGTGGATGCCCTCGCCATGAAATGCAAAACCGGGACGAGTTTCCTCGTCCCGGTTTTGGAAATCATTCACCGACCGATGTCGGTCAGGCAGCCCGCCGACGGGTCGCCAGCACCGCAAGGCCGCCCAAGGCTAGCAGCGCCACGGTGCCGGGTTCAGGCACGCCGGCAATCACCACGCCGTACATGTTGCGGCCGCCGTTGTCCGCCTGCTTGAGCGTGAAGGTTCCGGCCGGGAACAGCTTCAGGTACACGGACGAAACCTGGTTGATTGATCCATCGCCGCCTTCATCGATTCCAACCACATCCGGAAAGGCCGGGTTGTCTTGGAGGTTTCCATTGATGGAAACCGGCAACCACAGATCCTGGGCCACCCAGCTCATATTGGCGGTGAAGTTCGGCGGATTGGTGTTGTCACCATCGCCTAGACGGTTGTCGATGAGCAGGTAAACCAGCGAGTGCTGGGATATGGTGATATCCAGCTCGTAATTCGCATTGTCACGGTCGTTGTTGGCGATCATGACATACTCTTTGCCCACCAGGTAGGAGGGCAGGGGTACCGTGGCCGATGCCGAATTGTATTCGTGCAACCGGTCGGTCATCGCCTTGGCGTCTTCTCCAAACACCCCCACGGTGTAGTTGGGAAGGAGCACCGTCCCGGTCGGATTCTCGATGTTGAACGTCATCCCGGTCGCCTTGGCCGACGCCCGGTCCGTATCACCGTTACGTTCCACCACCGACACGATGTTCGGGGCCGCTTGAGCCACAGAACCCATCAGGGCGCACGTTGCCAGCCCTAATGACCATCGCTGTATCGAGGTACTCATGGAATTATTCGAGTCTGGGGATCCGGCGGGAGAGTGCAAAATTGCCCGGGCCCATGGCAAGAAAAGAAAAGGCCGAAATCCCTCCCGTTCCCCCCGTCTCGCAGCGACTTATCCATGCTTGGCGTCCTCATGACGATTGCCTGCGGGAGCCTTGAGGGCGCGGTAAGGCTGTACCCACGGATCGAAGCGACAAACGGCCGCCCATTCGCAGCGGTCGCAGGCCTTCCGAACCCCATGACGATAGGGGCTCACCGGGAAGGCGCCGGATAGGATGCCCTGACCCATTTCCACCAATGAAGCATGGGCCGCCGCCAGGAGCGCCTCGAAGTCCGCGTCCGGCAATCCGTCGCTCCCCCGGTACAGGCTGCCATCCTTCTTCACCCGAAAGGCATATTGACCGCTCGGAACTTGCCCGGCACCGCCATCCAACTTCAGCAGTGCGGATTCGCGGAAACGCCCTCGATGCCGATGGATTTCGTTCGGATGGAGGGCCTTCGCGGGCGGCGCCGGACCGCGCCCGGTAGGGGCGGGACGCCCTCGCAATCCGATGTAGAACATGCCTGCCGGATTCGGTTTTGGGGATGGAGGAACGCCGCTCGCCCCCATGTCAGGGAGGGCGTGGGTCCAGTCGATGGCCCCCAGGGCGAGCAGATAGGCCGTGATCTGAATATCGATTCCCGACACCGCCATCGTTTCGTCGAAGCGACGACCCTGGATCTTGTAGTCCAGCACCGTGTACGTCAGGCCGCCATCCGGCTGCCGATGGACATCCATGCGGTCGATCTTCCCGCGCACCCTGAGGTGACGTCCCGCCCCCAGGTCTAATCGCCACGACGGCAAGGTGCCGCCCTTTCCGAAACTGACTTCGACCAGCACCGGATCGAGTTCTGAAAACTTGGCCCAGGTCGTCAACACCACCACCGCTTCGCGCAGCCGTGTGACCAGACCGTCGAGGCGCCACCGTTCATCCGGAGCCAGACTCCTGGCCGCACTCCTATCCTGAAGGCGGCAATGCGCGACGGCCGACTCGAATCGGGCCCTGGCCTCCGCGGGACTTGCATCGCGCCAGCGGAGTCCGGCGTTTTGAAGCTCCAAGTGGAAACGGGCGAGCCATTCATGGGCCAGGGTGCCGATATGGCGGGCATCGACCTCGAGTTTTCGGCGCTCGCGCCCTCGCAGTGCGTGCTGCGCGAAGAACTGGAAGGGACACGCCGCGTAGCTTTCCAGGGCACTCACCGAAATTTCCGGTTCTCTTCCCAAAAGCCGCGTCACCCACTCGGGCGGCAGGACATCGGAGGTCGACCCGGCCTGGAAACGATCCATGGCGGATCGGAAGGAACCCGTCTGCAGGACGGCGTCAAGGCCTGTGGCGCCGGGATGCCGAATCATCCAGGGGATAAGCTCGCACCGATGTTCCATTCGGTGGATGGGAGGGGCTGGCGTGGTGCCGGGTCCGGCAATTTCGTCGGTGTCGGATTCCGTCGGCCAGCCTCCCAGGATTTGTTGAAGGGTCCGGAGGTAAGGCGAGACGTTCAGGGCTTTGCCGGAATCGTCGCGGCGCGACCAGGTGATCAGGAGGTTGCGATGCGCCCGCGTGAACGCAATGTAGGCATAGTAGCGTTCATGGCCTAACCGCCGGTGGCGGTCCGGCGCAAGCCGAAGGCCCCAGCCAAGCAGACGGTCGCGTTCAGGCTCCGTGAGAATCCTGGCCGATGGGATCGGCGAAGGGAACAGACCTTCGTTGAGGCCCAGGATGATGGCGGTGCGCAGTTCGGGCTGGCGTGAACGATCGATGGCCCCGACGAGCACCTGGTCCAAGGTGGGGGGGATGATGCCGGCTGTCAGGGCCGACAGACCCGCCTCCACGATGGGAAGCCACTCTGCCAGTGCCATCGATTCGCCGGCGAACCCACGTTCCAGATCGTTGAGCCATAGTGAAAGTTGTTCCTCGACGGCAAGGTGGGTTGGGTCTCCGGGCGCTCCCTCGGCGGGCCTTTCGTCCCAGGATTCCAGGGTTTCGTGCACTTGCCAGACGGACCATAGCCGGCGAATGGCGCGGGTCAGCGTGGCCGCGTCCGGTGATCCCGCGACGGATTCAACGAACGGATCCAGCCCGTCGAAAAGGACCTTGAGTTCGGGGCCGAATTCCGGCGCGGCATGGCGCCGCCAATCCAACGGGGCCCAGCCGAATTCCAGGGCCGCATTCTCCAACCGGTCCACGATATCGATGGGAATCGGAATCAGCCCCGTCTTCAGTGCCCCGAACCCATCCTCGTGCTGCCAGCGAAAAGCCGCCAACCGAAGGCAACTGCGGGTGAGTTCCGCCAGAGGATGGTGCGCGAGCGGCGCGCGCCGGTCGACGAAGTGTGGGATCTCGTAGCGGGTGAAGACGCGTTCGATCGCCTCATGGAACCCATCCAGGCTGCGGGTGAGCACCGCCAGATCGCGGAATCGGGCGCCGGATCGTACCTCGCGCAGAATCGTACGCGCCGCCACCTCCGCTTCGTTCTCGACGTTGTCGCAGGCAACCAGGCGAATGGCTCTTGGATCGACACCCGTCGAAGTCGGGCCGGGGCACTGGCTCGCGGCCCAGCCGGCCTCAAGATGGCTGAGGATCGGGTTTCCCTGGAAACGACCCTGGTCGCTTTGCCGCGGTAGCACCTCGATGTCCACGGCGGCGCCAAACTCGCTCGTGAGTCGCTGAAGGAGATGTCGGAACGTCTGGCTCACGATGGCCCACGGTGAAAACCACGGCGCCTCGTCCGCCGCGGTATCGAGGCACAAGGCCACGGTGAGGCGGCCCGCACAGGCGGACACCGCGGCAAGCAGTTCCATTTCCTGCGGCGTCATCTCCGCGAAGCCATCCATCCAAACCGCCTCGATCCGGTAGTCGGCAACACGTCGGCGCAACGCCTCGGTGGCGAGGTCGGGCAAAAGATCCGCGTCGAGCATCCCGTGTTCCGTCAGCCAGTCCTGGTAGACCCGCAGCATGAGCGCGAGATCGTGGAGCTTTCCCGAGAGCGAGGCGTCGACCTCGGGCCGATCGGCGAAATGGATGAGTCGGTCCGGCGCGCACCGGTGCCTTTGCATTTCGCGCAGAAGTTCGCTCAGATCCTGGGCAAACCCATGGAGGCGCGCGGTGGCATGAAAAACCCGGAGCCGCGACTGGTGGCGTCGCAGCAAGGCGCGCAGCACCATGATCCGTCCTTCCTCCCGCAGAATCTCGCGCGCGGGCAGATCCTCATCGTCGAGTACCTGGGACGCCAGCCGTTCAAAGGAGAGAATCTGGAGTCGAGACCAACCCTGGAGATCGGTGGATTCGAGAAGTTGACGTTCGAGTTGGTAGGTCGCCTGCTTCGGGGCCAGAAGCAGCAACGGGGCGCCTTCGGGTGAACGCCGGAGTTCGGACCGGATTTCGGCGAGGCAGCGATAGGTCTTGCCGCTGCCGGCCGGACCGAGAAGGAAGCGCGGGCGCACGGGTGTTTCGTGTCAGGAACGACCCGGTGCCGGCGCCATTCAGCGAGGCCCCGCCGGGGCGGTCAGTTTCAGGAAATTTTGGATCATACGCCGTCCTTCCTGGGTAAGGATGCTTTCGGGGTGAAACTGGACCCCCCAGATCGGAAATTCGCGATGGCGCAAACCCATGATTTCGTTGGGATCCTCCTCGCACCATGCCGTCACTTCGAGGCAGGCGGGCAGAGAGTCGCGGCGTACCACCAGTGAATGGTATCGCGTTGCGGTGAATGGATTCGGCATGCCCTGGAACAAGTCGCGTTCGTCATGCCGAATGAGCGATGTCTTGCCATGCATCATGCGGTAATTCACCACCACGTCCGCCCCGAAGGTGTGCCCAATGCATTGGTGTCCCAGGCAAACACCAAGCACGGGGATCTGCCGCCCGAATTCGCGGATGATTTCGTTGGAGAGGCCCGCCTCCTTGGGGGAGCAGGGGCCGGGCGAAACCACGATGCGCTCGGGGTTCCATTCCCGCACCTGGGCGAGGGTGATCTGGTCGTTGCGCTCCACGCGGAGGTCCACGCGCAGTTCGCCCAGGTACTGAACCAGATTGTACGTGAACGAATCGTAGTTATCGATGACCAGCACCATGCGGGCCCATGGTGCTGCCGCGGGCCCGAATCGCAAATCCCAAACTTCCTGCCGGCCGGTCTTCCTGGTACTCTCCGACATGCCTGCGTTCCGTGTCCCGGGGTGGAGGTTCTTCGCTCGGATGGGGGCTGCCTTCGCTTTGTTCTTCTTCCGCTTCGCCGCGATGGCAGGCACTCCCTTCGATGCGGCACCGTTCGGCCTTCCGCTGCCCGACGGCGACGGCCCAGGGTTGATGTGGGAAGATCCGCGTGAACTCCATGAAGTCCGAGTGACGTTCCGTTCGGTGCCCGCCGACCCTGCGCGGATTCGCCTGCAGTATTGGGGCAGTTGGTGGCCCGAGCGGCATCTGCCCAAGGATCGCGAACCCGGCGGCGGAGACGTGGGTTGGATGGAGTTGGGCAATTGGTGGAAGGATCAGTGGCGCGACGCCGATACCACCGCCGAATGGCGGGGAACCACCGTCACGTTCCGCTTCCAACCCGTCAACGTCGTCGAATTCCCCCAACTCACTTCGTACCCCGCACCCTTTCGGTTCACCCTCAAACTTCGAGTGGCTCCCGATGTCTCTCTGCCGGTCGTACAGCGCCTGGAAGCCATCACCGACTCCTCGGTCCAGCCTTCGGCCGCCAGGGTGGTGTGGCGGGAGCCAGCCGGACGTCCGCGGTTCTCGGTCTTCAACGGTTCGTTGCTCGACATCGAAACGGTCGACTCACGATCGCGTCTCGTGCGCTTCGTCGCGGTCCGGAATCCGGATCCCAATACGTTTGATCGCACGCTGGTGACGGTGCGGCGCGCGTCTCGAACCTTCACCTTCCAGCCCGAGGACCTCCGGGATGGACCGTTGTTCCTGCCTGATTTCGGGGCCGCGGTGCTCGCGGCGTCGGACGCGCGATCCTATGACGAAGTCGAGCGGGAGCGGGCGCAGTCGGGTCGGAAGACCTTGCGCCAGCGGGTTGCCGAACGCCCCGAACAGACGTGGCAGGCGGCTTGGACGGGCATGCCGCGCAAGAAGTCGGACATCTATTTCCCAATGGGCTTGGACGGTGGACGACAACGATTCCGATTGCAGCCGGATGGTCGAGTGGACTTTCGGCACAACGATTCGTTTTTGCGCGCGCGCCCTGGGGTGGATACGGCCCGACTCGACTATGAACCCGGTCCCATCACGATTCGGTTCGGTTTCCCGCCGCGGCCCGAGTTCCGCACGCTGGCGGAGGAGTGCCTGCCCATCGTCACCACCCGATGGTCAACCCAGGACGTCACCCTGCAACAGACAGCCTTTGTCACCGAATTGGGGGGACGACGAATGTCGATGGAGGCCCCGCCCGGCGATACCACCGCGGTGTGGATGGCGCGCTTCGATTGGGTGAATCGGACGAACCAATCGCGACGAATCTCCCTTCCCTTGATGGTGGAGGCTGCGGGTCGACCGGTCTCGATCCGGGTGGATGAGGAAGGGCGTTGGTGGTCGGGGGCGCGGTTGCGCGGCGGGATGACGATTTCCAACAGCGGCGCCAACAGGACCACCCACGCCCCTGGGACGGAGGGCGGTTCGTCGATGTGGAGCTGGGACCTTCCACCGGGTGCGACCCAGACCGTCGTGGTGAAAGTGCCCTACCTCGCTCTCCAGGATCCGGCCGAACAATCACAGCTGGCAGCATTGGATTTTGATCGCGAACACCGATGGGCGACGGAGGGATGGAGGCTTCGATTGGATGCGGGAGCCCGGTTGTCGACACCGGAACCGATGCTCAACGAGTTCCATCGATCGGTCGCGATGCATCTGCTGGTCAACTGCGAACGTGAGCCTGGCAGTACACGTCGGTTCGCGCGGGTGGGTTCCTTCAGTTACGGCGCCTACGGCAATGAGTCCTGCATGATGGTGCTCGATCTCGAGCGTCGTGGCTTCCACCGCGAAGCGGAGGAGTGCCTGGAGGCGTGGCTCCATTACCAGGGGACCGTCGCGTTGCCGGGCAGTTTTGCCAGTCACGAAGGCGTGCTTTATGGCGCCGGCGGGTATGAGGCCGGCGGCTACAACCAGCATCATGGCTGGATTCTCTGGATGCTCGCCGAACATTACCGGTTTACCCGGGATCGCGCGTGGCTCGAGCACGCTGCGCCCGGCATCGTGCGGGGCGCGGACTGGATCCTTCGGGAAGTCGACCGGACCAAGGATCGCCATCCGTTGGAGCGCGGCTTATTGCCGGCCGGAAGTCTCGAAGACATCGGGGATTGGTGGACGTGGCTGTCCACCAGTTGTTATGTGTGGCGCGGTCTGGACAACGCCTCCTGGGCGCTGGCGGAAATCAGTCATCCGGACGCCCGCCGGATTCGCCGCGCGGCCCAGGCCTATCACCAATCGTTGCTCCGGAATTTCCGGGAAGCTCGGGACCGTTCCCCCGTGGTCCGGCTTCGCGACGGCACGGCGGTTCCCAAATTCCCATCACACGTTCATCGGCGCGGCCGTTGCTTCGGTTGGATTTGTGAGACGCTCGAGGGCTCGCTCCACCTGCTCATCACCCGGGCCATCGATGGGCACTCGCGCGAAGCCGAGTGGATTCTCGATGACTACGAGGACAACCTCTATCTCTCCAACCAATATGGGTACCTGCTCGAGGACTTCGACCGGCACTGGTTCGATCGCGGCGGCATGAGCATGCAGGCTTGTCTGCTGCTGCAGGTCGAGCCGTGGCTCTACCGCGATGATATTCCCCTCGCCCTGCGCGGCCTCTTCAATGCTCAGGCCGCCAGCTATTTTCCGGATGTTCGGATGAATACCGAACACGCCCTGCCATTCCTGGATGATTGGCGCGGGGATCACTTCAAGAGCAGCGATGAAGCCAATTGCGCCGGATGGCTGCGACAATTGTTGATCCGCGAGGAAACGGAAGAGGTTCTTTGGGTGGGGCAGGGCATTCCACGGGCTTGGCTTGGCCCCGGATCCTCCTGTGGCATCGATCGTGGCGCGACGTGGTTCGGCCCCATGAGTGTCCACTATAGGGGCGAAGTCGGCGCCGTGGTGGCTGAACTCGATGCCCCCACCCGCAATCCGCCCCAGCGCATTCGTGTGCGCTTTCGTCTTCCGGACCAGCACCCCATCCATGCGGTCACTGTTAACGGCAAGCCTTGGCGACGGTTCGATGGGGATTGGGTGGACCTTCCTGGAACAATCGGACGCGCTACCATCCGCGTGACGTCGGGACGCCGCCCGGGTGAATAGACACCACCCCGCCAAAGTCACACCATGGAACTCGGAATGGGCCTCGAACTCTCTCAGACGTCCTCCCGACGCGGGAGCTCGAGACGGATTCCATCCTTTAAGGCCAGCCACCCATGAAAACTGCACTCAGTAAATCCTTCGTTCTGCCGCTTGTCGCGGCGCTACCCTTGGTCGCCTCCACGGGATGCTCCATCAGTCTCGGTGGAGCAGGCGAATCCCGCGCCCGACAGGAGGTTCCCAAACCGCCCCCGCCGGTCGTCGTGCTCTCCAACAATTCGGAGGATTCCGCCACGCTGGCGGAGATTGACGCCGCAGCTGGCCTGAGCTTCGAAGGAAATCGCGCCGAAGCCCTCAAGAAGGTGGCGTCCCGTCCCGCCATCAGCCCGGCGGTCCAGACTCACCTCGTCAATACCTCGCTGCGACAGCTCAGCTTCGATGGCAACAAGGTCGAGGTGCTCCTCAGTCTGATCGCCAATCCATCCTTCTCCCCGTCGGCGAAAGAGGCCATCCTGCGACAATTGAACCTCCTGTCCTTCGACGGCAACCGCACTCAGGTGCTGGGAGCCATCCAGGCACGTCACCCCAATGGTTAGGCGGGCCTTGGCGGTACTCGTCGCCGCGTGCCTCGGTGGCCTCACCAGCCAGGCCGCCCAGTCGGATCACGCTGCGGGCACTCGAGCGTGGCTGGAATCCAGTGCCTCCGATCTTCTCCGAGGCTGCCGGGTCCGTGCCAACGATGGCACCTGGCTCTACACGCCCGACGGCAAGGGAAATTATCGCGCGCTCTGGACGCGCGACTTCGCCTATATGGTCGAGCATGCGGGCGACCTGATGCCGGAGTCGGAGATCGAGGGGTGCCTGCGCTATCTGATGCGCGGATTGCGCGCTGACGGCGCCACTCCGGATCGGGTGCAGCCGGACGGGATTGCGGTTTACGCGGGAGGACCGCCTGACCACCCGCTCGGAGAGCCCAATCTCGATAACGGCCCGTTCCTGGTCATCGCGACGGATGTGTTTCTCCATCGGTTGACCGCCGATCGCGCCGCTCGACTGTACCGTGAATGGAGTCCGACGTTGCAGCGTGCGCTTCGGTGGGTGCCGCTCTCTGATCGCGGGTTGGTTTGGAATGACTCCGTGCGACCTCATTCGCCTTACGGATTCACCGACACGGTGGGGAAGACCGGCGAACTGCTGTTCGAATCGCTGCTCTATTGGACCGCTTGCCGGCGACTCGCCCATTGGGAAACCGTCGCCGGCGGCGGTTCGTCGTCGGCTCGCGAATGGAGCCGGCGCGCGCGCAGAGTGGAACGCGAACTCGCGCGAAGCTTGTGGGACTCGAAAGCCGGTGTCTTTTGGGCCGCCACGCACGATTGCCGGCAATGGGACATTTGGGGCAACGCCTATGCCATTTGGCTGGACTTTCCGCTCGGCCGGAAGCGTTCCCAGATCCTCCGCTTTCTCCGTGATCGGCAATCGGAGTTCGTGTGGCACGGACAAGTGCGCCACTTGATCGCCGGGGAATACTGGCAGCGGCTGCTCGCACCCGTCGAAAGGGAGCGCTATCAAAACGGTGCCTATTGGGCCACCGCTTCAGGCTGGGTCATCCACGCGCTCGCCCAGTCGAATCCTTCGCAGGCTCGCCGGCTGTGGGACGAACTGATCGAGGACTTCAGGAAGGACGGCATCTGTGAATGTGTGGGCCCCGGTTATCGCCAACTGCCGAGTTATGTCGTCAGCGCCACCAACCCGTTGGCAGCGATGCGGAAACTCGGGTGGTAATCACTGGCGTCGCGCCGTGCCGGTCTGGTCAATCGGAGGCTGCCGTGTAGTCACCGCCTCCGCCACGGCATCAATGCAAAATGGGCCAGGATCCAAATCGGCAGCGCGAACACCGCCACCGCCGCAAGACGTGTCCAGGTCCATGCCAGAAACGCCGATTGCATGGGGTAGATCGCGATCGTGAAGTAGTTCGCGAACCGCGAGTGGCCGAGAAAACGACCGGCCTTGGGAAAACGCCGCCTCCAGGCACTGAACACCGCCAGCGCACCCAGGGCGAGCACGAGGCCCGTGACCGCCAGATTGACCATGCGGTTGGTCGCACCCAACCCGGTTCCGCCTCCGTGATAAAGCAGGTAAGTCCAATGACAGCCGGCCCAGAGAAAACTGCATCCGGTGTTGAACGCGGTGCGATAGGAGGCCTTGGACGAGTTTAATTCGTTGGCAATCCAGCCGGCGTAAAGCGGCACGATGCCCCAGATCAGTTCACCGTTGAGACGGCCCTGGTGAACGAAGGGAGTGACGACCAGTTCTGCGAAAGTCGAAATCAGGCCCACGACGTCCGGCCATTCTCGAAAGGCCGATCCCGATGGAAAGCTGTTTCCCGATGATTCGCGCCGTCCCGCTCTCCGGCCGTGTCAGGATACAAACTCGAGTTCCTGCCGGTGCGGAATCAACCGGCGGTCGAAAGCGCGCGCCAGAAATCGACGGATGCTCTCCCGGCCTTTGTCGCCGTAGTCGAGGGTCCAGTGATTCACGTACATCCCCACGAAGCGATCGGCGAGATCGCGCCCCATGTCGCGGGCGAATTGAAGCGCGTGTTCGACGGCTTCCGGCCGATGATCGAGGCTGTACTGAATGCTGGCGCCCAGGATGCGGGACACTTGCCGCCGAGTGTCCGCGTCGAAGCGCTTGTGAATCACGTTGCCACCCAAGGGCAGCGGAAGACCCCCGTTCTCTTCACCCCACCAAATGCCAAGATCCGCGCAGCAAACCAGCCCTTCCTTCTGATAAGTCAGCTGGCCCTCGTGGATGATCAGTCCAACGTCCGCCCGCCCATCGCGCACGGTCTGGAAGATCTCGTCGAACGGCACCACCACGTATTGAAACTCGGAACCCGCCAGGTCGAGCCAGAGTTGAAGCGCGAGAAAGGCGCTGGTCATCGTGCCCGGCACCGCGATCCGGACCTTGCGAATCTCGTCCCGTGTCAGGCGCTTCTTGGACACGAGCATCGGGCCGTAACCATCCCCCATGCTGGCGCCATTCGGAAGCAGCGCGTATTGATCGCTGACATAGGCATACGCGTGGATGCTGATCGCCGAGATGTCCAACTCTCCGCGAGTGGCCCGCTCGTTCAGAGTCTGGATATCCTGCAGGATGTGTTCGAATCGAAGCCCGCCGGTCGGAATCTTGTCCTTGGCCAAGGCGTAAAACATGAAGGCATCGTCGGGATCCGGCGAATGGCCTAGTGTCAGTGGGCGCGTTGGCGTCATGCGTCGATCGTAGCGGCTCGCCACCTCCTGGGAAACCTCGGAGGTGACCGGAGCGACCCTCCCGACAGGGTTCACGGCTGCCGACTTGCGCCCCGCCCATTTCGCCACACCC
Organism: Verrucomicrobiales bacterium; assembly: GCA_016795425.1. Classification (GTDB taxonomy): domain Bacteria; phylum Verrucomicrobiota; class Verrucomicrobiia; order Limisphaerales; family CAIMTB01; genus CAIMTB01. Next base: position 116,483 of record JAEUHG010000184.1, read on the forward strand.
TGACCGCGTGCTGACGCTGGAATATCTGGCCGCCCTGGTTGCGGATCATCGTGACGCCTTGTTGGCGCCCATTCGGGAATTCGAGGTCGGCGGGCGTCCCATCGCCGTGAGTGCGAAACCCGCCATCATGGGAGTCGTGAATCTGTCGTCGGATTCGTGGTACCGCGAGAGCGTCGCCCTGGGAGCCGACGCCGCCATCCGCCGCGGTGTTGTGCTGGCGGCGCAAGGCGCGGACTTCATCGATGTGGGGGCGGAGTCGTCGCTGCTGCACGCGGCCCGCGTCGACGCATCCCTCCAAAACAGCCGGCTGCTGCCCGTGGTCCGGGGTCTGCGCGAACGTGGCATCCTGGTGTCGGTCGAAACCTACCAGCCCGAGGTAACCCGAGCCTGCCTGGAGGCCGGGGCCAATGTCCTCAACCTCACGGGAACCGAACCTGAGGACGACGTGTTTCGTTGGGTCGCGGACCACGAGGCGGCCGTCATTCTCTGTTATGTCGAAGGCAAGGATGTGCGCTCGGTGGGCGAATTCGATCTTCGTTCCGATCCGATGGCCCGCATGGAGGCTTACTTCGGGCGCCAGACGGAACGGGCTGCCCGATTGGGGGTGAGCCGGATCTTTATCGACCCGGGATTGGGGTTCTACTACCGGAACCTCCAGGACAGCGCGGTGCGGGTGCGCCATCAGATGTCGGTGTTCCTCAACACCTTTCGGTTACGACGGTTGGGCTGGCCCTGCTGCCATGCGCTGCCGCACGCGTTCGAGTACTTCGGCGAGGAAGTCCGGTGTGCCGAACCTTTCTTTGCGGTTCTGGCCGCCTTGGGGGGGACGCACCTGTTCCGCACCCACGAAGTGCCGCGAATCAAGGCGGTCCTGGACACGCTCGGGGTCTTTTGACCCGTTGACTTGGCGCACCGCGCCCGCAAACTGGCGGGGCGGATGCGTCACGACCTGACCAACTTTCTTAGGAAATGGGATTACCAGCCCGGCGAGCTGCGCGTAAGGCGACTGAAGGGAAGGGACGGTCGTGAAAAGATTCAGCTGCGTGTCGATCTCGGGGTCTTGCAGATGGAGGTCGACGGTCGCCCCGATGGGAAACGCCCCATGGGCCACGATTCCTGGCTTCAGTTCTACCAGGCGCGTCTCGGTGAGCACATCGCCGAGCACGGCGATGATTCAGGATTCGGTCTGAAGGTGGAGGACTGTCAGAGGCTTCAGCAGGAGGCCATTCAGTACTACCACCGCTATATCTGCTTCTTCCAACTCGGCGATCATCCGGCCGTCCTGCGCGACACCGAGCGGAACCTGGAGGTGTTCGCGTTGCTCGAACAATACGCCGAAAGCTCCGAGATCACCGAGTCCCTGACCGTTTTCAAACCGCAGGTTTTGCTCATGCGCACCCGCGCCCAAGGCGCCCTCGCCATCGAGGCGGATGACCCGCGCGGTGCCATCCATGCCATTGAAGCCGGTGTCGAGGCGATCCGCCGCGTCTTTCGGGACACCGGACAATCCGACATGGCGGACCAGTCCACGGAGGTGAAAATGTTGGAGTCCTGGCTCCAGGAATTGCGCCCCCATCTCCCGTTGACTCGCCGCGAGCGGTTGGAGACGGAATTGAATCAGGCTATTTCCCGCGAGGACTACGAGAAGGCGGCTGAATTGCGGGACGCCTTGAAGCGGTTGAAGGATTCCTGAACACCCCCGCAGTGCGCCCGAGGCCTTCTACCCTGCCGCCCTGGGTTCACTCGATTCTGGCGACGAAATCGCTCCGTCGAACTCGGTTTCGTCGAGTTGGATCTCCAGAAATTGCCGGATCACCGCGGCGCGCTTCACCGGGTGAAGGTCGCCGGTCAGGACGGTCCGCCGCGCCACTTCGCGCAGAACGACAAAGGCCGCTTCAGCGCGCTGGGTTGTCCGCTCGATCTGGCTGCGGGCCGTCGATGCAGATTCGTGCTGAACTCGTTTCCCGAGGCGGATCAGGGTGATCAACGCGCGGCGGTGCCAATACACCAGGTTAAGGAGGGAAACCTGCGAGGCACTGAACTCGGGAAACTCGCAGGCGATCATCCGCCGCATTCCTTCCCAGAGTTCGTGCCCCGCGTCCTTCGCTTCGATCAAGTCGGTCATCGGGTACGCCTTGGCAACCGTTTCTGATAGATCGACCGCCCAGGGGTTGTCTGAAGCGTTTTGCCGCCTTCCGAGTCCTTCATGCAGCAACCCCAACCTAAGCGGGTTCGCATGGACCACCTTGCCTAGATCCCTTCAGGAAGTTCCTGAATCGGTGAGGATTCGTCGGGTTTCAGGAGCCAAGTGGGACCTGTGCGAACCCCTTTAAAGGGTGAGGCGTTGGTCGCCGAATGAAGCCGATTCGGATAGCGACCCGGGTGGCGAAGGCTCGTTCGGCGTTCCTCGCCTGACGTCCGGCGCCGCTCACCACGCATCAGGGAATCGTCTTGGGGAAAAGCGCTTGCGAAGGCCGTCGTGCCCGTGGACGGTCCTCGCCTCAAGATCATGTCCGTTCCAAACGACTCAGGACCGTCGACGATTCCAGTCCGATCCAAGGCCCGCTACATCATGATCGGCGGATTCCTTGGCGCGGGAAAAACCACCGCCGTCGGCAAGCTGGCGCGGCATCTCACCGACCTGGGAAATCGGGTGGGTCTCATCACGAACGACCAGGGGAGAAACCTGGTCGACACCGCGATGCTGCGGTCCCAGGGTTTTGCCACCGAGGAAATCCCCGGGGGCTGTTTCTGTTGCCGTTTCAATTCGCTGGTGGAAGCGGCGGATCGCCTTGCGGAGGAGGCGCGTCCGGACGTGTTCATCGCGGAACCCGTGGGCAGCTGCACAGACCTGGCGGCCACCGTCACCTATCCGCTTCGTCGCATGTACGGCGGCGATTTTAGCGTGGCGCCAATCAGCGTGTTGGTCGACCCCATCCGCGCCGCGCGCGTGTTCGGGTTGGAGAAGGGCGGGAGTTTCACCGAGAAAGTGCTCTACATCTACCGTAAGCAGATCGAGGAAGCGGACCTCGTCGTCCTGAGCAAAGGCGATCTGCTCGACGCCTCGCGTGAGGCAGCTCTGCGCGCTGCTATTCTGGCCGCTTATCCGGGCAAGGAAATCCTCACGGTCTCAGCCCGCCAGGGGCTGGGGCTTGACGAGTGGTTTGCGCGAATCACCGATGCTGAACAGGTGGCGTCGTCGGCCATGGACGTCGATTACCTGGTCTACGCCGATGGCGAGTCGTTGCTGGGTTGGCTCAACGCCACCATTGAAGTCTCCATCGCGGCGGGTCTCGATGCGGAGACGATGCTCGAGTCCCTGGCCCGGTCCATTCAACAGACCCTGGCGACCGCCCGAGCCGAGGTCGCCCATCTGAAGATGACGTTGAGTCCGGAGGACCAGCTCGCCGGCGAGATCGCCGCGATGAGCCTGGTGCGATCCGACTTCGTTCCTGAACTCACTCTGCACCTCGAGACCCCGGTGACGCGGGGGCAACTCATTCTCAACCTTCGGGCGGAAGCCGCGCCGGAGGTGCTCGCCGCCGCGGTCCGTTCGGGCGTCGCGTCGTTACAGCAGTCCTTCGCCGGTTTGCAGGCCACCCTCGATCATCTGGAGTTCTTCCGTCCGGGCAAACCCGTGCCCACCCATCGCCTTGCCGACGCGGGTTGCTGAGGATTAGGCGTCGCCTGGCCAGGGGTTCCCTCAACGAACGAGTTCGTCCGAACCCCGGATCTCGAAACGGGCCCCCAGACGCTCGAGCAGCCTGCCGTCCGCAAAGTGCAGCCGTATCTGTGCCTGAAGATGGTCGGCACGCGCCCGGTGTTCGGCGATTCGCGCCTGGGCCAGGTCAGACTGATATTGGAGCACGAAATAGACGGTGCTCTTCCCTCCCGACAATTTTCGTTCCTCGGCTTCGAGCACTTCAACTGACCTCTGTCTCGCCTCCCGGGTAAGGTCGATGCGGGACCAGGCGGCGCGCACCGCGGTTCCGGCGTCGGCGATTTCGCGCCGAAGGTTTTCCTCTTGTTGCAGCAGGCGAAGTTCGACCTGAGCCCGAAGATCCTTCGAGGTCCTATACTGCGATCGTTCCGCCCGTCGGCTCAAGGGAGTCGAAAAGACAAAACCGATTCCCTGATTGGGTGCCGTCCCGTCTCGGACCTCATCCCAGGCTTCGCCAAAGCGCGCGGAGGTCGAAAAGGGAGGGAAGACCTGTGCCGTCGATGCCCCGCGGCGCCCGTAGATGCCAACGACATCCAGGGCAGGAAACAATTGGTTGCGCCAGAATCGCGCCTCCAGGCGATGTCGTTCCAGTTCGGTTTGGAACAGGGCGAGGTCGGGGCGCGCACGGCGCGCGGATTCCCAACTGTCCGCCAGGTCAACGTTAACGGGCTGGATTTCAAGCGCATTGGTCGCCGTGAATGAAATCGATTCGAAGGTGTTCCATGAATCGCCGAGCAGGGCACGAAGCGTGTGGCGCGCCAATTCGAGAGCTTCGAAGGCGCTGGCCAGGTTGGCCTCGGCGGTGGCGACCTGGGCCGCCGCCAGGCTCTCGTCAGGCGTCGTCAAGGTGCCGCTCGCCACCCGGCGCCGAACCGTCTGGTGAATCGATTGACGCAGTCGCAGGAGTTCCTCGTGGGTGCGGTGGAACTCCTGGGAGTAACCCAGTTCGTGGAAGGCATGAGCCACTCGCGACGCCACGTCCATCACACGAAATCGCAGGGCGAGTTCCGCCGATTTCACCTGCAGCCGGTTGACCCGGATCGAGAGCCGAGGCGCGTCGATCCACAGGTTTCTCAGCAATGGCTGACGGACCATTGCTCCTAAACGCAAGCTGTAGGCGTCGAATTCCAGAGCATTGCGGACGCCATCGCTGTGGGCGTAGTCCGCGGTCAAACCGTAGGTCATGCCCGTTGGCAGGCTTCCGCCCAGGCTCATTCGGGCGGTCTCGGAATCCGCTTTGTAAATGGCATCACGACTGAAATCCGCGGGATCAAGTCCGCCGGTGTCGGCCAGGCTTTCCCACCGGCTCTCCACAGCGAACTGGGGATCATAGGCTGCGCCGGCGGTTATCATAGCTTCGCGCGCCAAACTTGGATTCAGACGTTCGATTTGCAGCTCACGGTTTTGTCGCAGCGCCGTCTCCAGGCAATCCACCAAGCTGACCACGGTCGGCAAAGGGGCGACGACGTTGCCGCCTGCCCGGTGACTCTCCGCGGCCTTCGTGTCCACCATCGCCGCGTGGGTGACGGTCCAGGCGAGGACCATTCCGATCCAGTGTCGGGTGGCCTTCATGGCGCGCTGGGTACCGACACTCGAAACCATCCGGTCGAAGTCGCGGGCGCGAGGATCAGGCGACGTTCCACAGCGGTCTCCGCTCTCGAGTATTGCGTCATCACGTTCCACGTTCCCGTCCCTGTGGACTGTGCTTCCAACCGATGCTCACGCCGTGGCGCGGCTTGGAACGTAAGCGTGAGGCCTGTGGCGGACGCGGTGATGGCAAGTTTCAGGACCGAAGCGCTGTCATGCGGATGGGTATTGGCCAAGTACTCTTGCCGGTGATTGGCGCCGTCTCCGTCCGGATCCTCAGCGGCGTCGGCAGCCCGCTCAGGATCCAATCCATGTGCGGTTTCCCAGGCGTCCGGCATGCCGTCGCGATCCGAGTCGACCCCGGGTTCGTTGGGATCGCTTCTCCCGGGCGACGGTGCCATCGCGATCCAGGCGGCGGCATCGTTCGAGAACGTGTCGGGTCCTCGTCGCGCCAGCGCCAGTCCACTTCCCGCTCCGATGAAGGGCCAACCGGATTCGCGCCGCGCCTGGTAATCGATACGTTCGGCGCGAACGTATGGAACGAAGCCGGGCCGTGGCTTGGTCGGCCCCTCGGGAACGTCGGGCCGCTGCAACTCGAGACCAGTGGTCCAGGCTGCGAGATTTCCGGTGTACGGACCCAGGACCAGGGTGGACGACTCCAAGTGGTGCGCCTCTCGAAAGGCCTGGAGACGATGGGGCTCGGTGGTGGGATCGAAGGCCGCGATCAGCAGACGCGCGCCCGCTTCCAAGATCACGCCGGTGGGAAAATCGAAGCGCACGGCACCGCGCAGACGCCACGCATTGGTCGAATGGGCGGGATCGTACAGGAACGCCGCCTGGCCACCGCTATTGTGAATCTCCACGAAAGCCTCGGTCGCCGTCGATGGGACTCCTGAAGTGGCAAAGAAAAGCTCGGAGAACTGAACAGGTGATTGACGTGGCGCGCTATTCGACGTGCCGCGACCCAAACGAAACTGCGGCAGTGAGAGTGGGGCATCGACGCCGAAGGTCGGTCGACTTAAGGGGGCGAAATCGGTTCCGCCGGTGGTGGGGACGCGACCGGCCGAGACTCCATTGTCGAGGGGCCCGAAACGGACCACCGCCCGTTCTCCGGTGAGGCGTCCGGCCGAGTCGCCCGCCGATAGCCAGACTTCGTCGCCTTCATAGGAGTTGAGCGAGAACCCGGCGGGGCCGGCGCCAAACTGGTATTCGTAGGCGACCCAAAATCCTTTCGCTGGAATGACAGTGCCGGCCGGCACGCGAAATCTTTGGGGATGCTCGGCGGAATCGCTCAACCACCAATGGCTGACGTCGATCGGCGAGTCCGTTGGATTATGAAGTTCGATCGCATCCTCCTGAGGGGGGTCGGTGTGGCTCAGGACCTCTGAGATGACGATGCGGGTAAGGTTTCGAGCGTTGGATAATCCCGGAGTGGTTTGCCCTGCCGGAAATGTCACAAGGGCTTCCCCTCCATCCGGCGCACGCCCTTGTGACTCGCCGGTTCGCTGAAGCCCGAACGTGACGCGGTCGAGAACTGGCAGGCCGCCGGATCCGAAGAGACTCAGGGTCTCCCCCGATGAACTCAGCCGGAAATCAAGGTGGTCGGCGTCGGGACTCCGAAGGTCGGAGGCGAAGAGTTGGACGAAACCGCCGGCCCCGATGAAGGACAACGCCGGAATGGGGCGATTGGGAATGACGCCAGTGGTCCGGTCTGTCAGGCGCATGCCTTCCAGTGCGACGGGCTGATCCAATCCGTTGTAAATCTCGATCCAATCGTCGCCAGTCAAGGGTGCCGCCATCCACTCGTTGAGAAACAACCGGTCTGGACTTCCCAACGGTTGCTCCTGATTTGCCGTTGCGGGTGTCGGTCGATTCAATCGCCAATGGGTCGTCCCATCGGGGGTCCGGCCGATCGAGTAGTCGGGGAGTTGAAGACCGAATCGGAGCTCGTCCCAGACTTGGCCGGACGGACCTCGGAGCTGAAGGTAGTCGCTGGTGGCGCCGATGCCGAAGGCGGCCTGGGGAGCGGGCAGGCCCGCCACCCGGTCGCACCAAACGACCAACCGGCCGCCGGGGCCAAGTCTCGTGCCGGACGGAAACACCAGGGGCACCTGAGCCGCCGAGTCGTCCGCGAGCGTGGCGCCACCCAGGTCCACGGCGGCGGCGCTGGTATTGAAAAGCTCCACGAAGTCCGGGAACCGATCGGCCACAGGAACGGCGCGACGATTGTCAGCCAATACTTCGTTGATAAGGACGGGGCCCGCCGCGTCGACGGCGCAGGAGCCCGCCATCGCGAGGGCCGCGAACCATGGAAACCAGTTCGTGGAGCAACTCTGCCCTAAACCTCTCATGGAATCCTCGGTGCCTGGGATTCTGCGAGAGCCGTCGAGCGCGGATCCGCCTCTATCTCGACCGTGCGAAACCGCTTTTGGGTCGGGTCCTTGAGCTTCTTGCACTCGCGCCGCCCCACTCGCACCGAGCCATCATCACTGGCGATGAGCCAGGCGATTCGTGACGAGTCCGGCAACAACTCGACCGCCTCCGGATTCAAGTCCGCCAACGCCGGAATCGGAAGGGGTCGAGGCTGTCCATTCCCCAGTTGATAGGCGAAGAACTGGGTGCGCGGTGCGTTGTCGTGAGCTCCCGCGGCAATCACGATGTCTTCGCCAAAGGTTCCTAGTCCCCGAACCCCGCGTCGATCGAGGTCGAGCAGGAGCGGCGCGCCGAAGCGGGCCCGCTGGCCGGCAATGATCTCCGATGGGTTCTCCAAAGGAACCAGCAAAGCGCGGCCCTGCGGTTGCGGATTTCGAAAGCCGAGCAGGAGCCGGCCGTCGGGCAGAGCCGCCAATCCTTCGATGCTCAGGGCGCCCGCCGATTTCGGGGGCAAGGCTGCGGCTCGTGCCAGATCGAATCCCGCGTATCGCGGGTCGGCGAGCAGGTCCACCAGCAGGTGGGTGTAGGCGACTCCGACCGGCACGACGGTCGGATGCCGCGAGCCAGTTCGCAATTCAGTGGCAAAGAACCGATGGCGGCTGGCGCGAAATTTTCCGGTGCGGTTTCGACCATGCGACGATACCCAATAAATCCGGTCGTTTACGCGGGCGGCCGCCTCGATGTCCACCTCCGGTTCTTTCGGGTCCACTCGCAAGAACGGGGAAAGATCCAAATGCCAGACCGCCGGGCCGCCCTGTTTTCGATCGTAGATGCGCAGGATGTTGTCCTCGTCGTCGGCCACAATCTGATGGTGAGGCGCGAGGGGGATCACCGCCGATGCATCACAGATACCTTCGAAGTAAGTGGGCTCGGCGCGGGAGGCCGGTGACAAGACCAGCGCGGCGACCAGGGCCCAGCCCATCGAAAAGCAAGCGGCGGTGGGGAATGAAAATGAAGTCTTCATGGCAGGGCAGAGGCAGAGGCAGAAGCAGAAGGAATGGCACCGCCGGCAAAGACCGCTCCCGAACGGATGATGAGATCGACCACTTCGCCGGGCCGGACACTGATGTGGGCGGGAATGTCCACGATGATCGGCAATCCCGAGTCGAACAGCGTCCCCTCTCGCACCATGGCCAGCGCGTTGGTGATGGTTTCAAATTGCGGCCCGACATGGCGGATCGCGCTGTCGAACCGTTCTCGTTTGGCGGCCCGGCGACTCACCCGAACGGGCAGACCCGGCTTCGGTTCCATTCCAAAGGGCTGACGGAGGTACGCGACGATGTGGGTGGCCTGGCTGCTATGGATGGTGACCAGGGGTTCCCCTTCCACCAGGAACTCGCCGGGTTGCCTCAGGAAGCCTCCCACGATCCCGTCGATCGGGGCCACCAGGGTGTGGGTCGACCAGTTGGTCGACACTGAGGTTTGGACATTGGCGAAATCGTCCAGAAGCAATGGGTCAACGGAATGAGCCGGACGCTGCGGGTTGGTGGTTTCCCATTGAGCAAGGCGGCTTCCCACTTCTTCGACCGCTTTGGATTTCTCCGCCACCTCCGCACGCAGGAGATCGCGATTGCTGCGGCTCAGTTCGAAAACGTCCTCCGGGACCAGCCGATCCCGATATAACGGTTCGTTACGCGCCACGTCGCGCTCGGCGAATTCCAGCCGAACCTTGGCTACCGCGAGTTCCGACCGGGTCTGCACCAGCTCGATGCGCAAGCGTTCCAGTTGAATGGCGTTTTCTTCGGCGAGCGTCGGCGTCGATGCCAGGCGCGCGAGTTCGAGGCGCGATTGCAGCAGGCGCAATGGCGCATCGGGATTAAAGGGCTGCAGTATCGCGATGGGATCGCCGCGGCGCACCGAAGTGTGCGGTTCGACCAACAGGTGCATGACCGAGGCCGGGTGCGGACTGACGACATGAGCGCGCAGGCCTTCCCCGACACCGATGGCCGAACGCCCCACCCCGACATGATTCCAGAGCAGGCCGGCGGCAATGACGGTGGCGATGAAGACGAATAGCGGCAGGGCGCGCTGACAGAATTCGCGAATCAACGTGCCGGGCGGCGACGGTATGGGGGGAAGAGGTTCCATGTTGGCGGCTGGGGCCGTTCCTTTGCGCTCACGCCGGGTTTTGCGCTACTTTGCGGCAGTGCTCGCTCAGCCAACAGAAAGCGGGTCCCGTGCCACTGGTGATTCGGCCGGGGATACACCGCCCAATGCCGAACATGGCGTCGCGTTTGCGGACACCCTCGACCTTGCCGGTGGTCCGGGGGAGGCCACCGGTGGCACGCGCCAGGCCACCTCAGGGGTGCGGCTGCGGCAGCGGACCCTCTTCGCCGCTGCCTGTCTGACGCTGGGTCTCGTGCTCGCCGGTCTCCTTCAGTTTTCCGGACAACGCGATGGTCAGCGCTTGCGACGGGAATTGCAGTTGCTCGAGGCCGAAACGTACGCGCTGGGTATACGGGCGCGTGCCGATGTTTGGCGTCTGGACGGGCGACTGATGAGATTCCAATTGTCCGGGGAGCCATCGGAACGGGAGGCGTTTCTGCGCGACGCCGCGGCGTGGGGACCTGAACTCGAGGCGGCCACCCAGGTCGCTCGGGTGACGGCGGCCGAGACTGATGCCCTGCGGGCCACGGCTCGGGCGTTCCAGGATTATATTGCCGGTGCCTCCCGTTTTCTGGAGCGCGAACGCCCCACGGTCCGGCGTGATACCGCCGAAAGATTAGCCAATGAAATCGCCGCCCTCTCCCAACCGCTCTTGGATCGCTGTGAAACGCTCGTCCGTGTGCAGCGAAATGGGTGGGACAACGTCATGGCCGAAACCGCCGCCGCGCTCCGGGCCGGGGAACAACGACTCCTGCTCGCCAGTCTCTCCCTCGTCGGGGTCTTCGGCGGCATGGCCTTGCTGATCTGGTTCGCCTGGGTGCGACCCCTGAATGCCGAATTGCGCGACCGTGAACTGGCCCGCCTGCGCCAGGACCGCCTGGCCGAATTGGGAACGGTCGCGTCCGGGGTAGTCCATGAGTTGCGCCACCCCCTCACCAGCCTGCGGATCCAGGCTGTCGCGCTTCGTCAATCGACCGGAAATGCTTCAGGTGAGTTGGACCGATGGGTTGAGGAGTTGCAGCGGCTTGAGAGGATTCTTGAGGATTTCCTTCAGTTCGCTCGTCCGCCCGCCCCCAGACTCGGCCCAGTGCGTGCCGGCGACGTGTTGCAGGGTGTTGCTGCCTTGGTGGCGCGACCCTTCGCGGAACGTCGCGTCCGCGTTCACTGCGAGCCGGGAACCGAACCTCTTTGGCTGAGCGCCGATGCCGCCCAATTGCGCCAAGTCTTTCTGAACCTGACGCGCAATGCCGCCGACAGTATGCCGCAAGGCGGTACGCTAACGCTGCGCGCCAAGTCGGGAATGGATCAGCGCGCGGCAGGTACGCGTCCGGTGGTGATGATGGAAGTGGTGGATACCGGCACGGGCATTCCGTCGGAGTTGGCGTCGCGGTTGTTTCTTCCGTTCGTGTCCGGAAAACCTGGAGGCACCGGGCTCGGCTTGTCGATCGCCTCTCGATTGGTGACTGCACATGGAGGTCACATCCAATTCCAAACCGAACCGGGCTGCGGAACCGTCTTCACCGTCGTGTTGCCGAAGGCTGATGGTCCGCGGGAGGTGTCGGCATGACCGCGCGAATTCTTTTGATCGAGGATGATCCTTCGGTGGGCGCCGCCCTCGTGTCCCTACTCCAAAATCAAGGGTGGCAGGTAACATGGCGACACCGCGCCGAGGACGCGTTGGCGTTGACCGTCGAGGAGTCATTTGCCCTGGTGCTGACCGACCTGCGATTGCCCGGAAAAGGCGGCATGGAGGTGCTCGAGCACCTGCGCGGCAGCCATCCCGCATGGCCGGTTATCGTCATGACGGCCCATGGTTCCACCGATACTGCGATCGAGGCGACCAAGCGAGGGGCGTACGATTATCTGGTCAAACCGTTCGATCCCGATGCCTTGGTCAATCTGGTCGAGGCCGCACTGGAACAAGGGCCGTTGCGCGCAGAACCCGTCGGCGTCGACGAACCCTCCGCCACGGGGTCGAGTCTGGTCGGGCGCAGTCGGTCCATGCAGGCGTTGTGCAAGGAAATCGGTCGGGTCGCCGCCACTTCCTTGCCGGTCTTGATTCTCGGTGAAACGGGCACGGGCAAGGAGTTGGTGGCCCGCGCTTTGGTCCACCATGGCGCCCGCGGGGCTCGTCCGTTCCTCGCTGTCAACTGTGCCGCCGTGCCGGAGGGGTTGCTGGAAAGCGAGCTCTTCGGGCACGAGCGCGGCGCCTTCACGGGCGCCGACCGAATGCGGATCGGACGGTTCGAACAGGCCAATGGCGGGACGCTCTTTCTCGACGAAATCGGCGACATGCCGACGTCGACCCAAGCCAAGTTGTTGCGCGTGCTGCAGGACGGCACCTTCCAGCGCGTCGGTGCAACCGAGAGCCTGCAGGTCGATGTCCGGTTGCTTTCGGCGACTCATCGTGATCTGGAGCGGGAGGTGGTGGACGGCCGGGGGTTTCGGGAGGACCTCTTCTTCCGCCTGAGCGGGGTCATCCTGAGGGTCCCTCCCCTGCGCGAGCGGCCGGAGGATATCGCGGTGTTGGTGGATTATTTTCTTCGACGCCATGGTCCTTCGCTCGGGATGGATCAACCGGCGATTCGGGATGAGGCGCTGCGCTGGTTGGAACTCCAATCGTGGCCCGGGAATGTCCGGCAATTGGAATATGTCGTGCGCCGCGCGCTGCTGCACGCCCGGCCGCGTCCCATTGGGGTCGATCATGTGAAACGTTCGCTGGAGCCCGCAGCTTCCTTGGAGCGGACTCATTCGGAGTTGTCGGCGTGGATTCGGCAGACTCTCCAAGCCTCCCAACGGGACGGGGGCGGTGCCCTGCGAGAACAGGTCGTCGAGCAGGTGGAGGCGGAATTGTACGTCCAAACCATTGAGAAGACTGGAGGAAACCAGGCGCAGGCCGCCCGCTGGCTGGGCATCAGCCGTCTCACTCTCCGCGAACGTTTGCGGGAGTTGGGATGGAAATCTTCGACGAGCGCGTAACCTCCGAGTGCCATTGTTTATGTAGGGAGTGCAGGAACCGGCAAGCCGCCGTGCCATGCCATCATCATGTCGTCCATTCGAATTCCAGGTGTCCCATCCTACCACCCGCGTCTCCTCGAAACCGTGGCCGGGCTCAGGGTTCCGCCAAGTGGGTCCCGGATATTCGCCGCCGTGCTGGCACTTGCCTTAGTCGTGACGCGCGGAACGGTGGCGCAGACCGATCCGGCGCTGGCGAGGGAATTGTCCGAAGCCGCCCAACCAATCCGACTCTTCCCGGATAGGAATGCTGACTCCGACCTTCGGCCCCTCAAGGAATGGGTCGGAGACCGGCGCCTGGTCGCGCTGGGCGAACCCACCCACGGCACCCGCGAACCACTGGCACTGCGGAATCAGCTCTTTCAGTTGCTGGTGCAGGAGTCCGGATTCACCGCTATCGCTTTGGAGACCGGATTCAGCGAATCCAAAGCGGTCCAGAACTACATCGATGGCGGTCCCGGTGAGCCCCGCGAACTGCTTAGACAACAGTTGTCCTGGGGCTTCGGCGGTTTCCCGGAGAATCTCGCTCTCGTTGAATGGATGCGCGCCTACAACGCCGATCCTGGGCATCGTCGGAAACTTCGCTTTTATGGAATCGATCTCAGCGGTGCCGGCGATGGCGCATTTCCTCGGGCGCGTCGGGCCGTCGAGTTTGCGCTGGAGGCGTTGGAGGCGCGCGGGGACGCGGAAGTGAAGAAGTTGCGGCAGGAATTTGAGCCGCTGTTGCCTCGATTTTCTTCGGCACGGTGTTCCGAACGGAGCGAGACGGAACGCCAAATGTTCCTGCTTGGATTGAGTCGAATCACGCATGCCCTCGAGGTCTGTAAGGCGAGCGCCCCATCGGATGATCGCGCGGCGCGAGAGGAATTGGCTTGGGCGCTGCAGAGCGTCGAGGTCGCCCGCCAACTGCATCGAATGTTTGATGTTTTCCCTGTCGAGTCAGGTCCCGGACCCGGCATTCCACCCGAGGCCTGGCGAGCGATGGAGGCTCGCGACCAGGGCATGGCCGAGAACGTCCGGTGGGCGTTCGAAGCCGAAGGAGCCAACGGCAAGCTTCTCGTCTTCGCCCATAACCTGCATGTGATGAACGCCAAGATCACTGGAGGCGTCTGGTCGACGCTGAAACAGCCTCCCGCCGCGATGGGACTTCATCTGCGCCAGTTCTTTGGCCGGAAAATCTGCGTGGTGGGCACCAGTGCCGCCGAGGTGGCGGGAGGTCAATCGGCCTTTACGGTGGATCCGCGCAGTTGGGACGCGGCTTTCGCGGGCGCAACCTCCCGACAGTTTCTCTTTCCGACGCGATCTCCCCAATTCAGCGCCGCCATGGTCCGGTGGCTCGATGAGTCCCGCCCCCTGCACGCCAACTTGAGCACGGAAATCCTGGTGGCCGCTGGTCAGGCCTTTGACGCGATCGTCTTCCTGCGAGAATTAACGCCTTCGGCAACGCATTGAAGAGTGGCGCGCCGCCAGGGTTGCGCCAATCTGGATCGCGATGCTGGCGGTGACCGAGGCAGGACTCTATTGCGCGCGGGGCGACTTTCATATCGACCCGTGGCGACCTGTGGATCGGGCACTGATTACTCATGCCCATAGCGATCACGCTCGACCGGGCAGTCGCGCTTATCTCTGTTCCGAGGTGGGCGCCGGCGTGCTTCAACTTCGACTCGGGGCGAGCGCCTCCATTCGAGGCATTCCGTACGGCGTGACCCTGGATTTCGATGGCGTGTGCGTTTCGTTTCATCCCGCCGGTCACGTTCTGGGTTCAGCGCAAATCCGCGTCGAGTACCGAGGCGAGGTGTGGGTCGTGAGCGGTGACTACAAACTGCAACCCGATCCGACGTGCCGGCCGTTCGAACCCGTGCGCTGCCACACCTTCATCACCGAATCGACATTCGGGCTGCCCATTTATCGATGGCCGCAGCCGAGTGCAGTTTTCGCGGAAATGGCCGAATGGTGGCAGGCCAATCAAGCCGCCGGACGGACCAGCGTGTTATTCGGGTATTCGTTGGGAAAGGCGCAACGGTTGCTGCGCGGTGCGCCGGCGAATCAGGGCCCGATCCTCGTTCATCCGGCAGTCGCCCAATTCCTTCCCGCGTTTTGCACGGCTGGTGTGACCTTGCCGGAAGCCCCGGTGGCGACGGTCGAACGAGTGCGTTCCGCCGAAGGCAAAGCCCTGGTCATAGCCCCCCCGATGACCGCGGATTCCACTTGGATGGATGCCTTGGGAGATGTTGCCACGGCCTTTGCCTCCGGTTGGATGATGGTGCGCGGCTTTCGACGCCGTCGCGGGGGCGAACGCGGGTTTGTGCTGTCGGATCATGCTGATTGGCCAGGTTTGCTCGAGGCTATCCGATCCACGGGAGCGTCTCGCATCCTGGTGACCCACGGTGCCACCAACCCCTTGGTCCGCTGGCTTCGCCAGCAGGGGTGGGAGGCCGACTCTTTGGTCGAGGAGCATCGACCACCCTCCACTCCGTCCGGAGACCACGAGTAGCGTCCCAATGCGTGCGTTCACGGATCTGTTTCTTCGCCTCGATCGCACTTCCCGCACGCAGGAGAAGGTCGCGGCTTTGGTGGACTATTTTCGATCCGCTCCGCCCGCGGACGCGGCCTGGGCGCTTTGGTTCCTCTCCGGACAACGCTGGCCCCGTGCCGTCACCACGCATGAAATGCGAGCCTGGGCGGCTGAACTCGCCGATATCCCCGAGTGGTTGGTGGAGGAATGCTATGACCACGTTGGCGATCTTGCTGAGACGCTGGCGCTCCTTTTGCCGCCGGGCCCGGTCGGCTCAGTCTCGCCGTCCCTCTCCACCCTGGTCCGCGAACGACTTCAACCGCTCGCTGGCCGATTGCCGCCGGCCCAACGCGAGGTTCTCCGCCGGACCTGGATGGAACTGGACGTTCCACAGCGCTTTCTCTGGAACAAGTTGATCACCGGTGGATTTCGCGTGGGTGTTTCGCGCGCCCTCATGGTGCGTGCCCTCGCCGAGGTCGCCGGGGTTGAACCCGCGGTGATGAACCATCGGCTCATGGGCGAATGGCGTCCAAATTCCGAGAGCCTGATTGAGTTACTGTCGGCGGCCGGACCCAAGGACGATCCGGCACGGCCGTACCCGTTCTTTCTGGCGTCAGGGCTCGAATCTGAACTTGAGAAGCTGGGTGAACCCGCCGCCTGGCAAATCGAGTGGAAGTGGGACGGGATCCGGGCACAGGTTCTCAAACGGTCGGGCCAGGTGCTGATCTGGTCGCGCGGCGAGGAATTGATCACACCGGCGTTCCCGGAAATTGCGGCGGCAGCCGAGTCATTGCCTGACGGAACCGTGTTGGACGGTGAATTGCTCGCCTGGCGCGACGAGGCGCCCCTCCCGTTCGCGTGTCTGCAGCGCCGGCTCAACCGAAAATCGGCCGGGACCACCCTCCAAGTGCAGGTGCCGATCGTCTATCTCGCCTTCGATCTGCTCGAATCGCAGGGACACGATGTCCGGGCACGACCCCTCCACGACCGCCGATCAACGTTGTTGGAACTCATCGAATGGGCACGCCAACGTCAAGTGACCCAACCCCAAACGGCATCGGTCGCGTGGATTCAAGCTGATCTGTTCGCCCGTGACCCGTCGGTGCGCCAAGTGGATGCTGCGTCCTTTCCGCTCCGGGTCTCCCCGGTCGTGGAACTCGCCGATTGGTCGCAATTGCCCCCCCGACGCGCCGAGGCGCGCTCGAAAGGTGCCGAAGGTGTCATGCTGAAACGTCAGGATTCGATGTATGGCGTCGGTCGACAGCGCGGCACGTGGTGGAAATGGAAAGTGGATCCTTATACCTGCGACGCCGTCTTGGTTGCCGCGCAGCCAGGACACGGACGTCGCGCTTCTCTGTTCACCGACTACACGTTTGCCGTCTGGAACGGCGCGGAATTGGTGCCGGTTGCCAAGGCTTACTCTGGACTTACCGACGCCGAGATCGCCGAGGTCGACGCCTTTGTCCGAGCCAACACCACGGGGCGATTCGGCCCGGTCCGCACCGTTCATCCCGAGTGGGTCTTCGAGATCGCCTTCGAGGGAATTGCCGAATCGGGGCGTCATCGATCGGGCTTGGCCCTGCGGTTTCCTCGGATTGCCAGGAGGCGCCAGGACAAGCGGCCAACCGACGCCGACACCGTGGAAACCCTGCGCCGACTGGCGGGACTTGCTTGACTCGTTTCGGGGCTTCCGGGACGGTCCGCCGCACGCGCGGGATAACCCCTGCGCCCTTTTTATCTCATGACAGCACGCACTTCGCTGGCGCTCCTATTCGCCGCCACGCTCATGCACACCACTACCCAAGCGGCGGAACCGGCTTCCGGCAGCGCCCCCGATCTCAAGGAACCGCGCCAGCGCGCCAGCTACTGCATCGGACTCGACATCGGGTCGAACATGAAGAAGCAGAAGTTGGATCTGGATGCCAAGTCGCTCGCCGCCGGCATCGCCGACGCCTTGGCGGGCAAGCCCGGCCTCTCGGCCGAGGAAATCCGGGCGACCCTCGCCGAGTTTCAGCAGAAGGAGATGGCCAAGGCGGAAGCCCGCGCCACAACCGCAGGTGCCGAGAATGCCAAGGCCGGCGAAGAATTCCTCGCCACCAACTCCAAGAAGGAAGGGGTCAAGACCACTTCCACCGGCCTCCAGTACAAGTCCATCAAGTCCGGCACCGGAAAGTCTCCCAAGGCCACCGATACCGTGAAGGTCCATTACACCGGCAAACTCATCGACGGCACCGTCTTTGATAGCTCGGTCGAACGCAACGAACCCGCCACCTTCGGTGTCGACCAAGTCATTCCCGGCTGGACCGAAGTGCTTCAGCTGATGAAGGAAGGCGACAAATGGCAGGTCTTCATCCCGTCGAAACTGGCCTATGGCGAACGCGGAGCGGGTCCCGACATCGGGCCCAATAGCACGCTCATTTTCGACGTGGAACTCCTCTCGATCGAAGCCGCCAAGTAAACCTCCGTCCATTTCCCACAAAGCAAGCGGGCCGAGGCCTTCACCTCCGCCCGCTTTTGCATTTTGTTTCTGAACCGCCTGAGCCGAGACTTGTAACAATTGTTACAAGTCTCGGCTCAGGCAATGAGTCTCGTTTCTGGCGGTTTCGGGGCGGGAAACGCGATTCCCGGACCAGGAGCGGCGGGCGATGCGGCCCTGGACACGCAGCGGTGTCAGGCTCTGAGTTTCTTCTCCAGCCATTCGCCGACCAAGGCCGGGTTGGCTTTGC
Source organism: Verrucomicrobiales bacterium (assembly GCA_016795425.1). Classification (GTDB taxonomy): domain Bacteria; phylum Verrucomicrobiota; class Verrucomicrobiia; order Limisphaerales; family CAIMTB01; genus CAIMTB01. The sequence goes on from JAEUHG010000184.1 coordinate 134,586, forward strand.
CTTTGCTCAGTTTCATGACCTGGCCTTTGAGAAAATTCAGGGCGGCCACTTTGCCGTCCCGGAAGTCCTGGGCCGGTCCCGGGTTGGAGGCGATGGCCTGGTCGCAAAGTGCCTCGATGGCGGAGGCATCGCTCACCTGGGCTAGGCCCTTCGCGGCGACGATCTCGGACGGTGAACGTCCCGTTTCGAACATGTCGGCGAAGACTTCCTGGGCGATTTTCGAACTGATGCGGCCGGCTTCGACCAAACCCACGAGTTCGCCGACGGCGGACGGGCCAAACTTCAGATTGGCAAGGGGGGTGTGAGTCTCGTTCAACTTGGCCGCGAGGTTGTTGATGACCCAGTTCGCGACGGACTTGGGATGCTTGGCACCCGCCGCGGCGCTGGCGAAGAAGTCGCCCAAAGGGCGGTTACTCTTGAAGACTTCGGCGTCGCCGGCGGGCAGGTCGTAGTCGCGCATGAACCGTTGTTTTCGGGCCAGGGGCAGTTCGACCACGCGCTTCTGGATGTCGGCGAGCCAGGCGTCGTCAGGTTCAAAGGGCAGGAGGTCGGGATCGGGGAAGTACCGATAGTCATGCGCGTGTTCCTTGGAGCGCATCGGTTCGGTGATTCCGGCGTCGTCGTCCCAGCGTCGAGTTTCCTGCCGCAGAGCTTCCCCGCGTTGAACCGCGGCTATCTGTCGAGGGATTTCATAGTCGAGAGCGCGGCGGACTCCCGAGAATGTGTTCATGTTCTTAATCTCGATCTTGGCGCCGAGCGCGGTGGTGCCTACGGGGCGCACGCTCACATTGACGTCACATCGCACCATGCCTTTTTCCATGTCGCAGTCGCTGATGCCGCCTTGGACGAGCAGTTCCGTCAGGGCGGTCAGGTAGGCGTGGGCCATGTCGGCGGACCGGAGGTCAGGTTCGGAAACGATTTCCAGCAGCGGCACGCCGGCGCGGTTGAAATCCACGCCGCTTTCGCGGCCGAAGTGGAAATTCTTGGCGACATCCTCTTCCAGATGGGCGCGAGTGATGCGGACACGTTCGATGCGTCCGAGGCATTCGAATTCCAGCACTCCCTGGCTGGTGCTGGGTTTGTCGTACTGCGTGATCTGGTAGTTTTTGGCGACGTCGGGGTAGAAGTAATTCTTGCGGTCGAATTTGGCGTGGCGAGGAATCTGGCATTGGAGCAGAAGGCCCGTCAGGACGGTGAGCCGGAGGGCTTCCTGATTGGCGACCGGAAGGACGCCGGGCATGCCAAGGCAGACGGGGCAGACGTGGGTGTTGGGGTCGGCGCCAAATTCATTGGCGCAACCGCACCACATCTTCGACTGCGTCTTCAGTTGGACGTGGGTTTCCAGTCCGATAACCGCTTCGTAATCCATGTGCCGCGGCGAAGTCTTAACGCGGATGCGGGCGGATGCACCTGGAATTCCGCGTGAATTCCCCGCGTTGACGAAACGGGGATGCCGAATAGGCTGGCCGCTCCATGCAACGTATTCTGGTGACGGGCGGGGCCGGGTTCATCGGCTCGAACCTGGTCCTGGCCCTTCAAGAGCGGTATCCGGAGGCTGAAATCACCGTGGTCGATGACTTTCGGTCCGGGGATTTCAGGAACCTGCGCGGGTTTCGCGGTGATTTTGTGGCGGCGGATGTCTCGCGGTTGGACTGGCACCAACAGTTTCGCGACCAGCAGTTTGACGCCATTTTTCACGAGGCGTCGATCACCGACACGACCGAGCACAACCAGGTCCTGCAGGCCCACGATAACATCGAAGGATTCCGCCGGTTGTTGGAGTACGCGGGATCCAGCCAATCGCCGGTGGTTTATGCCTCCTCGGCGGCGACCTACGGCATTTCCAGCGGCGCCAATCGCGAGGATCAATCGCCAGCTCCCGCCAACATCTACGCATTTTCCAAGGTTCACCTGGACAATCTGGCTCGGAAATACACCCGACGGCACCCCACGTGGAAGGTGGTGGGTTTGCGCTATTTCAATGTTTACGGACCGAACGAAGTCCACAAGAAGGCCGCGGCGAGCATGATCTACCAGCTCTACGCCCAGATGAAGGCGGGAAGACGGCCGCGGGTGTTCAAGGCGGGTGAGCACAAGCGCGATTTCGTTTATGTGAAGGACGTGGTGGCCATGACGATCGCCGCGCTGGGGGCCGCCCCGGGCAGCATTTACAACTGCGGCAGCGGCAGTCCGTTCTCGTTCAACGAGGTGATCCAGGAGCTCAATCGAGGCCTCGGAACGTCGCTGGAACCCGAGTATTTCGAAAATCCCTACTCCTTCTATCAGCCGCACACCGAGGCTGATATGACAAAGGCCCAAACTGAGCTCAAATTCCAACCACAGTATCCGCCCGCTCGCGGGATCGCCGATTATGTCGCGATCCTCGAACAGCGAGCCCGTTAGTCAGATCGGTGTCGCCAATCGGAAAGGATCGACCCATGAAGAAACTTCTCATTGCTCTCGGAGCCGTTGTCGTGCTCCTGCTCATCGGTTATTTCGTTGTCACCAGTTCCGGTTTCGCCAAAGCGGTGGTGCTGCCCAAGGTCGGAGCCGCGCTCAACGCCACCGTCGAGGCGGAGAGCATTTCCCTCAGCCCATTCTCGTCCGTCGAGATTCGCAAACTGAAGGTGACTCCTCAGGGCCGCGAAACGCTGGCCACCGTGGACCTTGCCCGGGTGCGATACAGTCTCTTCGCCATCATCGGCGGGAACATCGACGTCGACGAAATCCTGGTCAGCGATAGCACCGTGACGGTGGTGCAGCGGTCCGATGGGACCAGCAACCTCGATCCCGTGCTGAAGAAGCTCTCCGAACCCGCCGCAACGCCGGCCCCGACGTCCACGCCGTCAAAGTCGCCGCAGATGAACCTGCGCAGTCTTCAGATCGCCAATGCCAAGGTTTCGTATGAGTCCACGGCCGCGGATGGCACCGTGACGCGGCTGGATGTCGAGGGGGCGAATTTCAACCTGAAAGACCTGAAGAACGGCGGGACCGGCAGCGCCGACACGGCGGCGTCGGTCAAATTTACCCAAGGCCCGACCTCGGGGCCGCCTACCAACGCTATCGACGCGAAGATCAGTGGCCGGTTCGGACTTTCGCTGACCACCGACCTCGCCCCTTCGACGGTTTCCGGCAACGCCGAGCTGAAGGCCGGGGCGGGTCGCGGTGCGTTCAAGGAGTTCGAAGGATTCGGGGCGACGTTGACGGCCGAGTTGACTCCCGAAGAACTCAAGAACCTGGCGGTCCAGTTTCAACGTCAAGGGGCGGCGTTCGGTTCGATGTCAGCCTCGGGGCCCTTGAACCTCGCCAAGAAGGAGGGGCGCCTGCAGATCAATATCGCGGCCATCGACCGCAACGTCCTGAACCTTGTGGGTGCGCCCATGAATCTGGACTTCGTCACCACACGCTTCGACAGCACCAATTCGGTCCAGATCGCCGATGGCGGCCAACGCTTCTCGATCGCGGGTTCGGTGACCGGCCGGCAGGTTTCGGTAAAACAGGGAGAATTGACCGTTCCGGCGCTGGATCTGAGGAAGGCCTATGACCTGGTGGTCGACATGGCGAAGCAGACCGCGACGGTGAACGCGTATGAACTCAAGGGCACCCAGGGAGGGCGCGAGATCCTGGATGGCGCGATCACCAGACCCATCAGCGTGAGTTGGGCGGCCAATGCCGGTGCCGCGCCGGATGCGTCCTTGCGGTTGGCGATCAAAGACCTTCGCCTGGCCGATTGGAGTGCCGTGCTCGGCAATGGGGTGCGCGGAACGCTCGCCGTGCAGGCGGAACTGGGAGTGCGCAATAGTGGCAAAGACCTGCTCTTCGAGGCCCGCGCCGGATTGCGTGATTTCAACGGCAC
>JAEUHG010000219.1 GCA_016795425.1 Verrucomicrobiales bacterium
TCATACAGCTTGTCCCGAACCTGGGCAGCCATCCGTGCAGCGCCGCTTTCAAAACGACAGCGATCCACCCGAACCTCCCCTCCGTAGACCAAGAGAGAGGCACCGACGCCCTGACCGGACCCTCCCCCTTGGGTTTGGATAATGCCACCCTCGGCAACGTTGGTGATGAATACGGAACTCTGGAGGTCGACTAGCCCGCCGCGGACGAAGATGCCACCCCCCATTCCCGCCCCGGCACCGGGTCTCGGATAATTAAAGAAGAGATCCCCCGACGAACCTAAACCACCACCGAAACCCCAGTCGCCAAAGGTCGGTCCGGAGCTTCCCCCGCCAAAACCGCCGCGCTGCCCCACGCTGCTGTCCGCTGCCACGCCACCGCCTCCGCTGCCAAACCCGCCCTCCTGCCCGACCCCACCGCCAAAGGGTCCGCCTCCTCGACCGTTGCCTTGGTCGGAGAGCTTGTAGCCGTAAGTTCCATTCGCTCCGCCGCTCGCCCGGTTGGCGATCAGGCGGCAGCGCGTGACTTTCAAAGTACCGGTCTCCTGGAACACGGCGCCGCCGAAGCCCGCGCCACCAGCCCCGGGAGTGTTGGTTATGCTATAAGGGGCGAGCCCCACTGAATTGCCACCCTTCGCACCCAATGCGGCATTGGCTCGCAGTTCGACCTCCACCAACGCCAGATCGCCAGCATTGTAAATCCCCCCGCCCCAGCCTCCCTCCGTCCGATTGGAAACGATCAGGCAGTTCTCGACCCACAACGCGCCCGCATTGGAAATCGCCGCGCCATGACGGTAGTCCTTGGCCACCGCCCGGCTCAGGGTCAACCGGGAGATCACGCTTGTTGTGCCCGGACCGAAAGACAGGAGTGGCCAACTCCCGCCCCCGCTCACCTCCAACACACCCTGCGCCGGCTCCGGCCCCAGGAACCGTACGTTTTGGATCATTCCTGGCAGAGGTGACGCGATCCCTATCACGCCGGTCAACTGGCGGCAGTCAATGTCACCGCCGCCCGTTGCATTGGCCGCTTCCATCGCCTCGCGCAGCGTGCCAGGACCCGAATCCGACAGTGATTGAACCTGCCAGGTCGTGCCTCCACTGGAAAACCCCGTCGCCAGGACGAAAAGTGTTATCCCAGCGACGAACATGGAAACTCGGCTCGACCACCCCGACCCCAACCCGCAAATGACACCCTGCGAACCGGCATGTGGATTCACGCAAAGAGAGTCCGCTCGGCCGAAAGCGGTGTCAAGGGACCGACAAGCCGCTACAACAGAAGACCCGCTCGGCCAATTCTAAGGTGGACCAGCGACCCCGTGCGGGGGACCTCAATCCCGCTGCTCCAGTGGAACGTAGTCGTTCGCCGTGGGCCCCACGTAGACCTGCCGCGGCCGGTAAATGCGCGACTGCGTGTCCTCCATGATTTCTTTGAAGTTGGCGATCCAGCCGGGCATGCGGCCGATGGCAAAAATCACGGTGAACATCTGCGTCGGGATTCGGAGCGCGCGCATGATGATACCACTGTAGAAGTCGACGTTGGGATACAGCCGCCGCTCCACGAAATACGAATCGTTCAAGGCGGCTTCCTCCAGGCGCTTGGCAATGTCGAGCAACGGGTCGGAAATGTTGGCTGCGGCCAGGAGTTCGTCGCAGGCCTTCTTGATGATCTTTGCCCGGGGATCGTAATTCCGATACACCCGATGGCCGAAGCCCATCAGCTTTTTGCCGCTGGTCTTGTCCTTGGCCGCCACGATGAACCGGCGCCCGTCATCGCCCGACTGCCGGATCTGTTCGAGCATCTCGATAACCGCCTGGTTGGCGCCACCATGGAGAGGGCCCCACAACGCGCAGACGCCCGCCGCGGCGCTGGCGAACAGATTCGCCTGGCTCGAGGCCACCATCCGAACGGTGGAGGTTGAGCAATTCTGCTCATGATCCGCATGCAACAGGAAGATCAGGTCGAGCGCCTTCACAAACTCGGGCTTGAGCGGGTATTCCCGGTACGGCTCCGAGAACATCATGTGCAGAAAGTTGGCCGTATATTTGTAGGCTGGGTTCGGATAAATGATCGGGCGCCCCAATGATTTCCGGTAGGAGAACGCGGCGATGGTGCGGACCTGCGAAATCAGTTTGGCGGCGTGCGATTCGAAGTGGTCGCTGTTGGAGGTCTGCCAAAGCTCGGGCGAAAAGCAGCTGCTGGCATTGATCATCGAGGAGAGAATCGCCATCGGATGCGCGTCCGCCGGGAACCCCTCGAAATGATGACGCATCGCCTCGTGAATCGTGGCGTTGTCGGTCAGGAGGTCCGAGAAGACCCGCAACTCGGCTCGATTCGGCAGATGCCCGTAGATGATCAGATAGGCGGTCTCGATGAAATTGGAGTGCTCCGCCAATTGCTCAATGGGTATGCCGCGATAACGCAGAATGCCCTTCTCGCCATCAATGAAAGTGATGGCACTGCGACACGAGCCGGTGTTTCCGTACCCGTCGTCCAGCGTGATATAGCCGGTTTCTTTGCGCAGGGACGAAATATCGATCGCCCGCTCGCCCTCGGACCCCACCACCGTCGGCAGCTCAAGGTCCTTGCCGTCAATTCCGATCCGCACAGTAGTCTTCATCGCGATGCTCGCACAGCCCGTGCCATTCTAAGCACCCTCTCCGGGGCGCGTCTAGGACCGGTCACGACAAAGACGAACCGCGAGCCGCCGCGGGTCCCGCTGCATGCCTGACGACCTTTCGACTCGTGCCGGCTACTGACCTTTTTCGATGGCCGTGCTGGGAAAGCGGCAGGGGACTGCCGCAGTCCACGACGCTTCGCGCCAGTCCGCACCCTGGGGCCAGGCCAACGCTGGTCGTCGTGGAGTGCGGGAGTCCTCTCCCGCTATTTCAACGGAAATCGCCCCGACAAATCGGAGATGCGCCCCGGCCCAGTACCGGAGCAGGAAAGGAGTTGCATTCTTGCGATGAAGCCACTCATTGTCCCGCATCCCCTGGAAGGATTCTACTCCCTGCTTGGAGTCACCCATGAACGCGAATCTTCTCTGTCTACCACCCTTCATTCCGGCCTCAAAGCCATCGATTGCCCACGAAGCCCAGCGTTCGTCCCGTTTCCACGCCGCGCTGGCCGTTCCCACTGCCATCGTCATGGTCGCGATCGCCGGCGCGCCTGGCGCGCGCGCGGATCGAGCCACACTGGACGACACGCGCACCCAGATCGCCTTGCCGTTGGCCACTCCGCCAGTCATCGACGGCGTGGTGAACACCGAGGAGTGGGCGCGGGCAGGCGGCGCCGCCGGCAACTTCTGGGAAGTCATCACCGACGCCAATCTGGAGGACGGGATCCGTGGCGGGAAACTGGGTGACGGCTCGGCCAATGTTCCGACCAGCAACGCTGATCTGAGTTTTGTGATTTACGCCGGCTACGACGCCACCGACCTCTACATCGCCGTCCGAGTCACGGACGATGTCATCCAGGAAGACAGCGCAGAATCCGAGTCAGCCAACGGCAATACCTGGATGGATGACAGCGTCGAGGTCTTTGTCGACGGCGATAACAGCAACTTCGAGACTCGGGACACCTCGGGCACGACGCCCGAGGTTGTCGGCACGGGTGGACAGTTCGTGATCACCGCCAACAACGCGTACCGCGATGCCGAAGCGGGCAGTCCAGGCTACGGCGAAACTCAGGCCTGGTACGCCAAAACCGCGCGCACCGACACCGGTTACGAGGCTGAGTTCCGCATCTCCCTGGCCAAGTTAGGCAATCCCAAGCCCGGCGACATCATCGGGTTCAGCGTCGGCGTGAACGACGACGACGATGGCTCGGGCGGCGAGCGTCAGGTGATCTGGATCGGCTCGCCCCACACGGAGGCAACGTACGGAAATCTCCTCCTCGGCGGCCGTTCCTATACCGCCCCCAAGACAACGGCGCCGACGGTCGATGGCAAGATCAACGCCAGCGAATACGCCGCCGCCACCGAAATGAAGCTGAATGCGTTCAACGGGATCTTCGATATTCCCTCCGGTGACGACAACCTGGAGCCGACAGACCTGAGCTACCGTGCCTGGGTTGTCCATTCTGACGATTCGATTTACGTGGCCGTCGACGTGACGGACGACACCATCACCACCGACAGCGCCGAGCCCAAGTCCGAGGACGGGTCAACTTGGGAAGACGACAGTGTCGAGATCTTCTTCGATCCGAACAACAGCAAGGACCTCGGCCGTGGGGCTGAGCCGTACGAAGGGCAATACGTGTTCACCCCCAACGGCGCCTGGCGCGACAACGAGGCGAACAATCCCACCTTCGGCGCGACGGGCGACTGGTTCGCCGCCACGACCACGACGGCCACTGGTTACTCCGTCGAGTTCCAGGTGAAAAAGTCGGCCCTGCTCCAACCAGCGGACGGCACCTCGATCGGATTCCAATTTGCCGTCAACGACGACGACGGAGCCAATCGTGCGGCCCAATTGGGATGGAGCGGGCGGGCCCACAGCGAGTTCACCTATGGCGAGTTGAAGCTGGCGGCCGCGACCCCGGTGGGCACGCTGAAAATCGACCGCATCACCACAAGCGGAAATACTCTCGAACTCACCATCGCCACCCCGAATACCGCCGGCACCCATGCGGTCCAACGCGCCGGGTCCCTGCCGACTTCCCAGTGGGCGGACGTCGCCGGGGCAACCATCGCGGCGGGTGGCACCGGCAAAGTAACCGCGACTTTCCCCAAACCCGCCGGCACCTCGGAATTTTACCGGGTCGTGCTCCGTTGACGGACGGCCCCGGTGACGGTTCGTGCCGGGCACCCCGTTGCCGCTGACTTCTGGACCAGCCGTGGAATCGACGGTTGATCCCGGTAGCTGGGCGGTTCCCGATGCATCCGCGCCAAGGCGTTTCGCCCATGAAAATGGTCCAGCTTGTCCCGAAGACGGTGACAATGGTGGTGCCCGGGACCGGACGGTGGGGGCGCCGTCTTCGTTGGCTCGAGCTGGTGAGTTTGCTGGCGCTTGCCCACCACGGGATCGGCGTGGCGGAAACGCCGATTCGATCCGTCCCACTGCCCACCCGAATCCCGGTCCCCGGGACGCTGTTCGCGCCGGTTCCATCCCAAGTGTCAGGCGTCGATCTCGTGCATGAATTTCCGGCGGCGGGCACCCTCGCGCATCTCCAGGAACAAGGTTCCGGCGCCGGGGTGGCTATTGGAGACTATGATGGGGACGGCCTCCCTGATCTCTTCTTTGCCAACTACGATCGTGGTTGCCGCCTCTATCGCAACCTTGGGCGGTGGCGATTTGAGGAGGTCTCCGACACTGCCGGGGTTCGCGCCCCGGGCCGCTGGGCGGCCGGTGTGACCTTCTTGGACGTCGACAACGACGGTGACCTCGATCTCTTCATCGCCTGTTACGGCTCGCCGAACGTTTTGTTCACGAACCAGGGTGACGGCACATTCGTGGATCGAGCGGAATCCCTGGGCCTCGCCTGGACGGGTTCGAGTGTGATGGGGGTATTCGGAGACTACGACCGGGACGGGCGGCTCGACTGCTACCTCCTCACCCATCGCAACAGTTCCTCGCCAAATCAACGCGTCCCGGCCAACACCGCAGAGGCCGCCCGCCGCGGCACGATCGTCCGCAATGCGACGGGGAAATGGGAGGTATCTGCGCGGGATCGCGGCCTCTTCGATCTCATACCCAAAACCGAAGGCAGTGCCGAACTCATCCTGGCCGGCGAGGCGGACCGTCTCTTCCGTCAAATGGCTGACGGAACCTTCGAAGAGGTCACCGAGAAATCAGGCATCCGCGGATACGACGTCGGCTTGAGCGCGTGTTGGTGGGACTACGATGCGGACGGGTGGCCCGACCTCTACGTGGCCAACGACCACAAATCGCCCGACCATCTCTGGCACAACCAGCGAGACGGCACCTTTCGTGAGGTGAGTCAGGTCGCCCTGCCTCACGTGCCGTTCGCCTCCATGGGAACCGACCTTGCCGACGTCGACAACGACGGGCTCATCGATCTCCTGGCCACCGAGATGGCGGGCTCGACCCGTGCCCGACGGATGACGATCCAAAACGGCTTCGACGAGAACCGCTGGTTCTTCGAGGGCGCGGTTCCAAGACAATACCCGCGCAACGCGCTGTTCCTGGCCACCGGCACACCGCGGACCTTCGAGGTCGCGTTCCTGGCGGGTCTAGCGGAGACGGATTGGACCTGGTCGCCCAAATGGGGTGATTTCGACAACGACGGCTGGGTGGATCTTTTCGTGGCCAACGGCATGTCGCGCGATTACCTCAACGGTGATCTGCTGGCCCAGCCGGGTGTCGGAGGAAGTCGGAGCTGGCGCCATCGCCCTCTGCTTCGAGAGGTCAACCTCGCCTTCCGCAACCAAGGACAGCTGTCCTTCGTGCCTCGCGAAACGGAGTGGGGTCTGAACCGGTCCTCGGCCAGCTTCGGCGCGTCCCTCGGCGATTTGGACAGCGACGGCGACCTCGACCTCGTGGTCATGAACCTCGGTGAAACTCCCACGCTGTACGAGAACCGGGAGGCCAACCACCGTCGACTCCAGGTGCGCCTGGTCGGTCGGCACGCCAACCGATTCGGTGTCGGCGCCGTCGTCACCGCCCAGATCGGTCGCGACCGCCAAACCCGGATGATCACGCTTTCCAGCGGGTTCATGTCCTCGAACGAGCCGCTGATCCACTTCGGCCTGGCCGACCAGGACCAGGTTCCGATCCTGTCCGTGCAATGGCCAGGCGGGGGGCGGCAGAACTTCCAAAATGTTGCCGCGGACCGCCTCTACACGATCGAGGAACCGGACGCCTTCCCGACATCCGTGCCCCCACCGGCGCCACCACCACCGCGTTGGTTCGAATCCAGAACCCACCCCGGCTTCGTTCATCAACGCGTTCCCAGCGACGAGTTCGCCCGCGAAACGTCCCTGCCGTGGCAACTGTCCCGCATGGGACCGTGTCTCGCGCTCGGCGACATCGACGGCGATGGCGACGTTGATTTCTTCCTGGGTGGAACGCCCAGGCGGTCCGGCGCCATCGGGATTCGGCAAGCGGACGGCAGTCTCCAACCGGTGCCGCTGGCGTTGCCGGATGCGGCGCGACCTCCCGCCGTGGAGGATGCCGGGGCCGCCTTTTTCGACAGTAACGGCGACGGTGCTTTGGATCTCTATGTGGCATCCGGCGGGGCGTCGTCCGAACCCGGATCCCATCCACTGCGCGACCGGCTCTATCTTGGCAACGGCAGGGGAACGTTCAGGCAGGCTCCGCCGGGAACCGTACCCGACGCCTGCGAACCCGCTGGCCCGGTGGTAGCCGCAGACGTGGACCGGGACGGCGACCTGGACTTGTTCATCGGCGGACGATCCGTTCCGGGCGCCTATCCGCGCGCTGCGCGCAGCCGGCTCCTGCTCAACGACTCCGGCCGGTTGGTCGAGGTCACTGATGCCCTGGCGCCGGGCCTCGCGACCGCGGGCATCGTCACCGGCGCCATCTGGTCGGATGCCAATCAGGATGGATGGATCGATCTGCTCCTTGCGAGGGAGTGGGGAGCGCCCGGGCTGTTTCGGAATGATCGCGGCCGGTTGATCGACGCGACGTCGGCCTCGGGTTTCGCCAGCCGGCCTGGATTGTGGCAGGGCATCGCGCCCGGGGATTTCGACGGTGACGGTGATCTCGATTACGCCACAGTGAATTTCGGATCGAACTCACGATATGCCGTTGCCACGAAGGGAGCGGTCGCGCTGGCGAGGGGAGATTTCTGGAAGACGGGACGAATTCACCTGCTCGAAACGTTCCTTGAAAACGGCCGTCGCTATCCCTTGCGCCACCGCAGCACGCTTCTGATGGAGGCCCCATTCCTGCTCGCCCGCTTTCCGACCTACCACTCCATGGCCCAGGCGGACCTGGCCACCCTGCTCGGTCGCGACGACGACTTGCGGGCGGAGTCGGTGGAGATCAATACCGTCGACTCGGGCGTCTGGATCAATAACGGGGTCGGAATCTTCCGCTTCGAGCCCTTGCCAGCCCTCGCGCAGGCCGCCCCGACCTTGGGGGTGGGCGTGGCCGACTTCGACGGCGACCTGAAGGACGACATCGTTCTCGCCCAGAACTTTCGAGGAGCGAATCTCGAGATCGGCCCGCTGGATGGGACCATGGGACTGGTGTTACGTGGTACGGGCGAAGGGCATTTCGAACCGTTGGCGCCAGCCTCGAGTGGGATGGCCATACCGGACGAAGGCCGTGCCGTCGTCGTGACAGACGGAAATGGCGATGGCGCCCCGGATCTCCTGGTCAGTGTCCACGATGGCCCCCTCGTCGAGCTCCGGAACACCGGTTGGCCGCGGGATGCCGGGATCCTGCCTTTCACCGTGCAGGTCCGCGGTCGTGCGGGCAATCCGACCGCCATCGGCAGCCGGATCGAGGTCCACTTCCGGGACCGTCGACGCCGGGTTGTCGAGGTGAACTCCGGACAAGGGGGTGGCGGCGCCGATGGAATGAGTTTCTTCTTTCCGCATCCCGCCACCAATCCACCGGTTTCCGTTACCATCCGCTGGCCGAGCGGCGCCCTCACCACGAACCCCGTGAATCCCGGAGCCCGGAGTGCCCGTTGCATCGAGACTCCCGCGCCACCAGTTACGCCAGAATAGGTTTCCCACGATCTTCCTCGCGGCGCACGGCAATGGACGACGCCAGCCAAGCCAGGCTCTCCGATAGGATTCGAGTGACGGTGGGCTCGCCAAGGCTCCGCACGCGCGGCAGAATCATCACGTTTACCCGCCACGGTGTTCGCCCCATGAACTGGCCCTTGGTTTCCCAATTCCGCGATGGCGCTCGGCTCGCGATCTTCTTGTCTTGCCTAGGCCTGGGTTTTGCTGCCCCGGCGGCCCCTCGCTCTCGCCCAAACATCGTCATTATCTACGCGGACGACCTGGGCTATGGAGACCTGGGATGCTACGGCCATCCGACCATTCGAACGCCAAACCTGGACCGCATGGCGACCGAAGGCATGCGGTTCACCGAGTTCTACTCCGCCGCAGAAGTCTGCACGCCGAGCCGCGCGGCCCTTTTGACCGGGCGTTACCCCGTTCGCAGCGGCATGTGTCACGACCAGTTCCGAGTGCTCCGGAACAACTCCAGCGGCGGATTGCCCAAGGACGAAATCACCCTGGCCGAGCTGCTGAAGACGCGCGGCTACGCCACCGCCATGGTGGGCAAATGGCATCTCGGCCATCGGCCCGAACATCTGCCGCCGCATCACGGCTTCGATGAATACCGCGGTCTGCCCTACTCGAACGACATGCAGCCGTCCCCGGATTCACCCAAAGGCCGGGAACGGTTCTTCGCCGAAAGGAATGACTACTGGCAGACCCCGCTGATCCAGGGCACCAACGTGGTGAATCCCCATCCTGACCAGCGCCAACTCACCCGCGATTATACCGAAACGGCGGTCCGGTTCATCCGACAACACAAACGCTCGCCCTTCTTCCTCTATTTCGCCCACACCTTCCCGCACGTGCCCCTGTTCGCCTCGGGCACCTTCCGAGGCAAGAGCGCCGCCGGACTCTACGGCGACGTGCTCGCCGAACTCGACTGGAGTGTCGGCCAGGTGTTGGACACCGTGCGATCGGAGGGATTGGCGCGACGAACCCTGGTCGTCTTCAGCAGCGACAACGGACCCTGGCTGGTCTACGACCAACATGGAGGAAGCGCGGGTCCCCTGCGCGAAGGCAAAGGATCCACTTGGGAAGGTGGCATGCGGGTGCCCGGAATCTTTTGGTGGCCCGGCCGCATTCAACCCTCCGTTCAGCACGAGATGGCCCTCACCATGGACCTCTTCCCGACCTGTGCCCGATTGGCTGGGGCGACACTGCCAGACCGCCCATTGGATGGCGTCGATATCTCCCCACTCCTTTTTGGCACGGGAACCGTGGAGCGCGACGCGTTCATGTATTACCGCGGGGCCACCCTCTACGCCGCGCGACTTGGACCTTGGAAGGCACACTTCATCACCCGGTCCGGCTATGGACCGGATGGTCCGTCGACGCACAATCCTCCCTGGTTGTTTCATCTCGGCGAGGACCCGGGCGAAAAATGGGACCGCGCGGCACAACAACCAGAGGTCCTGGCCCGCATCGCCGACGCCGTGGCGCGCCACCGCGCTTCGCTCGTTCCGGTCCCGACCCAACTGGCTGAAACCGTGAATCCCTGACTGTTCCCGACGCGTCACTTGGCAAGTGCCGGGACATGGAAGTCCACGCCCGAAAACCCGCGCCTCGAATCAAGGCCGCACGACCCGAAAGAATGCCTGCGGGACCCTGGTGGGGTACAGGGTATTGCCGACGACCCCGAGGGCACGCACGGCACCACTCACTCCGGAGCCGAGAACCTGCCAATTCTGCCCATCCCATTCCCAAAATCTTCCAATCTTGCCCGCTCCAGCGAGCCACGAATCCGCGTGATGAACCGTCCCTTGCGGTCGCGAGCGATCCACCGGCAAAAAGATCCCCGCCCGCGACGAGCAATGCCTCCACGGAACCACCGAAGGGCGCTCCAACGCTCAACCATTGCTTGTCGTCCCATTGCGCCAACCCTTTGACCACGGCATAGCCCAGCGAGGCGAACACTCCATCCCATAAATCATGGGCCTCGATGCATCTCTCGAACCTCTGCCGCGCCCTGTTGTCGCCGCCGGAGGCGGCCTCCAGGTAGGCCTCGCGTTCCTCTCCCGGACACCTTTTCAGCGCTTCAGAGAAGATGGATTCCTCGATCTTTGAGTCGCGGTGGTTCGCTGGCAGGCACGCGTCGGGTTCAACATTCGTACATGCGCAATCCCGACGCGGCAACGATCATCGCGCGTCCAGCGCCTTCCGCCCCGTGATCGGAACGGTCCCTTCAGCGGTTCGCCGTCGCCCAATCCCGCAGCAACTCGATCGCCCGCCCCAGAACCCCCGCCGATCCGCGGAACTTCCCGGAACCGCGCGGCTGATTGTCGCGGGTCCACCATTCGAAGAAACCGTTGTGTTGCAGCACTCGACTCACCATCGGCTTGAGTTCCGTGTAGGCTTCCTCGATCAGCCCGTAGCGGATCAACTGCTGCACCATCCGTCCGCCAAACCAGCACCAATCACCGCCGTTCTGATAGGACCACGCACCCATGCCCTTGTTCTTGAAATAGCCATCCGGATAGACCGGATACACCGTGAGCCCAATGGAAGACGCTCCCGCACGACGGACGTTGTCCCGCATCGATTCCAACGACGACCGTACTTCACGACGGGTCAGCACCCCGGCCTCGATGGCGACCGCCGTGCCGCCGTGGTACCAGACGGCGTTTTCGTCGAAGCCGGCCGGAAACGGAGATCCTTCGAGATACAGGTGCGGGATGAATTTGCGATGATTCGGATCCCAAAGATGAGCGCGCACGCGCTCCTGGGTCACCTTCCGCAGACGGGTCCAGCGACGCGCCGCTTCCCGATCTCCCTCCACCAGCGTTGCCAAGTCGGCCAGCGCCACCATCCACATCGCGTTGTCATAGATGTCGATGGACCGGTGGGAATGCTCGTCGAGTTCGACCCCCCATTCGTGTTCCGGTTGGACATCGCCCCAATCCACGGTGGTCGCGCCCCAGAGCAACTGGCGCGACGGTTCCATCCGTTCGCGCATGAGGTACTCCATCGCCCTGCCCAGACGATCGCGAACGGAAACCCCGGCGATCCTTTCGTCCAGCAGCGATCGATCCTTGGTGACCCGGCAGAACTTGGCCACGGCCTGTACCAACGAACTTTCCTGGTCCGTTTCCACCGTATTCTTGTGAGCCAGCAAGGTGGGAGCGAGTTCAGAACTCCGGTACTTGTAGCCGACACCCGCTTTGGCCTTGGGAATGAACCCATCGACAATATCCCCGCCCTCGCCCTGGAAC
>JAEUHG010000236.1 GCA_016795425.1 Verrucomicrobiales bacterium
GGGAAGCCAGCTCATATCCATCGCGAAATTGTGGATCCGCCTAAGGTAGACGTTGGTCGATACCGTTCCTTGTTCGAGCACGCGCAGAAACATCTCGGGCTGCGTTTCAAGGAGCACCACCCGGCGGATCCGATCGAAGTGCTCCGTGTCGATGGCTGCCCTCCAACGCTCGCGGGTGGAGCCGGTTTTTAACTTCACGATCTCCTCCATCACATCCTGCCACGTGCGGGTTGCCGCCGCGGGATCGCCCGCCTTCCAGTACAGGCGGGCCAGGTGGAGGCTGAAGGCCGGGGCCTTCTCCGTTTCGTTCTTCGCAGCAACCAGCCGGTGGGCTTCCGCCCGGTCCCGAGTGCGAAGCGACTCTTGCTTCCCGGTTTGGAGGTCTTGGCAGTAAAACGTGCCCCAGCCACGGCGGAACACGCGGAATCTTTCCTTCATAGGTCGGCTCATGGTTATCGAGCATGAGCTGACCAAACCCGACCCGTGAGCTGGCAGTGGCCCGGCTAAGCGCGGCTAAACCGGGCAGTGGACGGGTAGCCCCGCCACTGAAGATTCCACTGAAGCTCGGGGCTCCACTCTTCTTAACTTCCTACCGCCCAAGCGATTGGAGCTGGAGCCAGTTGTCGGATTTGAACCGACGACCGTCCGATTACAAATCGGGTGCTCTACCACTGAGCTAAACTGGCCCGGCCCGGTTCGGCGATCGGCAAGGTGCCGACGCCAACCTGGCGCAGAGATAATTACCGACGTTGATGGAGGTCAAGCCGCGTGCAGCCAAGCCCGTCGAAAATTGTAACATTTGTTACAAGAACAGGCGCTCCCGGCGGGATCCCCATGTACCGGGTGTGGCGTCAAAACGCCCAGAAAGAGTCGTCCCACAGCCGACACAGACCCCGGTTGGGGTCAGTCCCCACCGCGTCAGGTCGTAGCCGTTCCGCCCGATCACGATGGTGCCGCACGCCGGGCAGCGCGTGGTCTGACCGTCCGGATCCCGGATATTGCCGGTGTAAACGAAACGCAAGCCAGCGGTCGTTGCCACCCGCCGGGCGGCTCGGACGATTTCGGAGGACGTCGAGGGTAGGTGGGTGAGTTTATAGTCCGGATGGAAGGCAGTGAAATGCAGGGGCGTGTCGGGACCGAGGTGTTCCAGGAACCAGTCGCAGAGTCGGCCAATCTCCTCCGGACTGTCGTTGAGCCCCGGAATCAAAAGGGTGGTCACCTCGAGCCAGACAGACGTCTCGCGCTTCAGCCAGATCAAGGTTTCCAAAACCGGCGCCAACTCGCCAATGCATTGCCGCCGGTAGAAGGCTTCGCTGAACGCCTTGAGGTCGACATTGGCGGCGTCCATGTGGCGGTAGAACTCAGCTCGCGCGTCGTCCAGCATGTAGCCCGCAGTGACAGCGACCGCGGCGAGGCCGACGGCGCGAGCGGCCATCGCACTGTCCATGGCGTATTCGGCGAAGATGACCGGGTCGTTGTAGGTGAACGCCACGGCACGGCATCCCACCCGCGCCGCCGCCGCCGCAATGGCAGCGGGCGTGGCGATCTCGGATAGACGATCGGCGGAGCGCGCCTTGGAAATGTCCCAATTCTGGCAGAAACGGCAGCCGAGGTTGCATCCGGCGGTGCCAAAGGAAAGGACGCTCGTGCCCGGGTAAAAGTGGTTCAGGGGTTTCTTCTCGATGGGATCGACGCAGAAGCCGGAGGCGCGTCCGTAGGTGGTCAGGCGGAGACCGTCGGCGTCGGCTTCTCGGACAAAACAGAATCCGCGCTGGCCCGGGGCGAGGCGGCAGGCGCGCGGGCAGAGGTCGCATTGGAATCGGGCGTCACCGAGTCGGTGCCACCACTGGGCGCGAATGGTGCCCGGGGCGAGGAACGTTCGGGAAGGTGGGGTGGGCGCCATGCGTGCGTGTGGGAGGGTGGGTGCGCGTTCGGAACCAACACCCAGGGCCGGGTGGCGTCAATGAGGGGCGGGATTCGGCACGGGCGGGCGGCGGTGAGGTTCCGTGGGGTGGCGGTCCGGAGGTGGGATGGCCAGATGAGCGGCGGCGAACCTGGCTGCCTGCGAGTCCAGTGCTTGCGGGAAACGGGGGATGCCCTCCAACCTAGGGCTCGGCGATGATTCTGAACGACGGACAATCCATGGCGGCCGGCGGGGACGGCGTGGCGCTGTCGGCGGGGGGCGAGGCGCAGGAGGCGGCGCTGCGTTGGTGGGTGGCGCACACCAAGGCTCGGTGCGAGAAGAAGTTGGCGGACTACTGCCTGCGGGGCGGCATTGCGCCGACTTTGCCGCTCTACAAGAGCGTGAAGAAGTACCGGGGAAAAACGGTGACATTCGAAAAGCCGTTGTTTCCCGGGTACCTGTTCTTGCGCATGTCCACCTTTGAGCGTTCCAAGGTTTTGCAGAGTGATTACCTGGCGAACCTGCTGGATGTGCCGGTGCAGGACGAGTTTGAAGAGCAGTTGGGCGCAATTCTGCAGGCCCTCGACACGGATTATGAAGTGAAGCTGGCTCCCACCATCAAGCCTGGGTGCCGGGTGCGGATCAAATCGGGACCGCTGCGTGGGTTGGAGGGGTACGTGGAGCAGCGACGGGGCACGGTGGAGGTGCATTTGCGGCTGGACTTCATCAGTCAGGCGGCGGCGGTGCGGATGGATGCGGACCTGTTGGAGTTGATTTAGGAAAATAAGCCCTTGCTGCGACTCTATGGCGTCCATATAGTCCCCGCCCCTTCTCGACAGGGAAGGCAACTTTATGCGACGCGCTCGATCGCCCAAGACGAAGAAATCGGTGGCCAAACGCTTTAAAATCACGGCGCGGGGCAAAGTGCTCCGTTCACGTGCCGGTCGGCGCCATTTGTTGGCCTCGAAGAGTCCTGGCCGCCGCCGCAGCCTGCGGAAGCCGGTGGAAGTGGGTCCAACGGACGCCCATCGTATTCTCGCGAGTCTGCCGTTTACCCGTTAAGCGGGGCGCCAGCGATTCCACCCAAGACGAGACGAGTTGATTTCAAACGCAGGAAGCGCTTATGGGCGGAGGATCGCCCGGGTGAATTCCGGCACTTTCGAATCCAGCCATGCGTGTTACGAACGCCCCAGCCTCAAGGAAACGCCGCAAGAAGATGCTGAAGCTGGCGAAGGGCTTCCGACTGAAGAGGTCGAAGCTGTATCGCTACGCTTCCGATGCGGTTGATCACGGTCTCAAGTACGCCTATCGCGATCGTCGCACCAAGAAGCGCGAGTTCCGCGGCCTCTGGCAGATCCGCATCAATGCCGCGGCGCGGGCAGCCGGGATCACCTACAGCCGGTTCATCGAGGGTTTGAAGGCTGCGAAAGTGGCGTTGGATCGCAAGGTGTTGGCCGATCTGGCGGCGACGGACGCAGCGGCCTTTGGGGAATTGGTGAAGATCGCCCAGGGGGCCCTCGACTCGAAGCGAACCGCCAAGGCCTGAGCGCGGCGGCGACCGAGAACGATTTCAAGCCTGACGGGCGGCCTCTGCGGCTGCCCGTCTTTTTTTGTTCACCGGGAGGACCCAACGCATGTCGGGAATTCTGGATCAGATCGAACCATTGAAGGCAGCCGCCACGGAAGCGTTAAGAGCGGCTCCGGACCTACCGTCGCTCGAGAATGCCAAAGGGGCATTCCTTGGGCCGGAGGGCCGGTTTACCACGCTGATGAAGCAGATGGGAGCCTTGCCTCGCGAAGAGCGCCCTGCAGCTGGCAAGGCCTTCAACGCCGCAAAGGTCGCTTTGGATGCCGTACTGGCAGAATGCCGGGACCGTCTTGAGGACCTGGCCGCGGCGCCAAAGGAACCGACGGACTTCACGCTGCCGGGACGGCGTCGAGTACTGGGGCGCCGGCATCCGCTGACCCAGGTCACCGATGCGATCGTGGCGGCGTTTCGTCGTCTGGGTTTCGCGGTGGCCGATGGACCGGAGGGTGAGGACGAGCGTCATTGTTTTGATGCCCTGAACACACCGGCCGATCATCCGGCGCGGGATTCGCACGACACGTTCTACCTGGACACTCCCGGGCGCCCGTTGCTGCGGACCCACACGAGCTCGGTCCAAATTCGAGTGATGGAAACGCAGGCGCCGCCCATTCGCATCATCGTGCCGGGGCGTGTCTATCGCCGGGACAATGCGGATGCGACGCACAACCCGACATTCCATCAGGTGGAAGGGCTGTATGTGGATGAAGGGGTGACGGTGGGGGATTTGAAGGGGACGGTGGAGTTCGTGTTTCGCGAACTCATGGGAGCGGACACGAAGATCCGGTTCCGGCCGCACTATTTCAGTTACACGGAGCCGAGTTTCGAGATCGATTTCAGCAACGCGCTGGTGCGAAAGCTGGGCAAGGACTGGCTGGAGATCGCGGGGTGCGGCATGGTGCATCCGCAGGTGTTCGAGAACGTGGGCTACGATCCCGAGCGATGGAGCGGATGGGCGTTCGGATTCGGCATCGAACGCATCGCGATGATTCGATACGGGATCAATGACATTCGGTTGTTCTACGAGAACGACGTCCGGTTTCTGAAGCAGTTCTAAGGTTGCGCGCGGCTATGAATCCTATGTCAACGAGCTCCAGGCGAGCTGGCTCGGAGCCCTGCTTCCTGAGAGGAGGGCCGGCCCTCCTGCTCGCCGCCGTTTTCCTTTTTGCCGGCGTCCTGCCTGGGTTCGCGGCGGGTGGGTCGAAAGCCAAGAACGTTTTTCTCGTCACCACCGACGGTCTGCGCTGGGAGGAAGTGTTCCGGGGCGCCGAGGAGATGCTCCTTTCTAAGGAGTATGGGAACGTCGGCGATACCAATGCGCTGCGTCAGCGGTTCTGGCGGAACACGGCGGATGAACGCCGGAAGGCGTTGTTTCCGTTTCTGTGGGGCACGGTGGCAGAGCGCGGCCAGCTGTGGGGCAACCGCGACCTGGGCAGTGATGTGCGCGTGAGCAACGGGTTCAATTTCTCCTACCCCGGATACAACGAGTTCCTGACCGGCATCGCGGATCCACGCATCGACAGCAACGACAAGAAGCTCAACGCGAACACCAATGTCTTCGAGTGGCTGCACCGGCGTCCAGGCTTCGAAGGACGGGTTGCGGCGGCGGTAAACTGGGATGTGTTGCCGTGGATTCTCAACGGGCCGCGGGCGGGGTTCCCCATCTGGAGCGGCTTCGATGTTCCCGAGGGCACACGGCGGCTGCCCGTGCCGGAGTTGCTATCCGACCTGGTGGAACACGGACGCACCATCTGGTCGGGCGTCCTGCTCGATACTTTCGTGGCCGCGGCGGCGCGGGAGGCGTTGCGCACGGTGAAACCCCGCGCGATGTATGTGTCCTTCGGTGAGACCGACGATTGGGCGCACGAAGCGCGCTATGAACGCCACTTGTGGGCGGCGCACGAGTTCGACCGGTTTTTGGCGCGACTGTGGGCGGCGTTGGAGGCCGATCCTCAATATCGCGGAACGACGGCCTTGGTGATCACCGTGGATCACGGCCGCGGGCCGGCGCCTGTCGCGTGGAAGGACCACGGACGCCAGATCGGCGACTCCGCCTATATCTGGTTTGCAGCGATGGGTCCCGACATTGCGCCGCTGGGCGAGCGACGACAGGTGCCGCTGGTCCGGCAGGCACAGATGGCCGCCACGGTGGCGGCTTTGGTGGGGGAGGATTTTCCGGCGTTCTCGTCGGGGGCCGCGCCGGCCGTGGAAGGGTTGGTGACGGGCGGTTCGAAGGACGGAGGTGCGCGATGAAAACCACGTTGAATTGGCTGAAGGATTATGTCGCGTTCGATTGGTCACCGGAGGAGTTGACCGAGCGATTGACGATGCTGGGCCTGGAAGTTGAGGGCGTGGATCGACGCGGCGGCGACTTCGCCGGCGTGGTTGTCGCGCAGGTCGTGACACGCGAGAAGCATCCGAATGCCGACAAATTGTCCGTGTGCCGGGTCAACGACGGCAAGGGTGAGCGTCAGATTGTGTGTGGCGCACAGAATTTTCAGGCGGGTGACAAAGTCCCGATGATCCTTCCGGGCAGTGCGCTCCCACTCAAGGAGGGCGACAAGGAACCCTTCGTCATCAAGGTGGGCAAGATCCGCGGGGTGGAGTCCCACGGCATGATGTGCTCGAGCGAGGAGCTGGGAATCGATCCCGTCTCTCTGGGCCTGAAGAAGGAAGACGGCTTGTTGATCCTCGATCCTAAGGCGGCGGTGGGTCAGCCGTTCGCGGAGTATCTCGGCCGAGGCGGCGCGGACGTGGTGTATGACCTGGAGGTCACACCGAATCGACCCGACTTCAACAGCGTGATCGGGATTGCACGCGAGATCGCGGCCCTGACGGGCAACGCCTTGAAAGTGCCGGCGGCGACTCTGCCATCGGGCGATGGCGATATCGCCCAGAGCCTTGCGGTGCGCATCGACGCGCCGGATCTCTGTCCCCGCTACACCGCCCGCCTGATCCGCGGGGTCAAGGTGGGGCCGAGTCCGGGCTGGTTGCGGGACCGGCTGGAAAAGGTCGGGCTTCGCAGCATCAACAATGTGGTGGATGTCACCAACTTCGTCATGCTCGAGACCGGGCAGCCGCTGCACGCCTTTGATTACCGCCTGATCGCGAGTGGCGGGGAGGCGGTGCCGACGATTGTGGTGCGACGCGCGGTGGACGGTGAGAAATTCGTCACACTCGACGGGAAGGAACACATCCTCACTTCAGATCATTTGTTGATCGCGGATCCCGTGAAGGCGGTGGCCTTGGGCGGAGTCATGGGCGGCCGGAACACCGAGGTCAGCGAGCAGACCACCGATATCCTTCTCGAAACGGCTTACTTCAAGCCTTCCGGTATTCGCAAAGCCAGCAAGACCCTGGGTCTTCGGACTGACGCTTCCTATCGGTTCGAGCGTGGTGTCGACCCGGAAGCCACGGAACAAGTGAGCCAGCGGGCGGCCCAATTGATTCTGGAACTCGCGGGCGGGCGATTGGTGAACGGCGTGATCGACGCCCATCCAGCGCCAACCGAGATCCGCCAGATCACGTTGCGGCACGATCGCGTCAACGCATTGCTGGGGCTGACCCTGCGTCCGGAGGAAATCGAATGTTACCTGGCTTCCCTCGGATTGCGCGTGGTGAATCGACGCCCTCGTCCGGTCGACGATGCCGCGGTGGCGGAACCGATCACCTTCCAAGTCCCCAGCTATCGCGTCGATCTGAAGCGTGAGGCGGACTTGATTGAGGAGGTGGCGCGGTTGTATGGCGTCGACAAGATTCCCTCCACGACGCCGCGGTATGCGAAGGGCCAGCACGCATTCGACACGCGATACGACGAGCTTGCCGAGGCGCGGCGATTGTTAACCGGGCTCGGCTTGAATGAGGCGCAAGGTCAGACCCTGGTTTCGAAAGGGTCGCTCCGTGGAAGGAGCGCCGACAGCGTGGTGTTGTTGTCGAATCCGCTGAGCGGCGACATGGATGCGCTGCGGCCCAGCCTGGTGCCTGGGTTGATGGATATTCTGCGCCATAACGCGCGCCGCAAGAACGCGGACATCGGTTTGTTCGAGGTGGGGCGCGTGTTCGTGCAGCAGAATGGCGGCGTGCGCGAAGGCTGGCGGTTGGCGGTGGCGCTCACCGGCGCGCGATCAGCGGGCTTTTGGTCTGGCGCGGATCGGGATGCGGGCGTGGATCTCATGGATCTGAAGGGACTGCTGGAAGAGTTCCTGGAACACTTCGGATTGCGTGGATTGACCTGGACGCGGCGCGAGGGGGACGCGGGTTGGTATGTCGAATCGGCGGCGATTCAACTGGGGGGCAAGGTGCCGCTTGGTGAATTGGGCCAAGTTCAGCCACGGGTGGCGAAGAGTTACGATTTGCGCGGACCGGTCTACGTCGCGGAGCTGGATCTCGATGCCTTATTGGCCAAGCGAAACACGTCGCGCGGATACCGCGCATTGCCGGCGTTTCCGGCGATCCGCCGGGACATCGCGATGTGGGTCGCCGAGTCCATCACCCACGACGCGGTGATGCAGGCAGTCCGACAGGCGAAGGCGGCGAATCTCGAAGCGGTTGAAATCTTCGACGTCTTCCGGGGCAAGAACGTGCCTGAAGGGCAGAAGAGTGTGGCCTACGCGCTGATTTACCGATCGGCGGAACGCACACTGACCGATGCCGAAGTGAATGCCGCTCATGAGAAAGTGGTGGCGCACTTAAAACAATCTGTCGGAGCACAGATTCGGGAATGAGATGTAGGGAAGGAAGGCCTCCGCTGCGAGGCGTGGACCCCTCGCGGTCCTGAGGACCGGGGCTGGTCGCGCAACGAGAAGAAGAGGGACGCTTTGTTGCGGGGCGCTCCGCTCCCGCTCAGAGAGGCGGCTCTTCCGGGGTCTCTCCGGGTTCCAATGGCGGGAGCAGTCGGGCGGCTTCGGGTCCGGGAAGTTCTTCCACGGAGCGTAGTTTCCGATGAATGGCGCGGGTGCGCACCTCGGTCTGTTCGATCTGTCCGCTGGCCTCCTCCAATTTCCGTTTCACCTTGGTGAGGACCTCGCCGAACCTGCCGAACTCCGTCTTGACTGCTCCCAGCACCGCCCAGACTTCGCTGGACCGTTGCTGGATGGCCAGAGTGCGGAAACCCATCTGGAGGCTGTTGAGCAGGGCCGCCAGGGTGGTGGGTCCTGCGAGGATGACGCGGTGGTCCTGTTGGAGGCCTTCGGCGAGACCGGGCCGCCGCAGGGCCTCGGCGTAGAGGCTCTCGGACGGCAGAAACAGGACCGCGAAATCGGTGGTGTGTGGCGGTTCGACGTATTTGGTGCGGATCTCGCGGGCCTGCTGTCGCAGCCGAGTTTCCAGGGCGCGTCCTGCATCAGCGACGGCCTCGGTGTCACCGCGATCGACCGCTTCCAGCAACCGCTGGTAATCCTCCTGTGGGAACTTGGCGTCGATGGGGAGCCAGACCGGGGCATCGTTCGCATCGCGGCCTGGCAGGCGAAGGGCGAACTCGACGCGCTCCGGGGAATTTGGCTTGGGGGCGACGTTGGCGGCGTATTGGTCAGGGGTGAGCACCTGTTCGAGCAGGGCGCCGAGCTGGATTTCCCCCCAGGTCCCGCGTGTCTTGACGTTGGTAAGGACGCGTTTGAGATCGCCGACGCTGCTGGCCATGGACTGCATTTCACCCAGGCCTTTGTGCACTTGCTCCAGACGTTCGCTGACCAGTTTGAAGGATTCGCCGAGGCGCCGTTCGAGCGTGGTCTCCAATTTTTCGTCCACCGTCTTGCGCATCTCCTCGAGCTTCGCCTCGTTGCGCAGCTGTAGTTGGTCCAGGCGTTGCTCGATGTTTTGTCGAATGGCCTCGAATTGTTGCTGCAGCGACGCGGTGAGGCGCTCGAGACTTTGGGAGAACTCGGAGTGCTGTGCCCGCTGGGCGTCGGAGGCTTTTTGAATGGACTCTGCGACGGCGCGCTGGAATCCGGCGAGGGTATCGCGGGCCTCGGTGCGGGAGGAGTTGAGCGTGTCGTTGAGTTCGGCGCGCAGTCGGGACACCCGTTGGTCATTCGAATCGCCGAATTCGGTGAACCGTGTGGCCAGGCTGTCGCGAACCGCATCGAGGCGCAGTTCCGCGGCGCGCTGTCCATCCGACTGCTGTTGGTGCGCGATGGAAAAGCCGTCGCGAAGTTGATTGGCCAGTTCCTCGCGGAGACCCGAGGCGGCGCGGCCCCCTTCCTCGCGATGTCGACCCAACTCGGCACGCAACGATTCCTCGAGGCGCCGGGTTTCGGCGACGATGGAATCGAAGAGCGGGCGGAGGTCGTCGAGAGACGGTCCTGGCGGGCGCTGAGACCTGCGCCATAGGACCAGAAGTAGGGCCAGGTTGACGGTGCCCAGGACAGCCAGGGCGACGAGCCATGGAAGGTTCATCGGCGGCGGTGATCCGAGTCAGGCCTCAGCCTTTTCCGGTTCGACTTCCGGTTCGCCCGACTCCGGTTCGGCCTCGGCGGCGGGTTCGGGTTCGGGAGCGGAGGCCCATTTGAGAACGCCGGCGAAGAGACCCGTGAACAGTCCGCCACTGAGCAGGGAGTTGCGGAAGAACTCCCAGGTGGGGGGATGGCCGGCCGTGCCCTTGGTCAGTGCCAACAGCCAACCCGCCAGGTCCCGCGTGTACTCGGGATTGCCGAAAGGATTGAACAGCCAGGCGGCGGTGTTGGTGAACAGATAGAACAGGCAGGCACCCAGAAGTCCGCCCCCGAGAAGGGTTAACCAGGAGGCGCGCGAACCAACGAGGCGTCCCAGCCCTACCAACGCCGCGAAACCGAGGTAATTAATGATCTGGAACCACTGGAAGGCGTCGACCCCAACGATAAATTGGTAGTAACAGTTCAGGGCAAGATCCGTGGCGAGCAGGGTACCGAGTGGGACCCACCAGGCGATGGTGGCCGGGAAGAAGGCCCCCGCACAAAAGGCCAGGGCATAGAACGCACTGAAGTTGGGAGGGAAAAGGCCAGGCCATCGCGTCAACGCCGCGAGGACGATGAAGACGATCGGCAATAGCTTCTGCCAGGGCCCTTTCACCGGGGAGAGCATAAGGCCCGGGGCGGGGGTCGCAAGTGCGCGGGGGTCATGGGTGGGGCGCCCGGGGACCGTCGAGTTGGGACTGTTCCACCCTGCCGACCCACGGGTCTACCACATGCCAAAGGCACCGTCGTTTTCCCACAGTTGCGACGCACGATAGGCGCGCATTTGCTGGATGGGCTTCCATCGGACCGAGCCGTCCAGGAGGCCCACGTTGCCGCCTTGAGCGCCGATGTCGCGCGGAGTTTGGTCGAAGGCGGTCGGGGTGGATTCAAAGTAGGGTTCGTCTTTCACCATCGGTCCCGTGGCACAGTGGGGGGCAAGGATACGTTGGAAGCTGTAACAGAACACGTTGAGGTCGGCGACGAGCACCAGTGTGGGGTCGTCGGTGGTCTTGAGTGGAGAAATCCAGGTGTTGGTTCCGGAGGGCGGCAAAGGTGCCCAGGGTGTGTTGGTGTGACCGCCCATGTAGTGGTAGCCAATGGCGACGCCGTAATCCTGGTGAAAACGCCATCCCTGCCGCCGTTCCATCCAGGGCTGAATGCTCGGACAATCGAAGATGTTCGAACTCCCGCTGTACTTGACGAGCGCATCACGCATCGGTGTCGACAGGATCGGCGTGTGGGTGTCGATCTGTTGACGATTGTCCGTGCCACCGCCCGGCAGCCATTCCTCCTGGTCCCCCGCATAGACGTGGGTCGCGAGAGTGAATTGGCGAACGCGGTTGAGACAATTGGTGCGCTTGGCGCGCTCCTTGGCGCCGGCCAGGGCGGGCAGGAGCATGGAGGCCAGGATGGCAATGATGGCGATGACGACCAGAAGTTCGATCAGCGTGAAGGCGGCGGTTACCGGATTTGGCTTCGTGGGCGATGATCGGTCGGACGCCACAGCGCACCAGTAACTCAGCAGCGGCCGCCGGGCAAATGAGGACAGAGGAGTAGAGGGAGGGCGTTCCTGAGCACAGGGTGAACCAGAAAGGGGATGGAGGAAGGAGGCGGCAAGACGGGAACCCGAAGACCGCGGTTCCTCGGCGTGTCCGCACGCGTGACCCGGTTGGGTCTGGGGACCAGAGACTATTTCCCGATGCAGAACTGGGAGAAGATGGAATCGAGAAGGTCCTCGGTCGTGGTTTTGCCGACAATTTCGCCGATGGCTAGGGCTGCGAGGCGCAGATCCGTGGCGATGAGTTCGGGGGGCAGCGATTCCCGCAACGCCCTCAGCGCGCGCTGCGCGGCCTCCTGGGCACGACGGAGCGCGTGTTCATGGCGCGCGTTAATAGTGACTTCATGCGTCCCGGCGTGGATTTGGCCGGAGGCCATCGACGCAACGATGGCGTCTTTCAACCGGTCCATGCCCGCACCCGTCATACAACTGATGCGGACCAATATCGCGGCCTCGGACTCGGGAAGCTCAATGCCCGTTGGGAGGTCCGACTTGTTGCCGACCAGGAGTCTCGGGCGGTGGGAAAACTCCGCAAGGAAGGAACGGTCGAGATCGGAAAGGGGTTGGGAAAGATCGAGAACATGGAGCAGGAGTTCGGCGTCGTCCGCGACGGCGCGTGTGCGGCGGATGCCTTCCCTTTCGATATGATCGGTGGCTTCGCGAAGTCCGGCGGTGTCCACGAAGACCACGGGGTAACCGCGGATGTTGGCGGTCTCTTCGATGGTGTCGCGGGTGGTGCCAGGCACGGGCGATACGATGGCGCGATCGCGGGAGAGGAGCTGGTTGAGCAGGCTGGATTTGCCGGCGTTGGGACTCCCGATAATGGCGATGCGAATGCCGCGCCTGAGGACCTGGCCTTCCAGTGCGGAATCGAGCAACCGCGTCATACCTTGAAGCGCGCTCTCCAGTCGGACGGCGAGTTGATCCTGCGTGTCGGGGGAGATGTCTTCGTCGGGAAAATCGATGAAGGCTTCGACGTGCGCCAAGGCCGTCATGAGTTGGTCACGCAGGGGATGGACCTGGCGCGACAGTGCGCCGGCCAGTTGTTCGTTCGCCGCAGCCAGGGCGCGTTCCGTGCGGGCATGAATCAAGTCAGCCACGGCTTCCGCCTGGGTGAGATCGAGGCGTCCGTTCACAAAGGCGCGCCGCGTGAACTCGCCGGGTTGAGCCAGGCGCGCTCCGGCCGCGAGAATCGTCGCGAGGACCTGCCGGGCAACGAAGACACCCCCGTGACACGAGACCTCGACCACATCCTCGCGGGTAAACGTGCGTGGGGCCCTCATTACGGCGAGCAGGACTTCGTCGATCAGTTGGTGTTCCGCCCTGACATGGCCGTACAGAAGGGTGTGGGTGGGGGCGGCGGAGGGAAGGGGGCTGCGGTGGGCGGGTTGAAAGATGGTGTCGGCGATCTTGAGCGCATGGGTTCCGGAGATGCGGATGACCGCGAGACCGGCCTCGCCGAGCGGCGTCGCCAGGGCCGCGATGGTATCGGTATCGGCGGCGGAGAGATGCACGTTGTGAAGCCAGCGTAGCTGGGAACGGGCCCGAGCGTCATCAGCGACTGAAAAGCCGGAGGAGGTCGTTCGAGATCCGCGGGGGTGAGAGGTGCCGTTCCCAGCCTCCTTCGAGCAGGAAATCGTATTGGAGGACGATGCCAACCATGTGTCCGCCGAGGCTGTCATCCCGAAGGGCGTCGAAACCGTAGCCGTAAAATGCCGAAATCACCCAGTCCCGCTTGCGCGAGCGCCACGTGATGCCGCCGCCGACGCCGGAATGGGAGACGCCGGGGTAATCGAGCCCCTCGACATAGGAGAGGCCGGCTGTGGCGCCGAAAAGGGCGAAACGCCAGGAGGAATCCTGGGCGAGTGCAACGGAGTAATTGCCGCTGAGAAGCACGAAGTTCCGGGCCGACAGTTCCTGGTGGTAATAACCCGGGATCATCAGTGGGAATTCGCTGCTGAAGGGCAGCAGGCCACCGAGGCGATAGGCCGAGAGACGATCGGCGTGAATGGCCGTGCCTCCAGTGATGGCAACTTCGACGTCGTGGCGGTTGCCCGGACTGGTGAGTCGTCCGAGGAGCCGCCCCCAGAACCGATGATTGAGTTCTTCAAGTTGGCGGTCGCCCTCAAAACCGTAGGCGCCGTTCTGCACCCGCCACCGGCCTTCGTACCACGCGGAGACTTCGAAGGCGAAGGGGGAGCGCAGATCCGGCTCTTGACCACCCAAGCGAAGCCCGGCGCGCCAGACGGGAGACCAATGATCGCGGGGCAGGGTGAAGCGGGGATCAAGATCGTCGTCGCGGCTGAAAAAACTTCCCTCCGCGGTGGCGGAAAGCACGCCGTTGAGGGGCAGTCGTTGGTCCGGATTGAATCGATGGTACAGTGCCGGGCCAAAGGTGAAGCCGTGTCCGGTGAAGCTCTCCCCCTGTTCCCATTCGCCCATGCGGATCTCCTCATAGTTGCGCGCGAATCCACCGCCGGCGATGAGGATGCCCAGATCGGTGTCATCGCCCAGAATGGATCGGAGCCCCAATTGCGCATCGAGCCAAACCGGAGCGATGGCGGCCCGCAGGGTCCAGTCAGGGCGAACGAAATTGGTCTGGTTATGGAGGTAAAAGGCGTAGATCGAAATCGGGCTGCGCCCTTCGATGGGCTGGTTGTAACCGAAGTGGAGGAGCTGGCGGTTGACGGGATCAATCTGGCCGTGGGTGGCGGCCGCGAGGAGCACCGAGGTGAGCCCGCACGAAATCCGGGCAACGATCGTGGCGCTTGAGCCGCTTGGCTGTCGGCGCAGGCGGGACGACGCAACGCTCACGGGTCAAGGTTGGTGGAGGTGAGCGGCTCACGCAAGCGCGCGTGCCGCCAGTTCGCCGAAGGTCCATGCGTATTCCAGCGCCAGTTGATCAACGACCGATCTCGATTTCAGATCCGAGGGCAGGACCTCCCAGGTGTAGGTTTCCATCTCCAGATGGGAACCGGCATCCGGGTGGCGGCGCAGCCAATCGAGGGTTTGCGCCACGTGGTCGGCGGTGGTTTGAAAGAGCCCGGCCGGCTTTTGATGGAGGGGAATATGGAAGTGAATGCGCCATTCGGTCCCAGATGGGAGCGCGGGGGCTCCTTGTTCGTGCGGAGCCAAGGCGTCCGGCAAGTCCGTGTATCGGCGTAGGGTGCCGTCCGGAGCCCGTTCGATCACCTGATGGAAATAAGTGTCGTCCGCAAACGCTTTCAAGGCCTGCATGGCTTTGGCAGTGGGTTCGACGCGAAGCGCATTGCTGAGGTGAACCTTGCTCAAACGTAGGCCGTGGTGGCGCAGCCGGGTCAAAGCGTCTTGTGCAGACTCGTACTCGATGGCGAGATGGCAACAATCGTAATTGATGCCGAGATGCTTCGTTAACCGGTCATCGCCGGGGCGATCGGCCCGGAGTTGTTCGAAGAAATCCACCGCCTCGGCGGAGGTCTCGAGGGTGCAGAGCGGTTCGGGTTCCAGACCGAGGTGTAGCTCCCGATGATGCCTTCGGCTGATTCCCTCGATCGACTCGACACAGGTCCACAAGTGGCGACGCGCTTGCGACAGCGCGGCGCTGTCGCGGCCGAACGCCTTGAACGAAACCGGAACGGTGCTGACGCTCCCCTCGACATCCGCTGGCAGGATCTGGGCGAGAATCTCGAAGAGGGTCTGGGTGTAGTCCAGGCGTTCTTGAGTCGTCCAATCCGGCGCATAGACCTGCTCCTTGACACGCGTGCCGTGAAATTGCCCGTAGGGAAATCCGTTCACGGTGAAGACGTAGCACTGATGGCGGTCAAGCCAGCGGCGGAACTCGTCGAGTCGGGCGGGATCGCGCAATTCCCGGGCCGCAGCGGCGGAAAGCCGGAGGCCGATGGCGAACGGGCCGTCCAGCCCGCGGAGGGATCGGACACGGTCGCGCACGGCGAGCACGTGCTGTTCGAGGGCGCGCGAGATTTCAGCCCAGGTCTCGCCGCGGTGGATGTTGGTGCAGTAGGCGAGGTGACGGCCGTGGAGCAGGCGCATGAGGAAGTGGAGTGAAGCGTGGGGCAGCCGCGGAGGCAAAGAGGTTTTGGATTTCGGAGGCGGGAACCTGCGGAGGTATTTCGGGGATGACGGAAGCAGGACGAGGATCGATGGGGCGCAGCGACTGCGGTGAGACGGGAGGAAGCACAGAAATACGGATTGCCTCGAACCGCATCGGCGCTAGCGTTTCGGCGATGTCCCACCTGTTTATTCCCTACCGGAGACTTTCGTTGGCGTGGACGGTGATGGTGACTTTGACCGCGTTGTCCACGATCTCAGCCACGGCACGGGGCATCGCCAGCGTGGACATTGAGAAGCAGCAGGATCGTGTCACCATTCGCGTCGATGGCGAGTTGTTGACCGAGCTCCGATTCGCCGACACTCCCAAGCCTTATTTCTATCCGTTGGTGGGGCCGGGCGGCGTCCCTATGACGCGCAACTATCCGATGCGCACGGATGCGAATGACGAGGAAAAGGATCATCCGCATCATCGGTCCTTGTGGTTCACTCACGGCGATGTGAACGGCGTCGATTTTTGGGCGGAAGGCCCCAAGAAGGGACGGGTGCTTCAGGAGAAGATTCTGAAGGCCAAGGGAGGGAAGGAGAAGGGGGTCGTGCGCACGGCCAACAAATGGGTGACGGCGGAAGGGAAAACGATGCTGACCGACGAGATGACCTTCTCCGTCCACCGTTCCCCGCTGGGTCGAATGTTCGATTACAGCATCACCCTGAAGGCGAGCGCCGGCGAGGATCTGACGTTTGGGGATACCAAGGAGGGGACGATGGCTGTCCGGTTGGCCGAGAGCATGCGGCTAAAACCCAACAAACATTACACGGGCAAACCCAACGGGCGGATTCGGCAAGACACGGGAGTCACCGATGGCGATACCTGGGGCAAGCGGGCGGCATGGACGGCCTACACGGGCCCTGTCGAAGGCAAGATCATGACGTTGGTGATCTTCGATCATGCCGCCAATCCCCGACACCCCACGTGGTGGCACGTGCGCGACTACGGCTTGTTCGCCGCGAATCCTTTTGGGGTTCATGATTTCGAGAAGAAACCCGCGGGTGCCGGGAACCTGGTGATCAAGGCGGGGGATTCGGTGACCTTCCGCTATCGGTTCCTGCTGCTCTCCGGGGAACCCGACCCGGCGACGCTTTCCACTGTCGCCGCGGCATTCGCCAAGGAACGGAAGCCCTGAATCGACAGGAGCCGAATTATTGCATTGTCCGGGCTCTTTTCCGGACCGAATACTGACCTGCATTCCTCCAATCCATCATCGTCATCGAGTCCATTCACGGCTTATGAAATCGAGTTACACTCGTCGGTCGTTTCTGAAGACGTCGGCTGTTGCCACCGCGGCGCTGAGCGCCGCCTCCTGGAATCGTGTGAGGGGCGCCAATGACGCGGTTCGCGTCGCTGTCGTCGGGTTCAAGGGCCGCGGCGGCGAGCACATCAACGGCTTTTCGAAGCAGCCGGGCGTCCGAGTTGCCGCCTTGTGCGACATCGATTCGAAAGTGCTCGGCGGCCAGGTGCAAAAACTGAAGGACGCCGGCAACGACGTGAAGGGGTACAAGGATGTGCGCGAGGTGATCGCGGCGCGGGACGTGGACATTATTTCAACCGCCACGCCGAATCACTGGCATGCGCTGATCACGGTCTGGGCCTGCCAGGCGAACAAGGATGTGTACGTCGAAAAGCCCGTGTCGCACAACGTCTGGGAAGGTCGCAAGGCTGTGGAGGCCGCTCGCAAATACAAGCGCATCGTCCAGACCGGAACCCAAAGCCGGTCCAGCCAGGCGATCAAGGAAGCGGTGGCCTGGGTGCGGGCGGGTAACCTCGGCAAGATTCTTCTGTCACGGGGTCTTTGCTACAAGCCGCGCCAAAGCATCGGCAAGGTCGACGGTCCCCAGCCGATCCCGGAGGGACTCGATTATGATCTGTGGTGCGGCCCGGCGCCGATGTCACCCCTGATGCGGAAGAACCTGCACTACGATTGGCATTGGGTGTTCGAGACGGGCAATGGTGATTTAGGCAACCAGGGCATTCACCAGATGGACATTGCCCGTTGGTTCCTCGGCGAGAAGGAGCTGTCGCCGGTGGTCGTGAGCGTGGGCGGACGTCTGGGCTACGTGGACGACGGCAACACCCCCAACACCCAGATCGTGTATCACGGGTTCGAAAAGGCGCCGCTGCTCTTCGAGGTGCGTGGACTGCCGAAAGACAAAGCGGGTCAGGCGGAGTGGGGCAAGAACATGGATCGCTTCATGGATGGCCAGATCTCCGTGGTGGTGCATTGCGAAGGCGGCCACGTCCTGGTCCCCAATTACTCGAGTGCCATCGCCTTCGATCGCACCGGCGAGGAGATCAAGCGTTGGGAAGGGGCGAAAGATCACTTCCAGAACTTCATCGACGCGGTGCGGAGCCGGCAGATCGAGGATCTGAACGCGGACATTCTCGAAGGCCACCTTTCGAGCGCCCTTTGCCACACCGGCAACATCTCCTACCAACTGGGCAAACGAATGGAACCCGGCGCGGCGCGCGAGCAATTGAAGGATTTTGGCAAGGTGCAGCAGGCCTTTGATCGCATGTCGGATCATCTCCGACGGAACGGAGTCAATCTGAAGGAAGAACAACTGACCGTCGGAGTCGGGCTCCGGATGGATCCGACGTCCGAGCGATTCCTGGGCAACGCGGACGCCAACAAGCTGCTGACCCGCGATTATCGGAAGCCGTACGTGGTTCCCGAGAACGTCTGAGGTGGATCAGACGTTGAACTTGAAGAGGAGTACGTCGCCGTCCTTGACGACGTACTCTTTGCCTTCCATGCGGTAGAGGCCCTTCTCGCGGGCGGCGGCGACAGAGCCGCAACGCATGAGGTCCTCGTAGGCCACAGTCTCCGCTTTGATGAATCCGCGCTCGAAGTCGGTGTGAATGACCCCTGCCGCCTGGGGGGCGGTGTCCCCCGCGTGGATGGTCCAGGCGCGAACCTCTTTTTCTCCGGCCGTGAAGTAGGTGCGGAGTCCGAGCAGATGGTAGGTGGCGCGGATCAATTGGCCGATGCCGGACTCCTTGACGCCCAGTTCGGCGAGAAACTGTTTGGCCTCGTCGGGGGCCAGGTCGACGAGGTCGCTTTCGATTTGGGCACTGATGACCACCGTTTCGCAGCCAATGTGGGTTTCGGCGTAGTGCCGCACCTTTTGAACGAAAGGATTGCTGTCAGCAGCGGCCAGGTCGCCCTCGCGAACGTTGGCGGCAAAGATGGTCGGCTTGTCAGTCAGCAGCCATAGCGACTTGTCGATGGCTTTTTCTTCAGGGGTGAGTTCGCAAGTGAGCGCGATCTTGCCGGAGTCGAGGTGGGGCTCGAGCTTGGCGAGCACGACGTCCTCCGCGATACAGGCCTTGTCGCCGCGTTTGACGTCCTTGGCGATGCGTTCGCGGCGCTTCCGCACGCTGTCGAGGTCGGCGAGAATCAGTTCGGTGTTGATGACCTCGATATCGCGAATGGGATCAATGGCCCCGGCGACGTGGTGGATGTCAGGGTCTTCGAAGCAGCGCACGACCTGGACGATGGCGTCGACTTCGCGGATGTGGCTGAGGAACTTGTTACCGAGGCCTTCCCCCTGGGAGGCACCCCGGACCAGCCCGGCAATGTCCACGAACTCGATGGCTGCCGGGATGGTGACGCTGGTCTTGGAGATCTTGGACAGGGGCTCAAGCCGGTCGTCCGGCACGGTTACGACGCCGATGTTGGGGTCGATCGTGCAAAAGGGGTAATTGGCCGCCTCCGCCTTTCGGGTGCGGGTGACGGCGTTGAACAGGGTGGACTTGCCGACATTGGGCAAACCGACGATACCGGCTCGGAGCATAGGGGGGGGAAGGGAAGCCGTGCCGGGCGCGGCATGCAAGCGCGAAGGAACTGCAACTTGACGATCGGTTCGTTGGTTTATGGCCTGCGTTGCGCTCCCTGCAAAAGGGGGTGGCGACCGGTTGGAACCTGAAGCAGGATGGAACGAGGCGAGCGATGACCACCATGAATGATTCGGAACAACGTGCGCTGTTGGGACTTAGTTTGATGGCCGCCTTTGCAGACGGCACCAAGAGCGATCTGGAGCGAGACCGGGTACGGGAAATTGTGGAGAGCTTCAAGAATCCCAGTCTCGGAGCGATGGCCTTGTACCGGGACGTTCTCTTGAAAAAGGTGACCGTGCCGGAGTTGGCCTCGCAGTTGACCACGCCGGAGGCCCGAAACCTTGCCTACGAGATGGCACTGGGAGTGGCCGAGGCCGATGACCGGCTGAACGACGCGGAGCGCGCCTTTCTGTCGCAGTTGCAGCGAGAACTGGGATTGGGCGCCGCGACGGTGGACCCGCTTCAGGAACAAGCCGATCAGATAACCAGCGCGGCGGTGCCTCCGGTTCTCGCCGGTGGCGCAGCGGCATCCGTAGCTGCAGCAACGGTCGGTTCCTCGGCAACGGACAAGGAATTGGAGTCCACCATTCTCAACCACGCCATTCTTGCGGGAGCCCTGGAATTGTTGCCCGGTTCGTTGGCCACCATGGCGATCATTCCTCTGCAAATGCGGTTGGTGTATCGCATCGGGCAGCAGTATGGGCACCAGTTGGACCGCGGTCACATCGGCGAGTTCCTGGCGACAGCGGGCATTGGGATGAGTTCGCAAGTGCTCGAAGGCTATGCGACCAAACTGATGAAGGGATTGCTCGGCTCCTTTGGGGGAGGAATAGGGCGAGGGATTGCCGGTGCGTTCACCGGAACCGCCATGGCTTTCGCGACCACCTGGGCGGTGGGCCAGTTGGCGCAACGCTATTATGCCGGCGGACGGACGCTGAGTGGATTGCAGATGCGGGAGACGTTTCAATCGCTGGTGGGGCAGGCCAGAGGGTTGCAGCAGCAGTACCTGCCGCAAATCCAGCAGCGGAGCCAGGGCCTGAACTTATCGGAAGTGATGAAATTGGCCGGACGGGGGCGATGATTCCGTTCCGACGCTGAATCCAACTCCAGTGCTGCGTACCACGGGCCGGCTCAGCCCGGAGGGGGCCAGCCTGTGGCAAGGGAACCTGGGTTTGGGTGTGCCATGAGGCGTGGGGGGGCGGGGAAGTTGGACAACAAAATGCTGCGCCGCGGGGACGCGTCGCGGTCCGCGGACTGTCCCAGCCTGCCGCCACGAACGGTTCAGCATTGCGCCACAGGTCCTCTCTGTATCAAGAACTGGAACATCGTGTTTCCCATGAGTTCCAAACCAACCACGGCGATCCGCCAGCATGGGCCATGGGGCGTTTCTCGACGACGTTTCCTGTCGACCAGTGCAGGCTTGTCCGGAGCCCTTTGGGCTGGATGCGGTTCATCGGGTAACTCCCGCGGCAGCGGACTGCGGGTCGCCGCGTTCCGGGCCAATGTCACCGTGCCCATGGGCCACGGCATGATGGGCGGTGCGTGGTTATCGAAGTCGGTGACGGATCCGTTGGAGGCGATCGGATGGGTCCTGCTGGGCGCCGGTGCCCCGGTGGTCTTTGTATCCGTGGACTGGTGCGAGATTCGCAACGACGCCTATGCGCGCTGGCAGACCGTTTTATCCGAGGCGGCGGGAACGACTCCCGATCGAATCATGATCAGCACGATTCACCAGCACGATGCGCCCGTTGCGGATTTGATGGCGGAGCGTCTGCTGCGCGAACGGGGATTGACGGGAACGATTTGCGATCTGGCGTTCCACGAGACCGCGGTGCGCCGGGTCGCGGACGCCTTGAAGAGGTCGATACCCGAGGCCCGGGCGGTGAGCCATGTCGGACGCGGTCAGGCGAAGGTGGAGCGCGTGGCTTCGAATCGTCGGTACCGGATGCCCACGGGGGAGATTCGCTTTGATCGCACCAGCGCCACGCGGAACGTATTTGCCATTGAGGGGGAGGAGGGACTGGTGGATCCCTGGTTGCGGACTCTGAGTTTTTGGGAGGGTGACTCGCCGGTGGTGGCGACGAGTTTCTACGCCGTGCATCCCATGAGCTACTACGGGCAAGGCGAGGTCTCCGCGGATTTCCCCGGACTGGCTCGGCGCGCGCGGCAAACGGCGACTCCGGGTGTGACGCAGATCTACGCTTCCGGCGCCAGCGGCAATCTGACCGCAGGGAAGTACAACACCGGGGCGCGGGAGAATCGGCCGGTGTTGGCCGGGCGAATCGAAGCGGCCATGCGATCGGCATGGGAGTCCACGATTCGAGTGCCCGCCAGAGCGCCAGCGTTTCGGTCGGTGCCGTTGCCCTTGGAACCCCGCTCGACGGAAGGATTCACCGAGGCGGCCTTGGAGAAAGCGTTGGGACCGGAGACCAAGCCGTTCCAGCAATGCCTCGCGGCGATGGGGCTGAGTTGGTGTCGACGATGCGCCACCGGGCGGCCCATCGAGATTCCGTGCCTGGATTTCGGGCAGGCGGCGTTGATGGTTTTGCCCGGCGAAAGTTACGTGGAATACCAGCTGGCAGCGCAATCGGTGCGGCCGGATCATTTTGTGGTGGTGGCGGGCTACGGCGATGGCGCGACGGGTTACATTCCAACGGACCGCCATTGGGAGGAACACGACACGAACCTGGGCGACTGGTGCTGGGTGGCGCCTGGGGCAGAAGGTCGGTTACGGGAGGCGATCGGCAGAGCTTTGGGTCAGCAAACGGCTTGAGACTCGGGGGCGCCTGTGCAATTCGTTGCGGTGTTATGAACTGCGTTTGCGGATGCAAATCGGCGATACGACTCGGACTGGCGAGTCTGTTGGCTGCCGGTTGTTTGGTCACCGGGTGCGGCAAAGAGGAAAAGGCTGCGCCGACTGCGACCGCCGAAGTGCGTGGCGAACCCATTCAGGGAGAGCCGATTGCTCAGGCGCCCGCAAACCCAAAGCCCGCCGAGCCGGGCCCGGCGGCTGTGCCAGGCACCCGCGACTCAGTGACCGCTTCGACACCGGCAGTCGCAGCGCCGCCGGCCACACCGGCTTCCCCGGCTGTCGATCGGGTGGCGACCGCTCTGGGACAGACGCCGGAAGCGGCTCCCGTGGCCAAAGCCTCGGACCCAGGTGCCTCGGGGGTGGGAACTCCGGAGAGCCCGCTGGTGGTGGGCTTCGACAAGCTGGCGTCGTTCAAGTACGACCTGCCCGACGGTCAAGTGGACACGAACACGGTGGCGCAGACAGGTGCGGCGAATCAGATTCCGGCGCCGATCAAGGCCTTGAACAACCAGTTCATTTCACTGAAGGGCTTCATGCTCCCGCTGAAGGTCGAGAAGGGCCTGGTGACGGAACTGCTGATGATGCGTGATCAGTCGATGTGCTGCTATGGCACTGTTCCCCGGATCAACGAGTGGGTGAGCGTCAAGATGGTGGGCACTGGCGTGAAGCCCATCATGGACCAGGCGGTGACCTTGTTTGGGAAGCTCAAGGTTGGGGAGATGTACGAGAACGGCTACCTGGTGGGGATCTACTCCCTGGACGGTGAACGGATGGCGGGCCCGCTGGACATGTGACGCCTTTTCAAGGCGCGGCGGGCGCTCCGGAGGCGTCGTCGGGCTTCTGGGTGTGCCGAATGTCCTTGGCTTCGGAGAAATAGACCACTTCCTCGGCGATGTTTTTGGCGTGATCGCCGATGCGTTCAAGGCGCTTTGAAATCGCCATGAGATTGAGGCAGCGCGTGATGTTGGCGGGATTCTCGGCAATGAAGCTGGTGAGTTCGCGGTGCAGCTGTTTGTTCAGTTGATCGACCTCTTTGTCCCTGGGGATGACGGACCTCGCCTTGTCGGCGTCGCTGGAAACAAACGCCTCGATCGCCGTGGTGAGCATTTCGAGGACCATGACGGCCATGCGGGGGAGGTCGATGTAAGGCTTGAGCTGCGGCTCGCGATTGAGTTCGCGGGCGCGTCGGGCAATGGCCGTGGCCTCGTCGCCGACGCGTTCGAGGTCGTGGCTGATCTTGGTGGCGACCATGATGAGGCGGAGATCGCGGGCCAAGGGGGCGCGCAGGAGCAACAGGACGGCGACCTCATCGATTTCCTTCTCGAAGTTGTCGAGGTCGTTGTCGTCCTGTTCGACTTGCCGGGACATGTCATCATCCCGTTCGGTGAGCGCCTTCATGGCGTTGCGAACGGCCGTGGTGGCATGGCTGGCCATGGTGAGCAGTCGTTCCCGGAGAGAGCCGATGTCAGCTTCGAAATGAGTCATGGGGTGCGTTGCCGGTGAATGCGACTCTGGAAGAGGCGTCAACCGAATCGACCGGTGACGTAGTCCTCGGTCTGTTTTTTCTGGGGATTGGTAAAGATGCGGTGAGTGGAGTCGTATTCGATGAGTTCGCCGAGGTAAAAGAAGGCGGTGTAGTCCGAGATGCGGGTCGCCTGCTGCATGTTGTGCGTGACGATGACGATGGTGAACTCCTTCTTCAGGTCGAGGATGAGTTCCTCGATTTTCATCGTGGCGATGGGATCCAGCGCGCTGGCGGGTTCGTCCATCAGAAGGATCTCGGGCCGGATGGCGATGGCGCGGGCGATACAAAGGCGTTGCTGCTGGCCGCCCGAAAGGCCGAGAGCGCTTTCATCGAGCCGGTCCTTGACCTCATCCCAGAGTGCGGCTCCGCGCAGAGAACGTTCCACGGTCTCTGCCATGGCCTTGCGGTCGCGCGCGCCATGAAGGCGCAGGCCGTAGGCGATGTTCTCGAAGATCGACTTCGGAAACGGATTGGAACGTTGGAAGACCATGCCCACCCGCTTCCGCAGCTCGATGACATCCACATCAGACCCCAGGATGTCTTCGCCGCCGATCCGGCAATGCCCGGAGACACGGACATTATCAATGAGGTCATTCATCCGGTTGAAACACCGGAGGAAGGTCGACTTGCCGCATCCGGAAGGCCCGATGAAAGCGGTGACCACGCGTTCGCGGATTCCCAAGCTGATCTCCTTCAAGGCCTGGGCGCGGCCGTAGAAGAGGGAAAGCTTCTCGGTTTCGATGAGGGGAACCGTGGTCCCTGACTCGCGATCTCCGGCGGACGGCGGGGATTCAACGGTGAGTCGGGAGGGAAGGATTTCGGCCATGGGACAATTTAGTGAGCCGCGCGCATCTGCCGGCGGATCTTGGCGCGAACGAGGACGGCGACGAGGTTGAGCGAAAAGGTCAGGGCAAGGAGGACCACGACGGTGCCGAACAGAATGGGGCGGGTGAGGTCGACGTTGGGGGATTGCGTCGACAGCACGTAGACGTGGTAGGCGAGGTCCATGAACTGGTCATTCAAGGCCTTGGGGGTGTCCTTGAGAAAGTAGGCCGCACCGGTGAAGAGGATCGGGGCCACTTCGCCGGCAGCGCGGCTGATGGCGAGAATGGCACCGGTGAGAATGCCTGGCAGCGCGTTGGGAACAACGATCTTCCAGATCGTCTCCAACTTGGTGGCGCCGAGCGCGAGGCTGGCCTCGCGCAGGCCGGGGGCAATCGCCTTCAAGGCTTCTTCCGTGGCGACAATCACGACCGGCAGCGTCATCACCGCCAGGGTCATCGAGGCCCACAGCAGCGCCGGTTTGCCCCACCGCGGCTCGGAGGTGCCGGTGAGGCCGTCGATCGAGCCGCCGAGAAAACTGATGAAGAAACCCACCCCGAAGAGTCCGAAGACGATGCTGGGAACGCCGGCGAGGTTATTCACCGCGCCCCGGATGAACCGGGTCAGGGGGGCGGTGGTGCGGGCGTATTCCGTCAGATAGACGGCCGTGGTGACCCCGATGGGGATGACGAACAGCGTCATGAGCAAGACCCGGGCGGCCGTCCCTATGATCATCGGGAGGATGCCCGCCTTGCTGGGATCGAACATGTCGGTCTCGGTTCCACCGGTCACGAACTGCCACGAGATCTGGGAGCCCCCTCGCCAGAAGAGATACAGGAGAATGGTCGCGAGGATGCCGAGGATGAGAAGCGTGGAAGCCGCCGTCGCCCCGGTGAAGATGGCCGCCGTGGCGTCGAAACGCGTTTTCGCGAAGCGGCGGGTCATTTGCCGCCCTCCAGGCTTCGCTTCAGGCGGTGAATGACGACATCACCGGCCAGATTGGTGAGGAAGGTGACGACGAACAGCAGGGTTCCGAGGACGAACAGCATCCGGTAATGGTGACCTCCCACGACGGTTTCACCGAGTTCCGCCGCGATGGTGGCGGTGAGCGTGCGTGCCGGATCCAGGAGACTCGCGGATAGAATGGCGGCGTTTCCGCTGGCGATCAGCACCACCATGGTTTCCCCGATGCAACGGCCGAAGCCGAGAACGACCGCGGCGAACAGGCCTGGAATGGCGGCGGGCACCACCACCTGCCAGGCGGCGGCCCAACGCGACGCGCCCAACGCGAGGGCCGCTTGGGAGTAACTCCGGGGCACGCTGGTCAAGGCGTCTTCGGCGATGGAGAAGATCACGGGAATGCTGGCGAGACCCAGGGCGATTCCGGCCAGAAATGCGTTCAAGCGGTACTGATACCCGAAGATCGCCTGGAAGAAGGTGGCCATCACCAGCAACGCGAACGCGCCGAGGACCACTGAGGGCACAGCCGACAGCATCTCGATGGCGGGTTTGATCCACTCCTTCCAGCGCGGACTGCAAAGTTGCGACACGTAGAGAGCGGCGCCGAGGGAAAGGGGGACGGCAAACAACAGGGCCACCACGGTGGTTTTCAGGCTCCCGACCACCAGCGGGAC
Organism: Verrucomicrobiales bacterium; assembly: GCA_016795425.1. Taxonomy (GTDB): domain Bacteria; phylum Verrucomicrobiota; class Verrucomicrobiia; order Limisphaerales; family CAIMTB01; genus CAIMTB01. The sequence continues at coordinate 26,210 of JAEUHG010000236.1, forward strand.
AATGTTGTATTTGTGAATCCTTGAGACGGGCTGCCAGATGTGGACGGGGTGGTCATAGTCGGACCACTGGAAGGGAAACAGCAGGTAGCGCCATTCGACGGTGTTGATGGCCGCGTCCTTGTCGGTGGTTTCCTCGGCCGCGGCCTCCAGGCGAACTTCCATCAGAGCTTTGAGGGTCTCGCGGTCCATCTCCTTGAATTCCTTCTCGCTCAGGCCGAGGTAGGAGCGGAGTTGCGAGGGCTGCAAACGGTCCATTTCTTCGACCGGGATCGCCTTGGTTTCGGCGGCGGCGGCGCTGCTGACGGAGCCGAGAAAAATCGGCAGCGCCTCGCGTCCCACGAAAAGGAAGATGAGAAACACCATCGCGATCGCCGTGAGGGACACGGCGAGGATGAGCTTCTCGGCGATGAACTCGGCCGGCCGGGCTCGGTGCCCGCGGCGGATGCCCATCCATCCGAGCGTGCGTTTCGGTTGCGAGGTGCGTTCCGGCACGACGTGAGGTTATTGGCGTCGCTGGCTCGGTGCCAACGCACATTTGAGTGACAGACCAGCCACGGACCTTGGCCCCAGTCCGGGTGGCGGCAACCGGACCAGGATGCCGCGGCCGTGATCGCGTGCCGCCGACGCCGATTAC
>JAEUHG010000280.1 GCA_016795425.1 Verrucomicrobiales bacterium
GGCCCAAGTGAGGCGAATTCCTCGGTGGCATACACGATCCTGCCTCCCACCACGGTCAGCACGGATTCGATTCCCCGCATGGTTTCGTCGGGCACCGTGAAATAATCGTCGGTGAGCACGGCCAGATCGGCCATTTGTCCTGGGACAATGGCACCTTTCCGGCCGCTTTCATTGGAGAACCAACTGCTCCCCTGCGTGTACAGGCGCAGGGCTTCCTCACGGGAGAGGCAGTTCTTCTCCGGGTACAGGGTCCTGCCTCCCACGGTCCGTCCAGTGGTCAACCAATACAGTGAAACCCACGGGTTATAACTGGCCACTCGGGTGGCATCCGTGCCGGCTCCCACCGGGATGCCGAGTTCCAACATGCGCCGGACGGGCGGGGTGCGTTCCGCGGCTTTGGCACCGTAGCGATCGATGAAGTACTCGCCTTGAAACGCCATCCGGTGCTGCACGGCGATGCCACCGCCCAACGCTCGAACGCGCTCCAGGTTGCGATCGGAAATGGTCTCGCAGTGGTCAAAGAACCAGTTCAATCCCTGCAGCGGCACCTCCCGATTGACCGCCTCGAACACTCCGAGGAACCGAGTGATGCTCTCGTCGTAAGTGGCGTGCAATCGGAATGGCCAGCGATGAGTGGCCAGCAACGCAACGACATCCTTCAACTCGTCCTCCAAGGATGAGGCGAGGTCGGGGCGTGGTTCGAGGAAGTCCTCGAAGTCTGCCGCACTGAACACGAGCATTTCACCGGCGCCATTGCAGCGCAGAAAATCGTCGCCTTGACCCGGACCCGTCATGCGGATCCACCGGGCAAAATCCTCGCGCTCTTGCCGGGGTTTTTGAGTGAACAGGTTGTAGGCGATACGCAGGGTGAGTTCGCCGCGCTGGTGGAGTTGCTGAATGATCGCGTAATCCTCCGGGTAGTTCTGAAAGCCGCCGCCGGCGTCGATGATGCTGGTGAGTCCGAGACGATTGAGTTCCCGCATGAAGTGGCGGGTGGAGTTCAACTGGTGCTCGGGTGGAAGCTTCGGGCCCTTGGCCAGGGTGGCATAAAGGAGAGCGGCATTGGGCCTGGCCAACAACAGGCCGGTGGGGTGACCCGCAGGGTCGCGTTGGATTTCCCCTCCGGGGGGATTCGGTGTGTCCTTGGTGTAACCGCAGGCCCGCAAGGCGGCCTGGTTCAACAAGGCCTGGCAATAGAGGTGCAGAATAAAGACCGGCGTGTCGGGCGCCGCTTCGTTGACCTCGGCCAACGTCGGCAACCGGCGTTCCGCGAATTGAAATTCGCTCCATCCACCCACCACGCGCACCCACTGGCCTGGCGGTGTTCGGCGGGCCTGCTCTCGAAGCATGCGCAGGGCGTCCGCAAGCGAGGGAACTCCATCCCAGCGGAGTTCCATATTGAAGTTCAGTCCGCCGCGAATGACATGGAGATGCGAGTCGTTCAGGCCCGGAATCACCCGCCGACCTCGCAAGTCGATCACCCGCGTGTCGGGACCCGGTTGATAGGTCTCGGCGTCGTCGACCCCGACAATGACGCCGCCCTGGATGGCCAGGTGGCGTGCCTCGGGATATCTCGGGTCCAACGTCGAGATGCGGCCATTGTGCAGGATCAGATCAGGGGGAGGATTCATGGGGAATGGGGACTTCAAGAATTGGCGGTGGACAGTGGACTTGGGGACTGAGGGCGAGGTTGCAGCCAACCGCGCAAGAGGCGCGTGACGACGGGCATGACCAGCCACGAAAGGATCGTTACGACCGCGGCGTTGAATACCGCGTTCCGAACCAGAAAGGGCCAGTCCTTGATCCAAGGGCCGAGAGTGACACTAAGGAACATGGCGACCGGAAGGACTCCCAGGAACGTGGCGACTGCCATCTTCCACTTGGGCGGTGGTGGGTGTGGCGACCGAAACCAGGCCTCGAGTCCGTGCAATGGTTGGTAGGTCCATGAATTGGATTCGGTGAGTGGTGTGCACCGGGTTTCCCACGACTTAAACAGGGGTGAAGCGTAGAAGGCATCCCGCTCGCGCTCGTCGGCGAAGGTCCGCAGAATCCCGAACTCCCGTGAATCCGATCCCGGAGACGGAACGATCATGGTCGCGCCCAGGACGCCGCCGTGGTCGAACGAAGCTTGGAAGAAATCCCGGAGCGCCTGCTGGAATTCGGCTTCGCGGCCTGGTCGCACGCGACGGGTGATAGCCACGTGAATAGGCATGGGGACTCAGTGGCCCGACTTCTTGGGAACGACCTGTCCAACCTTCGCGGATTGCGGCGCCTTGTGGACCATGGTGTAGGCGTATTCCACACCCGCACCATAGGCCCCGCCTTGCTGTTTGATGAGGGTCATGAGCGCGTCATAGTGCTCGCGCCTTGCCCAGTCGCGCTGCCACTCCAACAACGCGGCGATGGTGGTCACCCGAATGGCTCCGGCCTGCACCATGCGGGACAGCGCCGCCTCATGCGCCACTGCGGAGGTGGCGCCACAGCAGTCTTCGACGACGTAGATGGTGTACCCGGCGCCGATCATTTCCAGCGTGGGCCAGGTCACACAGACCTCCGTCCACAGACCGGTGATGAGGACGTTTTTCCTGCCCGTAGCCTCGATCGCCTGGCGAAAACCGGCGTCGTCCCAGGCGTTCATCGAGGTGCGCTCGACCACCTTTTGACCGGGGAAGACATCGAGCAACTGAGGCCAGATATAGCCGCTGAACGATTCGGTTTCGACGGACGAGAGAATCGTTGGCACCTGGAACTCCTTGGCGCATCGGGCGAGCAGGGTGACGTTGTTGATGAGCGTCGCGCGATCGATGTTGGCGACGCCGAAGGTCATCTGCGGTTGATGATCGATGAACACGACGACGGTGTCCGCTGCCGTGTAGAGCTTGTGGTAGGGGTTCATGTTCTTGTTCTTGTTCTTACAGTTGATGGTTGGATTTCAGGTAAGAGTCGACGGAGAGACGGTTGAATGAGGAAATGGACGGGCTGGGGAACCGCCTCTTGCGGCGCTTCCCCCATGAGCGGGTTACACGGGTTGGCGGTTGGCTTGCTGAGCCGAGATGGCCGCGCTTTGAGCGGACTGGGGCTGCTGCCGGAGCTGCAGTCGCAACCGCAGGACCTGGGCCGTCGCCCCGATGAGGAAGAGGAGGAACAGCACGCCGGTCGCCGCCTGCAATTCCGGACCGTCGCGGTCCTTGATCAAGGGCGCTCCCAAAGGCAGGCGCGTGGTCGTCTCGACGACGGTGGGAATCCAGTGGAAGAAGAAGGTGGCCGAATAGCTGACGACCTCGACGTAGCGCGAGGCGCCTCCGAATTTGGATCTGCCGGCAAGCGCCGCGATAACAAGGACGATCAGCGTGAGAACCCCGAGGGCGTGGGGCTTGCCGAAACCGCCGTGCTGCATGATCGGGAATCCGGTGAGGCAAACCAGGATGGTCGTCCAGATGTAGACCCTCCCGAGGGTCGAACGTGCGAGGATCTCACGATCTCGGATGAGGGCGATCAGTCCCGCGCCAAGGGCGACAAGGCTGATGAGGGTGTGGACCACACCGAGCGAGGTTAGGCCGAACATAAGAATTCCTCAGCGAAGGCCGCCAGAAACAACGAGGCACTCTCCCGTGATCCAACCGGCCTCGGGCGAGGCCAGGAAGACCACGGCAGGAGCGATGTCGCCGGGTTGGGCCACGCGGCCCAATGGCGTCAGCGCCGCGAAGGCTCCGAACTTCTCCACGAACCCGGCGGCATGCGTGCCCTCGGTTTCGACGGGACCTGGGTTGACGGAATTGACGCGGATGTTTCGAGAGCCCAGTTCCTTGGCAAAGGTGCGTGTCAGGATGTCGACCGCGGCTTTGGTGGCGTTGTAGACGGCGGTGTTGGGGAGGGCCATCGAACTGACCACCGAGCTGATATTCACGATGCTTCCGCCTTCGGGACCGAAGTGCTTCAGCGCTTCCTGGGTGGCGAGAATGACCCCCAGCACGTTGAGATTGAAATGACGATGGAAGTTCTCCTCCGTGATCTGGCCCAGCGGTTGGCCCTCGTAGATCCCGGCGTTGTTCACCAGAACATCGAGCCGGCCGAATGTTGTCTTTGCGGCGGCGAAGAGTGCCTCGATCTCGGATGGTTTGGAGGCGTTCCCCTGAACGGCGATGGCCTGGCCGCCTTGTGCGGCTATATCGGCGACGATCTTGTCGGCGTCGGCCTTCGAGGAGGCGTAATTGACGACGACATGGGCTCCCGCGGCGGCGAGATGTTTGGCGATGGCGGCGCCGATGCCTTTGGAGGCTCCGGTCACGACGGCCACTTTATGGGCGAGGGTGTTGGTGTTCATGGTGGATGGATTGGGGCATGGATCTTGAGCGGCACTTGAACGGGGACTGCCATGCAGTCGCGAACGGTGACCTGGGCACCCGACGTTGCGAGACCGAGCGCGCGGTGTCGGGACGATGGGGAGGAGCGACCCTTAGGAGCCGGCGAATTCCAGCAGATCCTTATTCAACTGGTCTTTGCTGGTGTCTCCGAGCGAATGGGTCCCGCCCGGATAGACCTTCAGCACCGCGCCTTTGACGAGTTTGATGCTGAGTTTTGCGGAGCCCTCGATGGGCACGATCTGATCGTCGTCACCGTGAATGATCAGGGTCGGGACATCGATCCTCTTCAAGTCCTCGGTGAAGTCGGTCTCCGAGAAGGCCTGGATACAGTCGTAGGCATTCTTGTGTCCGGACATCATGCCTTGAGACCACCAGGATCGGATCAGTCCCTCCGACACTTTGGCGCCGGGCCGGTTGAAGCCGAAGAATGGTCCGCTGGCGACCTCCAGGAAGAACTTCGCGCGGTCCTGCAGGTAGGCTTGACGGAATCCATCGAAGACCTCCATCGGCAGGCCGACCGGATTGTTCTTCGATTTGAGCATGATGGGTGGCACGGCTCCCATCAGCACCGCCTTTGAAACCCGCGCACTGCCGTGGCGACCGAGGTAACGCGCCACCTCACCGCCGCCCGTTGAATGGCCGACCAGGATGGCGCCTCGCACGTCGAGGGCCTGAAACAGTTCCGCCAAGTCATCGGCATACTGGTCCATGTGATTTCCGTCCCAGGGTTGACTGGAACGGCCGTGTCCACGGCGATCGTGGGCGATGCAACGAAACCCCTTCGAAGCGAGATGGAACATCTGCGATTCCCACGCGTCGGAGGTGAGTGGCCATCCGTGGCTGAAGCTTACGACGCGGCCCGCCTTTGGGCCCCAGTCCTTGTAGTAGAGCGTCGTTCCGTCCTTGGTCGTGATCGTGCTCACGACCTGATATACGAGAAAGCAGCTGAAAAAGGACAACTCCGATCCGATAAAGATTCTCGAGGGGTTCCGCTGGCGGGGAGGTCCGGGGAGTGGATGAGGTTTACTGCCGCGGAGTCCAGGAAGGTACGGAGAGCCGGGAAGGCGGCGTTCCCCGCGTCGTTTCTAACGACTTTCCAACTCGTTGAGCAGCCACGTGCGAGAGAACGTCCAGTAATTCTTGGCCGTCGAAACCGAAATGCCCAATGCCTCAGCCACTTCTTCGTTCGTCATCCCGGCGAAGTACCGCAGTTTGACGAGGTCGGCTTGAACCGGGTGTTCCTGGACAAACTTTTCGAGGGCCTCGTTGAGCGCCAGGAGACGATCGTCCGTGGAGTCAGCTGCCAGATCGATGCCGTCCCAATTCACCCGTTCAAAGCCGCCCCCGTGGCGTTGGGTGAGTTTGCGGCGGGCCCGATCGATCAGGATGTGGCGCATCGCCTCGGCGGCCGCGCGAAAGAAGTGGGCGCGATTCTGGAATTTGGGATGGCGGTCGCCGATGAGTCGCAACCAGGCCTCGTGCACCAAGGCGGTGGGTTGGAGGGTTTGACCTGGAACATCACGGGCCAGCTTGCTGGCCGCCAGTCCTCGCAGCTCTGTGTAGACCAGGTCGAGCAAACGCTCCGCCGCCTCGGGTTCCCCGCGATCAATCGCTCCCAATAACAAGGTCGCGTCGCTCATGCGTCGAGGGTGAGCATAGGCAACTTTGTGCGACGGGCAAATCACGGTCCGGTGACGATTTCCCCCTGAACTCCTACGTTCTGGCTCAGGGCGCGATGAGCGCCGCGGCCTCGTCCAGGCTGACTCTTGAAAAGATCCATGCGAGCCAGGCCTGGTCGGGATCGTCCCGGTCCCGTTGCGGCAGGCGTGGGGGAGCCAGGGATTGCCCCTTGGCCAACAGGGCGTGGGCGGCGTCGCGATTCCCCAGGCGCCAATGCGCCATAGCCGCAATGGCGCAGGCCTGTCCGTGGGCAAAGGATCGCGAGCTCTCCAGGACCTTTGTGGCCAGGTCCAAGGCGGCCGCATCCCGGCCCAGGCGGAACTGGGCGGCGGCTTTGCAGAGCTGGAAGTAGGGGAGGACATGATCATCCTTCGCACCGCCGGCCAGGGCGAGATCGGCGAGACTGTCGAGGGCTGCCAAGGCGGGGCCTGAATGCGGACGCAACAGACAAATCTTGGCCAGGCGATCCGCGATGAAGGCGTCGTGCGTGGCGCCAAATCGTGCGAAGTACCGCTGACAAGTTTCATCGTATCCGTCTGCGTCGCGCGTGATCGCCTGGAGGGCCGCCAGGACTGAGTATCGCCAATCGTCCTCGGGACGATAGCGTAGTGCCAGTGCGGCGTCTCGGGTCGCTTCCTGCAGATGCCCCTGACGTACCCGCAAGTCGATCCGTTGCTCCAGCAATTCGACGCTGAAGGGTTGCTCAAGAACTTCGGGAGTCAGGGTCTCTTCCAATAGGGCGGAGGCCTCATCATAGCGTTGCTGTCTGGAAAGAACCCGGACCAGGCTCGCCACTTCCGCTCGTAGATGCGGATCGGCGATGGTCGCTCGTTGGCGCCATTGAATCACCATTTCCCGATGCAACTTCTCGGCCTCCGTCCATTGGCCTTTGCTCTCCAAGGTCAGCGCCAACGCACGGAGGGTGGCCAGGACATCCGGGTGCCCGGCGCCGAGCAACTGGCTTTGAATCGAAGCCACGGCCTTCAACACAGCGTGTGCCTCCACCAAGTTGCCGTGGCCGCGCATGCGTTCTCCCAGCAAATAGGCCGACCGGGCGACATCCGGGTGCGAGTCGCCCAATAACCGACGCTGGATGCCAAACGCCTCGGTTTCCAAGGATTCGACTTCATCCGCGTGACGCTCGCTGCCAACGACCCAGGCGAGGTCGGTGAGCGCGGCGGCGACCAGAGGGTGTTCATTGCCAAGAAGGCGCCGGCGGATGGCCAGCATCGCGCGGGCTGCCGCTTCGCCTTCCTCGCGCTGTCCGCGATCCACGAGAATGATGGCCAGGTTGCGCTGGGATTCCGCGACGTCGAGGTGCTCCTCGCCGAAAAGCGCCTTCCGGATCTGCAGTCCTTGTCGCGTCAGCTTCTCGGATTCCTCCAAACGACGTTGTCGACGGTACACCGCACCCAGGCTGTTCAAGGTGGCGGCGACGGTGGCGTGTTCCGGTCCGAAGATGCGCTGTCGAATCTCCAGGGATTCGAGCAGGACCTGTTCGGCCTCGGCGAGTTTCCGCTGCTTCCAATAAGCCGTGCCCAGGTCGAAGAGCGCGGATGCCAGACCTGATGGATCGATCGGGACCGCCTTCCGATGGATGGCAACTTGGGTGGCGTGCATGGACTCCGCGAGGTCGAAATGGCCGATCTCGACATAGAGACGTCCGATGAGTCCGCGAAGTTGGGCTTCGACATTCGGTTGGCCGGCCAGTCTGTCGCCGATGGCTTCCGCGGTACGATCGAGGATTCGCCGCAGCATGCGGGTGTCGTCGCCGAGCGCCACCGAGGGGCCGACGCCTTGCAGCATTTCCTCCAGGAACTGTGTGACTTGGCGACTGCGCGTGGCTTCGGTCTCGGCCTTGATCTGATCGGCTTTGGCAGCCTGCAAGGCACGGTCCGCCACCCGCCGAGCCTGTTGCTCCCGCGCCAGTGCTGCGGACACGGCGATGAGACTGGCCACCAGCAATAGGGCCAGCAGTCCCAGCCCGACGAAGATCAGGCGGTTGCGGCGAAGGAGTTTTTGAAACCGGTAAATTCGACTGGGCGGGCGAGCGGTGATGGTTTCGTGGGCGAGGAATCGCTTGATATCGAGGGCGAGGCCGTTGGCCGTTTCGTATCGCCGGGTGCGATCCTTCTCCAGCGCCTTCATGACGATCCAATCGAGATCGCCGGCCACCGATCGGATGAGTTTCGGCGCCTCCGACCGCCGGCGCCGGGCGATCGAAGTCAGCTGCTCACCCGTCATGCGGAGCAGGCGTGTCGACGGACGCACCGGTTCCTGGTCGCGGATCACGCGCCGGATTTCGTCGAGGCCCGCCGCCAGCAGACTGCGGCTGTCGAAGGGCGTCGAGCCGGTGAGTAATTCGTAGAGCAGCACGCCGAGACTGTAGATGTCGGTCCGGGTATCGACTTCGGCACTGGCGAATTCGGCCTGTTCCGGGCTCATGTAGTCCGGGGTGCCGATGAGCATTTCGAAGGCGGTGAAGTAGGTTTTGTCGGTCAACCGCAGGCTGGTGGTGGCTTTGGCGATGCCGAAGTCGATGACCACTGGCAACGGTTCGCCTTCCAGCGTGGTGGTCACCAGAAGGTTGGAGGGCTTGATGTCCCGATGGAGGATACCTTTTTGGTGGGCGTGCTGGACCGCCTGACAAACCTGAACGAACAAAGCCAGGCGCTGTTCGGTGGTCAGGCACTCCTGGTCGCAGTAATCGGTGATCTTGATCCCGCGCACCAGTTCCATCACGAAGTACGGTCGACCGGATTCCGTCGAACCCGCGTCGAAAACTTTGGCGATGTTGGGGTGATCCATCAGCGCCAAGGCTTGGCGTTCGGCTTCGAAGCGGGCGATGACACTTCGGGTGTCCATGCCGGGCTTGATGATCTTCAGGGCCACCCGCCGCCGAACGGGTTCCTCTTGTTCGGCCATGTACACCACGCCGCAGCCGCCTTCGCCGATCTGCTGGAGCAGTTTATAACGGCCGATCCGGTCCCCTGGACCTTCGCTCACCGTGGCGCCGGGGCGCCCGCGGGTGATTTCTTCGGGGGGTGCCTCCAGGAAGTCGCCCACTCGACCGTAGGTGGCGAGCAGGCCTTCCACACGACGTCGAAGGTGGGAGTCGTCGCCACACGCGCGATCCAGAAACGCCGGGCGCTGGTCGGCCGGCAAGGCAACCGCCTCGGTGAAGACCTCAAGGTCGCGCTGGAACTCCGAACTCATGGGCAATCATGGGGGGCAGAGGCAATCGCCGGACCGGCAGCCGCAACCGCCCTTAGCATAAAACGAGATTGCCGCCTGAAAAGGACAACGCCTCCGAAGAAGGCGCGGCGAGCGCGGACCGGAGGGTGCCGAACGATACTCGGACCTATGGGCGAGGTGGAGTCCGGGCTCGGGCAGAATCAGTGCGTGTAACCTTCCTCGCCATGTTCGGCGAGATCCAGGCCCTGGTCTTCAACCTCGTCGGTCACCCGACAGCCCACCAAGCGATTCACGAGGTGATAGAGAGCCAGCGTACCCACGATCGACAGGATCAGGACGAGCAGGGCGGCTTTGGCCTGTTCCCACCAAAGCGCGCCTCCCACCAGATGTCGGATGCGGTCGGCGCCGAGGTTCGGGTTGGCTTCAGAATTGGCGAGGAGTCCGGCCAGGATGGTGCCGAGAGTTCCGCCGACCGCGTGCACGCCGAAGGTGTCGAGGGAATCGTCGTAGCCGATGGCCATCTTCAATTTTGCACAGGCCAGAAAGGTCGCGACACCTGACACCAGGCCGATCATCACGGCGCCGGTGGGTGAGACAAAGCCGGACGCTGGCGTGATGGTGGCGAGACCGGCGACGGCGCCCGAGCACATGCCCAGAATGGAAGGCTTCCCGCGGATCCAAAGTTCGATCACGGCCCAGACGCAGAGACCGACCCCGGCGCTGAGGGTGGTGGCGACAAAGGCGTTGGACGCGACGGAATCAGCCGCCACTGCCGAACCCGCGTTGAAGCCGTACCAGCCGAACCAAAGCATGCCCGTGCCCACCATGCAGAGGACCATGCTGTGAGGCATGAAGGTCTCCCGCCCAAAGCCGTTGCGAGGTCCGAGCAGAAGACAAAGGACGAGCGCGCTCCATCCCGACGTCATGTGAACGACGATGCCGCCGGCAAAATCGATGGCCTTGATGCGGGCCTGGTCGTTCCACAAGCCGTTCATCCAACCGTCGGAAGCCCAGAGCATGTGGGCGCAGGGAAAGTAGACCACGAACATCCAGAGAGTGCAGAACAGGATCAGAGCCTTGTAGGTCATGCGCTCCGCGATGGCGCCGACGATCAGGCACGGCGTGATGATGGCGAACATCAATTGGTAGATGGCGAAGACATTGTGGGAAACCCACGCGCCGTAGTCCGGGTTGGGCTTTGCAGTCACCCCGCGAAACAGGCCCCAATCGAGATTTCCCAGGAAGGGAGAGCCCTTGGCAAAACTCAGCGAGTAACCGCAGGCCCACCAAAGAATCGTCACGATCCCAGCCAATCCCAGGCATTGGCCGAGCACCGAGAGCACGTTCTTTCGTCGAACCAAGCCTCCGTAGAACATGGCCAGGCCCGGCAGGGTCATGAAGAGAACCAGCCCCGCGCTCACCATGATCCAACCGTTGTGGCCGGGGCCGGGCTGCCCCACCAGCGCCGTCGAGGGCGCGCTATTCCGTATGTAGGCCTCGAGATCGGCCAGTCGCTGCTCAACCGTCGGCTCGGCCGCCAGCAGGGGAAGGGGAAGTACGGCGACAAAGAACGCAATCAGGGCGCGGTGAATTCTCTTCATCGGGGAACGAGTGCGGACGCTGCCCATCGCGCACCCTCCAAGGCAACAGGATTCCGAAGGAAAACTAATGATCTTCTGGAGGTCAGCTTCGACCGGGTGCCCGTTCCCCTTCGACACCCTCTGTGACTTCAACGGGACTGGCGAACCCCATCAACCGTTGGTGTGCGTCTTCCTGCGGCCCACGCCCACGGTCGCCGGGCGGACGCGGGATGGGTTGGGTGCGGTTTACCAATCGAGTCCCAAGTCGGCGAGTTCCCGGCGAAGTTGTCGAATGTCCCAAAGGTTCAACACGCCATCGTCATTGAAGACCGCCAGCCGATGGCCGTCCCGACTGAACCGGGGTCGCGTCGCAGCCCCGTTGTTTCCCAGAGGACCGAGGTTGGCCAGCAGGCGCCCGGTTGCGGTTTGCGCCACGAGGACTTCGGCGCTGATGCCGAATGCGGCGAGTTCGCCATCGCCGGAGAAGGTTGGAATCGACTGTCGATCGGCGATGGAGGACGGCAAAGGATGGACCGAGTCCCAGTTTTCCACATGGACGATGCGCGTCCCCTTTTGGCCGGAAACCGCCAGCCAGCGGCCATCGGTGCTGAAATCGGCGAGGCCCAGAGGGCCGAGGTTGAAAGAGTGGACCGGCTGCCAGTTGGTGACGGACCAAACGATGGCCCCGGATCCGCTCGCCGGGCCGCGCCCGGTGGTCTGGGTACACATCCAACGGCGATCGGGATGGAGGGCGGCGACAATCGCTTCGGGGATGGGCGGCGACTCCTGGATCACGAGTCCCGAGAGGGCATCGACGATCCGGACGCGTCCAGGCCTGCGCTGAGTGAGAATGAGCCAGTGCCCATCCTGACTGATGTCGTTGAGCAGGTAGCCCTGCTCCACGGGGAGCGCCGCGGGAGAGCCGAAGCGGGGCGTCCCGGCGGCATCCACCTCGAGTGGGTAGCGCTGAAGGTTCCCGTCGCGGTGGGACACATAGACGGCCTTGCCATCCGGCGCGAACAGGGCCGAGGTCTCGCTCCTTGGTGGCGCCCCGGGGGCCTTGGATTCCACGGGCCACCAGGCCTTCCAGGTTGCGGTTGACGCGTCCACGACGCCGACACCACGAAAGGTGCTCAAGGAGAGCCAGCGACCATCGGGAGAGAAGGCAACGGCCGCACTCAAGGTGGCGTCGGCACCCGCGGCCGGGGGCGCCAGTCGTTGCACCACCAGCGGTTCATCAATCGTCAACCACACGGCTTCCAACCAGTCCTTGCTTAAAACCGCGCGTTTGCCGTCGGGCGCCATCACCAGATCCGATTCGTTGCTGGTGTCCTCCGCCATCAGGAGAAGATCGCCGGTCCGACTGTCGAGAAGCTTCAGGGTCGAGTCGGCGTCCCGGCTCCAGAGTTGTCGGCCATCCGGAGAGTAATGGAGCGCACGCGGCATCGAGGAATGAGCCCGGATTTGCCGGCGGTCGGCGCCATCGTTGGCGCTGAGGACGCGGATTCCCTCGAATTGAATGCCGACCGACAATTCGTCGCCATCCGGCCGCCACGCGAGGGCATCCTTGATTCCTGAAAACGTTCGCGTCCATCGAGGGGTTTGGGCTGCCACATCCCAAATGACCAGATGTCCTGCGGCGGATTGGGTGAGCGCCAGGCATTTCCCGTCGGGACTGAGTCGGACGGTGTCTGCGGGGTTCGAGAGATCCAAGCGGCCGACCCTTGAGCCGTTGTCGGTTCGGTACACCGCGACGGCGGCGCCTCCGTTGGTGGACACCGCGGCGACCCACTCGCCGTCCTGGGAAAGGTCGATGGGTTGGCGCAGTCGGTCGTCATCACGGGTTTCTCCCGTGTCGATCGTGGCGAGGCGACGCGGTGGATCGCTCAGCTCCCAGCTTTGGATCCGGCCGCTTTGGTGAAGGACGCAGAGGCGGCGGCCGTCGCTGCTGAAGAGGGGAATGTTGACGATTTCCCCGAGTTCGGCGGCGTCGAGAACCGCGAGGACCTTGCCATCGGGATGACTTCTCCACTCCATGACGCCGGGCTGGGTTTCGATGACCTGGGAGCGGAGTGACGGGCTGAACCTCCAGGACGCGGTCTGTCGGGAACGGACTTCCCACGCGTTGGTAAATCCAAAGTCCCATCGGGCCAGGGCCAGAATGGCGGCGTGGCGGAGTTCGTCGGTGGGCCGTATGCGTGCGGCTTCGGCGATGGCGGCGAGGGATTCGCGGCGTTGGCCGGGGCGTTCCGATCGCATGACGGCTTTGGCCTGGGCGAGGCGGGCTTCGTAGAGCGACTGTCGGGAGGCGTGTTCGGCAAGGACGGCGCGCGACCTTGCTTCGTTGAGGAGAACGGCGGCGACGGTCGATCCGAGGGCGAGGATCACCGCCAACAGCCACGCGGTGGCCAGGGCGGGTTCCCGGCGGCACCAGCGGGCGAAACGTTGAATGGGGGAGAGGGGCCGGGCACGGACGGGTTGGTGATGTTGGAACCGGGCGAGGTCATCGGCCAGTTCCTGTGCGGTCGGGTAACGCCGGTCCCCGTCCTTTTCCAGGCACTTGAGGCAGAGGGTTTCGAGATCGGCCGGGATGCTCGGGTTGAGGAGACGTGGTGCGACGGGGTCATCGCGTTTGACGCGTTCGATCACGGCCGCCGGGGATTCCGCTTGGAACGGCGGTCGGCCGGTCAACATCTCGTAGATCAGGGCACCCAGGGAATAGACGTCACTGGAAGGGCCGATGCTGTGGATGCGTCCCAGGGCCTGTTCCGGGGACATGTAGGCGGGCGAACCGAGCACTGTGCCGGAAACCGTGCCGCGAACATCGGTGTCGGCGAACTTCGCCAACCCGAAATCGGTGATCCGGGGTTGGTCCTGGGCGTCGATGAGAATGTTCGACGGTTTGAGGTCGCGATGAATGACGCCCTGGGTGTGGGCGTGATGGACGGCGCGGGCGATGATCTCCGCGTAGCGGGCGGCGCGCAGGGAAGGAATGGGGCCGTCGCGAAGGACTTCGCCGAGGGTTTGGCCCTCGACGAATTCCATGGAGAAGAACGGCTGGCCGTCGAGGTCGCCCGCCTCGTAGATGGCCACGATATTGGGATGGCGCAGGCGAGCCGCGACGGCGGCTTCGGTCCTTAGTCGCTGTCGCGCGTCATCGCCGGCAAAGGCGGCGCCGAGCAGAACTTTGAGAGCGACGATGCGGTCCACGCTGGATTGGTGGGCCTTGTAGACCACGCCCATGCCGCCGCGGGCGATTTCCTCGAGGATGCGGTATTCCTTGCCTGCGACGGGTCCGCGAGAGGGGCCGGAAATGGCGGCGCGCAAGGCGCACGCGGTACAGAGGCCCAGGCCCGACGGATCGGCCATGGGAGAACCGCACTCGACGCACCGGAGTTCGGGGGCGCTCATGGTCGGGTCAGCCGAGAGCACTGAGCAGATGTTGAAGTTCCGCGTCGATTTCCATCGGGGTGGAAACGGTTTCTCCGATGAGTTGGCGGAGAATCTCGATTTGGCGTCGGCGGGCCCGGTGGAGGTGAGACTTGAGGGTATTGAGAGGGATGTTAAGACGCTCGGCTTCCTGTCCGAGGGAAGACGCCTTGGGGTCACCCATGCGCTCCAGGATTTCCAGGACCGGCCCGTTGCCGCTGGCGCGAAGCTCGGCGCTCAGTCGGGTTCGGCTGGTGGCAAGCACTTCCCGGGCCCAGGCGCGGTCGAAAAGGTGATCCGGCGAGGCGTGATCACAGCCGTCGAGGTACCGGCCTTCGGCGGCTTCCGCTTCAATGGAAACGTGGGGCGCTCCCGCGCCCCGCTTCTGGGCCCGCGACCGATCCCAGGCGTCGGCCAGAAAATTCCGCACCGATTGCGCCAGAAACGAACGGAACCGTCCGCGTTCCTTGCGGACTTTGGAGAGTCCGTCCTTCTCGAGCAGTCGGGCAAAGAACTCCTGCGTGCAGTCCCGTGCGGCCTCCGGTTCAAGCCCGCGGCGGCGCACCAGGGCATAGACGGGAAACCAGTATTGGGTGCAAAGGGTTTCCAGCGCGGCGCGTCCGCGTTCCGAATTCACTCCCGCGTCGAGAACCACGGTCCACTGGGTCGTGGCAAAGAGACCGTCCTTGGCGCTCTCCGAGGGTTCGGGCAAAGGAGCGCGGGAGTCGTTCGCGGTGGGCATGCTCCGGTAGAGGCGTCAGTCGGCCTCGAGAGTGAAGATGCGGACGGGCGCGGTGCGCCGCAATTCGACGTGGGTGTCGACAAAGGCGGCGTTGGCTCGGCCTTTCGCGCGTTTGGGTCCGGCGACGCCACGATCGGTTTCGGTGCTCTTCTCATTGCCGCCGCTGTGGCGGAAGCAGACGTTGGCCCCGGGTTGGCCATCCGGGTAGAGACAGGCATCCCAGCCGTCGGTATCGGCAAAGAGCAGGGTGCCGGTGGTGTCCTGTACATGGCGGGAGCCGATATCTTTGCGACCGCAATTGATGGCGTAGTTCTGGGCGTAGGCGAGGAATCCCCAGAATCCGCCTTCGCGCAGGCCTTTGGGAGCGGATTCGCTGGACTGAGCTTTCTGGATGCTCGACGGGCAGATGAAAACGCCGCCGCCGGAGACATTGGTGGCGCGACCCAGATAGGGCTGAAGCTGTCGGTACCAGATCGGCGGCTGGGACTGGTTCAGCAGTTCGGCCGGCGGCCAACCGATCGGGTATACGGTGAAGTCCTCGTCGTAGAGCAGCGCGGCGAGGGCCAGTTGCCTCAGGTTGTTTTGGCACTTGGCTGATTTCCCTTTGTCGCGCGCGCGCGCCAGGGTGGGGAGGAGCATCGACGCCAGAATGGCGATGATCGCGATGACCACCAGCAGTTCGATCAAGGTGAAGGCACGCGGGCCACGCCGCCAGGAACGCGATGGTTGCATACGTCGCTTGCGGACGCCGCCGCAGGGTGAGGATTCGGCGACCGCCGCGGGCGGATCTTCGCGGCGAGGTGTCCCGGCGTCAAACGTCCGCCGATGGCTTGTATGGGGGCTCAGGACTTTCGCACGTCAAAGCACCACAGTGTTCCGCCGTCGCGCAAATAGAGTTTTCCGTGGGAAACGACCGGATAGGCCCATGATTTTTCCATCGGCTGATCGTGCTTCGGCGCATCGGACGGCGTGAATCGACCCTTTTCGCGGTAACCCTCCGCCGAAGGTTCGACCAGGGCCGCGATGCCGTTTTCACCGTGGAGGTAGAGTCGGTGGTCCACGAAGCACAGCGAGGCCGCGCCGATGGCGCGTTCCTCCCATTTCACCTGGCCGGTTTTGAAATCGACACAAAGCAAGGCTTGGGCGGTCGTTCCGTAAAGTTCGGTCCCGATCTTGATGGCGCCACCGATCGCGGTGGGGAGTTTGGATTCGAAATAGAGGGGTTTCGCCTCCACCCGACCGCCGTCGACGACCAATTGGACCGCGCCGGCACCCGTTCCGGCCGCTCCGCCAAAGACAATGCCGTCGTCGGCGACCGGTGTGGGAATGTTGGCCCCGTACTTGCTAATGAGCTTGTCGTAGCGCCACAGCAGTTCACCGGACTTGGGCGCGAGACCCACCAATCCTTTCTGCAGCAGTTGGACGTACTGCCTGACTCCACCGGCTTCGACCAGAATGGCCGAGGCGTAGCCTGCTTCGTCCGCTTCGGGCAGGGCGGCCTTCCATCGCACCTCACCCGTTGATTTGTTCAGCGCGAGCACCGTTGCGGTTGCGCCACCCGGGGTGCAAACCAGCGTGTCTCCATCAATGAGCGGCGATTCGGCATACGCCCATATTCCTGGTTTGCCGCCGAAATCGCTTCGCAGTTGCCGCTTCCAGCGGATCTTCCCACTTGCCGTCTCGAGGCAGGCGAGGTCGCCATCCGAGCCCAGCGCGTAGAGGACGTCGCCATCGACCGTCGGCGTCGATCTTGCGGAGGGGAAACTCGGCTTCTGATCCGGGTTGCCCACCTTTCCGACCGGCGTGGTCCAAATCACCTTGCCGTTTTGCGTGTCGCGCGCGGTGACGTAGTCAGACTCGATGCCGGTGCTCCCCATGACATAGAGGCGCTGACCGACCACCGAAGGCGTCGAGTAGCCTTTGCCGAGATCATCGACGCGCCACAACGGCTTTGGACCCTCAGCCGGCCATTGTTGCATCAGACCCGACTCCTGGCCGTGGCCGTTCCGATGGGGGCCGCGCCATTGCGGCCAATCCGCGGCGGTGGCGGCGACCAGGGAGGCGGTGACAGTGGCGGCAATGCACAGGGAATGACAGTGGTTGGTGGTAGGCATGGGGCGAGGCGTAGAGAATGAGCGACTGCCTAGGCTTGCTGGCGAACTTCTGCAAGGGGAATCCTTGATTTGCCGTGTCGAGTTCCGCCGGTTGGCGCTGGTGCATCCAATTGTCACAAAACGACCTGTAACCTTTCGAACGCTGGTCTGGTCCTTTCCTGCGAATCACGCCGGGTGGTTTTTATTCCTGGGAGGTTTTCGTCCTTGCGGTCGTGCCCGGGGACCCTGGCGGTTCAGAAGTATTACTCATGTCGTCCAATTCTTGTGCGGATCGGTGCGGAAGAGTGGCGGGGCCCGCATCCGGATTGAAGCAGGTGGGGTGGGGGGCGGACCGGGTGCTGGTGCTGGTGCTGGCCCTGGGACTCAGTCTGACGATGGGGAGGCGAGAAGCGTCCGCTCAGGATGCCTCGCGAGCCGCGGACGTCGCCCGATTGCTGGCTGAGGATCCATTGTGTGCGCCGGGCGTTCCCACGGCCCTGTCGGCGTTGCCGCCGGGAACTAGGCGGATGGTGGCGCGTCTTGAAGCGGTGCGTCGGAAGATGGAGGCGAGTCCGCAACACGGTGCGTTCCAGAGCGGGCTGTTGGCGGAATACTATCGACGGGCCCTGCGGGAGGCGATTCAGGGGGGTGATCTTAAGCGGGTGTTTCAATTGCGTCCCCGGCTGGGGATTCAGCTGCTCAATTCGGGGGAGAACCAAGCCGCCCTGGACGTCTTCGAAGAGTTCGAAATTTCTGCGCAGGAGGTTCTGGGCGCGCGGATGAGTTCGCGCGATCAGGCGCAGTTGGGATTGCTCAAGGCCCTGTGTTATCTCCGCATGGGGGAATTCGAGAATTGCCTGAGTCATCCCACCACCGAGTCCTGTCTGCTGCCCATACAGGGATCGGGCGTCCATCGCCTGCGGCGCGGATCCGAAGGGGCGGTCCAGGTTCTCACGAACCACCTCAACCGCTTTTCCAGCGATCTCGAGGCACGCTGGTTGCTCAACATTGCCGCCATGACACTCGGACAACACCCGCATGGCGTTCCTGCCCAGTGGCTCATTCCTCCCGCTGCCTTCGCCTCCGATCATGACATCAAGAAGTTTCCCGACATCGCCGGGGTGGTGGGTTTGGATGTGAATGACCTGGCGGGCGGAAGCTTGACCGAGGATTTCGACAATGACGGCGACCTGGATATCGTGGCATCGAGTTGGGGATTGACCGGTACATTGCGTCTGTTTCGAAACAATGGCGATGGGACCTTCCGGGAGATGACCGAAGAGGCCGGACTGACCGGACTGGTGGGTGGGTTGCACCTGATGCAGACCGACTATGACAACGACGGGTTTGCGGATATCTGGGTGCTGCGGGGGGCGTGGCTGGGTGCGGCAGGTCGGCATCCAAACTCCCTCCTGCGAAATCGTGGCGATGGAACCTTCGAAGATGTGACCGAACAGGCGAGGTTGCTCAGTTTTCATCCGACCCAGACCTCGGCCTGGTTTGATTTCGACGGGGACGGCTGGCTGGACGTGTTTATCGGCAATGAGTCGGAAGCCAAGGATCCGCATCCGTGCGAACTCTACCGCAACAATCGCGACGGCACGTTCACCGAATGCGCGGCCGAGGTTGGAGTGGCGGTTCGAGGGTACATCAAAGGTGTTGTGGCCGGTGATTTCAACAACGACGGACGGCCCGACCTCTATCTCTCCAACCGTGATGGCGCGAACGTGCTGTTTCGAAATGACGGACCTTCGGCGGCCCCGGGTTCGGGGGCCTTCGGATGGAAGTTTGTGGATGTGACCGCGACGGCCGGTGTCGCCGAGCCGATGCGAAGTTTTCCGACGTGGTTTTGGGATTACGACCAGGACGGGTGGTTGGACATCATGGTGACCGGTTATTCCATTCGCGGGGTGGGCGACATCGCGTCCGACGTACTCGGATTGCCACACAAGGCCGAACGCGCGCGCCTCTATCGGAACCGGGGTGATGGGACGTTCGAGGACGTCACGGTACGCGTCGGACTCTTCAAGGTGTTGCACGCCATGGGCGCCAACTTTGGCGACCTGGACAACGACGGCTGGGTCGATTTTTACGTCGGCACGGGCGATCCCGACCTGGCGACGCTCATTCCCAATCGCATGTTTCGCAACGATGGAGGGCAGCGTTTTCAGGATGTGACGACGTCCGGCGGATTCGGGCATCTCCAGAAAGGCCACGGGGTATCCTTTGCCGACTTGGACAACGACGGGGACCAGGATGTGCATGTGGTGATGGGCGGCGCTTATTCGGGGGATCCCTACCGCAACTGCCTCTTCCAAAATCCCGGTCATGGCAACCACTGGCTGAAGCTCAAGTTGGAGGGGGTTCGGGCGAATCGCGCCGCCATTGGGGCGCGGGTCCGCGTCACGCTGGTGACGCCGGACGGCCTGCGATCGTTGCATCATGTCGTGGGCAGCGGCGCCAGTTTTGGTGCCAATCCCCTGCGCCTCGAGATCGGACTCGGGCAGGCCACGAGCATCCGGGAGGTGGAAGTTCGATGGCCGGGTTCGAATTCGACGAGTGTTTATCGCGACCTGGAGATGGACCGTGGCTATCGACTTCAGGAAGGTGCCGCCGCGGTCACCGCGCTTCCGTTGCATCCCTTCGTGATGCCCGCGCCCGGTGCGATGGCCCGCTCCCATCCGACGGCCCACCATTTACCGGGTCAGGCTTCCTCACATTCGACTTCAGACGGGCGGAAGGACGGCGCACGGTGATGGCGTGAAGTCTGTCCTTC
Organism: Verrucomicrobiales bacterium; assembly: GCA_016795425.1. Classification (GTDB taxonomy): domain Bacteria; phylum Verrucomicrobiota; class Verrucomicrobiia; order Limisphaerales; family CAIMTB01; genus CAIMTB01. The sequence continues at coordinate 19,860 of JAEUHG010000280.1, forward strand.
GTGGAGTTGCCTGTTGGCTGGGGTGGTTTGGCTGCTGGCTGATGGCTGGCGCCGACGAGGCGCGATCATGGAGTCGCGGGTTGCCCGCGGACCCTGGGTTTTTTCCGATCGGGGTATGGTTGCAGGATCCGCGGAATGCGGAGCGGTTTAAGGAACTTGGGGTGAATCTCTACGTGGGGCTTTGGAAGGGCCCAACCACCGAGCAACTGAAGGTCCTGCGGGAGGCGGGCATGCCGGTGATTTGTTCTCAGAACGCACTGGCCCGGGAGCATCTGGACCATCCCATCATCGTCGGATGGATGCACGATGACGAACCGGATAACGCCCAGGCGCTTCCCGGTGGCAAGGGTTACGGCCCACCCATCCTGCCGCAGGTGATCGTGGACGATTACCGGCGCATGCGATCGATCGATCCCAGCCGCCCGGTGCTGCTCAACCTCGGCCAAGGCGTCGCCTGGGATGATTATATCGGGCGCGGCGTTCGGCGTCGGCATCCCGAGGATTACCGCGAGTATATGCGCGGCGCCGACATCGTCTCCTTTGACATATACCCAGTGGTGCATGAACACGCCGCGATCTCCGGCAAATTGGAGTATGTCGCGTCGGGGGTGGAACGTCTGATGGAATGGAAGTCGGGAAACCAGCGGGTTTGGAACTGCATCGAGTGCACCCACATCAGCAATCCCAAGAAGAAGGCGACTCCCGGCCAGATCCGGGCGGAGGTTTGGATGGCGTTGATTCGGGGGTCCCGGGGATTGATCTACTTTGTGCATCAGTTCCAACCGGTTTTCCGCGAGGCCGCCCTGTTGGACGATCCGGAGAACTCGGCCGCGGTGCGTTCGATCAACCGGGAGATCCAGGAACTTGCGCCCGTGCTGAACTCGCCCTCCATCGATGGAGTGATCAAGGCCAGTGCGGAATCCGCAGATCATCCCGTCGCCTGGATGCTCAAGAGGGCCGGAACCGCCACCCATTTATTCGCCGCCAACCTGCGGTCCGCGCCGACGAAAGTGAGGTTCCACTGGCAGTCGACCGATTCGCCGCCGGCGTCCGAGGTTCGGGTGGTCGGCGAGCCTCGCAAGCTCCGATTTGAAAATGCCGGGTTCGACGATGATTTCCAGCCTTATGCGGTGCGCCACTATATCTGGTAGAAAACACCGGGGCGTTAATGAACCTGAGAGTACGCGTAACCTTCTTGGATCCGGGCACCTCTTACCCTCTGTTCCACCTCCAAGACTTCATCTAAAGACCCGTCATGCATCCTCCCCTCGCTAGACTCCTTTGTCTGTCGTCGACCCTGCTTTTCCTCCCTTCGGGCAGCGCCCAGGACTGGCCTCAATGGCGCGGGCCACAACGCGATGCGCGGACCACGGGATTCCGCGCCCCGGCAACCTGGCCCAAGGAGTTGGTGCAGAAATGGAAGGTGACCGTCGGGGAAGGCGTGGCCACGCCCGCCTTGGTGGGTGATCAGCTCTTCGTTTTTTCACGACAAAACGACTTTGAAGTGACCCGGTGCTTGTCGGCGTCCGAGGGCAAAGAGATTTGGCAGGACAAATATGAATCGCTGGGCGTCTCCGGTCCGGCCGCCAGCTTTTCGGGACCGCGCAGTTCGCCGGCTGTCGCCGATGGTAAAGTCGTGACCCTGGGGGTCCGGGGCATGGTCTCCAGTCTCGAGGCCGCCACGGGCAATGTCCTGTGGCGAAAGGATGATTTTCACGCCTATCCGGGCTTTCATCCTTCGAGTTCGCCGTTGATTTGGAAGGGCTTGGCCGTGGTGCAACTGGGTGGCCGGGACAACGGGGCCTTGGTCGCCTATGACCTCTCAACCGGTAACCAGAAGTGGAGCCGTCCTGGGCCGAGTCCGTCCTATGCTTCTCCGGTCCTGTTGAAACTCGGTGATGCAGATCTCGTGATTGCCCAGACCGAATCGAAGCTCGTGGCGGTCAACGCCGCGGACGGCACGCTGGCCTGGGAATCGGCGGCCGTAGTGCAGGAAGGACCGGGCGGGCAGGGCGGACCGGGAGGGCAAGGTGGACCGGGAGGGCCGGGCGGTGGGCGTCGCATGGGAGGCGGTGGGCGCGATTACCGGGCGGCTACTCCCATCATTGATGGCACCAAGATTATCGTTGCCGGACGCGGGATCCGTTCCGTGGTGTTGGAGAAAGAGGGAGGCAAGATCATTGACAAGGAATTGTGGAATCAGGCGGATCTTGCGCTGAGTTTCAGCACGCCGTTGCTGAAGGACGGCAAACTCTACGGGCTCACGGGGAACAATGAATTATTCTGCCTGGATGCGAAATCGGGAGCCAAGGTATGGCAGGCGCCGTTTCCTTCGACACCGACCGAAGGGGGTGGACCGCGAGCGGCGATCGATCTTCCGGACGTTCGCGCCGGGCGCGCGGGTGTGTTTGGGCAAGCGGATCCTGGGGCGGGCGAGCGCCCGCCCGGAGGGCGACCGGGTGGTCCGGGAGGAGGGCGCGGCATGCGGGGTGGCGGCCAGGGTTATGGATCCATCCTTGATGTCGGCTCAGTGTTGATGGCGTTGACGCCGGGAGGTGAGTTGGTGGTGTTCGAGGCGGGTGGCACGGAGTTCAAGGCATTGGCCAAGTACCGAGTGGCCCCGGGGCAGACGCATGCCCATCCGGTGGTTTCGGGGAACCGGATCTTTGTGAAGGATGGCGATTCAGTGACGCTGTGGACTCTGCCTTGATCCGAAGCGGAACCACGGTCGTGCTGATTGTCCGGACAATCAGACGGCCCGCCGCAACATGACTACGAGCGAGGCGTGGCCCAATTAAAGGTGCGCCAGCACGAAGGCAGACCAAATGCTGCGGGAAACCCAGGATCCTCGCGTCCTCTTCCCGTTCAGGATTTCTTGCGGGCCTGATCGAAGGCCTTTTCGAGGGCGCTCCAGCTGTCGGCGGCGGCGTTGAACTCCGCCTTGGGTTTGGGGGGAAGGGCGGGGCGCGGACCGCCGGGGCCGCGGTTGGGGGATGGAGCGGTGCGGCCTTCCTTGGTGGTGCCGATCTGCGGATTGGCGCGCATGGAGAGGGCGATGCGTTTGCGTTCGAGGTCGACCTCGGTCACGGTGACGCGGACCTTTTGTCCGACCTTGACCACTTCGGCGGGATCCTTGACGAAGCGATCGGCGAGTTGGCTGACATGGACGAGTCCATCCTGGTGCACGCCGACGTCGACGAACGCGCCGAACGCTGTAACATTTGTTACAATTCCAGGCAGCTTCATTCCCGGCTTCAGGTCTTCCATCTTCTCGACCCCTTCCTGGAAAGCGAAGACTTCGAACTGCTGGCGCGGGTCGCGGCCGGGTCGGGCGAGTTCGTCGAGAATATCCTTCAGGGTGGGCAGGCCGACCGCGTCATTGACGTATTTTTCCGGTTGGATGCGGGTGCGCAGGGCGGCGTCGCGCAGGAGGTCCTTTACCTCGCAGCCCAAGTCGCGGGCGATGGCGTCGACGAGGTCATAGCGCTCGGGATGGACAGCGCTGGCGTCGAGAGGGTGGTCTCCATCGCGGACGCGGAGGAAGCCGGCGCATTGTTCGAACGCCTTGGGGCCGAGGCGCGGGACCTTGAGCAGGGCTCGGCGGGAGCGGAACGGGCCGTTCTCGTTGCGATAGGTGACAATGTTGGCGGCGATGGCCGGGCCGAGTCCGGAGACGTAGCTGAGCAGTTGCTTGCTGGCGGTGTTGAGTTCGACTCCGACACGGTTGACGCAGGAGACCACCGTATCGTCCAAGCCGCGTTTGAGGGCGCCTTCGTCCACATCATGTTGGTATTGCCCAACGCCGATGGATTTGGGGTCGAGCTTCACCAATTCGGCCAAGGGATCCATGAGTCGGCGTCCGATACTGACCGACCCTCGGACCGTGACGTCTTCGTTGGGGAACTCCTCGCGGGCGACGTCGCTGGCCGAATAGATGGAGGCGCCGCTTTCATTGACGAGAACGATCGGGATGCTGGCGGGCAGCTTGAGGGCGCGAACGAACTGTTCGGTTTCGCGACTGGCGGTTCCGTTGCCGATGGCGATGGCTTCGATTCCGTGTTTCTGCACGAGTCTGAGCAGCGTCTCGGCAGCTTCCCGGACCTGCGCGGGGCCGGCGGCAGTGGGGTAGATGACGTCGTGTTCGAGCAATTTCCCCTGGCGATCCAGGACGACGATCTTGCAGCCGGTGCGGAAGCCGGGGTCGATGGCGAGAACCCGTTTCTGTCCGAGGGCGGGAGCCAGGAGGAGTTCGCGGAGATTATCGGCAAAGACGCGAATGGCGGTGACGTCGGCGCGCTTCTTGGATTCGAGCCGGACTTCGGCTTCGATGGCGAAACCAAGGAGTCGCTTGTAGCCATCCACGACGGCAAGGCGGACCTGTTCGCCGGCGGGTTTTCCGGGGGCCTTCACAAACAGGGGCTCCAACAATCCCAACGCGTCCTCCTCGGGCGGCGTGACACGCACCATCAGGATGCCTTCGTCCTCGCCCCGGCGAATGGCCAGGAGACGGTGGCTGGGAATTTTGGAGACCGGCTCCGTCCAGTCAAAGTAGTCCTTGAACTTGGCGCCCTCGGTTTCCTTGCCACTGATGACCTTGGAGCGGACGGTGGCCGCATTCCAGTAGAGGTCGCGAAGTTGGGCGCGCGCGGCGGCGTCTTCGGAAACGCGCTCGGCGAGAATATCCCGGGCACCGGCAAGGGCGGCGGCCGCATCGGCGACCTGTTTTTCGGGATTCACGAAGGGCGCGGCAGCGGAGGCGGGGTCGAGGGTCGCCTGTTGTTGGAAGAGCAACTCCGCGAGCGGTTCGAGACCCGCTTCCTTGGCGATGGTGGCGCGGGTGCGGCGTTTGGGGCGGTAGGGGGCGTAGAGATCCTCAAGAGCCGACAATGTTTCGGCGCCGTGGACAGCAGTCTTGAGGGTGTCGGTGAGGAGATTTCGTTCCTCGAGGGATTTGAGGATGGATTCGCGACGCTGTTCGAGTTCGACGAGCTGGGTCATGCGGTCGCGCACCGAGGTAATGGCGACTTCGTCGAGGCTGCCGGTGGCTTCCTTGCGATAGCGGGCGATGAACGGGACCGTGGCCCCCTCCGCGAGCAGTCGAGCGGTGGCGGCGACTTTGGTGGCCGGCACATTGAGTTCGGCGGCGATTCGGGCGACGTGGCGTTCGTTCATTTCCGGGCCGCGTGATTTAACGACTTCGGGGGCGGGTGCAAGCCTGGGATGGAACGAAGATCCGAGTGTGGCTATCGCGGAGCAGGGGAAGTGGCGGCGCGATAGATGCGGACATAGTCGATCTCGAACCTTTGCGGGAAGGCGGTTGCGTCGACACCTTTTTGTCCTCCCCAGGCGCCGCCGATGGCGAGGTTCAGAATCAGGTAGTGATCCCGATCGAACGGCCACGAGGCGTTGCCGGCGCCATCGTTGGTGTAGGTGAAATAGTTATTGTCATCGACGGAGAACGTCAGGGTTTGCGGTGTCCATTCGACGGCGTACACATGAAAGGCCTCGGAAGCGTCCGGCACGCGGGTGGAGTTGCCTTTGCCGGTCTTCATCACGTGATTGTAGGCCTTGGTATGGATATTGGCGTGAATGACGCCGGGGTCGAAGCCGACGAACTCCATGATGTCGATTTCACCGCAGGCGGGCCATCCGACCTGGGTCATGTTGGTGCCAAGCATCCAGATGGCCGGCCAGGTGCCGCGGGCGGTGGGCAGTTTGGCGCGGACTTCGATCCTTCCAAAGGTCCAGCTGGCGCGCTCGCGCGTGGTGACGCTGGCCGAGGTATATTCCGCGAAGGCGGCGTTGGAACGGCCGGTGCGCGAGGTGGCCGGACCGTCTGGGCGGTGTTCCGGATTGTCGAAGCGCTCGCGGCGTCCCTCGATGATCAGGTGACCGTCTTCGACGCGGGCGTTCTCTTTGCGGCCGACAGTGTAATACTGGAGTTCGCCATTGCGGATGAAGCCCTTCTCGTAGTTCCACCGAGCGGGATCGGGGAGACCAGGCTGGGAGAATTCATCCGACCAGATCAATTCCCAACCCGGACGGGCGGTGGTCGGGGCGTCCGCGGCGGAAGTCGGGGCGACGCGGCTCATCCCGACGAGGGCGAGGATAAAGGAGGCGGCCAGGCAACGACGGATGATCTTCACGGATCGAATGTACGCGGTTTGGGGTGCCCGGCATCAGGAGTGTGACCAAGTCCTGATCCGGGGTCGGGCTTTCACTTCCCTCTTTCCCAGCCGCCATTCCCATCCGTCCGATCAGTCCGCCGAGAAAGCGTAGATCGTGGTGGACCGGAAGGTCTCGCCGGGGCGCAACACCGTGGTTGGGAACTGGGGCTTGTTCGGGGAATCCGGGAAATGCTGGGTTTCGAGGCAGAGACCTCCGTAGCGCTCATACTTGCGGCCGCCCTTGCCGGTGGCATTGAGATGAATGGCGCTGTAGATCTGGATTCCGGGCTCGGTGGTTTTGACGCGCATGCGACGACCGCTGGCCGGTTCGTACAGTTCTGCGGCGTCGCAGAGTTTGCCGGGCTGCCAGTCGTTGATGACGAAGTTATGGTCGTAGCCCTTGAGTTTCTCCGGCAATTGATCCCAACGGGCCCCGATGGGGGTGGGTTGGCGGAAGTCGAGAGGGGTTCCCGCCACGGAGCGCAACTCGCCGGTGGGGATGAGGCCATCGTCGGCAGGAGTATAGCGATCGGCGAAGAGGCGCAGGATATGGTCAAGGACGGTGCCTTCACCGGCGCCCTTGAGATTGAAGTAGGCGTGATTGGTGAGGTTGATAACGGTGGCTTTGTCGGTGGTTGCCTCGTAATCGATGCGTAGGGCGTTATCGTGGGTGAGTGTGTAGGTCACCGTGAGATCGAGGTTGCCCGGATAGCCTTCGGCGCCGTCGGGGCTGCGATGACGAAAGCGCACCGCAGGGCCGGCCGGGGTCTCCAGCGGCTCGGCCGACCAGTTTTGTTTGTCGAGAGCCTTCAGGCCGCCGTGGATGTGATTGGGTCCATTGTTGGCGGCGAGCCTGTAAGTGGTGCCGTCGAGGGTGAATTGAGCGCCGGCGATGCGGTTGGCATAGCGGCCCGTCGTATTGCCGAAGAAGGGGTGGCCCTTGACGTAGGAAGCGCCATCGTCGAAGCCAAGGACGACATCGGTGAGTTTCCCGTGGCGATCGGGGACATGCAGTTCGGTGAACATGGCGCCATAGGTGGTGACGCGCACCAGGCAACCGCTGCGATTGCGGAGCGTGAACATCTGGATGGCCTCGCCGGAAGCAGTGGTTCCAAAGGGTCGCGATTCGATCATGGGCGTACGAGTTTGATGGTTCGTCGAACAGGCGGAAAGGGCGAGTGCGATGCCGCCGAAGAGGAGGCGCTGGTAGGCGGATGGCATGGCGGAGGTTAGGAGGGGAAGCGGGAAGGGGGAAGGGGGAAGAGGACCCCGGGCGCGGTCATGGCCACCCTTGACCGGGGATCGCGGTGCTGGGAAAGCGGCAGAGGACTGCCGCAATCCAAGACGCTTCGCGACAGTCCGCCCGGGGCCCCTTCCCCCTTCCCCGGGAACCCTTCCCGCCCCATGGTTTCTGCGTGGACGACGGACTGACCATCACCCGGGGTTTGCAGGGCGCGTTGTTTGTCCTGGGGTTGGTGATGGCGGTTTGGGCTTCCGGACACGCGTTGATTTACAAGCGGGATCCGCGTGCGGCGACCTTGTGGGTGGGAGTGATCTGGACGCTGCCGCTGGTCGGATCGGTGTTGTATTTCGTGGTCGGGATCAATCGTATCCGGCGTTGGGCGGAATCGTTGCGTGGTGGCATGGCTCGGTTTCAGGTCGATGGCGGGCGTTCGGTGTCTCGACCTGAGACGCTGGCCAGCCTGGAGAACGAGGCCGCGGCGGACCTGATGCAAATTGCGAGGGCGGTGTCGACGGTGGTGACGCGTCCCTTGTTGAGTGGGAACCGGGTCGAGCCATTGATCAACGGCGACGAGGCTTACCCGGCCATGCTCGAGGCGATCGCCAACGCGCGCGCATCGGTGGCGATGTCGACGTATATCTTCGATGCGGACCCTGTGGGGAACCAGTTTGCGGCGGCGCTGGGTGCGGCCGTTCGTCGAGGTGTTGAGGTTCGCGTTTTGATCGACGCGACGGGGACCCGTTATTCATGGCCATCGATCCTGGGTGCACTGCAACGGGAGGAGGTCCGACACGCGCGGTTTTTGCGCACCTTTCCCTTGGTGCGCCTGTTGGCGATGAATCTGCGCAATCACCGAAAGTTGCTGGTGGCCGACGGTCGATTGGGATTCACGGGGGGGATGAACGTGCGTCAAGGCCACTGGCTGGGTCGCAATCCGGCACATCCGGTCCAGGACATTCACTTCCGGGTGGAGGGTCCCATCGTCGCGCAACTGCAGGAAGTGTTTGTCGACGACTGGCAGTTCACGACAGGCGAGGCCCTGCGCGGACCGGCGTGGTTTCCCGAACTGCAACCGGCGGGCACCGTGGTGGCGCGTGGGATCGTCGACGGTCCCGACGAGGACTTTGAGCGATTGCGTTGGGCGTTATTGTCGGCGCTCGCGGCGGCGCGCCGGTCGATCCGGGTGTCGACGCCGTATTTCCTGCCCGACGCGGGACTGATCGCGGGACTGAACGTGGCGGCGATGCGCGGCGTGGCAGTCGACATCCTGTTACCCGAGCGGAACAATCTACCGTTCGTCCACTGGGCATCGCGGGCGCATTGGTGGCAAGTGCTGGGTCGTGGATGTCGAATATGGCTGGGGCCGCCCCCGTTCGATCATTCGAAGTTGGTGGTGGTGGATGATGTTTGGTCCTTGGTGGGATCGGCGAACTGGGATCCGCGGAGTCTCCGATTGAACTTCGAGTTCAACATCGAGTGCTATGATCTGGCACTGGCGTCGAAGTTGGTGGCGGTTTTCGAGGAGCGCCGGGCGGGATCGCGCGAGGTGACCCTTGAGGAGGTGGATCGGCGGAGCCTGGGAACGCGGTTGTTGGATGGAACCGCCCGGTTGTTCACGCCGTTCCTGTGATGCGGTAGGCGGACGGCCCGATGAGCGGTCCACCGATGTCCAACGCGGGGTCACTCGTCGGGAGGCGTCGATGGGCGCCTCCGGTGATTATGGAATCTAACACGATTCGTAAAGCCTGCTGGCGATGAGGGGGCGGAAGGGATTGGTCAAGCCGGGGAAATGGGCATGCGGAGGCCGTTCCATCGGCACTTCGTTGTCATTCAGTGAACTTTTTTTGTTTTGAAGGCGAATCCACCCCCGGAGCGTGGACGGTTAGCAGGGGATCTACAGTGTTGCTCATCCACTGGATTCACCGGCGACAGGAAGCGGTGTTGGATCGGGGTTCGAGGGGCTACCTTGGGGCGGCCGTTTTGTGGAAGGCGAAACTCCAGGCATCGTGACGGCGGGTGGGTCAGGTGGAATGGAGAACCCATGAAACTGTCAAAGACCTCGCAGATATTGGCGTGGCTGGCATTCACCCTTGGAGTGGTGTTGCCGTGCGCGCTCCAAGGGCAAACCCCATCCGCTCCCGACATTGCCGGGCTGTCTCGTCCGGTCGCGGGCCAGATGCAACTCGTGTTCCATGGCAAGGCGGGTCCCTATCGCATTCAGACCCGCACGTCCCTTGAAGCCTCCGCTCCGTGGTCGGATGTTCCCGAGGCCAAGGTGACGGAGATTCAGACCGGAGTTTTCATGGCGTTGCTTCCCATCATTCCACAGGACGATCTTGGATTTTACCGGGTGGTGGGCGAGACCGAGATGATTGCCGAACTGAAGGGCTGGACCTTCCTGGTCCAGGTTTCGGCTCCCGCGAACAAGAGCTACTTCGTCGCGGGCGAACGACCGGTCATCACGGTGACCATTCTCGACAACTTCGCGCAGGGGATCACGCGGGACACCTTCTCGACTCTTAATCTTTATATGCACGGTCCGGAGGATCCGAAACTGACGAAGACGGCCGTGAAGCTATTGAACGCCACGACCGACCGCACCAAGACGCCGCACCATTACATTGATTTGAAGAGGAATGCCGAGGTGCAGGTGCGCGGCAATGTCTTGACCTACACCTTGCAGCCGGTCACGGACGAGGCGGCGGGAACCTACACGGTTTCGGTTTACGCCGTTCGGGGCGACGATCTGGTGCAGCAGTTGATGAAGTTCTCCGACGTGCAGATCGGCACCGCGACCGTGGAAGTGCCGGTGACGACGAAGGCCAGTTGCACCGCGTGCCATGAGGGTACGATGAGTGGCAAGATGTACATGCATCATGCGGACGTGGGTCGGAATCCCTTTGGCAGCTGGTCATTGGATTACCAGCCGGAGAAGAGCTGCAAGGCGTGTCACAACAACGACGGCTACGCGGCCTTCGCCGATGCCGGGGCGCCGGGCGGCAGGCGGTCGGACCACATCGTCATTCGCGCCCATGGCGTGCATATGGGTGAGGGTTTGAAATCGGACTTCAACACCAACAGCACCACCGGCAATTTCCGTGATTATCTGGGTGTGGTATTCCCGGCGAACGTGAAGAACTGCACGGCCTGCCATGGGGACGACCGGTGGAAGACCGAGCCGGCGCGCCTGGCCTGCGGCAGTTGCCATGACAATACGTGGTTCGGAGCGCGCGACCAGGTGCCCGCGGGAATGGTGGCTCATACCGGCGGTGCGCAGTTGGGCGACAATAGCTGCAAGATTTGCCATGCGCCCGACGGCGGCGACCTCGCGAAGTCCGTGTCGCTCGCCCACGCTATTTCCCCGCCGGCATATAAGAATGTGGTGTCGATCGAAGTGTCGCCGCCCGCCAACGGGCTCTACTACGGCGCGGGCGACAAGCCGGTGCTGACCATCAAATTGACGGATCGGAGCGGGACGCCGGTGGATCCGGCGACCATTGTGGAGCCGGCGATATCGACCAATGTGCAGCCCACGGAATGGCGCAACGCCGACCTGTATGTTTCGGGGCCGCGGGCGTTCACGGTACCCGTGTTGACCACGGCGGCTGCGTTGGCCGATCCAGTGGTGAGCCGCGCGAACAACGATCTGCGCGTGCGCAAGGATCCCAGCAAAGCGGATCCAGCCGTGTCGCGGACGGCGGATGCGATTCTCTACCAGTTGAGCGAGGTCACCAACCTGCTCTCTGGAACCTACACGGCCTATGTGGAGTTTCGACCGGGGACGGGGCAGGGTGGCTATGCCTCGGTGAATTTCCAGGTCGGGTCCACCAACATTGAGCCTCACATCACGCCGGCCTCGGCGTGCATCAGTTGCCATGCCGACTCTCGCATCCATGCGTCCTCGCGGGCGAACACCATGACTCCCGACCTGTGCAAGAGTTGCCACGATTACGCGAACCAAATGGTTGGGAAGACCAACTGGACCAATTCGCAATGGGGCTTCGGCATCTCGCCGTTGGTTCGCCGGGTGCACGGTGCGCACTACGGGAAATACTTGCACAAGGGCAATGAGAACGGCGGTGGCGGACTGTCCGAGATCATCTTCCCGCAGGATGTCCGCAACTGCACCAAGTGCCACTCCGATACGAAGAGCGTGACCTGGAACACGAATCCGTCTCGATTGGCCTGTCTGGCCTGCCATGACAGCACCACCTCGACAACGCACGCCAGCTTGATGACGTGGGATCCCACGGTCGCAGATCCGTGGAGCGGCGATGAGATCGAGACATGTGACGTCTGCCATGGTGCGGACAGCGACATGAGTGCCGCCCGCGTGCATTCGATCGCCAACCCGTATGTTCCGCCCTATCCGCGGGAGCCTTAGGCGGGAGGCAACGAGGCCGCAGATCATTGGAAGCCGGTTGAGGGGCGGGTTGCCGCCACCGGCGAAGCATCAGTAACACGACGCGGGGCTCGCGAAGGACGCGAGCCCCGCCTTTGTTTGGCAATCGGAGGTGATCGCGTGATCGAGCATGGGGATCGCGGGGGGCGCATCTCCGAATTGTCGGGGCGATTTCCGTTGAAATAGCGGGAGAGGACTCTTGCACTCCACGACGACCAGCGTTGGCCTGGCCCCAGGGTGCGGACGGGCGCGAAGCGTCGTGGACTGCGGCAGTCCCCTGCCGCTTTCCCAGCACGGCGATTCCCGGCCGGAACGGTGCTGCCGCCCACTCGACAACTCGAAGAAGCGCCCGATCGCGGGCCGGGTCTCACCCAGGGCTCGCGGTGCTCGAGGTCGCGACGTAGCGTGGGGCCCTGCCATGAATCCTTCCGTCCTCCACTCGCTACGCACCATCGTTGGTGGCGTTTCCTGGTTTTTGGCTCTCGCGGTCGCCGCGGCGGCCGATCCCGCCGTCCCGCTATGGCGTGAACAACCACCGGGTGAGAAGCAGCAGTTCGGGCCAGAGCAGGATCTGACCAAGCCAAACGAGGGCTTGGTGGGAGGCCGTCGCCTGATTCGGCTGGGGAACGTGACGCGACCGACTCTGCAAGTCTTTCGTCCCGATCCGGCCAAGGCGAACGGTGCGGCGGTGCTGATTTGTCCGGGGGGCGCGTACAATATCCTGGCTCTGGATCTCGAAGGAACCGAGGTCTGCGAATGGCTGAACTCCCTGGGGGTTACTGGTGTGTTGCTGAAGTATCGCGTACCCCGTCGTGAAGGATTGGAAAAGCACGTGGCCGCGTTGCAGGACGCGCAGCGGGCCATGGGACTCATTCGGCAGAGTGCCGCCGACTGGGGCATCGACCCCGGGCGAGTCGGGGTGCTCGGTTTCTCCGCAGGCGGCCATCTTTCGGCGGCGCTGAGCAACATGCCGGATCGAACCTATCCGAAGGTCGATGCGGCGGACGACGTGAGTTGCCGTCCGGATTTCACGGTCCTCGTTTATCCTGCATATCTCACCGTGCAGGAAGACAACGACCGCATGGCCAATGAACTGAAGATCACGACGAATAGTCCGCCGGCGTTTGTGGTGATGACGCAGGACGATCCCATTCGCGTGGAGAACGCCCTGCAGTATTCGGCGGCGTTGAAGCGCGTGGGCGTGCCCTTCGAGTTGCATGTGTACCCGAAGGGGGGACACGGGTACGGACTGCGGCGAACCGATCTTCCGGTGACGGGTTGGCCATTGATGGCCGCGGAGTGGTTGAAGACTGGCGGTTGGCTGGCGAAACGCGCGCCTTAGGCAGGTCGCGGGTGGTATCGGCGCGTTGACATCCGAGGACCCGGAACTACTGTCGCCACCGTAGCCTCCGAAAGGGTTGATGAGCGCCGGGCTTTTCATGGTCCGGCCCAGACGGGGGGATGCCACCCAGAGATTCCCTTCGGTACCCGAGGAGGGTTCCGCCTGGAGGAGGCTGCGCTGAGGGTTCATCGGAGGTATTCATGCCAGACACACTCAAACTCAAGTCCAAGGTGCAGGCGTTGCAGCTGAACACCGAGGGTCTGTTGAAGCTATTGGGCGGTGGTAGTGATGATCGTCTCCGGTTCTGGGAGATCCTGAAGGGCATTACCACGCCGGCGGAATTCCGCCTGGTGGCCCATCAACTCGACGCCATGCAAGGCCTGGTGAAGCAAGTCCAAGCCAGTGCCAAGGTGATTGAGCAGACGGCCGCCAAGATCGGCAAATGACGCAACGGATCCCGCGCCGCCCATCCGCCGAGGCGAAGACTGCACCCGTTCGACGGGTCAGAAAGATCTTCCGGCGAAGATCGGTGGTGGTGGTGATTCGTGGTTTCGATTCCTCCGATCCACTGCGTGCCATGGTGCGGCACGCCCTTGGAGGAAAAGTACGGTTCACACATCAGGTGCCGCGACGGCCAGAAACGGCAGTCGCGGCAATCTTATTGGAATGCCTGACCCCCTCTCGGACCCCAAGTCCCGAGGTGGCGAAATCGACCGATTCGATGGGCGCCATCGGGATTCCGTCGATTCAAGTCGTCCGGAGCCATGGGGAAATCATGATCGGACCTCTCCAGGTTCCGGATCGAGCCGGATGCGGTTGGTGCGCCCACGAACGCCGGCGCGCCGTGGCGGAAGGGGTTGAGGGTCGACCTGCTGAACAGGGTCAAGGGCACGTCGTGGGGAGGCTGACTACCGTCGCAGGACGGTGGCTGGCGACGCAGATTCGCCGGCTCTGGCAAGACGGTTGGCAACGATCACCCCTGCTGGATCACGCCTGGCTGTTCCGGGTTTCCGAAGGAACGGGGACGCGGCATCGGGTGATTCCCTTGGTCACCTGTCCTCGATGCGGCGGCGCAGCGATTCACGTGGCGGGTCGCCGTGAAGTTGAGTTGACGGTTGCCTTCAATCCGAAACAACCGGCCGAGGAATTGCTGCAACGGCTGGCCGGTTGGGTGGATCCCACCGTGGGGATCATCAGTCGGATCTATTTCGAGGATCCCGTTGAACGCGGGCTTCGACTGCCGGTGGTGGCGACGGCGGCGCCCCCGTTTGTGGTGGGGGATTCAGGGGCTTTGCGGCGGTTGCCGCTCGGATGGGGAAAGGGCCTGACGCTTTCGGGCGCACTCCTGTCGGCGGTGGGCGAGGCCATGGAGCGGTATGCGCCTTCCCTGCCGGATGCCCGGCGCATCCGGTGGAGTACCCTCCGCGAGTTGTCTGGAGAGGTTCTGGATCCCCGCGAGGGTCCGCTCTACGAACCGGCGCAGTATCGACGTCCCGGGTTTCCCTTCGCGCCCTTTGATCCGGAACGCGTGCATCCGTGGGTCGAAGGTGTATGGGTGAGCACTGGGTGTCCGGTATGGGTTCCGGCGGTGTTCGCCTATCTGTCGCTTGACCTTCAGTCCTTCCAGCATTTTTGCCAGGGCACGTCCAATGGCCTGGCGGCGGCGACGGACGCTGAGGAAGGACAATTGAGGGCGATCCTGGAATTGGTGGAGCGCGATGCTTTCCTGTCGGCGTGGCTCACGGGACGGCCTTGTCCGAAGGTGGATCTGGACGGAATGGTGGAACCGGAGCTTGGCGAAGTTCTCCAGGGCATCGAGTCCATGGGCGGCGCTGTCGAGGTGCGTGTTTTGCCAACGGCGAGGTGCGGTACGGCGATTGCCTGTTTCGCGACAGGGGATGGTGAGCGGTATCCGGGTCTGACGCTGGGGCTTGGTGCGGATCTGGATCCCGAGTCGGCGCTGCGACAAGCGATTTTGGAATTGGGCCAAACCGGACCGCATCTGCGGCGCCTGATGCAATCAGGGTTGGTCCGGGTGCCGAAATCGAGATTTGAAGTGCGGGAAATGCTGGATCATGCGGCTTTCTACTTTCGCCCGGAAAGAGTGGAGGCCTTTAACGCGATGCGTGCGGGGTCGGAGAAGTTCGGATGGAAGGATCTGATGGCCCACCGCGTCGAGCGCAGTTTGGAGAAGTGCGCGTCGGCATTGAGGGATGCGGGAGTCCGAGTGGCGGTGGTTGATGTCACCTCGGCGGATGTGGCGACCGGTCCCTTCCAGGTGTGGCGAGCCGTCAGTCCGGATCTTCAACCGATCTCGTATGGATTCGGCTTGGATCGGCAGCGCAGGTGCGGACTCAGGTCAGGTTGCCGAGGTGCCCGGAGCGGCGCCATCCATCCGATTTGGTAATGGCCCCGAGGCGCCATGAGGCGGGTCGAACTCCTGGCCGCGACGTCTCTCACCAGCGACCGACGGTCCGCAGCCAGCTCCGGAACGCATCCTCCACTTGAGGCATGCGCGACGAGGAGGTCGTGGGGATTCCCGACGGCGACGACGAGGACGACAAGGTCGCGGTGCCGGCGCGCACGATCGACTCACCGGATTTCAGCGAATACTCCACGTCGACATAGGCGGGCTCGGTGGTGCGTGCGACGCGCACGGCGCGTCCGCCCGGCCGTACGTTCCCGGGTTCATCGATGTTGGTGATGCGCAGGTTGAGATGCCGGTCGGCCGGAAGTTGGCGCGCCGCCTCGTTCTCGATGAACCGTTGCAGTTCAGAGAGTTTGGGTGCGATGTCCTGGTACGCATAGGACCCCGATCCGCGGATATCGACGTACTTCTCCGGGTGGACGAATTCCACCGAGGCGGTCCCACCTCCGGCGGGCGTTTTGGATCGGGTTGAGGAAGTGGAACAACCCAGGGTCGCCGCGATCAGGAGCGCCGGCACAAACGAGAGGCGAAGGGCTCTGAGGTTCATGAGCTTCCAGAAACTCCTGGCGACCCAAATTGTCAAGCGGCGGACTGTGGTTCGACGGCGTGTGAAGGACAGGGAGGCGGTGTCCGGGGCAGGGGAGTTTGGTCCAACCTTCACCGCTCCGCCGCAAGTTTGTCACCGAGGTTCGCCACCGTTGGGGTGTGCCGCGGTGGATGGAGCCTGGGTGGGGCTGGTCGCGGCTGAAATCGGTTGGTTGGGATCCCGCCGGTGACTGGGCGGGGTTCGGAGCCGGGCGCGGAAGCCCGGCTCCATTGGCTTTTCGAGGGGCCCTTCGCCTGGGGGGGCGACAACACCAGACTTGCCGGGGCGGGACCTGGGCTCGCAGGTTGGTGCCGATGACGACTTCCAGGCGCCGCCCGGCTCCGCGAACCCCGATGCGATCGCGTCGCCCCCTGCCGTCGACGCGTCGGACGCCAGCCAACGATTCCGAAGCCTTGGCGATCCGGGTGCTGTCCATGGCCGGTGGTGACCGTCCGGTCGACGCGGTTTTGCGTGAGGAATTGAATCCGTCGAAGGGTGTTCCGCGAGACGTGGCTCGCAACGTCGCCCGCTGGGTCTTTCGTCACCATCGCTGGCGCGGTCTGTTGGACACCTCGAAGTCCTGGATGGAACAGCTCGCCGAGGCGCGGGAACTGGCGCGTCGATTCGACACCCAGTCCAACTCCTTCACGAAGGAGGATTGGGCGCGAGTGGTTCCCGAATGGGTGTGGGACCATGTGGAAGTGACCATTCCCTGGCTGATGTCGCTGCAAAGGGAGCCATTGGTGTGGATCCGGACCCGGCCCGGGACGGCGGGGGAGTTGATCGGCGAAATGGGCGATTTGGATGCGCCGTGCGAGATTGCGCCGGACGCCCTGGTCTACGAGGGGCCGGAGGATTTGTTTCGATCGCCTCAGTTTCACGAGGGTCGCTTCGAGGTGCAGGACTTGACCTCACAGTTGGTGACCCTGGTGGCGGATCCGAAGCCCGGGGAAAGTTGGTGGGACGGATGTGCGGGTGAAGGAGGCAAGACGGTGCATCTGGCTGACCTGATGCAGAATAAGGGCGTCGTGTGGGCGACGGACCGCGCCGAGTGGCGATTGAAAACCTTGCGCGCGCGGGCCGGAAGGGCCGGTTTGTTCAACATTCGATGGGGCGTTTGGCAAGGGGGCGACGATCGACCCAAAGGGGTCTCGTTTGATGGTGTCCTGATCGACGCGCCGTGCAGCGGCGTCGGCACGTGGCAGCGGAACCCCCACGCGCGCTGGACCACCACGCCTCGGGATGTCGAGGAATTGGCAGCGCGTCAGCTGTCGTTGCTCAGGGCCGGGGCGGCGGGCTTGAAGTCGGGCGGCCGATTGGTTTACGCGGTTTGCACGCTAACGCGAATGGAGACGACCGAGGTGGCCAAGGCCTTTACCGCCGCCCAGCCGGATTTTGAACCACTTCCGGTGCCGCCGATCTTCCATTGGGGCGCAGGGGCCGGTGGACCTCCGAATCAGGTCCATTTCTGGCCTCAGGACTGGCAAGGGAACGGGATGTTTGTGGCGACGTGGCGAAAGCGTAAGTCGTGAGACGGGGAGAGGCGTCACAGGCGGTCGATGATTCGGTCGGCGTTCGCGATGGGAGGAAAAAAATAGGGCGGCGACCTGAGGTCGCCGCCCGTGCGGAAAATACGGAAAGAATGGGATGGGGGAACGACTACTGAGTCTTCTGTTCCATTTCCTTGGCGCGCTCCGCCATGGCGGCTTTTCGGCTGAGGCGGACGCGACCCTTTTCATCGACCCCGATGCACTTCACCCAGATAACATCGCCCATTTTGACCACATCTTCGGTGGCCTTGACGCGGAAGTCGGCGAGTTCGCTGATGTGCACGAGGCCGTCCTGACCGGGCAACACCTCGACGAAAGCGCCGAATTCCTTAATGGAAACGACTTTACCGCGGTAGATCTTGCCGACCTCGATTTCAGCGGCGACCGCTTCGATGCCTTCACGGGCGATGCGCATGCCTTCCTCGTCGATGGAGAAGATCATCACCGTTCCATCGTCTTCGATGTTGATTTCGCAGCCGGACTTCTCGACGAGGGATTTGATGTTCTTGCCACCGGGCCCGATGATGGCGCCGATCTTCTCCGGGTTGACGCGGATACGGATGATGCGCGGCGCGTACTTGCTCATCTCGGCACGAGGGGCCGGGAGGATGTCGGACATGGCCTTGAGAATGTGGAGGCGCGCGAGGCGGGCCTTTTCGACGGCTTCCGCCATGATCTCCAGGGGCAGGCCCTTGAGCTTAAGATCCAGCTGGAATCCGGTGATGCCCTTCTCGGTGCCTGCGATCTTGCAGTCCATGTCGCAGAACGCGTCTTCCCAGCCGATGATGTCGGTGAGGAGCTTGTAGCGGGAAATCTTGGCGGCGCTGTCGTACTCGGTGCAGATGCCGACGCTGATGCCGCCGACGGGGCGGGTGACCGGCACACCGGCGTCCATGAGGGCGAGGGTGCCGGCGCAGACCGAGGCCATCGAGGTCGAGCCGTTCGACTCCATGATCTCGCTGGTGATGCGGACGGTGTACGGATAGTCCTTGAGGGGCAGCATGGGTTCGATGCTGCGTTCCGCCAGGGCGCCGTGGCCGATTTCGCGGCGGCCGGGACCGGAGATGCGGCCGGTTTCGCCGACTGAGAAGTTCGGGAAGTTGTAGTGGAGGAGGAATTTCTTCTCGGTGGAGCCGCCGGTGTAGGCGTCGAATTCCTGGATATCCTCGGTGGTGCCGAGCGTGGTGATGGCGAGGGCTTGGGTCTCGCCGCGCACGAACAGAGCGGAACCATGAGCCCGGGGCAGAATTCCGGCTTCACCGCTCAACGGGCGAACATCATCGAAGCCGCGTCCATCGAGGCGCTTGTTCTGGTCGAGGACCAGGCTGCGGATGGCTTCCTTTTGAATGTAGTAGAAGGCGTCCTTGATGACGAACTCGTTGACGGCTTCCGCGCCGAACTTTTCGACGAGGTGCGCGCCCATCGCGGCCTCGATGGACTTGCAGGCGGCTTCGCGCGCGAGCTTGGCGGGAGTGAGCAGCGCTGAGATGATGGAGTCACCCGCGAACGCGCGCGCCGCTTCCAGAATGGGCTCAGGAACGACGTTGGTGGTGATGGTGCGCTTGGTCTTGCCGAGTTTTGCGGCCAGTTCCTTCTGCGCGGCGATGATGGGCTGGATGGCTTCCTGTCCGAACTTCAATGCGGCGATGAAATCGGCCTCGGTGATTTCGTCGGCGGCACCTTCGAACATGACCACGTCGGAGTCGTTGCCGACATAGATGAGATCGAGATCACTGCCCTCGAGTTGGTCATGGGTCGGGTTGGCAATGAACTTGCCTTCGACGCGACCCACACGGACGACACCGATGGGGCCGGCCCAGGGAATGTCGGATACGAGGAGGGCGGCTGAGGCGCCATTGGCGGCGAGGATATCGGCGTCATTCTGGCCATCGGCACTGAGCAGAATGGCCTGAACCTGGACCTCATTGAACCAGCCCTTGGGGAAGAGCGGGCGGATGGGTCGGTCGATGATGCGGCTGGTGAGGATTTCCTTTTCGGAAGGGCGACCCTCGCGTTTGAAATAACCGCCGGGGAATCGGCCGGCAGCGGCGGCCCGTTCGCGGTAATCGACGGTCAAGGGGAAGAATTCCTGTCCAGGCTTCGCCTTGGTAGCGGCGACGGCGGCGACCACGACAATGGTTTCGCCGAGTTGGACGGTGACGGCGCCATCGGCCTGCTTGGCCAATTTGCCGGATTCAATAATGATGGATTGGTCGCCGATCTGGGCGACAACTCGTTCTGACATGGTTACAAGGTAGTAACCGCCGTCCGAGGGGAACTTCTTTCAACGCCGAGATCCCGAAAGGGTTCCGGCGGTGAATGAAATTTCCCAGGTCCAGCGGTTCAATAATTGTGGCGGGAACTTAGGGCGCGGCTCGTTCGGCCCGCCAATTCCGGCCGAGGCCGCCCCGGAATCCACTACGAACCTGCGCGCCGATCCGGGTCGGTGCGCCGGAAGGAACGTGAGCTACTTGCGCAGGCCGAGTTTCTTGGCCAGGGCGCTGTAGCGGTCGTTGTCGATGCGTCCCACGTAATCGAGGAGACGACGGCGCTTGCCGACCAGCATCAGCAAACCACGGCGGGAGCTGAAATCCTTGGCATTAGCCTTCAGATGTTCGGTCAGGTGATTGATGCGACGCGTGAGCAACGCGACCTGAACGTCCGGCGACCCCGTGTCTTTTTCGTGCCGGGCGAATTCCTTGATACTCTGCGCCTTCGAAGCTGCTTGCATACCGTTCTATTTAAAGAGGCGAGAACTTAGGGACCCACCACCGGGGGTGTAAAGCCCGATTTCCGGGTTTCGGAAGG
>JAEUHG010000284.1 GCA_016795425.1 Verrucomicrobiales bacterium
TGCCCACTTCTCTTCCCCATTTCTTCCCCCTTGCTCGGACCGCCCCCTTGCCCGACTGTCCCCCGACTTCGGTCATGAACTACCCGATTGCACGTCGCGCATCCTCTTTGTCTCCATCACTCACCCTCGCCATCGACGCCAAGGCCAAGTCGATGAAGGCCGCCGGTGAGGACGTCGTGGGTTTCGGCGCCGGCGAACCCGATTTCGATACGCCGGACCACATCAAGAAGGCCGCCGCCGACGCACTTGCCGGGGGATTCACCAAATACACGCCCTCCAGTGGAATCCCGGAACTGCGCCAGGCGATTGCCGACAAGTTCCAACGCGAGAACGGGCTGGCCTACAAGCCCAGCCAGATCATCGTTTCGTGCGGTGGCAAGCACTCCTGCTTCAACGTCATTCTCGCCACCTGCCAGGAAGGCGACGAAGTCCTGATTCCATCGCCGTATTGGTTGAGCTACCCGGAGATGGTCAAACTGGCCTCCGCCACCCCGGTCATCCTTCCGACCTCCGACAAGACCGAATTCAAGATCTCGCCTGACCAATTGCGCGCCGCCATCACGGCGCGCACGCGGTTGCTCATCCTCAATTCGCCGAGCAATCCGACCGGGAGCGTCTATACCCCGGAAGAGATAAAGGCTCTGGGTGATATCTGCGTCGAGAAGGGCGTGCTCATCATGAGCGACGAAATCTACGAGCACCTGCTCTATGACGGCGCCACCCATCGATCCGTCGCCAGCTTCAGTCAGGCGCACTACGACCACACCATCATCGTGCATGGTTTCGCCAAGGCGTGGAGCATGACCGGCTGGCGCCTGGGATTCCTCGCCGCCCCCGAACCGATCGCCAAGGCCATCGACGCCGTCCAAAGCCATAGCACCAGCAACCCAACCAGCTTCGCCCAAAAGGGAGCTGTCGCCGCGCTCACCGGTTCGCAGGCCCACCTCCCCGTTTGGCTGGCGGAATATGCCAAGCGCCGCACTTACGCCTGGCAGAAGCTCAACAGCATCCCCGGTATTTCCTGCGTCAACAGCAAGGGTGCTTTCTACCTATTCCCCAACATCAGCGGGACCGGACTCAAAAGCTCCGACTTCTGCAGCCGCCTGCTCGAAGCCGAGAAAGTCGCAGCCGTCCCGGGTATCGCCTTTGGCGCCGACGAATACCTGCGCATCAGCTACGCCACCAGCCTGGCGAACATCGAGAAAGGCTTGGACCGTTTGGAACGGTTCGTGCGTGGCCTTCGTCGCTGACTGAGCGCGGCGATTCCCCACCGGCGACGTCACGCGATTCCATGAACCTCCTGACGTCGCACTTCTCTTCGCAGCATGGCGAGGGCCACCTTGCCGGGCCGCGCGCCAATCCAGATGGGGCCGGCGGCGCCCCGACCGCTCAATCCCGCATCAGGTCCTGGATCCACCCGGCCAGGTCGTCCCCCTGGTGGCTGCTCATCTGTTCCCTGATCCTCGGTGCGCTCGCGGCCAAAGCCGCCAACGCACCCGCCCCCTTGCGTGTCGGTGCCGCCGCTGTCGACCTCGAGGGAGAGGACGCCATGGTCATCGCGGGCGGCATTGAACCGGGACGTGCCAAGGGCCAGGAGGGCAAACTGCGCGCGGTTGCCACGGTGCTCGAATCGGGAAACCAACGCCTGGCTTTCGTGGCACTGGACATCCTCATGATCCGGCGTGAACACCTCGATCCCGTGGTGTCCGAGATCGAACGCGACCTGGGGATTCCGTCGGCCCACGTGCTCATCAACTGCACCCACACTCACCATGCTCCCAGCACCATGGTGGTCCATGGCTATGGTCTCGACGAAACCTTCGTCGGGCGTGTGCAACGCAGCATTGTCCGGGCGGTGCGGGAAGCGACGGCGAATCTCTCCGACAGCCGTCTCTTCTTCCATCTCGGTGAGGAACGAACGGTCGGCGAGAACAGCCGCACACTCCTCGACGACGGTCAGATCTACTGGATCGGCCCGCGAACCAACCTCGTTCGACCCACCGGCCCGTTCGATCCCGAACTGCCGGTCTTGGTCTTCCGCGAGGTACAAGGCGATCGGCTGCGCGCAGTTTGGTTCAATCACAGCACCCACACGATCGGTACCCGCCAGCCCGGAGTTCGTTCGCCGTCCTTTTACGGCCTCGCCGCCCAGGACCTTGAAGCCGAGATGGGCGGTGTCTTCACCTTCTTCGAAGGCGCTTCGGGTTCCACCCACAACCTCACGCTGAAAGGCGAGGAATGCGCGCGCCGTATCCGCGCGGCCGTCGCCGATGGTGTCGGCAAGGCCCAACCCATGGCCGTCGACCGACTGGCCGCGGTGAAGCGTCCCATCAAGTTTCGTGTCCGCGATTTCAACGAAGTGAACGAAGCCGCAGCCGTCGAGCGCTATTGCCGAAAATACGCTCCCGGGTCGGCCGCAGTGATCGAGCGGGTCTTTCGATCCATGCGCGAAGGACTTGTCAACCAGCGCGGCGCCGAACGTGAAACCTGGGTCCAGGCGATCCGCATCGGCGACATTGCCTGGGTCGGCGTGCCGGCCGAGTACTTCACGCAACTCGGACTCGACATCAAAAACCGGTCGCCCTTCCGGCACACCTACATCGCTGAACTGGCCAACGACTGGATCGGGTACCTGCCCAATCGCGAAGGTCACAA
>JAEUHG010000289.1 GCA_016795425.1 Verrucomicrobiales bacterium
GGCCCACGGGGGCGTCATGCGGCACGAGCAGGCGGGGCTGTCGCATGCCCGGATAACGGGCCATCGACCGGAAATCTTACACCCAAAATCTCCCTCCCTCCCTTTTTCTCGCCCCCCGCTTCTCACCAACGACAGGTCTGGTCCGCAGTGCGACCAACCATACGTCTGGCCCGCAGTGCCCCCATCAACCAACGATTGGTCTAACGATAGGTCTGGCCCACAGTGCCACCATCAGTGAACTGATCTGCCCCATCTCCACACCCGTTCCCGCGTTCAGGTTGATCGGGCTCCCATTCAACGTCTGGCCCCCCATTCCATCGGTCGCACCATGTCATTGGGGCCTCTCCCCATCGTGAATCTGTAGGCCTGGTCCGCAGTCTGAACTCCGGCATTGGCCTATCCCGCCGCTCGATAAGCATAGTGTGTCCCCCAGGTATTGGATTCCGGAACCTCGAACCTGCTTTGCAGGTACGCTCAATCCCAAGCACGAAACCTCGAGCCCGATGGCCTGAACTTCGCTTCGCCCAGGACCCTCCGAAGGATGGCTCCGGGGTTGGCTTCGTTTCCATCCAGCCCCAAGTCGATCCGAGAACCTTATCGGTCCGCAGAACGATCCGCCCGAAGGCACCTGGGAACGCCAACAACCTTACGGCTCTGACCCGCCATGCTTCCACGGCCAGATCTGTATTGTGTTTTTCACATTGAGTCGAAGCTCCCAATTGTCGCAGGACTGGAGACAGCAATGATGTACGACGGTACCGACGGCCAACGAGGATTCGAATTGCCCCAGGGCAACAGCACTATGCCTGACCGCCACGAATTGGCATCGCCTGTAACCACCACAGTTCGCGAACAAATCAATGAATGGATGGAATTGGGGTCTTCAGGAATTCACGGGCGCGGGGGATTCGCCCGCTGCCTCATTCCTGCGGGCACCACCATCATCGAGTATGTGGGAGAACGGGTCGGGAAAGAGGAATCATCACGGCGATGCGAAGACGGGAATCCCTTCATCTTCACCATCAACGAGGAGTGGGATATCGACGGCAACGTGGACCAGAATCCGGCCCGATTCCTGAACCACAGCTGTGCCCCCAACTGCGAAGCCCAGCAGGAAGAAGATCGCATCTGGATCGTTGCCATCCGGGACATCGAGGCGGGTGAAGAACTTACCTTCAACTACGGCTACGACCTCTCCGAGTGGCGCGATTACCCGTGCGACTGCGGAGCCGCTTCCTGTTTAGGCTACATCGTCGCGGCCGAACATCATTCCAAAGTCCGACAACAACTGGGAGTCGAAGCCGTTCGCAATGACCCGCCGAGCATGGACCCATCTCGATCGTCATCCGCGACGGAACCCCCTAACTCCCCCTAATCCACCTCTCCTTCCCCACTCCCGGGCCCATGCGCATTCTCGTCGTAGAAGATGACCCAAAGATCGCCTCCTTCGTGGTCAACGGGTTAAAGCAGAATGGATACGCAGTGGACCACTTCAAAGACGGCGAGGAGGCCCACGCGGTAGCAAGCGCGGTGCCTTACGATGCCGCCGTTGTCGACATCATGTTGCCGAAACTCGATGGGCTGTCGCTGGTTCAGCACCTGCGGCGGGAAGGGTCGCGGACTCCTGTGATCTTCCTAAGTGCCAAAGCATCGGTAGATGATCGCGTCCGCGGACTCCAAGCGGGCGGCGATGATTATCTCACCAAGCCGTTCGCCTTCTCGGAGTTGCTTGCACGAATTCAGGCATTGATTCGTCGCGCCTCACGAAGCGCCGAGCCCTCCCGATTGGAGGTCGGCGATCTGACCTTGGACCTGCTCTCCCGAGAAGTGACACGCGCTGGACAACGTCTCGATCTGCAGCCGCGCGAGTACTCCTTGCTCGAGTACCTGATGCGGCAGGCGGGGCGGGTGGTCACCAAGACCATGATCCTCGAGCATGTGTACGACTTCAGCTTTGATCCTCAAACCAATGTCGTCGATGTCCTCGTCTCGCGCCTTCGACAGAAGGTCGATCGCGATTTCCCGTCGAAGATGATCCACACCATGCGTGGGGTCGGCTATGTCCTCAAAGCTACTTGAGCGCATGCGTCGTTCGTTGAGCTTTCGGCTCAACCTCTGGTACGCCGCCATCTTTATCACGAGCGCGTTCCTGCTTTTCCTGCTCACCTACGCGCTCCTTTACGCAGTCGCTGGAAACAAAGATCGTGAACTGGTGGAGGCTCAATTGAAGGAGTATGTGGCCATCTACTCCGATCGAGGACTCCGAGGACTCAGCGACTATCTACAATCCGCCGGTCCACGGGGTGGCCGGGTGCCCTTCGTGCGCATTTCTGGTCCCAGGGGCCCGTCCCTCGTCGTCTCAGTGCCGCAGGATTGGGTCGAAGTCGAGGCTCGAGAAGTGAGCCCCGGCTGGTATCAGCGGCAAGTGTTTCTCCGAGTGCCGAGAGATGCCGAACGCGACGTGATCTTTCGCGCGGCACAACTCGACGACCGATCCTGGCTCGAGGTTGGACGAGTCACGGACAGCAGGGATGCCCTGCTCCGCCCGTTCCGACGCGCCTTTTTTGGCATCATGGTTCCCGTCGTTGCCTTGGGAATACTCGGTGGCGCACTTTTGTCCCACCGTGCGACCCGTCCTCTGCGCGAGATCGTCATCACAGCGCAGTCCATTCTCCGCACAGGAAGCCTGGATTCACGCGTTCCTGCAGGTCCGTCCGACGATGAACTTACGGAGCTGGCTCGACTTTTCAACCGACTCCTCGACCGGAATCAAAGCCTTATCCGAGGCATGCGTGATTCCCTGGATAATGTCGCCCACGACCTCCGCACGCCGCTGTCCCGACTCCGCGGTATCGCCGAGCTCGCCCTCCAGAATCCTTCCGACATTTCGGCCACGCGCGAAGCGCTCGCGGATTGCGTGGAGGAATCAGACCGGGTCCTCGAAATGCTGAAGGTGCTTCTGGACGTCGCCGAAGCTGAAGTTGGAATGATGAACCTGGTCCTGACGGAGACCGACCTGAGGCAACTTCTGGCCGAGGCGGCTGAGCTCTATGGCTATGTCGCCGAGGAAAAACGAATCACCCTCGACATTGAGCCTGGCCCTGATTGCCCGGTCATGGTGGACCCCGCCAGGTTTCGTCATGTCATCGCGAATCTCGTCGATAATGCCGTCAAATACACTCCATCAGGTGGTGCTATCCGGCTGCGATCGCGACTCGAGGCCGTCGAAGCGGTCATCGAAGTCCAGGATTCGGGGCAGGGCATCCCACCCGAGGAACACGAACGAATCTGGCAACGGCTCTATCGCGGGGACAAGAGCCGTTCCCAGCGCGGACTTGGACTCGGTCTCAGCCTGGTTAAGGCAATTGTCGAGGCGCACGGAGGGCGAGTCGTGGTACATAGCATTCCCGATCGCGGATCGGTGTTCGAGGTGCGTTTGCCACGCCGTCCCGCTTCCAATGCGAAGCCGGCGAACTCGAAGTAGGCGTCGAGTATCGAATGATGTGACCGCATCCGCACTGCTTCCCAGGCGTCGATGAATCAGGCTTGAGCGCCCTCGACACGCTCGAGAAAGAACTCAATGCCCTGGGCAACGCCTTCACCGTGAGGGCGTGAACTGACATAGCCATCGAAGGATAGAACGCGTTGCTTTACCTCAGGAATCGCATTGGCTGGAGCCACCAACCAGTGCGCCCGCTCTCGATCCAGCATCGGCAAGTCGTTGAAATGGTCCCCGGCCGCGAGCGTTTCGGAAGTCCTGATCTTCAGGCGACGTGCGATCTCAGAGAGCGCGAGCCCCTTGTTGTAGCCGGCATGCGCAAAGCGGATATAGACATCGTTCCGAACAACGGTGAGTTTGGGCACGGTCTTGGCATAGGTTTCGAGTTCCAGGTGGATGGCACTCGCAACCGCCTGATTCTCGGCGAGAACGCACAGGGGCGAGAAGGCATCCGCGTAGAAAGTGGCGCGATGTCGGGATTGGAGAGTATCGACCAAGGATTCGAGGTCGGAAGCCACCCTGGCAAACAGCTCCTTGTGATCCTTCGCACAGGCATTGTTCCAACTGGCAAGGGCAAGGTAGTGCGCGTCCTGGCGCACGTAGATTTCGCGCTCCACCAATACCAGCGCATCGGGTTGCACGGAGAGTTGGGCACGTGCCAGCGTTTCCAACAGGCTTCCAAGGTCTCTGCCGGTGTTGATCACCCAAAGTGCCCCGCGACGCCGGAGCGCGCCGAGAAGGTTCTGGAGCGATTGTGGGATAGGCGGATTCTCGAACTCCGCAAAGATTGTCCCGTCAAAGTCGGTGGAGATCAGCTTGAGACCCATGGCACGCGTGCCGGCACACTGTAGTCGGACAAGGCCAGCACGCAATGTTCAGCGCGTTTCGCGGTGTCCGACCCAGGCCTGTTGCGCACCGCGTTCTCGATCGCATGCGGACCAACGAAAATGGAGGAGAAGCAGTTGACCTGCCTCTCCCCCACCGTCCAACAAGCGTTTCGCGACAAGGAGATTTCGGACTGGCGCCGTCGGATCTCAAGCCACCCATCGGCGGCGGAGCATCCCCACACCGATCAGACCCGCACCGAACATTCCAAGGGTCGCGCCGGCGTCCGGCACCGGGGTGCCCAGGTAAACCAGGACGTCCTGACGGCGGGCGTTCGGATCGCTGGCGAGCACCATGTTGATCGCACTCACGCCGAACGATGTGTCCGCCGCGGATTTCGCGCTGGCGATCGTCCCAAAGTGCGTCACCGCCGCCGCGAGGAACGCGTTGTTACCGGTATTCGTGTCGCCGGCATTCTCATCTTCCAAATACCAGATCGCCTTCTGCAGTGCTTCGGCCGAATCCTTCCGTGCCTCAATCTCGGAATTCGAGTAGGGATTCGTTCCGTAATTGTACCCATTCAAGCTGCCGGTGGCAAAGAGGCTGTACAGCCACGCGGTTCCCTTGGAGAGCGGATCACCCGGGCCAGGGTCGGTGTTGTCCGTGCCGCCATTCATCACCGTCATGTTCAACGAACCCGAGTAGTTGTCGGTGTAATTCAGGCTCTCACTGCGTTCCAGGCAGAAGGTCGAGAAGCCGGTCACCTGGGTTGGACTGGTCGGGTTCGGAAAGCCCACCGTCTGCTTCGCCACGGCCGCGTAATTATTGACGAAACCCTGCGTCTCAATCGCTACAAACTCGCCACCAGGGTTCACTTGAAAACTGCCGCGCTCGATATTCACCGCGAATCCCAGGGCGCTGGGAGCCGAGGTGATCGCCGCGAGGGTGGTGGCCGCCAAAAATCCAATCGTCTTAGTATTCATGTTGTTGGGTTCTCCTTGTTTTGACGGACGCTCGAAGTGACCGCCGTCGCCGATGTCTTAGCAACGCCCATGCCAGCTCCGTCCGTCGTTTGGCGACGCTACTCGCGCAATTAGTCCTATCCGCAACGAGCCCCGTCGCTTGCCCTCCACCACCTTAGAATTCACCCTGCGGAGACCTTTACTCCCCTCCTCCTCTTGCCGCTGTAAACCAACCCGACGCCGATTCATGGTTCGGCCACACCTGTTCGCTGCAATTCCTTCCCAACGCGCCATTTCCGCCGACTTCAAACCGGTGTCGGCTTTTCAATCGGATAATGACACTAGAACAGGATGACGTTTGCGTGCGGGACGGTGCGGCGATAAGAGTGGGTCTCGTCATGCGCCCGTTCTCACCGATCCCGGATTCGCTGAAGCCTGCCGCCCGAGGCGTCACCCGCCGCTGGTTCCTGCGTGATTGCGGAATTGGCTTAGGCAAAGTCGCCTTGGCTGGATTGCTTACCAACGCGCTGCCTCGCGGCGCAGGTGCCGCGATGGCCCGGGTGAATCCGTTGGCGCAAAGGCCACCCCATTTTCCCGGACGAGCACGCGCCGTGATTCATTTGTTCATGGCTGGTGCGCCCAGCCAACTCGACCTATTCGATCATAAGCCCGCGCTGTCCAAGCTGGAGGGCAAGCCGCTTCCGCCATCCGTCATCATGGGCCAGCGTTACGCCTTTATTCGACCCGATGCTGCCGTGCTTGGTCCCCGATTTCGCTTCATCCAGCATGGACAGTCGGGGACCGAGTTATCCGAAATGTTGCCGCATCTCGGATCCATCGCCGACGAGATCTGCGTGATCCGTTCCTGCCGGACCGATCAATTCAACCACGCACCGGCGCAGATATTCTTCAACACTGGTTTTAGCCAGCCCGGACGTCCCAGTGTCGGCTCCTGGGTCACCTACGGACTGGGTTGCGAAACCCAGGACTTGCCGGCATTTGTCGTGATGTCGACCGGTGCAGGCATCAGCGGTGGAGCCGCGAATTGGTCCAGCGGCTTCCTGCCCACCTACTTCGCGGGGGTTCGCTTTCGTAATTCGGGAGATCCCATTCTCAATGTCTCAAGCCCGAAAGGCGTGGATGCCCGCCTGCAGCGCGACACGCTGGACCTGATCGGAGATTTGAATCGGCGGCAATTGGGAGCCGTTGGCGATCCCGAAATCGCCACGCGAATTCAAAGCTACGAGATGGCGTATCGTCTCCAGACTTCTGCGCCGGAGTTGATGAACTTGCGCAGTGAATCGAAGTCGACGCTCGACCTTTACGGCTGCGATCCTGAGAAACCTTCCTTTGCCCGCGCCTGCCTCCTGGCCCGAAGGATGGTCGAGCGCGGCGTTCGATTCATCAATATCTACCACGAAGGATGGGATGCCCATTCGGATGTCGCCGGCAACCTGAAGAACAACTGCGCGGCGACCGATCAAGCAAGCGCCGCGCTGGTGCGCGACCTCAGGCAGCGTGGACTCCTTGATTCGACGCTCGTGATCTGGGGCGGCGAATTTGGACGAACCCCCATGGTGGAAAGCAACGCCGCCCTCGGCCGAAGCCTCGGCCGCGATCATCATCCGCAGGCATTCACGATGTGGATGGCCGGCGGCGGGATCCGAGGTGGCATGAATTACGGAGCCACTGACGATCTCGGATTTCATGTCGTCGACAAGCCGGTTCACATCCACGACCTGCAGGCGACGATTCTGCATTGCCTTGGATTTGACCACGAGCGTCTTACCTATACGTATCAGGGACGCCAGTTTCGACTGACTGACGTTCACGGCCATGTGGTCAAGGACCTGCTGGCCTAGAGGTGCCGGTCGCCGGCGTCGAATTCGAGGACTGGGTGTTCCGATTCAACGTTGGTGCGGGCAGGAACACTGATACCAGAACCTCTTTCATGAGATCCGAGCTGATTTTTATCCTGATCCTTCCGAACACATTGGCATTGGGGAATGGCGGCACCGGCTCGATGGCCAACTGAAATTCCCAGCCCGGTTTCAAGGCAGTCAAAGTGGCCCGAAATCGCTTCTGGTCGCTCAACGGTTCGGACAACTCGACCGGCGTATCGGTTTGGTTGACGATCTGCACGAGGGTCGGGGCAAGGCTGGCGGGCGATAGACTCACGAACCCAGGCCTGGCTTCAATGGGTTGCCAAACCCGACCACGGAAATCGAGGTGCGCGAGATGGTCCCCACCCGGCGAACCTTGAAGCGTGATCCTTTCCTCCAGAGGCCCCACCTGCTCCGGCACGTAGAACACCCCTTCCACCCGCCCGGCCGAACCCGCCGCTACACGACGGGTCCAGCTCTGTATGTCCAGACAGCTGCACGACCTCTCGACATTGGTGATGACCACCAAAGCCGATCCGCGGTTGGTGAACTCCAACGAGAGCGGAACCCTTTGCCCGGGCGCCACCCGCCCCAGGTCGACCGGGGATCCAACGAAAGTGATCTGAGCATGCGTGCGCCACGAAACGTACAAGGCCAACCCCGCCCCTATCCAGTGTCGCCATCGGCTCGGCGCATAGGCGTTCCAGGGAATCACCCATTGGTCGTGAGCAGGATGACCGTTCATCGCAACCCCCACCGCTTCAACCGTGAGGAGAGTGTTGTCGGCTTTAAGCCCAGTCGCGCGGCGGCACCATCCCGTCCATAAATCTTGCCACCGGCGGCCTCCAGAGCCTCCAGCAGGAGTCGACGTTCCTCCCGACGCAACGACTCAATCGTTGTCGGTAACATCGCTGATGCCTCCGCTCCTGAACGATCAGGCTTCGTCCCACCGGCTCGCGGGGTTCCGGCAGGCAAAAGGCCGCTGAAGTCGAGCACTCCATCCCGGGCGAGTATCACGGCTCGTTCCACCAAATTTTGCAGCTCACGAACATTGCCCGGCCAATCATGTCCCTCAAGAAGCGGCCACTGATTCGCCGGAATGCGGACCTTTGTCCGCGCCAAGCGTCGTCCAATCTCCGCCGCGAAATGTTCTGCCAGCGGCCGGATGTCGTCCTTGCGATCGCGCAATGGTGGCAGTTCTATCGGAAACACGCTGAGGCGATAGTAGAGATCCAACCGGAACCGTCCCGCCTTGGCTTCCGCCTGGAGGTCGCGATTCGTCGCGGCGACGATCCTGACGTTGGCTCGGCGCGTTCGCTCCTCACCCACCCGCTCAAATGTGCCCTCCTGCAGCACACGCAGTAGTTTCGCTTGGAGGTCAGACGGAATCTCACCCACCTCATCCAGAAACAGAGTGCCGCCATCGGCAAACTCGAAGCGACCCGCGCGATCGCGCACGGCTCCAGTGAAGGCTCCTTTGACATGCCCGAAGAACTCGGATTCGAACAATTCCTTCGGCACGCTCGCACAATTCACCCGCACCAGCGGCTTGGCCTTCCGCTGACTGGCCCCGTGGATGGCCCTGGCAACCAGCTCCTTTCCAGATCCCGATTCGCCCAGGATGAGCACGCTGGCTTCGGTTGGGGCAACCATCCGGATCTGCTCGATCACCTTCCCCAAAGCCGAACTCTTGCCGAGGATCTCGGTGAACTCATGTTCGGCGGCGATGAATCCGCGGAGCTGGTCGTTTTCATGCTCCAGTTCCTTCTGCTTCTGGATGCAACTCATGGCCCCAATCGTGCCAAGGATTCTGCCGTTCGAACTTCGATACGGGGAGGCTCGCACTAAGATCCAGTGCCGCGAACCATCCTTGCAGATTAGCTCGTTCTCATAAACTTCCTGCTTGCCGGAAAGACGTTCCCGGAGCCGCTGACGCATGGCGGGCCATATCTCCGGGGGAGACAAGACTTCGTAGCTGATGCGACCCAAAAGTTCAGCCGGCTTCCATCCAGTCAGGCACTCCATGACTCGATTCGCGAAAAGCACACGGCTGTCCTCGTCGGTGATAATCACCCCTTCGCTGAGACTATCGAGAACCGAACGGTAAAACTCCTCTCGCTGATCGAGTGTCTGCCCCTGGGGTTTCAGGTTCGCGTCGCTACCTGGCCCTACCCCGCCTTCCTCGACCATCTCGGCGTCGATCCATGGCTCGGACATCGTCGATCAGGATGCAACCGTTTGATCGAGAATCCAACGCATTTTTGTGTCATACACCAACGCAAATGCGTCACACAACGCATGATCGTTGTTAGCATTCGAATCCTCGGCTCCTGTCGCTTTCTCTGTAACGCGTTGTCCTTTAATTGTTTTTGAGGCCGACCGACACGCATCAACAGGTCTGGCACGGTATTGGCCTCTTCTACCCGGGGAGAGTTGTCGTCCATTCTCCCGACCCATCCCCGACATTGCGAACTTGCCTCCATGAACACCCTATCTCCCTCCCAACTCCTTGAAGCCCTCCAATGGCGTTACGCCACCAAGGTCTTTGACCCCCAGAAGAAGATTCCAGCCGCCACCTGGGAGGCCCTGAGCCAAAGTCTCGTACTCAGTCCTTCATCTTACGGACTTCAGCCGTATCGAATTCTAGTGGTCGGGAACGCGACCACCCGGCAACAACTTCTACCTCATTCCTGGGGACAGCGTCAGGTTGTCGATGCCTCGCACCTCTTGGTCTTTGCAGCGAGGACCTCGATGACCGAGGCGGAGATCGATGCCTTCGTCAACCGAATCGCCGAAGTACGCGGCATCGCAATCAGCGCCCTGGCTGATTATCGGGGCATGATGATTGGCGATGTCGTCCAAGGGCCACGTTCGGCGGTGGCAGGAGAATGGGCGGCCAGACAAGCCTACATCGCACTCGGAAACCTACTGACGAGTGCCGCCCTGCTGGGGGTCGACGCCTGTCCGATGGAAGGATTGATTCCACAGGAATACGACAAAGTCCTCGGTCTCAGTGGCACTGGCTACGTCACCGTTGTCGCCGCCACTCTCGGATACCGGATGGCTGCCGACAAATATGCATCCTTGCCGAAAGTTCGTTTCCCGGTTTCCCACCTGATAAAGTCGGTTTGACCGTCGCTGGCAGATCAGCAGGACACTGGTATCGGGCTGGCGAGGTTCTGCGACGCCGTCACCCTGAAACACCTTCAGAGCTCCGGCCGCCCGTTCGCGCATGCTTGCGACCGACCCGTGATTGGAGCGAGGTTCGGGCATCGACCCGATTCATCGCTTTGTGAATGCCATTGCCTGCCTGCTGCGCGGATTACCGATTCAAATCCTGGCGCTCGGCGCCGCTTGTCTCATGTCCCGAGGATCGCGTGCCGAACCGCCGATCCTGGAGGCGAAGCGCGTGGTCTTTCTTGGCGACAGCATCACCTACGCCGGCGAATACATTGAGTTTGTCGAGACCTGGATCCGCATTCATCGCCCGGCATCGACAGTCGAGCTATGGAATATGGGTTTGCCCAGCGAAACCGTATCCGGCCTCTCAGAACCGGGTCATGCGGGTGGCGCCTTCCCTCGCCCGGACCTCCATGAACGTCTCGGGAGGGTGTTGGAGAAGACCAAGCCTGATCTGGTGGTGGCGTGCTACGGGATGAACGATGGCATCTATTACCCTTATGCCACGGAGCGCATGGAGAAATTCCAGGATGGCATCAGACGCTTGCGTGAACGGGCCCGAACTGCCGGGGCCGCGGTCCTCCATTTGACGCCGCCCGTCTTCGACCCGGTTCCTCTTGCCGGCCATACCCTCCCTGCGGGTCGCGACGAATATCGAAGCCCCTATACGGGTTACAACGAGGTGCTCGACAGATTCTCGGAATGGCTTGTCGTTCAACAAAACCAAGGATGGAACGTCATCGATACACACCGCCCGATGAACCAGTTCCTCGCCGACCGCCGCCGGTCCGATCCGAAATTTCTTCTGGCCGGGGACGGCGTGCACGCGAACTCGCAAGGGCACTGGCTGATCGCGCGCGAGATCCTCCGCAAAGTGGGCGCCGACGACGCCATCCTCAGCGCGGACTCACCGACTGCGCTACTGGCCTCGCATCCACGTGGCAACGACATCCTGGGTCTGGTCCAACAAAAGCAACGCTTGCTTCGTGACAGCTGGCTGTCGGAAACCCGCCACACCCGGCCGGGAATGACGCCCGGACGTCCGCTGGTCGAGGCTCAACATACGGTCGACGCAATTGACGCGGAAATCCGACGCGTCCGGACCTCGCGTTTTCCCGGACAGCGTTCGGCGTGGAACGGCTTCGATCGTTATGATTTCCAAGTCGACGGCCACAACGCCCTGGTCGTCGTGCCCCACAAGGAACTCCCTGGGCGCCCGTGGATTTGGCACGGTGAGTTCTTTGGTCACAAGCCGCTGCCTGACATTGCCATGCTGGGTCGTGGTTTCCACATCGTGTACCTGAGCGTCCCTGATCAACTGGGAGCCCCAACCGCGGTAAATGCCTGGAACGGTTTGTACCGCGAACTCACCGAGCGTTATGGGTTCGGACCTCGACCCGCCTTGGTTGGCCTTAGCCGCGGCGGCCTCTACTGCTACAACTGGGCGACGGCCAACCCTTCCAAGGTCTCCTGCATCTATGGCGACGCGCCAGTGTGTGATTTCAAGAGTTGGCCCGGCGGCAAAGGCAAAGGCCCGGGAAGCCCCCGAGACTGGCAGCTCGTGCTCGAGCGGTATGGATTCAAATCCGAAGCGGACGCCTTGGCCTATCCGGCCAATCCGGTGGATAGCCTGCTGCCGCTGGCCACCGCGAAGGTGCCATTGTTGCACGTGTTCGGGGATGCGGACGAAGTGGTGCCGTGGGAGGAGAACACGGGATTGCTGGCGGAGCGCTACACGAAGCTGGGAGGTTTCATCGCCCTCATTCGCAAACCCGGCGTTAAGCACCATCCGCACGGACTCGATGACTCAACGCCCATCATCGACTTTCTCTGGAGGCACGGACGTGGTGATTCCACCCCGGCAACGCCGTCCGATCTCGGCCCGATGGATGCCGATGGCAGGCCGCTTCTTCGCAAGCTGGGAACCGTGGACCTGGATCTGGTTGAAGCGACCCCTGTGGTCTTTCTCGACAGGCTTTGGCGCTTCGAATGGGTTCGGGACGGTTATTGGAACAACCCACGGAGAACCAATTTCTTTCGCTTCGTTGATCCCAACACTGGGGAAACCACGCCTCCCTTCGCCGAAGGCCATGAATTTGGCAGCGCTTTTGTTCACGACGGAACCATGTACGTCACCGGTACCGCCCAGCGCGACCGCATCCAGATGTTCGCGTCGCGTGACTTAAAATCGTGGGACTCCTGGCAAGTCCTGGGACCCGGCACCTACGGCATCTTCAACACTTCGATGTGCCGGGCGGAGAAGGATTTCGTTCTCATGTTTGAGATTGATCGGCCCGCGGAGGAAGCCGGCGCGGCGTTCACCGCTCGATTTCTTCGATCGAAGGACTTGAAAACCTGGTCGCTCACCGGACCGGAATGCAACTATTCCAAGGACCGCTACACCGCGCCCCACGCCTTGCGGTGGCATGGCGGTTGGTTCTTCGACTTCTACCTCGAAGCCCATCGCGGCTACGAAATGCGGGTGGTGCGATCGCGTGACCTGATCCAATGGGAACCGAGTCCGCTGAATCCGGTTCTGCGGGCATCGCCGGACGACAAGGCGATCAGGAACGCCAGCTTCACCGAGGCACAGCGGAAACGAATCCGAGAAGCAGTCAACTGGAACAATTCCGACATCGACTTCTGCGAGTGGCAAGGTCGGCTGTCCGTCACTTACTCCTGGGGCAACCAACTGGGAGTGGAGCACCTTGCGGAGGCGATCTACGACGGTTCACTCGCCCAATTTCTCCAGGGCTGGTTCCCGTCCAAGCCCTGAACATCATGCCGGCCTTGGCGTCACCTTCACGGCTTGGCGACCGAGGGAGTCGTGCTAGAATTTCGCCTCATGGTTTCAAGCGCTCGAATTCCGTTCCTGCTGGCCGGCCTGGGATCCCTGTTGACCGCGTCCAGCGCCCCATGGCCGGCGTGGCGAGGCCCGAATCAGGATGGAACCACTTCGGAATCCCAGTTTCCTCTTCACTGGAGTCCCACGAACCACGTGCGATGGCGCACCGAACTCCCTGGCCCCGGCAATTCGACCCCTATCGTCTGGAATCAGACTCTCTTCCTGACCCAAGCACTACCAAAGCCCTCCAATCGCTCCATACTCGCCTTCGACCGTGTGACCGGCCGAATGCTCTGGCAGTCGGGAACCGCGTGGGAGGAAGCGGAGGACACTCACGAGGATAATCCCTTCTGCGCGGCATCCCCCGTGACGGATGGGGAACGCGTGATCGCCTACCTGGGTTCCGCCGGAGTTTGGGCCGTCGACTTCGATGGAACCGTCCTCTGGCGCCGAGATCTCGGACGGCAGAAGCATGAATGGGGTTACTCCTCGTCGCCCGTCATCGTGGGTGATCAAGTGATCGTCTACCACGGGCCAGGGCCCAGCTCCCGTTTGGTGGCCCTCGAAAAGCGCTCCGGAAAAATCACCTGGCAGGTTGATCTCCCGGAACCGACCCCAACCGAGCGCAGCGACGGTTTCAAAGGCAGGACGCCCGGTACCGTCGGCACCTTCGGCAGTCCGGTGGTCGTCAACGCTTCCGGACGCCAGGAAGTCGTGCTTGGTTTTCCAGAGTCGTTGCGCGCGTACGCCCCCGAGACTGGCAAGGAACTGTGGCGATCTTCAGGACTGAACCCGCTGGTTTACACGACGCCTGTACCCGTGACCTCGCCCCCGATGATCTTGGCGTTTGGCGGGTTCTACGGTAGCGCCATCGCCGTGCGTCCGGGTGGGAGTGGGGACGTCACCTCGACCCATCGCCTGTGGCGAGAAGAACGCTCGAAAAAGAATCGAATCGGTTCGGCGGTCGTCAAAGGCGGGCATGCCTACTTTGCCAACATGGAAGGATTCTTTGAATGCCTGGAACTGGGGACTGGAAAGCAGATCTGGGAAGAACGCCTCAACGGCCCGGGCGCCGCCGACGGCTCTTGGTCATCGCCGACGTTGGCGGGCGACCGCATCTACATGCTCAACAAGAGTGGCGATGCCCTCGTCCTGCGCGCGTCTCCCAAGTTCGAGATCCTCGCCACCAACACCGTGGCCGAACCCCTTAATGCGAGCCCCGCCATGTCTGATGGCGAAATCTTCATCCGCACTTGGAACGCTCTTTGGTGCATCAGCGAGAAAGCTCGTCTCGCCTCGAACCGCCAATGACGCCTGGAGGTGGTTGCATACGTTCTTGCACTGAGAGTTCTCACGTGCCATAGCGCGATGCGTGGACGCTTCCTCCGACAGCTTTCAGGAACAGTACGATGACGCGATGTTCGATTTCACGCGCGAGGACTACGATGGCGCCATTACCAAGCTCGAGGGGATCCTGTCTCGCGATCCCTCTCATTTCGACGCGCAATTGTCGCTCGGCATGGCCTGGTACCGCAAAGGCGATTTCACCAAAGCCATCGCGGAAGGACACAAGGCTGAGAAGTTGAAGCCGCAGGAACAGCTCGTGCACACGAATCTCTCCCTGTTCTACATGAAATCCGGGGACAAAAAGACCGCGGAACACCACGGACTCCAAGCCCGCATCGCCTCCTGGCGCGGAAACATGGAGGCGCCATCCGCCCCATCCACAGATTCTGATTCGGATTTGAAAATGGCCTCCCCTCCGGCGACCACCTCGCCCGTCAAGGCGCCGACCCACTTCCCGGAAATGCCTTGGAAAAAGAAGTCGCCACCAGCACCGCCCGCGACCCAACACTGAGGCGCCCGATCCATGAGCGAACCCCGTTTTCATGCCGTGGCGGACCTTGATAGCCTTCCACTCGGCCAGGGTCGTACCGTCCAAGTTGGCAATCGCCGATTCGCACTCTGGAATATCGAGGGCCAGTTTTATGCCATCGACGACGATTGTCCTCACCGCGGAGGACCTCTCGGAGCCGGCATTCTTCAGGACGGTCGCATTCACTGCCCCCTCCATGGATGGGCCTTCGATCCAAAGACCGGAGCCGGCTTCAGCAATCCAGCCAAACCGGTGAACTGCTATCCCACCAAAGTCGAACAGGGCCAGGTCTGGATCGCGTTTTGATTTCAACCTCCTACCATCCAGATGCCGTCAGCCGGGTTCGATCCGAATTCTGGACTCCCGGTCCAGTCGCACGACACCTCCCCTCATCCGACCCCTTCGAAACCATGAAATCCGCTTATGAATTGGCCATGGAACGTCTGGCCAAACAATCCCCCACCGTCAAATTGACCGCCGAACAGAAACAACAGCTTTCGGAGCTCGACTCGCTTTATCGGGCGCGGTTTGCCGAACGCGAGATTTTCCTGCGTGGTCAGATCGAGAAGGCACTCGAACAAGGTGACGGCGAAGCGGTCCAACAACTCGAGCGCCAAATTCTCGCTGAGCGCCGAAATCTCGAAAGCGATTGCGAGGAAAAGAAGGAGAAGGTACGACGCGGCCACACCGCCTGATGACTCTCAAGACGGGGTCCCTGGTCGCGACGCCGAACTTCGCCGCCAAAGCTCGAAATGGAAGATCGCCACCGCCACTAAGGCGTGGCGAATGGAGCCCTCAGCCACCAACCGGGGGAGTTCTTCCGCAGAGATCAGCAACGTCGCAATGTCTTCACCAGGATCGAATTTCAGGTCCGAGCTCAAGACGCAGCTCTCGATGAGCACTGTGTGGCATTGATTGGAAAGAATCGCAGGATTCGGCGCAATGCTGCCAATCAGGCGCGCGCGTTCTCCCACATAACCGGTCTCCTCCCTCAATTCCCTCACCGCCGTCGCCACCGGGTCCGCATCCTCCGGATCCATCACTCCACCCGGAATTTCGAGATCCACTGTGGCGGTTCCGTGGCGGAACTGCTCCACCATGACCGCGTGTCCGTCCCGCGTCAGCGCGATCACATTCACCCAATCCACGGCGTGCATGACGAAGAAGTCATGCTCACGCCCCGTCCGCGGAGAACGCCGCCAATCCCTGTGAAGCCTGAAGATACGGTAGTTCCCGACCTCTTCGGAGCGAATCAAAGGCCAAGGTGCGACCCGTCTTAGCTCCGGTTTGGATGCTCCGCACGCCCTTTCGCCGAGTCCCGGTGATTGATCGCGTTCCACACCTCTCCCCTGCCATGAGCCGCCGCCGTCTGTCACGTATCGATTTTGTCGACACCTTGAGCGCCACCAAGCCGGGCTGCCACCTGAGTTGCAAGATGAGGCCAATCATAACGCGCGCGGTAGGCAACCGCTGCAGCTCGCCCCATCCGGTCGCACGCAACCTCGTCGACGATCAGGGACGCGGTGGCCGCGGACAAGGCCGCCCGGTCGACGGCGACTCCGTGGAAGAATCCTGCCTGCCGCAAATCCATGCCCGTGGCGGGACCCAACGTCGTCACCACCGGCCGACCGTGGGCCAGTCCTGCCATGAATGACGAGCGGCGCTCCGACACCCCATCGATGAAGGGCAGAACCAGCAGGTCGATGCTGTGCAGTGCCGCCGAGGCTTCGGCATCACTGAGGTATCCCAAGCCGCGGAACCACCGGGACTCGTCGCCACACCACTCAAGTTCAGGTTTCGCCCCAATGACCACCAACGCGGTCGCCGGCTCGCGTTGACGCGCGGCCCGCCACGCGTCAACCACCCATTCAAATTGCTTCCCAGCCCCCACCGTTCCAAAAAAACCAAGAACGCGTCGCGCCGATTCCAAACCCATCGTCGACCGCCATCTTTGTCGATGCTCGAAGGGAACTGAAAGGACCGGCAAATTGGACGGTGAGGGCGCCAAAAAAAGCCGCCCGGGCCGATCAACCCTGTCTCGCAGGCGTTCCAGCCAACCCGCGGTCGAAATGCCCAAGCTGTCCACGTTCTTTACCAGCGCGCGCCACATCCAGCGATGCGCCAACGCATAGGCGCTCCGGTGCGGCCACCATGAGAAAGGTGCGGCGATCTCATGAACCATGGCCACTTGTCGGCGCCCCTGCCTCCGAAGATCGCGGAACACCTGTACCAATCCCAAATTGACCCCACCTCGCCCATACATGTGCGGCACGTATTGCCAAAGGACTGGTGTCGACGCGTGGATCCTCCCGATGGCACGAAGCACCTCCTCGGCGGAACCCCACGACTTCAACTCGGCGAGCACCCTAAATGATCGCGTTTGTTCGACGCCCGGAGAAGTGAGGACCGACACCTCAAAATGCGCGGACAACGCCAACGCCAATCGATCCGTATGGCCAGGCAACCCGCCCTCCATCGGCGGGAACATCGGGGAAATGATAAGTAGCGGCCCCAAAACGAGCGAAATGCTGGCGGGTTCATGCCACCAAGT
Source organism: Verrucomicrobiales bacterium (assembly GCA_016795425.1). GTDB lineage: Bacteria > Verrucomicrobiota > Verrucomicrobiia > Limisphaerales > CAIMTB01 > CAIMTB01. The sequence goes on from JAEUHG010000289.1 coordinate 17,622, forward strand.
CGAATCCCCATCGAGCGCGACTCGCCGCCTGACCGCTGTTGACCCCTCGACACCCGCACCAGTTCCAAGCCAAGTTTCAGCGAATGATGCACGGCTGGGGATGGTACTGGCATCGCCTGAGGGCCATGAAACCGGACGAGATTCGGCAGCGCGTGGCCCAGAAGCTCCGGCAGCGGGTCGACATGCGGCGGCTCCCGGATTTTGACGCAGCACCCATTCCTTCAGCACGATCGGAGGCTTGGCCGCGACTACCGGTCCGCGCAACCGCTCCGTCCGACTTATTGGAGGCGCTTCGAAGCGATCGCGATGAATTGATGGCCGGACGCTGGCTCGCCTTTGGACACCTCCGACTTAAAGTGGATCATCCACCGGAATGGTTTAAGGACTACGCGGCCAAACGGTCTCTGCCCACCGGGCGATCTGGATTCAGACTCAATCATCGGCAGCTCCCGCGAGGCGCCGACATCAAATTGGTATGGGAACTGAGCCGGTGGTCGCAACTCGTCCGTCTGGCACAGGCCGCTTGGTTGCTGGAGGATGCCGCCGCCGCCGCTCGGTGTGTCGCCTACCTCGAGAATTGGGTGCAACAAAACCCTCCCTATCTGGGCTGGAATTGGACCAGCGCCCTCGAATCAGGATTGCGTCTATTAAACTTCTGCTGGCTCGACGCACTACTCGAAGCGACTGGCATCGAACCTGAACGGCTGGCCCGACTGCGTCCTCGCATACTTCCCTCTCACCTGTGGTACACATGGCGCCATCGGTCCTTTGGCTCCTCCGCAAACAATCACCTCCTGGGCGAATTGGCGGGACTCATCACCGCCACGGCGCGGTGGCCTGATTTGGTTCGATGGGCAGCGCCTTTCGATGAACTGGTCCGTCAATGGCAAGGCGAAGTGATGGCCCAATTTGCCGCCGATGGCGGCAACCGAGAACAAGCCCTCAATTACCAACTCTTCTCCTGGGAACTCTGTTGGCATGCTCGCAATGCGATTCTAGCCACTGGACAACTCCTCCCTCCGGAAATTGAACACCGCCTGCGCCGTGCCGCGGATTTCTTTGTCGCCGTCCAAGTTCCCGAGGATCGATGGGACTACGGCGATTCCGATAGCGCAACCGTGACACCACTTGGATTATCCGAAGCGGATGCAACCGGGGAATGGTATCGCTGGTTCTCAGAATCCTCGCAGCCCGGCGCCATCCACTGGTGGCTGGGTCCCCCACCTTCTCCAGTTGAACCTGCGGCCTGCATCACTGCCGCTGGGGATTGGCTTGTGTTCCCTGAATCTGGACAGGCCGTATGCTGGACCGACGATTGGCAGCTCCGCTGGGACCTTTCTCCCCTGGGTTACCTCAGCACCGCGGCACATGGACACCTGGATGCCCTGCACCTGTCCCTGTGGCTTCGCCGCGTCGCGTTGATTATCGATCCCGGAACAGGCGCCTATTATGGAGATACTCGACTGCGAGCTTGGCTCGCATCGGCCGCGGCCCATAACGGACCTCGGGCACAGCAATCCGACTTTCCAAGGCGTCTCGGACCGTTCTTGTGGGAACGCCAGCATCGGGCGCCGCGATGGAAGGTGCTCGACGCCGTAACCATGGCCGGCGACTTGGATCTACCCCACGGCACCGCAAGTCGGCACATCCGCCGTATCACCAGCGACGGCCGCGATGGCTGGGAAATCGATGATCTCTTTACCCCCTCCCAGCGTTCCCCTTCTGAGGGCTTCTCTGTGAGCTGGCAGTTTGCGCCTGGAACCTTGCTGCAGGCCGATCCCACAACTCCCACTCTAGTCACAGGGGAACGTCACGGTGTGAGATTCACGCTCGGTATAGACGCCGCATGGACTCGGATTCAGTGGATTCCCGAAACGATCGCGAGTGTTGGTTTTCCCGTCGAAGGTGACCTCGAAGGGCTTTGCTCGCCGGCGTTTCGTCGCATCCAGTCCGGTCCATTGCTGATTCTGAATGCTCGCGGGGCGAATCCAGGTCGGTATCGAACGACACTCCTCGCGGTGCGAGGGTGAGCCAGCGTGTTCTTGTTTCGGAGGGAGGTCTTATCCAAAGAGATTCACCCTCAGATCCCTGAGGCAGAACAGGGGTCCCTCCTTGAGGTCCTCGACGCCGCGCAAGCGTCGGGCGCCGCTCTTTCTCTTTGGCCCGAACCGTCCTCGGTTCGCCTGGAAGATCGATTCCACGAACGCCTTGCCGCCCAGCACCACTCCGTCCCGGAAGTACCTCACCCGGCACCTCAGGTAGTCCCCCACCGTCAAGCGCCCCTTCTCCGCCAGCACCTTCGCCACAGCCTCCCGGCTCAACGCCCCTCGCACCGCTTTGCCATCCTCCCCCGTGCTCTCCCGTTCCTCCGATCCTTCCAGGTACAAATGCACCCG
>JAEUHG010000228.1 GCA_016795425.1 Verrucomicrobiales bacterium
CCCCGGGTCGGATCGTTTTGGCATGATCGGTTCCGCGCGCCTGCGGCTTCCCGCGGGCAAGTGGCGCTTCAAGACGCTCAGCGATGACGGCATTCGCCTGCGAATCCAGGGCCGGCCGGTGATTGAGAACTGGACCTGGCACGGACCCACCGTCGATGAGGCGGTGTATGACCACCCCGTGGACGGCGACGTCACCCTGGAGATCGAGCACTTCGAGATCGACGGCTACGCGGTGCTCCGACTGGAGATTGAGCGCGCTGCGCACTGATCCATTGCTGACCAGTTTGGCGCCCGCCCTGACGAGGTTCGGTCGATGGTGGGATAGTCCCACCCGTGAGATTGCCGCCCGATGACAAGCGCCGCGTCGTGGTCCCGCTTCGCATTTGAACAGGTGGCCTCCTGCTTCGGTATGAGCAGAAGAAGACCGGTGACTGCGAAAACGAGCCTGATGCCGATCACATTTCTGAAACGTCGTGGTGCTCTGCACCCCACAGCGGGAAGGTGTGGCCTGGTTCCTCCACGACTTTTCCGAATCCTCGACAGAAATGGGACCCAATAGCAGGGTTGGGCAAACCCATGAGTTCCTTTCCATCCACGCGATGGAGCCTGGTGCTCGCAGCCATTGAGGGCAGCGAATCGACCTCTCGCGAAGCTCTCAGCCAGCTCTGCCAGTCGTACTGGTATCCGATTTATGCCTACCTCCGACGACAGGGAAACTCGTCACATGACGCCGAGGATCTGACCCAGGAGTTTTTCGGGCGCATGCTGGCCGAGGAATGGTTGAACCGAGCGGATCCTCTCAAGGGTCGACTCCGCACCTTTCTGCTGACCTGCTTGGTGCGATTCGTTGCCAAGGAAAAGGACAAGCGGACGGCCCTCAAGCGAGGGGGTGGACAGTCGCCCATTTCGATCGATGCGTCTTCAGGCGAGGATCAATACCGTTTCGAGCCCGCCGACACTCTTTCGCCCGAAGTGCTCTTTGACCGGGCCTGGGGACTCGCGGTGCTCGAACGGGCGCGCGCGAACCTGGCCGGTGAATTCGCCGAGGCCGGCAAGCAGCAGTTGTACGCGCGGTTGCAGCATGTCCTTCAAGGAGCCAAAGACCCGGTTGGCCTGGAGGCGATCGCCACGGAACTGGGCAAGACCGAATCGGCGATCAAGATGGAGGCTTTGCGAATGCGGCGGCGCTACCGGGACCTGGTTTTTGCCGAGGTCGCCAACACCGTATCAGAACCCCAGGAGACGGAAAAAGAGCTTCGATATCTGCTTCGCTGCGTGTCGGGAGGGAACTGACTACCGAACGTCTCCGTGACGACCAATTCCCAACCCAATCGGTGTCCCGACTGCGGGGATATCACTTCTGCCGACCGTGTCGGAGGACTATGCGCTCGTTGCGTCGCCGATGGATTATTTCAGGATTTGGAGGCCCCTGAGACGACGACCTCGCCGCCGGCATCGCTTCCATGGGTCGAAGGGGAAGTGATCGGTACGGGAGGGATGGGTGTGGTGGCCGCCGCCTGGGACCCGCATCTTGGCCGCGAGGTCGCGGTAAAACGGCTTCGGGCGGATCGTGAATCTCAAAACGGCGCCCGCGAACGTTTTCTCATTGAAGCCAAGATTGCCAGTCGCCTCGAACACCCGGGCATTGTTCCCGTCTATCAAGGCGGCTTCGATGGCGCGGGCCGTCCTTACTACGCGATGCGACGGCTGAGAGGGATCAGCCTGGGTGAGGTTCTGCGGGGCCTCGGCAACCAGGACCCCGACCTCGCGGCCAGGTTTCCATTGAACCGGTTGCTGAGCATCTTCCTCAAGATCTGCGATGCCGTCGCCTACGCGCATTCACGATCCGTCATTCATCGGGACCTCAAACCTGACAACATCATGCTAGGCGATTTCGGGGAGGTTTTCGTGATGGATTGGGGCCTGGCGAAATGCCTTCAGGAGCCGGAGTCCTCCGATGTGCCTTCCCTCGATCAACCCGCCTCCCCGGACGGTCCATGGTCGGAAGTCGCCCACACCTCAGCCCAGGTCATCGTCGGAACCGTCGGTTTCATGGCACCCGAATTGGCGGAAGGCCGATCCCGAGAAGCGGATTTTCGAACCGATGTCTATTCCTTGGGCGCGATCTTGTATCAGATACTCACGCTCCGCCCACCGGTTCGCGGCACGGACTCCGAGGTCATGCTGGATCGGGTTCGACGTGGTGATATTCGACCTCCCTCGGACTTCAATCCAGGGAGTGGTGAGGTCGTGGCTGGACAGACCTCTCTGATTCATTGCCCGGGAAATCGCGTGCCCGCCGCGCTGTCGGCCGTTGCCATGAATGCGCTGTCGATACACCCCGACAGCCGGTACACCCACGTGTTGGAAATGCAGGCCGACATTGCGGCATGGCAAAGCGGCGCTCCGACGCTTGCCGAGGCGGCAAGTTGGTGGCGCCCGATCGCGCTTTGGATTCGACGTCGTCGATCCGGACTTGCGGTTGCCGTTGGGATCACCCTGATCGTGTTGGTTTCCGCGGGCTTCCTCAGATCCGCCATCCAGGAATTGCGAAGTGCGGCCCCGGCGTTTTACGCGGCTTCCCTCCGGTCCCTGGAGGATCAGCGCCTGACGGAAGCCCTCCGCGATGCCACGTATGCCTCCGCCTTGGCGCCCGGTGATGCCGATTTCCTCACGCACAAAGCACACCTCCTGCAAACCGAACTCCGATTCGATGAGGCGTCCCGTGATTTTCGGGAAGTCCTGCGCCTGCGTCCCCACGATGCCCAAGCCCGTTCCAATTTGAATCTGTGCGTGGAATTGGCCGCTCTGACCCGTCGGCAGGCGGTGTCCGTGGAGATCCTGGAAAGACTGCGATCGGCCCTGGCCGCCCAGGCCCGCCATCACGAGGCCCTCGGCCTCGCAACCCGCATGGCTACCCATGCCACGCAGCGGTTGGATCCTTGGAACACCACGCTACGTGAGGCCGGCCTCACCGGAGGCATCGTTCGACTCGCGGATGGTAGCCTGGAATTGGACTTGTCGCGCAATCGGCTGTCGGGGGCGGAGGTGCTTCAGGGACTTCCCATTCATCACCTTAAGCTCCGGGAAACCACCATCTCCAATCTATCGCCCTTGGTGGGAATGCCGCTGAGATCCCTCGACCTTCAATCCACCAAAGTCCGTTCCCTCGATCCCTTGAAGGGCTCGGCCCTCGAACGGTTGTCGATGGACCGCAGCCCGGTCGCCGACCTGACGCCACTGGTCGGAATGCCCCTCCGGCATCTGTCCGCTGCCTTCACCAAAGTCGAGTCCCTGGATGCGCTTCGGGATCTTCCTCTGGAATCGCTGGGTCTCCAATCCACCCGGGTTGCCGATTTGAGGCCGTTGACAGGTATGTCGCTTCGCACACTGAGTCTGTGGGAGACCAAGGTGACGGATCTGGAACCCTTGCGCGGCATGCCCTTGGTGGCGCTGTATTTTCCTTTCACAACGGTTTCCAGCCTGGCGCCACTCGAGGGAATGCCGCTGGAGGTCTTGGACGCCAGTTGGACTCAGGTTGCCGACCTCGCACCGTTGAGGCGATCTCCCTTGACGGGATACCTGAGCCTCAACGCCACCCGCGTCTCTGAACTTCGCCCCCTTGCCGGGACCAAGGTCCAGCAGTTGAACCTCGGACGCACGCGGATCACCGACCTTGGTCCGTTGGCTGGCCTGAATCTCACCACCCTGTCGGTCTACGACACGGCCGTGACGGACCTGAAGCCGCTGGACGGCATGCGGCTGAAGAACCTGCGACTGGACGGTACTGGCATTTCCAACATCGAGGTCCTTCGAGGTATGCCCTTGAGGAGGCTGCAACTGGACGGGTGCAAGCGCTTAACGAGTCTCGAACCTTTGGCTGGTTGCACCAACCTGGAATGCCTGACGATTCCCGACCATCTCGCCGACCTTTCCGTCCTTCGCCGCCTTCCCAAGTTGGAGCGACTGGGTGCCGGACCGGTCCCAAATGGCAATTGGGACTCGGTCGGAACACCAATCGAGTTTTGGAGAACGCGATCCGACCAGCGATAGTCGCGTTACCTTCCGTCGAATTTCCGGAAGCAGGGGGTGATGGGCACTGTCCTCGGTTGTTCCGGACAGAATGGCTGCCCCTGGATCAGCTCACGCAAGGACTGAAGCCGGAGGCGAGAGTCCAACTCCTCGCGGACCAATACCCAGGGACCAAGGCGAGGGATATTGAAAGACCGATCGAGACGATCGAGGCCGAGCTCGCCTCCGCTCGCGAATTGCTGGGCCGGCGACTCCGCAAATTCCGATTCTTCGCCCCGCTGGTCTATGGCGCGGGCGGGCTTATGGTGCCAATCGGCATCGGGGCAGTGGTCATCTGGGGTGTGCGACGAGCGTCGCGCGGTGACTGCGCCATCGTCGGTCTGGTGCGGTTCCTTCTCGGGGTCTCGGTCTTAATCCAGGGTGTCGGAATCTTCGGAATCATGCCAAGAACCACCTCGGAACTCACTGCGGGGACTCTCCTTCTACTCCTTTCCTTATCTCTCAACGCGATATCCCTGATTTTGACGCACGATCTCGACGACGTTTGCGACACGGTCCGCGTTCTCGAGGATGCGTTGGCCGTGAAGGCGATGGAGGACGCGACCGTAGCGAGCCTGGGACACCAGCGTGAGGATCCGGTGTAGAAGCGGTGTCGTTGACGATTCGAATCCACCGTCGATCGCGTTACCTTGGCGAACGCTTCCGGAATAGAGGTAGTGATGAAGCTCTCCCCATTCCGCAGTACTACCGCTCCCTGGCGTTCACTGACGCACCTCCCGCGGCAATCCACAGTCCGACGGTGTGTCCTTGCCCTGGTCGTTGGTCTCCACACGACTCTCACGATGCCAAGAGTTGCCGCCGAAGCGACGGTGGTTCACCCGACCGGCTACTGGACCTCGGAGCTGACTGGTTCGCCCGGGATCTGGCAGGTGCAGAGTTCGAGCGACACGACATTGCGCTTGTTTCGAGACTCCAGCGACAGTCCCTCCCGTCGCGGGGCGATCCTCGAGTTTCCGGTCCCGAGTCTGGCGGACGACCAGGTGATCACCTCGGCTCAACTGTCTTTCGTCGGTGGCAACCGCACGTTGTTCAACCGAGCGGAGGTTCGCCTGCTGCCGACGGACCAACCGGTTTCGGCATCTGACGCGGAACTGTCCGCAGGCAGCCTTCTGGCCATCTACGGCTATTCCGGGGTCGTCCGATTCTCAATGGCTCAAGACGTTACCGACGCGGTTCATTCCATCGCTGCCAATGGTCGCTCCACCTTGCGAGTGAGTATCAACGAGGCGACCGGCCTTCCATGGCGGAATGGTTCGTTGGCGTTGACCAGTCCGACACTCAGGGTCGAAACCGGGCCTACTCGGTTGTGGACGGAAAGGGTGGTGGTCGCTCCAGGGGAACAACGGCTCCGTACCTCGTTCCTGACCCGAGCCGGCAAAAGGTACCAGCTCCAATCCAGCCTCGACTTGGTGCGTTGGGAGCCCGCTCTTGGGGTCGTCTTCGGAACTGGAGGTCGAGTCTTCGTCACCAATCTCGTCGACCCAGGTTCCAGCCTCCAAGCCTTTCGTGTCATCACTCCGGGTCCTCTTCCGGATCCGGGTGGCGTCGGTCAACCAGGGGCAACCACGAGCCATGGGGAAATCACCTGCGCGTCGGTGGTGCAGGGGGAAGTCGGGCTCAACTCACCCACGAATGCATTCCTGTTCAGTGGGAGTCCCGGTCAGGTTGTGGTCCTCAAGGCGGCAATGACGTCCGGCGAAGACGATTTCTTTCCAAGAATCAGCATCAAAAGCCCATCAGGTCAGGAGATTGGGGGCAATTCATGGCTTTTCAGTCGACTCGCCACCGAATCGGTGATGCTCGCTGAAGGTGGAGTCTACCGGATCGAAGTCTCCGATGACGGGCGTGACGGAGTACAGGCCGGCGCTTTTGATCTGAGTTTGGCGAGCCTCACAGAACCCTGCGCGAAGGTGATCCAACCGGGAATGCCGGTCGAAGGCCGCCTCGGAAGTCGCGCCTCTCAGGATGTCTGGCGATTCGAGGCCGTTGCCGGCGATCGGGTCATTCTGAAAGCTGTTGGCACAGGTGCCGACGAAGCCTTCCTCGCGGCTCTGACGGTCCTCTCACCGCTGGGACAGAAGGTCGGGGGCAATAGTCCACTCTTTGGCCAACCCGAGACTGGGATCATCACGATTCCTGAATCCGGAACCTATAGTGCCTATGTGACGGAGTCCGAATGGGATGGTCAACAGACAGGGGAGTACGATTTGTCGTTGGCGGTCCTATCGGAACCTGCGGCAAGGCTGTTGGACTGCGGGAAAGTGGTCTTCGACGAACTGAAACATCCTTCCGAGGTCCACGTTTGGTTCTTCACCGCCGCGGCCGGCGACGTGGTCGTGTCGACCGCGGAACGTCGGGGAGGCGATCGCGACTTCATTCCCGGGCTGATGATCATCGGACCCAGCGGCCAGCAGGTCGGTGGCAACAGCCCTCTCTTCGGGCGTACCGACACTGGCATGCTTCGGTTGACCGAATCAGGGATCCATTGGGTCCTCATTGCCGAGTCGCGTTGGGACGGTTTCCAGACCGGACGATATGCCCTGGCGCTCCAATCCCTGACCGAACGATGTGTGCGCACCCTCGATCTTGCGTCGCCTTCGGAAGGGACAATTCTGGATCCCATTCAAAGAGACTATTGGAGATTCCAAGCCAAGGCCGGCGACGCTCTCACCCTCCACGTGGCATCCATGGCCGCTGGTGGCGGCGACGATTGGATCGCGACCGTGCAATCGTGGGATGGATCTTGGTCCCGTTCGCCGTCGAGGTCCGCCGAGCCCTTCGTGATTCCCGCCGATGGTGTTTATGCGGTTGGCATCCAAACGCGCGACGGTGTCGTCGGGCCCTATACTCTGTCCCTGCGACCGCATCTGGCCGTTCGTCTCGATCGCTCGGCGTCCGGTTGGTTGAACGACTGGCTGCACGCGAACGCGCGGTTGCAGACGGTGCCGACGCCTGGCGGGCCGTGGACGCCTCTCAGGCACATCAACCGGCCTTTTCCCATGCCGTCCTCGGAGGGCGCGGGATTCTTCCGCTTCGTGTTGGGAGATTCGGATTAGCGAATCAATGACATGGAAGTCGCTAGGTCTTCGGACGCAACCCTACCGAGCTTGCACGCTTGGCGACTTTGCGGCTGGTGAGGACCTTGGAGACGGTCCCGGTCTTGAGGTACGTCGCGCGCACTCGCTCGAGGATGGCGTCGCGATGGTCGTAGAGCCGCTTCGACTTCCTCGGCTTCACCCGCGCCAGC
>JAEUHG010000052.1 GCA_016795425.1 Verrucomicrobiales bacterium
CCAGTTGGCGGGCGGCCATCTGGACGACGGCATTGCGCCTTACGACGTCCACGTTTACGCAACTTCGCGGCGCTTTGAAACGGTCGTACCCTAATCAACATTCCTTCCCGTAAACCTCCGAACCCAAGGCCCCTCGTCGCCACGCGACAAGGGCCACGTTGCCCGGCCCATTTCCAACTCAGATGGCCCCTACGCGCTGGGCGCTACCGCGACTCCACTCGCAGACGAATCGTTTTGTCGTCGTAAACGACCCGGTAGCGCCGGTTGTTGGGCAGATCGAGCCCCGTCGCCTCGGTGAATCGGCCAGCAACAGCGTTCGCCGTGAAGAGAGTGATCTCCTGTCCCAGCGTGGGCGCGAACTCAGGTGCCGTGCGAATCTCCAAGGTGCCCCCTGAGATCTGCAACCTTCGCTCCACGGTCACCTGATCCAAATCCACGCCGGGGGTGATGCCGCCGACATCCATGATGAGGCGCGCTCCCGAGAGGACGTTCGGCCCGCCCTCTCCCGTGAAGCTAAACACTCCGTACCGCGGTCCGGGACTCAAGACGACCCCGAGATGACATCCGCGATTGATCGCGTCCGAAAACACATGAATTCTCCCCGCACCCTCCAATTCGCCACCCTCCAGGTGGACGGCCTGAGCGAAAAAGCCGGCCCCCTTTTCGATGTACAGCAGGCCCTCCGGCTGCGTGTAAATCCCTTGCGAGAACGCGCCGGCCGTCAGGCTCCCGGACAGCACTTCGATCCGACTGCGATTGGTCACGATGGTTCCATTCCGATTCAGCAGTGTGACGAGGCCGTCTCCTGTCTTACGTAGCGTTCCCACCTGAGGCATGGGAATTTCCACCCTCAACTGCCCCGCTGTCGGAGGCGCGAACTCCAACACGGTCCCTGCCCTCGACCGGAGATCGCCGGAAACCGAGCCGCCCAGCCAACGTGCGCCGGCGGCGAGATCCACGCGCGCGGTGTCGGTGATGCTCAGGTTGGTGGTGAAGGTGACCGGAGCGTCGAATCGGACGGTTAACCCGCCTTGAATGAGGATCGCGTTGGTCTGAAGTCGTTCCTCCCGGAACACCAGCAGCCCGTTGCCGGCCAGGCGTGACCCGCTTTCGAGGGTCAGATTCGGAATGAGGCTCTCGCCCGGAGAGTTCAGTTCGATCCCACCGCTCCGCACCACCACGGGCCCATGTAGGGCGGTGCTTGGACCGTTGAAAATGGTCCGGGCAGTGATCATCCACTGGCCGCCGGATTGCACGGCCCCGTTGAACGTCGCGCCTGACGATGAGCTGCCGATCACTTCCGTCAATCCGCTCACCTCGTAGGGCGCATCGAGCACGGCCGTGTTAGGAATCAACACCGCGCCCTCTCCCAGGAGCCGCCCGCCCGCATGCCGGAATCGATTCCCCAATTCGAGACGCCCTAAGGCACCCACTTCGATGGTTCCGACATTCTGCGAGTCGCTCCCGACAATGAATCGTCCCTGTTCCACCGATAAATGCCCGGAATTCGAGAGTGGCAAGTTGACCAAGGTCGCGCCCGGCCCGGTTTTCCTCCACTCCCCCGCATTCACGACTCGCGCTTCGCTTGCCCCCTGACTCGAGATGAAACTGTTCCGGATCTGCGTGGTGTTCGCCGGGTTCGATTCCAAGCGGCCGCCCGGCGCAATGGTCAATTGCGATCCCCGCCCTCCGAACTGAATCTGAATATCGCCGAAAACCGCTTCCCCGCCGACGTCCAGGACCATCTCGTGTCCTCCCAGCTGAATCGTCCGCGATGACTCCACGCGATTGAAGAAGCGCGAACGTCCACCGCGAAGCGACCAATCCCCTTCCCGCGAAACCACCGGCCCTTCAAATCGCACCTCGTCGCCTATGGCGATCGATCCGGTGAGAACCGCCGGCCCGGTGACCCGCAGCCGTTGAGCCTGCAACCCTTGGAATCCCACCGCGGTCACCGTGAGCGACCCGCTCATGAAGCCGTCCTCCACCACCGTCAATCCGCTGTTCACTCCCGTCAGCACGATGTCTTCGGTCGATCGCAGTGTCGTCACGATCGGTGCCGTGGAGATCGTCACTTTCGGTTCCGCGTCGGGAACCTCAATGACTACATGGTCATTCAGTCCCGGGGCGATGCCCCCGACCCAATTCGTTCTGCCCGACCAGGCTCCTGCCAGGCGGTTGGTCCAGAACACGGGTCCTTTGACTGCCAAACGCACCGGGCCATTGGTGTCGACCGAAGCCCCATAAACATCCCGGAGTTCCTTGGTCCAGAACAGCCGGTAATTCCCGTTCGGAATCGCTTCGGAAAACGTCAGCACCGCGCCGCGGCCGTCCGAGGAAATCGCCACCTTCCCACCCGCAACCAATGCGGGAGCGACACCGTTGGTCGCGGCCAACCATACCGAGGTCGGGGTCACCGTCGATGCTGTCAAACGCTCATCGAACCGCAATTCAAGGCGGCTCGGTTTTCCCGCCAACAACACGGATTGATCGGGAGGAATGGCGCCGGCTAATCGGGCGGCCGGAATGGAGAACGTCCAAGTCGTCGGCGATGCCAGTCCATTGCCGGCGCGATCGGACACGGTTGTTGCCAGTCGCGCCAGGTACTTCCCGGACTTCAGCGGAGGTGAAATCGGCAAGGTGGCCACCCTGCCTTCAACATCCAAGCTCACCAAACCTCCGGTCACCACGGCGTCATCCGCGGTTCCAGATACTCCATCGGGACCGAAATCCGTCAGGGTCCAGCCCGAATTCAAACTGGCCGCGTCCATGAGTGAATCAAATCGGGCCGTCAGCGCCAAAACCGAGCCTCGCGCCAGAGTGCTCCCGTTGGTCGGTTGAACGGATACCACTTTGGGCGCCGTAATATCCGGCAGGAGGGAAAGGCGAACCTCGTCCGACCATGCGCTGTTTCCTCCGGTGTCCGTGGCCTTGGCTCGCAGAACAAAGTTCGTCTTTAAGTGGTCCCGCACCGGCGCTCGGAGCGTGGCGGAAAACGGGAATTTTCCACTCCTCGCCACCAGGCTTCCGTCGAGATGGAATTCGACGTCACGGATCAGGACATCATCGGTGGTGACGGTGCTGACGGCAAAGAGATTGCCGGATTCCTCCGCCTCCGGCGGTCGCGACACCCAGGCACGCACGCCAATCGTCGGAGCCAACGTCCCACGATCAGGCGGCAAAAAATGAACCACCGCCAGCCCGGCACCATCGTCCGCCGCCAAGGCATAGCCTCGATGCAGCACCACCGCTCGAGTCGCACCAGGCGTCTCATAGGTGGCCAGCACGTTGGTCACCACGTCGCCCCGGATGTCGTACACCGAGGCCGCCAGCGAGGTGGTGCCGCCAAAACTTGTCACCGGCAACAGATAGCCGGTGCCCGTCAACGCCAGGTCATGCACTGCGGCCTGCTGGAACACCGGCTCGCGAACCATTCTTGGCGACGCCGGATCGGTCACCTCCACAATTCGGAAGCCGTTGAAATCGCCGAGATACAACCGCCCCTGCCCCACGGCCAATTCGGGGCCTGACTCCAAGGGAGCGGAGTCCAAGTTGGTCACGGCGAGAGTTCCTAGGGGTAACAGTTGGTCACCGGAAATCCGGTAGCTGATCAGCTGTCTGTCGGTTATCGCCCACAAGATATCGCCGTCGATGGCCAGATTGGACGCCGCCGCCCCCGTGGCCAACGGCACCTGCCGCAAGACCATTCCCGCGTCCAAATCGACCACCGCCAATGTGGGCGCCTGACGAGTTCCGGCCGGCGCATACCCATACCTGCCCAGGGCGGCCACTACCGACGGCACTCCGCCAATATCGACGGTGCGCGGCGGCGACAGCTTCCCATCACTCTCCATATCGAACACATAGACCCTCGCCCCCGTAGCTGTCGTCTGGCCCGGCACCGCCACCACACGCATCCCCGCCATCGCCACTGACTCAAAGCGTCGGCTGGTCTGAGACCAGCGATCCACCAGAACCGGTGCCAGCGGATTCGCCACGTTGAAAACCGCCAGGCCAGACTGAGAATCAGCCACCACCGCGAAGTCATTCGCCGTGTCGATATCCACGGCTCTTCCTTCCGTATCCCGCGTCGCCACCGTCCCCATCGCCACCGCCTGGCCGTCGGTCGGCACGGTCCCATTCGCGATCTCCGCCCCGTCCGAAACTCCATCTCCATCCGTGTCGATCGTGCTCGAATCCGTGCCGAGAATGGCTTCGGCGACATCCGACAAACCATCCCCATCGGTGTCCGGCACAGCTGGTGGGAGCACCATCACAGCGCCCGGAATGCGGGTGAAGTTCGAGACCCCGCCCGAGGTGAAATAGGCGAAGCCTGCCCGTCCCGAGTCCTCGTCGAAGTACCCGACGAGATAGGGTGCATTGGGGCGAAGGATGATCCTTGCCAGCGCGCCAGCGCTGTTGAGTCGGCCCACCTGTTGGATGCCCGTCTGCCGGTCCACGAGGCGATAATGCAACGGTTTGATCGGCATCGTCGTCTGTGGTCCCAATGTCGCCGACAATTCGAGATTCGACGGCCGCACTGAAGCCGCGGCCGCAGTATTCTCAAGAGAAGCCTGGATCTCGATTCCGCGGAGATAACCGTCATACACATAACGCCACCCCTCGGTGCTCACCTCTTGAAGGATCGCCCCCAACTTCAATGCCGTCTCCTCGACCTCCGCGACCGTCAGATCCCCTCCCGCCGGCGCCTCCTGGTTGATCAGGGCGTCGAAGCGAGTGATCAACGCCTCCACCTCGGCGGCCCCGATGATCCGAGGTCGGCGCAATCCCAGGATCGCGGTGCGCTCCGCGGCACTGATGCGTTTGCCATTCTCCGAAGCGGCCAGCGTCGCCCCGCGCACGCTCGCCATGATCACCTTGGTCAACCCCCACTCGGTCGGATCGATCTCCGCCCATATTGCGTCGCCATACATCAGTTCGATGAAGCGATGCAGGCGGATCTCGATCTCGTACTGCTGCAGGAACGGATTGTTGGCGGTGGCGAAACCAGCCACCACCGCCGCGGGTCGCCTCACCCCTTGAGGTGCCGCCGCAGTCTTCTTGCACAAATCGTAGTTCGCATACGCCAAACCAGCGTCAAATAGTCCCTTGACCCGCTTGGTCCAGGTCACGGCCTCGCGAAATTCCGCCGAAGCCGGAACGAAGCTCAGTCCGCAATCGATCGAGAAATCCAGGACCTTGAGTGCAACGGTCTCCCGGCATCCCTTCGGATCGATACCGCAATCGCGCACAGCCTGGAACCCGGACTGCACTCCGCCATTCAAGCAGGTCCCGAGCGGTCCCATGTCAGGCGACGGAACAAGCCCAATAAAGGCGTCGACCGCGGCAAACTTGGTCTTGAGCAAATCCACTTCGCACCGCTTCTCGTCATCCGCGTCGCAAACTCCGTTACCATTCAGATCCTCGCACTTTTGCCCACGTGGCCCCGGTGGCCCCCCTCCCTGGCTGCCCGGGGCCGCACCATGCCAACCTGGTTGAAGCACACCCACCCCTGGATCAGACACCGCGAACTGCCCGTCGGCACTGATCGTCATCGTGCCCTGCGGCTCCCATTGCCCGGTGTCGTGATTGAAACTCCACAGGACTGTCTTCTCTCCCGGACCCAGCTTCACCCCGGTCAACGGGTCGGGTAGATTCGGAAAACGCACCGGCACGGGTCCGTCGAAATTGCTCGAACCGTCCGTTTGAATGGTGATGACCAGGGGCAGGTTCAATCCCATCGGCAAAGGCTCCGGCAAACGGTCCGGCGGCACCGGCGCAATCCCCACCCGCCCCCCACGCGCCCCGGAGTCGGAGTAGAGTGCGTTCGGTGGCACCTGAATCTCCACCCCTGCCAAGTCCGGCCGATCCGCGAGCACCGACGCTGAGAACGTCACGGTCGTCGAGTCCGTCGCGCTGACAGACCGCAGCGCGTCACCGGGAATCCACGGTAGGAAGATCTCGCCCGTTCCCCCCGCCAGGTTGTTGGTCAACCCAGGCGAGGCCTCCCACGCCTTGCCCACAAACGGATAATACCCGCCGGTCGGCCACTCGCTGCCCTCCGCCGTCCGCCCGTCCACCGATACAAAGAACCGCCCCGCCGGAGATGGACTCAGCCGGAAATATCCGGCGGCATCCGTGGTCGTCCGCAGTGCCTCCTCCCTGCCGTCCACTGAGATCGTCACGTTCGCCAGCGGTCGACTCGTGCCGTCGGCGTTTTTCTCCGACGCAAAAACCCTCCCTTCCACCGCGGTCGTCGACAGGGCAACCGTCGACAACGTTTCGAATTCCAACAACGCAATGCCGCCGATGATTCCGTCGCCATCCACATCGACCGGCAGATTCGCAGCGTCAAAGACCCCCGTCCCGTCAAAGACCACTTCCACCCTGGCATCCGAGGGCATCGGTTCCATGTAGAAGAGGGTCACGGTCCGACGATCCTGACTAAGTGCCACCCGTGAAAGTAAGCGCCGCCCCGATGCGACAGCATACACCTGGTTGGTTCCTAACGTCGTGTCTCCCGCCAGCGATCCTGACAGCCGGAATATGGTCTCCCGAGTGACCGCGACTCCGCGCTCCCCAGCCGCCGGTGATGTCTCGGCAATCGTCAACGGCGTGCCTTCGGTTCGCCGCAGCCGAAAAAACGTGGCGGATCCTGCCGCCAACAGCTCCACCTGCTTCTTCCCGCCCGAATCCTGCGGCACCGCATCCACTGCCACCCACGGAGCGGCAAGCGTGCCGCTCGACTCCAACAAATAGACTCCTTCCCCCGCCGGCCAGATCAGGCGCACCCGACCGCCCCCGATCGAGTCGACTTCCAACGACACGGCCTGGGCCTTCGGCTCCCACGCGCCGATCCAAGTCAGTAATACGGCAATCCAAAACCCCACGGCCCGAATCGGACGTCGGCGCCGATCCAAAAACGCGATGGCCCTATCGACACTTGGGATCCTCCGTTCTTGCTGTAAGACCATGTGCAGACCGTTGTCGCATCCCTGTCATGCCTGGGCAAGGTTCGACCCGACACGACTCTGCTCGCGAGTGAGTTGCAGCCCAGCGGCGGCCTGAAAATCGAGCGGGATCGTGCGGCGAGAGGTCTCCGACCTCCGACCATTGGCCCATTGCATTTTCCCGCTGATTCCGCAAAACCACGGGGACCGGGTTCTGAACAGCTTTGGAGGATGCTCAGACCTGGTCGGCGCTCCCACCCGACTGAAGTGCATCGTCACCTCTGTCGGGACGCTGGTTTTGACCCAAATACAACCATGAAGAAACCCTCGCCGGCCTTTCGCCGATGGCTCCCTGCGTGCCCGACAGCCTGGAGTCGTTTTCAACGCCAGCCAGTGAAACCGCTGCTGGCCGCCCTTCTAGTGATCCTGGTCAGTTCCCTACCCGTAATTGCCGCGGACACCATTCCTCCCACTATCCGGGCTGTCCTATCGCCGGCTCCGAATTCCAACGGCTGGCATCGCGGCTCCGTCACGGTGCGATTCATTTGTGCCGATACGGGAGGCAGCGGTCTTGCCGCCACACCCGCTTCTCGCGTGGTCACCAGCGAAGGGGCTGGCCAGGAAGTCATCGGCACGGTCTCCGATCGCGCCGGCAATTCCGCGAGCACGCGCATCGTGCTCAACATCGACAAAACCCCACCGCTTCTCACCGCTGTCCGATCCCCCGCGCCCGGACCCAATGGGTGGGTCAGTTCTCCCGTCACCGTCACCTTTTCCGCCCAGGACCCACTCTCCGGTGTCCTGCCGGGAACTCTTAGCGGTCCCATCACCTACACCACCGACCGCACCAACACCACGGCCATCGGGCGTGCCTACGATCGTGCCGGCAACCTGGGCACCGTCACGCTCGGCGGAATCAAGATCGACACCACCAAACCCAAGATCACCGTCACGCTTTCGCCGCCACAAACCGGAAGCGGTTGGCACAACGCACCTGTTACCGCCCATTTCACATGCACCGATTCCGGATCGGGCATCGCCTCCTGCCCGGCCGACCGGCTCTTTTCCTCCGAAGGCCGCAATCAAACCGTATCCGGTACCGCCGTCGATCAGGTCGGACTCACTGCCACGGTCTCCAAAACCTTCAGCATCGATCTGACTCCACCCGTGGTGACCACCACCTTCAGCCGCCCACCGGACCTGAATGGTTGGTACACAGCGCCCGTGACCGCCTCGTTTTCCTGTTCCGATGCCCTTTCCGGCATCTACTCAGCCCCCAGCCCTCTGGTCGTTAGCACCGAAGGTGCCCAACAGTCACTGCCAGTCCTCGCTCTCGATCGCGCGCGCAATGCCGCCTCTCCTTCGGCGCGCGTCAGCCTGGACCTCAGTCCGCCCACCCTCGTGGTGACCTCCCCGGCGCAGGAAAGCGAGGTCGACTCCGAAACGGTCACCCTGGTCGGTTCGGCCACGGACGTGGCTTCGGGCATCGCTAGCATTCTTGTGAATGGAATTCCGGCGAGTACGGATGCGCTCGGGGCATTTTCCGTTTCAGTGCCACTGGCCACGGGACTGAATTCCCTGGTCGTCGTTGCCACCGATCGCGTGGGACGAACCGCCTCTCAAACCATCTCGGTCACACGCATCGACAACCCGCCCCAGGTCGCCAATCTCTTCGCCGATCCCGGCTTTGAATCCGGAGTCTCCGGGGTCTTCGCCCAGGACGCCAGCAGCTCGGTGAGCCTCACTTCCTCCGCCCCCATCGCGGGCAACCAGAGTCTGCGCGTTTCCATCACCGGCTACGGTAACAACGTCTGGTGGCAATACCCGTTCGAAAACGGGCTCGCCAGTCGCTTCCTTGTCCAGGCCCGCGCACGCTCGGAAATCGCCAGCGCCTCCTCCCTCCAATTCTGCGCGATGATCTATTTCGCCGACGGCTCCATCGACATCGCCTGCTCCGAGTTGACCGGTGCCGTCGGTGACAAGGGTACCGTCTCCGCCCTACTTGCCATCGATCCCGCCAAACGCCTCCAGTCCGTGAACCTGCGAATGTATCAGGAAGGCGCCGCCCCAGTGACCTTCGTCTTCGATAATGCCGAAGCATACCTCGACGTCATGGAAGCCCCGCCAGGAGGAGGTGGTGGTAGTGGTGGCGGCGGCGGTGGCGGCGGCGGTGGCGGCGGCGGTGGCGGCGGCGGTGGTGGTGGTGGTGGTGGCGGCGGTGGAGGCGGGTCCTTCGGTTGCCTCCCGGTCGATCCCGAGACCACCCAATATCCCGGCTATACCTACTCCCTTCCCTTGATACGACCCTACGTTTCGCTGGCTTCGTACACTCACGCCAGTCCGACCTCGCCTGCTTATCTCCGCTTCAAGGCTGCGGCCGACCAAGCGCTGGCGGGGCATCCACCGTATGCCTACTCCGCGGTGTTCTCGGTGGTCATGTATCGACTTACCGGTGTCGTGGCGTACCTCGACGACGCCATCGCGCGAGTTGAGGCCATCGTATCCGCGGCCGAGAACGCCATCGCGGACGGTGAACGACCGGCGATCGCCGGAGATTCCTACCTCGAAGTGGGTTGGTATCTCGAACAGGTAGCGCTGGCTTATGACTCCGGATTTGCCCGACTCACCTCGGCCCAACGGGAGCGGTGGGAAAACTTCGCCAACCAGACGCTGTTCAACCTTTGGCACCCCGACGACGCGACTTGGGGTGGAGTTGCCTATCCCTGGTCCGGTTGGTCCATCTGCGACCCAGGGAACAATTATCACTTCCATTTCCTCCGCGCGACGATGCTGTGGGCCTTGGCCACCCAGGACACCGCACTCCTCGATTTCCTCCAGACCGATAAGTTTCCGCCTCTGGTCGATTACTATGCCGCCTTACCCGGGGGCGGGTCCCGCGAGGGAACCGGCTACGGCACCGCACAGAAAGATCTGTTCGAAAACTATCTGCTTTGGACGGACTCCACCGGTGAGGATCTGGCGCACCTCAGTCCCCATGCCGGTGACACCATCGAGTACTGGGTCCATGCCACCGTCCCGACCCTCGACCGGTTCGCGCCCATTGGCGATCAATCGCGATCCTCCATGCCGGAGTTGTTCGACTACCACGAGAACCTGGTGCACACCGCGGTGGTTCTGCACCCGGGCACGCTCCAGGCCGCCCACGGCACCTGGTGGCTGTTGAACAACTCGGTGGACGGCGTCAGTCAGGCGTTCAACTTGCTCGGTGACCTTCTGCCACTTCCCGACGCGCCGGTCGCCCCCACCGAGCGGGTCTACCATGCCTCGGGGGCCGGGGTGCTCTTTGCGCGATCGAGTTGGAGCCTCGACGCATCCTGGTTCTCCTTGGTAGCCGGCAAGTACGACCAGTCGCACGCTCATCAGGACCAAGGTTCGTTCACCTTCTTCAAGGACGACTGGCTCGCCGTCACACCCAATGTCTGGTCCCACAGCGGCATCAACCAGGAAACCGAGTATCACAACACGGTGCGGTTCGAGCGGGCCGATGGATCGATCATCCCACAAACACCCAGCGATACCGTGCAATCCTCGATGTCCCACTCCACCGTCGGCGACCGGGTCACGGTCACCGCGGACCTCTCCAATGCCTTCGCCAGGAACTCGGACTCGGTGCGTCAATGGAATCGCCGACTCGAGTACCAGGGACACACCCTGCGCGTTGTCGATTCATGGGACGTCGCGACCGGGGTGCGACCGGTCTTCCAACTCCACGTGCCCACCGCCCCCACCCTCCAACCGGATGGCAGCATCGTCGCCGGACGACTGCGCGTTGTTCCGCTCCAAAGCGTCTCCACCACGATACGTAGTCTGCCCGCGGAGTTCAGCCGCGGACACCGCATCGAATTCAACTCCACCGCCGGCGGTTCGTTCGACGTCGAGTTGCGCTGGCAGTAGGCGAGGCTCCCGGAGTCTCGCTACGCGCCCGTCCGGAACTTCTCCAACCGGCGCGCCAAGTCGTGCATGGCCGCCGATGTCCCGGAAGTATACTGCCGGGTCACAGAAGTCTCTAAACCGTCCTGCAACCGCATGACCACCGTGTACTGAAACCGACCACGGCCGCGATTCGAGGTTAAAGGAACCGCCGTTTGCAGGACCTGAAACCTCTCCACCTCGCTGAGCCGGTATTCCACGCTCTGAGACTTGGGAATCGACGCCCAAGTGATCCGTACCAGGTCCGACTCGCGATCGATCTCACAGCGGCACCACGCACCAAAGGTCGCGCCCAGCGCGGCCAATAGCAGTATGGCCAGTCCCACGTAAAGCCAGGCGCTCCGCGGAACCACCGCCATGGCACGCGTCGATTGTGGGTCGGCCAGGAAGTCATTCACCTGGGTCACCACCGCATCCTGTGCGGCGCTCCCGGCCACGTAGGACCTCGACACCGGCACCCACCCACGCGCGGTTTCGAGGGCGATTCGGGCCGTGTCCTCGACGTGCACGGTACTCCCTCTTCGTCGACGTTGGTGGACCGAATCCGGCGGAGGAAACTGGAGTTCCGCCTTGGTGACTCCGCGAGTCCAATGACCACCGAGGGTCACTCCCAGAAGCCGAGTCTCGACGTTGACGTCCACCACCCCGTTGGCTCCCCGCTGCAGCCGAAGCTGGTCGGCCGGCATCACCAAGGCCAGGTACGCGAAAAGAGCGAGCCAGAGTAGGGTCAGCAACCAAACAGAAGGCCGGCTGCGCAATTCCAGTCGGGTAGGTGATGTCTGCGTGAGGGTACTCATTTGCTTCTAAATACCGCGCAGCGAAATCCCAAGTTTCAGGCTTTCTATCAAGGCCCTCCTCGCTCCCTCCACTACCAAGGGGCGGAGGTTTCCGCTTGCCCCCTTCCATTACGGCACGGTCGCCGTTATGGATCGACCCGGTGGAAGTTCGAGCACCACCCGACTGGATCGGACCCCGTGCACCGACCGAGGTTCTGCCAATCGACGCTCACCGTTCACGAGTATCTCCGAATGGGATCCATGAAAGTAGGCCTGCCACTTCAATGGCCCTGACCCGCTCACGTGGGTCACCACGGATTCTCTCATTCCACGGTGCGTCACGTCGATTCGGTGGTCACCCATCGGAATTCCACGGACGCCGACCTCCGGTATCGCGCCGGGCAGATGTGCCATGGTGTGAAAAGTACGCCCAGGAGCGTCGGGCTCGAACCCCAGCAGTCCCTCCACCACGTGGCTGAGAATCGTGTAGGAAATCTCAGGATACTCGCGATCCGGGGCGTCGATCAGGTACTCCAACCACCTCCACCCATCCTCGACTCGGTGGTACGGGAAGAACACTCCGGGCAGGTACGAAATCGCCTCGAGGTTGGGAGGCCGCTGCCGGGGATCCTCGACGGATCGGGCGATGAACCCCAGGTAAGCGTCGGTCCGAGGGGAGGGGTCCGTGATAAACTTCATCGGCAGGAACCAACTGTTCTCCTTTCCGAAGTCCGTCAAAGCCTCACCCCGCGTATCGTAGCCGCGCACGAAGTGCTCCTCACCCTTCTTCACTCCCCATTGTGAATTGAAGAAGCTCCTCAGTTGCTCCGCCTTGGTCGCGTAACTCCGGGCCGCCTCATGCTCCCCACGGGCGCCCAGTATTCCCGAATACGCGAGAAAGGCCTGATACTGGCACGCCATCCCGTCCCCGGCTTCCACCAGCGGTGATCGGTTCTCATTGTAGGTGGCCGAACCGCGAAAGATATCTCCCGAACCATCCCCTTCAGCCACCCCGTTCGGAATCCGGGAATCATGCAACCGAATGAATTCAGTCACCGCCTTCGCGCAGAAGTTGGTCAGTACCGGACTCCTGATGTAGGTCTCGTCTCCGGTCCATTGATATTGCCGCCAACACTGCTCCACCAACTCGAAGACCGCCGGCACCTCCCTGACAAAACTGTGGTCGCCCTGGAAATCGAGTTTGAACGGGCTCCCATCAAAGTTGAGAGCCCACAGCGGGTACCACTTCCGCCCGGCGGTGGCGCTGGCCGCAAACGCTCGCAGCATGGCGAGATTCTCGCGGTGCAGACCCAGCAGTTGGGCTCCCGCCGCCTGATGACAGTAGTCGCGGGAATAGAACGCCGTGCGAAACGTATAGCCCGCCCAGTAGCAGGGCATGTAAGGCACCGGACCGGCCCCCGCCTTGTCTCCCTCATGCCGATCGACCACGCCGGTTCTTCCGGTCTGCACATAACTCAGGGCCTTGCCCGTGGACCAACGAAAGGCGGCCGCCAGCTTCGAGTTCGAAGTCTCGATGACGGGCGTGGCATACTCCCCGCCTCGAGCCAGCGCCACCAACAGGATCCCAACCTGCGCAACCACCAGTCGGGGAATCCATGAGCCCCCTCGGTCCACCGCCCTAAAACGCAGGCTCAAAGGTCTTCCCACCTCAGAGCTTCCATCCCGATCGGTAATGCGCCTGTACATGGTGGTTGGCCGCCTTGTGGTTCCGGAACCGCATCCTGCCGTCGTCCCACTGCAACGTCTCGCCAGGGAACCGCAGTGCCACCAACCCCAGCAAACCCACCTGGGTCAGCGGTCCACCGTAGGCAAAGTCGGATCCCGCCTTCCGCCCCGTCCGAATCGCCTCCGCCCAGTCCCAAACGTGCCCCTTCACCCGCGGGATCTTCTCGGCTGGCGCGTTTTTTCCCGCGTGCGACTCCATCAGGTTCTCCGGAAACAGCACGCAGTTGCCGCCACCATGCGACCCGTGAACGATCATTGCCTTGTCGCCATGGATGATCGCACCGGTCCCGGGAACCTTGTGATCCGGCCCAAACGCCGCCGGACGCGGAATGCGCGTTTTCCCGTCGTGCCATACCAACGTCACCGGTCCGCGCGATCCTTTCGCCGGAAATTCAAACGTGATGCGCGTTCCCGGCGGATAGGTCTCCCCGTGTTTCGACAGTTCATACTCCACCGCCTCCGCCCGCACCGTCGTCGGCGCACCAAGATCCAAAGCCCAGAAACTCGGATCCACCACGTGACAGATCCAATCCCCGATCGCCCCACCGCCATACGACAGCCAGCCGCGCCAATTCCACGGCACCCACAACGGCGAGTAGGGCTTATACTCCGCCGGCCCCACCCACAGATCGTAATCGAGCCCCTTCGGCACCTCATGCTTCTCCGCCAACTTCGGCAGCTTCGAAATCTGGCTGTACACTTCGGGAAACGCATCGCACCCGGCGTGAATGGTATGAACATTGCCAAGCACGCCCGACCAAATCCACTCGCAGACCCGACGAATGCTGTCGCTCGAATGCCCCTGGTTGCCCAACTGGGTCACCACTTTGGACCTCTTGGCCACCGACATCAGTTTGCGAACCTCCTCCACCGTATGCGCCAACGGCTTCTCACAATAGACATGCTTGCCGCGGCGCATGGCCTCCAGAGCGATCACGGTATGCGTATGGTCCGGTGTCCCGATGATCACCCCGTCGACACCCGAACCCATCTTGTCGAGCATCACCCGGTAATCGACGAACCGGCGTGCATTCGGATATTTCGCGAACTCCTTCGCGGCGTAGTTCTCATCGACGTCGCACAACGCGACGATGTTGTGCCCCAAACCTGCCGCCTCGCCCACCACCGCCCCGCCGCGGCTCCCGATCCCGATACCCGCCAAATTGAGTTTGTCATTCGCCTTCAGGCGCTCCGCCCCCCGAACCACCGTTCCCGGCAGAATGTTGAAAAGGGCCACGCCAAGGCTGGCGCGACGCAGGAATTGGCGACGATGGATTTTTCCTGGATTCATGGTTTCGAGAGGTGCAGGCCCTTTGTGCGGCAATCCTCGCTCTCGAATCAACCGCCATTCCGCCAACGGCCGAACCGAGGGCGAATCTTCGAGCCGCCTGGGCGACTTCCGTTGGAAAAGCGATGGAGGGCTCCCGCACTCCACGACGACCATTGTTTACATTTCCCGGGTACGGATTGTCGCGAAGCGTCGTGGACTGCGGCAGTCCCCTGCCGCTTTCCTACCACCGCAATGCCCAGCCAGAAGGATGGTGCCGCCCACTCGACAACTCCGAGATGCGCCCCTCCAGCGGGTCGTCATCCGGATCCAGGCGGCTGCGTTGTTGACCGTTGTCGGCAGCACCCTAGCATTTCGGCACACCGAACTCCGAGGGCGCCGCTGCACGGCATTGGCCCAAAGAGTTTCAACATCGCACGTTCGCACACACGGAACAGGCACGATAATGAGGCATCTCACGTTGATTCGCGTTCTCGCCGGCATCGCCTTGGTCGCCACCACCGCGGGCCAGGCCGCCGACGCTTACATGGGCCATTACGAAGGCGTCTACCGGGCGGATCGCTCCCAGACCACCAAAGCCACCGCCAAGGTGATCGCCGAAGGTCCCAGCTATTATCGCGTTGTCGTTCAAGCCGAGCCCCTCGCCGCCGGCGATCCCTCCATCCAGTTCGAGATCTACGGCACCCTGCAAGGCGCCACGGTTCAGCTCTTCGGCCGCGCCAATTCCCTACGGTGGCAGGGCTCGATCACCGCCGACACTCTCGCCGCCTCACCCGGTTATTACGGCATGGGCCTCGACCTCAAGAAGGTCGTGCGCCGCTCCCCTACTGAAGGCCTGCCGGCCCCGGCCGACGCCGTGGTCCTCATTCCCTACGCGCCAGGCAAGCCACCTGAAACCTCCGCCTGGAACGGGGGTGCGTGGAAACCACTCGAAGACGGCAGCCTCCAGTGCGAGCCCAACAAGGGCTCCATTACCACCAAACAAGTATTCGGCGATATCCGACTTCACGTCGAATTCTGGCTCCCCCTCATGGCTGATGCCTTCGGCCAAGGTCGCGCCAACAGCGGTGTCATCATCAACAACATCTACGAAGTCCAGGTCCTCGACTCCTTCGGCCTTGTCCCTTCCGCCGGCGATTGCGGCGCCCTCTACGACGCCACGCGCCCAAAAGTGAACGCCAGCTTCCCACCGGAACAGTGGCAAACCTACGACATCATCTTCCGCGCGCCGCGGATGAACTCGGATGGCACGGTTGCTGAGAAAGCCCGCATCACCGTCGACCTCAACGGCGTTCGCATCCAGGAGAAGGTTGAAATTGCCGGAGCCACGGCCGGCAGTCCTCCCGGAAAGCCCCCTATCAATGCCGCCACCGGCCCCCTGCACCTCCAGGATCACGGCAATCGCGTTCGTTACCGCAATGTCTGGCTGCAGCAACTCAAGGAAGCCTCGCCATAGCCGCTGCGTTATCTCTCCTGGTCTTGGCTAGGCGACTTCGAAGGATCGCCTCGCGGTCACTGCCCGTCGACTTCGCGTGACTTCGGCCTGAATTGACATACAGGCCATGGTGACTCCGTGCCTGATTTGTCACTTGGCGGCCGACCCACCGAGTGTTGTCATGCCGCAGCCTGCGCCCGGAGAAGGGATGTACGTCCGTGCGCGGCGTCACACGGCACGCAATCCCACCTCGCCCATGTCCCCGAACGCCACCGGTACATCCACCGAACCTC
The DNA here is from genome assembly GCA_016795425.1 of Verrucomicrobiales bacterium. Lineage (GTDB taxonomy): Bacteria > Verrucomicrobiota > Verrucomicrobiia > Limisphaerales > CAIMTB01 > CAIMTB01. The sequence goes on from JAEUHG010000052.1 coordinate 16,440, forward strand.
CCGCCTCGCCACTGGAAACCCAGGGCTCCACGAGCCCCAGACGCGCCGTACCGGTCGACCAAGCCAGCCGCATTCAGCTGATCGACATTCTCCGCGGAGTGGCCCTTCTTGGCATTCTGCTGATGAACATTCCGGGATTCGCCTTGCCCGCGTACTTCACTGAAACCTTCAAGAGTAACCCCAGGGATCCTGACTTCTGGCTTCACGCGTTTATTACTGTCTTCTTCGAAGGAAAGATGCGCGCCCTGTTCGGCATGGTTTTCGGAGCCGGGATCGTGCTCTTTGTGCAAGGAAAGGAGCGTGCCGGAGCCCCAACCGCCGCCCTGTTTTATCGACGCATGGCCTGGCTGGTGTTGTTCGGGCTGCTCCATGCCCACCTCATCCTGTGGGTTGGCGACATTCTGTATCTCTACGGTCTCTGCGGCATGCTGGTGTATCCCTTGCGAAAGGTGGCGATCAAATACCTGATCCTCGCCGTGCCCGTGGTCGCCCTCCTGGATTTCGTGGTCAATACGGCCTTCTATCAACAGATCCGCAACCTTCGGCTGGAGTACGTCGCCGCCACTCAGGCCCGGGACAAGGGAGCCGATTTAACCCCCTCGCAGACACAAGCCTTGGAGGGGTGGCGCGAACTCGAAAAGACCTTCATTCCGAATCGCGACGACGCGGTCCGAAATGCGGAAACGCTCCGCTCGGGCTACTCGGAAGCCGCCGCTTACTTGCGACCCATCGCCTGGGGCCTGGAAACACGCTTCCTGCCAACGATGGTTCCCGATTCGCTGGCTCTCATGTTGTTTGGCGTGGCGCTCCTGCGAGTCGGCTTCTTGACGGGCGAGTGGCAACCCAGGAACTACCGACGCACCGCGTGGATCGGTTATGGATTGGGCCTCCCCTTGGTTTGCGTCTCGGTCTACTTCAATACCGTCCACCATCCGAATCTCGAAGCCTCCCTAGCCCGAATGGAAGCCGTCCCGATTGAATGGACAGGACTCATCTATCCCTTTCAGCGGATTCTCATCGTCATGGCCCACGTCTCCTCGCTGGTCCTCATGTTCAAGTCCGGCGTAGCACGACGGTTTCTCGCCCGACTCGGCGCGGTTGGACAGATGGCCTTCACCAATTACATCATGCAATCCGTGCTCTGTACCCTGGTCTTCTTCGGGTACGGTCTCGGCTATCATGGCCGCGTTACCTACGCAGCCATGTACCTGATCGCGATCAGCATCTGGGTGTTTCAGCTCGTGGCCAGCCCCTTTTGCCTCGCCCGCTTCCGGTTCGGCCCGTTGGAGTGGCTCTGGCGGACGTTAACCTATCTGAAAGCCCAACCGTTCAAACGCTGACCGGCAGGCCACGGCTGGTTCGCGGTGTCTCGTCCACAATTTCCCTGTCCTCGGATTGCCGGATGAGGCGCCAGTCATTCCCGTCCTCAACCCTCCTCGATTGCCGGCGGCCTGCATCCCAGCCACCCTACATCCATGCATCGCGCTCAAGCGGTCGCCGGATTCCAGCGGGCCTTTGGCTATGCCCCCACCCTCGTCGCCCAGGCTCCCGGCCGGGTCAACCTGATCGGCGAACATACCGACTACAACGATGGCTTCGTCATGCCCGTCGCCATTGAGTTCGCCACGTGGTCGGCCATCGCCCCACGGCCCGACCGCCGATTACTGGTGTTTGCCGGCAACAAATCCGAAAAGCTGGAGATCCATCTCGACTCCCCGGGCACCCCATTGCAGAAGCATTGGGGGGATTATGTGCGCGGTGTCGCCGTCGAATTGGAAAAGGACGGATTTCACTTGCGGGGCGCCGACCTCTGGTTCGCCGGCAATGTGCCCGACGGTGCGGGTGTGAGTTCCTCCGCTGCACTGGAAATGAGCGTTGGCACGGCGCTGCTCGCCAACTCAGGCATCCCCATCGATCGCATTCGCCTCGCCAAGGCGGGCCAGCGGGCTGAGCACCATTATGCCGGCACCAAATGCGGCATCATGGACCAATTCATTTCCGCCAACGGCAAGGCAGGCCACGCCCTGATGCTCGACTGCCGGTCGCTTCAATTCCAATTGCTACCCATTCCCGACACCCTTTCCCTCGTGATCTGCGACACCGGCGTCAAACACCAACTCGCCGGCGGCGAGTACAACATCCGCCGTGCCCAATGCGAGGAAGGGGTCGAAACCCTGAAGCACGTGCTTCCCGAGATCCGCGCCCTGCGCGACGTCACCTCCGCTGCCTTCGAAACCCATGCTCACCGACTTCCCGATGTCGTTCGCCGCCGGTGCCGGCACGTGATTCTGGAGAACGACCGAGTCGCCCAATTCGCCGAAGCCCTGAAACACCACGATTTGCCCGCCCTGGGAAAGCTGATGGCCGCATCGCACAATAGTCTTCGCGATGATTACGAAGTCAGCTGCATCGAATTGGACACCATGGTGGCCTGCGCTCGACGTGCCCCCGGAGTCGTCGGGGCGCGCATGACCGGTGGGGGATTCGGCGGATGCACCGTCAACCTCGTCCACACCGACAAGGCCGCAGAATTCCAAGCCTCGGTCGCGTCCGCCTACCACACCGCCACGGGCCACCATGCACGCCTGTTCCTCTCGGCTGCTGCGCCTGGAGCTGGCGTGGTCGTCTAGATTCTAGTCTGCCCCAGTTCCAGCAGCCGGCGGAACTGCTCCTCAGAGACCGGCGACACCGACAACCGCGAGTTCCGGACCAGCGCCATGTCCCGGAGCACCGGATCCGCTTTAATGACCGCAAGCGTGACCGACGTCTTCAAGGCCTTGACCGGCACCAAATCCACCGCCGACCAATCCCCTTCCGTGGCCGTCGGATCGGCATAAGCCGCGCGGGCCACCTTCGCCAACCCCACCACTTCCTTCCCGTCGCCGCTGTGGTAGTAGGCGACCCAATCCCCTTCCTGCATCGCCCGCAGGTTGTTCCGAGCCTGAAAATTGCGTACCCCGGTCCACGCCGATCGCCCCTCCGCCACAAAGGTCGACCATGCGTAGGACTCGGGTTCCTGCTTCACCAACCAAAACTGTTTCTTGGCCATCGTCGTGACGCGGTTCCTACCGCAACCATGGTTGGTTGAACAGAAGGACGCGAAGGGGAAGGTGCCTCGCGCAGAGGCGCCAAGCCGCAGAGGAGGCCGGGAATCCCGAAAAAAGCCGAAGACAGGATCTCCACGTTTCTCTCTTCCTCCCACCCTTCCCCTTTCTCCGCGCCTCTGCCCCTCTGCGCGAGACCACCCTCTCCGTTTCTTCGTGTCCTTTGCGCCCTTCTGTTCCAACCCCTCTTTGTCTAGGCTTTCCCCCGTGGAGCTTGCCGAGAACCTTGCCGGAATCCAGACCCGCATCGCCGCTGCATGCGCCCGGGCCGGACGCGATCCCGCCAGTGTGGAGTTGATGGCGGTGAGCAAAACTCACCCTCCGGAAGCCGTTCGGGAAGTGGCCCGACTCGGCATCCGCCTCTTCGGCGAGAGCCGAATCCAAGAGGCCAAACTCAAGATTCCCCAATGCCCCGGCAACCTCCGCTGGCAATTGATCGGGCATTTGCAGACCAACAAAGCCCGGGACGCCGTCCAACTCTTCGAGATGATCCAGAGCGTCGACAGCCTGCATCTCGCCGCTGAATTGCAGAAGCGGGCCGAGGCCGCCTCCAAGACCCTCGGAATCCTCCTCGAAGTGAACGTGGCGGGTGAATCCACCAAGTTCGGCTATCGCCCCGATCAACTGCTGATCGACCTGCCCCAGATCAACGCATTCCGGCGCCTGGAGATACACGGCCTGATGTGCATGGCCCCTTACGCCACCAACCCCGAGACCATCCGACCCGTGTTTCGGAGGTGTCGAGAATTGGCTCGCGAATGCGAAAGCCTCCTGGGCGCACCATTGCCTGTCCTCAGCATGGGCATGAGCGGCGATTTCGAGGTCGCCATCGAGGAAGGATCCACCTTGGTCCGCGTCGGCTCTGGCATCTTCGGCGACCGCCCACCCCCCGAGACTTCCGAATCTGGCTTCCAGCAATCGGATGGATAGGCTGCTGTTCCATTGCCGGACGCGCCTCCGGTGGCCTACCATCGATCTTATGCGCTGCTCTATTCTCAACGGCCGGATGCTGTTCGTCAGTGTCCTATGCCAGATCGGATTCCCCTGCCTCGGCGATTGGCCCCAGTTCCGAGGTCCCGAAGGGGATGGCATTGCGTGCGGCTCGAAACCGCCTGTCGCCTGGAGCGAGACGGAGAATGTCCGATGGAAGACTCCGATCCCCGGCAAGGGCTGGGCCTCTCCGGTCATCCTGGATGGACGGATCTGGATCGCCACCGCGACCGAAGACGGTCGGGAGCTCTCGATCCTGGAGGTCGATGCGAAGTCCGGCGCAATCAACCGGAATCGAAAGTTGTTTGACGTCGCCAATCCCCAGTTTTGCCACAAGTTCAATAGCTACGCCTCGCCCACGCCGGTCGCGGAATCCGGCCGAGTGTATGTGACCTTCGGCTCACCCGGTACCGCATGCCTCGACGCCGCCACGGGTAACGTGTTGTGGGAACGACGCGATTTTGAATGCAATCACTACCGAGGCGCCGGTTCGTCTCCGATTCTTCACGGTGACCTTCTCATTCTCCACTTCGACGGCAGTGACCATCAGTTTGTCGCCGCTTTGGACAAGAAGTCCGGCAAGACGGTCTGGCAGGCAAAACGCTCGGTGGATTTCCAGGACCTCGGGCCCGACGGCAAGCCGATGACCGAAGGCGACTTTCGCAAGGCCTTCGCCACGCCTCATGTTGTCCAAATCGACGGCCAACCGGTCCTCCTCAGCCAGGGCGCCAAAGCGCTTTACGCCTACGAACCGCTCACCGGCATCGAACTCTGGCAGGTCGCGGAACGCCAAAATCATTCCGCGAGTACCCGACCGGTGTTCGGCGAGGGTCTGATCTTTGTGCCCTCCGGTTTCTCTCAGGGCCAGTTGCTGGCGATTCGGCCGGGCAAGAAAGGTGAAGTCCTCGATGCGAACGGCGAACCCCCCTCGGGTTCCCAACTCCAGATCGTGTGGAAGAGCAAGCGTGGCATCCCCAAGAAGCCTTCTCTTATCCTGCATGAGGGTTTGCTTTTCGGGATCGAAGACGGGGGCGTTGCCACTTGCTGGGACGCGAAGTCAGGTGATGTCGTCTGGAACGAACGCCTGGGGGGCAATCATTCCTCGTCACCCCTGCTCGCCGATGGCCGAATCTATTTCCTTACGGAGGAGGGCAAGGCCGTGGTGGTGGCGGCGGGAAGGGAGTTCAAGAAACTTGCCGAGAACACGTTGGGCGACGGCTTCATGGCGTCACCTGCCGTCGACGGCAATGCTCTCATCCTCCGATCGAGAACCCATCTCTACCGAGTTGGCGGTTGACCTCCCGCCGGAAAATCGGCGGGCCGATTCCAATTCGTGAAGAAGCTGCGATCCGCCTCGGGAATCCCCACCAGGGCCACGCTTCCGGCCTCGGCGCAAGCCCGTGCAAACGCCTGCATGCTGTAGCGACCCTGCGTCCAGAAGTCGGTGATCATTTCGCGTGCACCGGCCGGATACACCGCCACCAACGGCTCCAGGTCGCCAGTTTCCCACTGGGGTACCGCTCCCTGGCCAGGCTTGGTACCGAGAAGAAGCTCCTTCAGCACGGCCCCCGTCATGGCCGGCAAATCGACCGCTAAAACCAAGAGCGCGGTCCCGCGCATCGCTTCGAAGGCGCGTTTTACTCCGGACATGGGACCGAGATCGGGCGTTTCATCGAGCAAGACCGGCAGGCCCAAGGACGAATAATCAGCACCGGGCCGACCCGAGATCATGACTTCCGTCGCCCCAACCTCGCGAGCGACGGCCACTTGTCGTTCGATCAGGCGACATCCACCGACATCCAGCCAGGCTTTGTCCTTTCCCATTCGGCGCGAAGCGCCGCCGGCCAGGATCACTGCCGACAAAACCACCGGGTCCCGCAACAGCCCCAATGACTCCACGGAACTCATTGGCCCGAATTTCTCGAAAGGAAGGCCACGTTCAAGGAAGGGATGGTGGTCCAGGATCGGGGAACGCCTTTGAGACGATGAACCAGGGAGGCATCGCCCTGTCGCAGCGCGACAGGGCGTACTGGATTGGCCTGGGATTCACGAAGGTAGTCCTCGTCGCGCTGAGACAAGGGATACGGCATACGCCGGTTCATCGAAAGGACTGCCGGTCAACTTTCGCGGTCTCCGATCCCGAGGGCCGCAGGTCCCTGCCGCAATCGACCGTTGGAAAGGATGCGCGCACGCAAGCCGCCTCGCCCCGACAATGCCGCCTCGGCGCCGGGAGCAAAGGATTGATCCATCCAATAGCAGGGTTTGCAGGATTCAACCCCTTCGAATTGCACGCCCTGAACCTCGAAATGACAACCCACCAGGGAATCGAGATCGATCCCCCGAACGACGACGTTACGACGGAAGACTGACGGATCACGATCCGCCGTTTCCAACTGCCGGCAGAGATGTTCGAAGGTTTCGTAGGCGAAGAAAGTGATCTGCCCTTTGTAGTCCGGCCGATGATCAAAGTACCGATCCCCGCGCAGCCCTCGACCCGCGACGCACTCCAATTCAGGCACCTCCAGCATGGGATGGTTGCCGGGCGGAAGGCCATGGTGCCCGACGTAGTTGTGGCCGGGGGACAAATAGAGATGCATCAGTTCCATGGCCATCAAGCCTTCACGTGGCTGGCAATGTTTGGGTGATCCCCATCCAGGTCAACTCCAAGCCCCCACCTTGCTCCCTCCGACGGTTAGGAATGCCGAAGTTGATTGGTGAAGACGGCCAACGCGACTTTGAGAACCACCGTATAGACCATCAGGCCGAAGGCCCAGATTCCCGCGGTGATCTGCCACTCGGTCAAGTTCGGCAGGTACTCGACCATCTCGTGCAGCGTCGACGGAATGAACCCTGGAATGATCAATCCCATGCCCTTCTCAATCCAAATTCCGACGAACGCCAGAACGCAGCCGATATCGAGCATCCACAACTTCTCATGGACTTTCGGGCACAACAGAAACGCGGCAGAGGTCACCGTGAACGCGACGGACGTCCAGATCCACGGAACCAGGGCGTTGTGGCCGTGGCTTCCGAAGTAGAGGTATCGCGCCGCCGAGGTATGGCTGCCGCCGGTGTAGAACTCCGTGAAGATCTCCGAGGCGACCATCAGCAGATTGATGAGAATGGTCACCCGCATGATGTTGAGCAGCGTCTTGATCGGCCCATCGCCAACGTGGAACGAACTCAGCCGCCGTATCACCTGCAACGCCAGAATGATGAACGCCGGACCTGACACAAAGGCGGAGGCGAGGAATCTCGGAGCCAGGAGGGCCGTGTTCCAGAATGGCCGCCCCCCCAGTCCGCAGTACAGGAAAGCCGTCACGGTATGAATCGAGATGGCCCAGATAATGGAGACGAAGACGAACGGCACGTACCACCGGGGCGCCGGCGGGCGGCCAAGAAACCTCATGTACAGCAGGTAGCCGCAAATGTGCAGGTTCAGGAGAAGGTACCCGTTGAGCACGATCACGTCCCAGGTCAGCATCGAAATGGGAAAGTTGAAGCGGCCCAATCCGGGGAGCAGATGCCAGAATCGATCCGGCCGGCCCAGGTCCACCACCACGAATAGCAGGCACATCACAATCGCTGCCACTGCCAGAAGTTCCCCCACGATCACCACGTCGTGCATCTTTTCGTCATGATAGAGATAGGCGGGAATCACCATCATCACCCCGCCTGCCGCCAATCCGACCATGAATGTGAAGTTCGCGATATAAAGCCCCCAGGACACATGGTCGCTCATGGCGGTAACGCCCATGCCATCACGGACCTGCACCGCCCAGGCATGGGTGCCGACCAGGGCCACCGCCGTCAAAAGCGTCATCCACCCGTAGAACAACCATCCGCCATCCGTCGCTACCCCCAGCGCCTTGCCCAGGAACTCGAGATAACGCCGGGTATGATCGGCGAAGGTGACGGGTCGCGTTGCCGACGGGGCGGCGATAGTGGCGGGGCTCATGATGTCATTCGTCGAAGAAGTAATAGAAGCGCGGCCGTGTTCCCAATTCCTCCTTCAGAACAAACACGCGCTTGTTCTCGAGGACCCAACGGATCTCGGACTTCGGATCGAGCAGGTTGCCAAACACCCGCGCCCCGGTCGGACAGGCTTCCAGACAGGCGGGCAGGCGGCCATTCCGCGTCCGGTGCAGGCAGAACGTGCACTTCTCCATCACCCCCTGGGGTCGGATACGATTGGAAAGATAGGCTTGGACCGGGTTGACCTCTTCCTTGGGAATCTGGGGGCGTGACCAATTGAAACGTCGGGCATGATACGGACAGGCCGCTTCGCAGTACCGGCATCCGATGCACCAATTATAGTCCACGACCACAATGCCATCCTTCTCCTTCCACGTCGCTTCGACCGGACAAACACTCACGCAAGGAGGCCGATCGCACTGCTGGCATTGCACCGGCATGTAGAACTTGTCCTTCTGCGGGACAGGATGATCGTAGTCGGCGGTGCCCTTCTCCAGGTCGATGGAACCCTTCTCCATCTCCAACACGCGAATGTACGACTGCTGGGTGCTCCGATCATGGTTGTTCTCCCGATGACAGGCTTCGGCGCACTTGCGGCACCCGATGCAGATACTGAGATTCAGCGCATAGGCGAACTGAACTCCGTCGGCCGGCGGCACGTCCTCGATCGACACTTCCGCCCCATACCGCTCGCGGGCTTCGTTCTCCAAACGCGTCAGGATCTCGGCCATCTGCTCGCGAGTCAGCTCGCGGTAGTGCTTCTGGAGAAACTCCGCCACGGAAAGATTCGGGGTCCACTCCGTCAACGGCGCCAGCGCCTGGGCGAAAGCGGCGGCTCCAAGGGTCGCGCCCACCGCCTTCAACGCGGTACGACGTGTCGTGGCGCCGGTCGGAGGCGTGACGTCCTGGTTCATTGCATCACTCATGGGACACGGGGCGGAGATTATCCGTTGCGGTCGTGGAGGCAGGATGGCGTCCACGATCGTGCCGCGGGGCGAACACCGGCATGACCAGCGGATATTGCGGCGCGTGAGGATCGTGGCAGTCCACGCAGTTATTGCGCTCCCTCGGACCTCGGGTGAGATCCCAATGGCCCGTCATGCCGCCGTGCGAACCATTGCGATAGTCGCGCGACTGGGGTCCGTGACATTGGCCGCAGAGTTCCATGACATCGGCGAAGGAGATGCCCCCGCCATCCGCGCGGCGGAGACGATCGTAATTGGTGGCATCATGGCAACTCAGACAGGTCAGGTCCCCGTGTCGATAGGTAAGCCCCTGATGAAACTCGTCCAGTTCCGCCGCCCCTCGCGTTTCGATTCGGGGACGCGTCGTCGCATGGCATGACGAGCACAGGATTCGGATCGGATCGCCGTTGGCATGGCGCGCTCCGGTATCGACAGAAAGGACGGCAACCCGTTTTCGAATTCGAATCTCGTGGACCTTCTTCGGCTCGTTGTCGCTGGCCAGGGCGGGATCAACGACGCCTTCCTTGTCCGGCACGGATCGCCCCGGCAGGAACACCTGACCTGCGATCGTGAGCAGGCCGAGGCTTCCCAGAACAAACGAGGCAACCACTCTGGCCTTGCGGCCCAACGAAGCGGTCGACCTCGGGGTGCTCGCTCCCGGAGTCGGTTGTGCGGGGTTTGGCATCACAACACCGACAGATATATCGCAGCGGCGTGGGTTTGGATTTGACGGACGTCAACACCAAATGGAAACGGACCAGCTACGTTGACATCATGGAAACGAGCTTGGATCCCAAGCAGTGTGGACAACTGGAGGAAGAGGAGATCGTCGGTGGTCTTCTGCTTCGACTCTCCGACAACGCCTCCGATCGCCGCCGCGCCATCGTTGAATTGTCCAGTCATCCCGCCGTTACCTGCGGCACGCCCAACGGCCATTGGCTGCCAGTCGCCATCAGCGCCATCGACCAGCGGGCGAGCCGCGACCTCCACCATTGGCTGGCGACGATTCCAGGCATCGATTGGGTGGAGGTGGTCTCCGTGTTTTATTCCTCCGCCGAGAACGCCGTCCCTTCCTGACTCATCGCTCCATGAAACCTTACCCTCCGCTCCCTTCGACGTTGGATCGCCGTGGATTCGTCAAGCAAACGGCCCTGGCCGCCGCCGCGGCGTTGGCCGCCTCCCGAGCGGGCTACACACCCACGGCCGCGGCGGTGACGACAGATCCGGAAATCAAATGGGACAAGGCCCCCTGCCGTTTCTGCGGCACCGGATGCCATGTCCGAGTCGGCGTCAAAAACAACCGCATCGTCGGGATCCAGGGAGAACCTCAGGCCGACGTGAACAAAGGACTTCTCTGCGTCAAAGGTTACCACGTGGGAATGATCCTCTATGGAAAGGATCGATTGACCCAACCGCTGCTCCGTCGGGATGGCCAACTGGTGCCCATCACCTGGGAGGAAGCGATCGACGTCATCGCCCGCAAAATCATGGAGGCACCGCAGCAGTTCGCCTTTTATGGGTCTGGCCAATGGACCATCCCCGAGGGCTATGCCGCACAGAAATTCATGAAGGGCGGTCTGGCGAACAACCACCTCGAACCCAACGCCCGCCTCTGCATGGCCAGCGCCGTGACGGGTTATCTCTCGGTCTATGGCGTCGATGAACCCGCCGGCTGTTACGACGACCTCGACCGCTGCGACGTGCTGATCCTCTGGGGCAACAACATGGCCGAGATGCATCCGGTGCTGTTCTCCCGCATCGTCGACCGACGCGCGAAGGGTCAGAAGGTGCAGATCATCGACTTGGCGACCCGCCGGACGCGCACCACGGAATTGGCCGATCACTATCTCGAGTTCCGCCCCCAAAGCGATCTTGCCATCGCCAATGGCATCGCCCACCTGCTCATCAAGGAGGGTTCCTACGACAAGGAGTTCGTCGCGCGTCACTGCGCCTTCAAGACCGACACCGAGGAACACACCCTCGACGGCAAGCCCATCTCCTTCGAGGACTACTGTCGCCAACTGGAAGCCTACCCACCGGAGAAGGTGGAGGAGATCTCCGGCGTGCCTGCCGACAAAATCCGCATGCTGGCCGGTCTCTTCGCTCGACGCGACCTCCGCATCACTTCGGTCTGGTGCATGGGTATGAACCAACATGCGCGAGGCACCAACATCAACCGACAAGTGCACGGGATTCACCTGCTGAGCGGCCACTGGGGTCGCCCCGGCGACGCCCCCACCAGCCTGACTGGCCAGCCCAGCGCCTGTGGCACGGCACGAGAAGTCGGCACCCTCTGCCATCTGCTTCCCGGTGGCCGCCTCGTTGCCAATGCCGAGCATCGAATACAGTCCGAGCAACTCTGGAACCTGCCGGAAGGCCGCATTCACCCGAAGCCCGGGTATCACACCGTGCTGCTTTGGGAGAAATTCTGCACCCCGACGGCCAAGGGGGGCGATATCAAGACCCTCTTCACTCAGGTCACCAATCCGGGGCAATCGCTGCCCAATCTCAAGAAGCTCTTCCAGGGAAAGAAGGGATTGGAAGACAAGTTCCTCATCGTCAGCGACGTCTATCCCACCGCCACCACCGAACTTGCTGATCTCGTTCTACCTGCCGCCATGTGGGTCGAAAAGAACGGGATCTACGGAAACTCCGAGCGGCGTACCCAGCAGTGGTTCAAGATGGTCTCGCCGCCGGGTCAGGCGCGCGACGATTGCTGGATGACCATCGCCATCGCCCGCCGCCTCTTCGAACTGGGCCACCCCGGCATGAAGGACAAGGACGGTCGATTCCTTTTCACCTTCACCAACGACAGGGGTGAAGAGGTCCCAGCCTGGAAGTGGGAGCACTACTACGACCTTAATGTCGACAAGGCCTTGTTCGAGGAATACAGGAAGTTCACCCGCCTGAAGCACAAGGACCTCGCTCCCTACGACGAGTATGTCAAAGCGCGCGGCCTGCGTTGGCCGGTCGTTGAACAGCCCGACGGCTCCTGGCGCGAAACCAAGTTCCGCTTCATGGAATTCGACGATCCCTACGTCAAAAAGGGTTCGAATATCCAGTTCTACCACTCCGTCACCAAAGACGATCGGGCACAAATCTGGTTCTGCCCGTATGAAGTCCCTCCCGAAATCCCGGATGTCGAGTTTCCCTTCTGGCTCGGCACCGGACGCGTTCTGGAACATTGGCACACGGGCACCATGACCATGCGGGTCCCGCAGCTGCGCAATGCCGTCCCGCAGTCCTACGTCGAAATGCACCCCGCTGACGCGGCGGAACGCGGCTTGAAGAACGGGGACCTCGTCGCCGTGAAAACCCGACGCGGCCAGATCGAGATCCCGCTGTGGATCAGCGGCCGCGGTCATCCTCCTCGAGGAATGCTCTTCGTCCCGTTCTTCGACGAACGCCTCATGATCAACGACCTCACCCTCGATGCCGTCTGTCCGGTCTCCAAAGAACCGGACTACAAGAAGTGTGCCGCCGACGTCAGCAGGGTGAGCCGACGTGACTCCCGCCCGGTTGGTCCGGCCCTGTGACCGCCCGTCCTCTTCCCCCATGAACACAGGCAAACTTGACCAAAGATCACGGTCGGTGCGCGCCTCCAAGGTCGCACTGGCCGCGATGCTCGTCACCGCCGCCAGCGGTTACTTCATGGGACTGCGCCAGACCACCGGCAACACTCCCCGGGCGGTGCAGGCCGCAGACCTCCACCCGCAGACCGCACCGTTTCCAAAGGACGGCGTGCCGAAGATCGTTGAATACCGACGGATGGGGGAGGCCCGCCTCGGACCGAACGCGGGTTGGACGAACCATCTGTCCAAACTGCAAACTCAAGCTCCCAAGTCCCTGAGCCCGGGAATTCCTGCCGATGAACTGGACCGCCTTCGCGCGGTACAGTGGCGCGCGTCTCGCCGCGCCTTCGACGGCGCCCCTCCGGTCATTCCCCATCCTGTGGAACAACAAACCGTCGACAGCTGCCTCGTCTGCCACCAGGAAGGCCGTGCCATCCGCGACCGAGTCGCACCCCGGCTAAGCCATCCGGTCTACGGCAACTGCACCCAGTGCCACGTCCCGGACCGCAATTCCTCGATCGCAGGCATGGAAGGCCCCGCACTTGCACCCACGTTTGGTGACAACCTGTTCGTCGGCCTTTCCTCGTCTGGACGCGGGGGACGGGCGTGGCCAGGCGCCCCTCCCGTCATCCCACACTCCACGATGATGCGAAGTGAATGCCTGAGCTGCCACGGTCCCCTTGGTTTGAATGGACTGCGGACACCGCATCCCGAGCGATCCCAATGCCAGCAATGCCACGTTCCGCAAAACGGAATGGATGATACTCCGCTCGCCACTGCTGGATTCACCCAACTCTCACTGCCATGACACCTCCCGCCGCTGACACGCCGGCATTGCACCAGGGCCAACTCGATCGAGCCTCGCTCGAGCAGTACCTCGCCGACCTCGCGGCATGCGCCGATCTCCTGGAGATCCTCCCAAAATTCAACGCCCAAACGCGGGTGGACGCCGGCGTTCACTGGTGCCTGGATGATGCCGGCGTGGCGCTGCGGAACCAGAGCGTGCGTGCCATCCAGTTTCGCTACCGCTTCCAGGGCTCCGATTGGTGGGACACCGTCCAAGTCCGTGACAGCTCCTGGACCGTCGTCCGCATTGAACACCGCTGGGACAGGGGCGGTTGATCGGCGGCACCAACCGTTGCGGAGGCGGTGACATCCGCTGCGGCCGAGAGCCCCCCACCCGTCACCGACGCCGCTGGCGCCACACCTCATAAAAGAACACCGCGGCGGCTGCTCCGACATTTAGCGAATCGACACCCGACTGCATCGGGACGACCACCCGATCATCGCAAACATCGCGCACTTCATCCGACAGCCCCTCCCCTTCACTGCCCAGAACGACACAACAATCGCCATCCAGGTTTGCCATGGGCAGCACGCGTTCATCCGTGTGGGGATGCGCGGCCACACAGCGCACGCCGCGACGGCGCAGTTCGCGCAAGGCATCCGCCAAGGAAACGGGTTCGACGATCGGCATGGAGAAGACCGTGCCCATGGAGGCCCTTACCGAACGACGCAAGAACGGATGCGCACACGTTTCCCCTACGATCAGGGCGTCTGCTCCGAAGGCCGCCGCGTTGCGTATCAGGCCACCGAGATTTTCGGCGTTGGACAAGGCATCCACGGCAACCAAGAAGCGCGGACGCCGCGCCAGTCCGAAGGCCACGTCCAATTCGATAGGAGGCGGAATTCGAGCGCAGGCGAGAAGGCCCTGGTACATCGAGAAGCCGGTCAGCGTTTCGAGCAGGCGCTTCTCGCCTAGAAAGACGGTGAGATCCTCGCGCCGCGCCTCGAAGAGCCCGCGAAGTGCCTCGTAATGATCCGCGGGCATCAGTGCCGACACCAGCGTCAGGTCACTGGACAGAAGGCGCCGAACCACCTTCTCGCCTTCGGCGACAAAGAACCGCTCGCGATAGTGCTCCACCTGCTGTCGCATGGTCCGGTACGGAGCCAACCCAGGGTGCTCGAGGTCAACGATAGGATGTAACGAAACCACCGCGGCATTGGACCAAGCCTGAGTGCTGTGGACGAGCCGAGACCTTCAAGCCTTGCGTCGTGCGCGCCACCGAACCACGCTTCGCCAAACCCTCGACTCCGCCACGTCATGAATCTGCTCCCTACCTTTCTCACGGTGTTGCTGGCGGTAGCGACGCTCCCAATAACTGCCGGCGAGGCTCCCTATGCCCCAAAAGTCGCCACCGGTACGCTCGGCAAAATCGATCGGCGCGACCCGGAGATCAACCATCTCCTGAGTCCCGGTGCGACCCTGGAGATTCTGGCTGAAGGTTTCGACTGGTCGGAAGGTCCGGTCTGGATGACCCGCGGCGCCTATCTGGTCTTTGCGGACGTTCCGAAAAACGTGCTCTGGAAATGGCGGGAATTCGAAGGATTGACGGAGTACCTGAAACCCAGCGGATTCACCGGCCGTAGCGGAAGTGGCAGCGAATCGGGCGCCAACGGGCTCACCGTCGATAACGACGGACGACTCATCCTATGTCAGCATGGCGACCG
>JAEUHG010000053.1 GCA_016795425.1 Verrucomicrobiales bacterium
GCCGTTGGCCGACACCGCCGAACGCCCCTTCGCCGGGTGGAAGAACATCCGCCCCGCCACCGGCGTCGAACCGTGGACCGACAACGTCAGCCACGGCGAACTCATCCGGGACAGCAACGACGAGACCCTGACCGTGGATCCAGCAAACCTCCGCTTTGTCTTTCAAGGGATGCTGGAAAAGGACAAGGCCGGCGTCAGTTACGGCAAGTTCCCGTGGCGGATCGGGATCCTCACGCCGGTGCCCGCGCAGTGAGCTAGAGAGGAGAAGAGTGCATGGGGAAAGTGGGATGGGGTTTGCCCCCTATCGCGAGTCCCCCGGCTTCGTCCTTCCTTCGGACCGCGACGCGTCTCGCGGCGCAGGGTTAGGATATATCAGCCTGGAAGGCGTCGGACTCGGCCAAGAGAATTGGCGCACCGGCCAGGGGCGCTGGAAACCCTCGAATGCTCCACCGCCCCGACCGGGGCGGGTATTGCTCGATGACTCGAAAACGACGGAAACATGGCAATTTCCGATGATGATCCCCCATGGCGGCCTTTCACGACAGATGGCACCCTTGGATGGTTTTCGCATCTATGTCTCGGCCGCTGCGACTTCGAGTTCTCGCCCGTTCTATCGGACTCATGCTCTCGATGACCGCGTGGCCGTCTCACTGTGAAGGGCTGATCCTATTTTCAACCAGAGTCGGATTGGTCAATGCGCCTGTTTATGATCCGGACGGCAATCTCGCGGATGCTGACCAGATGGGACAACTCTTTGCCGGGAGTTCAATCGATTCGATGAAACCCATCGGACCATCTCTGCCCTTTCGATCCGACGCCGGTCGAGGATACATCACGGCTGGCGGCACGCTCGTGGTACCAACGGAGAACGACGAGCCGGGCGGCATTTGTTATATTCAGTTCGTCGCTTGGTCTCAGCACCATGGTCGCACTAACTACGCAATACTTCGTCGCCATTGGGAATGCGGAGCCTTGGTCGAGTATGGGCAAAGCGAAATTCTTCGACTGAAGACGGCTCGTCCCGAAGAGCCTCCGGCCAGGCTGATCGGATTAAGCAGCTTCTGGCTTATGCGCCCGCTGAGCGGGTGGGACTTGTTCTGGCCAGGGGGAGTCAAACGACTCAATGGAGTTCTTGAGGCTGAGTACCTAGTCGGCAATCCAGCCGGTTCTTTTGCATTCGAACGATCCTCCGACCTGACCCATTGGGAGGACAGCCAGTACTTCACCAATATCCCACCTTGGTCCTTCATCATCAGCGTCGTCATCACCAACGACCCGCCCGCCCAGTTCTTCCGCATGCGCCGCCTGGGCTGCGACTGACACCCACCACGACACCCAAGGTCCCATCGCCCCTCCCTTCCCTACTCCTCTCCCGCGGCTGGAATCCCTAACTCCCCTGCATCGAACACTTCGCCCGTCGGCGACGGCGGCACCGTGATCTCACCTACGAGCTTCAATTCACGCGCCGTGGTGGGTGTCATGACTTCGCCCGGCAAGACAGCAAGACGATAGCGTCCCGGTGGTGCCGAAGGCGTACTCCAAACTCCTCCTCCCGTTTGTCCCAGGGTGATGCGAAGCCCATGTCCCTCGCCTCGAAGCTCCGACGATCGTTCCGCCGCCGATCCTGCACCCTCGCTCACGGACGCCATCAGCACCAAGATCGCTGGTTCCGCCAGTCGAAGTCGGATCGGACGGTGGTCCGCCCCGATTTCCAAACTCACCGTCTTGCCGGGCTCGGTTTCGATCGGCACATCCAGACTGTCGCCATCCGACATCGAAGTCGGTCGTGCCTTGTCCCGAATCGACAGCCGGAGCCGACCGGGCGGAACACGAGGACACTCAAATCGTCCCTCACTGTCGGTGACGGTCGCGAACCGTTCCAACAGCGGCTGCAAGCGGTCGGGTCCATCGGAGGCGCCCTCCAGTTCCAACGTCGCTCCCGGGCGAGCCACGGTGCGATTTCGCAACCGACCCTCGATCCTGGACCAAGCTCGAAGCTCCACCACCCCGGATCTTGCCACTTCGGAGACCGAAGCCAAAGCCATCCCCTCCCGATGGTAGGCGAGAAACACCTTTTCCGACACCGACGACGTGTCCACGGACATCAGCACAGTCCCGTCCCCCTCGGTTCGCACCATCCGATCCCGCAGCATCCCTCCGATCCCGTCGGGAGCGAGCAAGGCAGGCACCTGGCGAAGATCCACAGTAACCACTTCCGCGTGCCCGGCTGGGGTCCCGTCAGGTGCGCGGACAAGCCAAGTCTTCGACGTGCCGATTGTTCGAAGTGAAAGATCCAATCGGGCATGACCTTCCTGGCTGGAGATCCACCGACTGATCACCGGCTCATACCCATCGGCTTCGACAAGCAGAAAAAACCCCTCGTTTCCCAGAGTTCCTGATGGATCATCGTGGGTCCAAGCCTGGCGAAACTTGCCCTCGACGAATTCCCGCGCCGGCGTATGAGGATCTGCCGCCGGGACCCATTCACCCGTCGAAGGATCGCGGAGTCGACTCATTCGGCTGACTCGAAAGCGACGAACCGGACTGCCCTCGTTTGCGTCGACCACCGTGCCGGACGTGACCAAGGCGCGAGAAAGCCGGATGACATGGTCTTCCTCGGAAGGTCGCAGAACCCGTCGTTGGACTCCCCATTCCCCAAACTCCCCGAACACGAAGGTCAGATCCTCATCCGGCGCATGATTCCAGGCGGCACGGCCGTCAGCGTCTGTTCGGGTCGCGAACTCAGCCCGTGTGATCGAAGCATCCGTGGCGCGGCGACCCAGATCTGGCGGTACGGAATCCAAGCGAACACTGACCCCTTCGAGCGGCGCGCCCCCGGAATCCGTGACGCGCCATCGAATCGGGAGGCCCGGTGCCAGGACGACACGTATCGGCACCGGTCGCGGCGCCACGACGGCGACGACGGTGCGCGGCGCCCATCCGTCGGCTTGGACGGTAACCAGATTCGTCCCGGACACGCGATTCTCGAAGCGGAATGTTCCGTCAGCGGCGGTCACCGTCGACGGTCCTCTGAAGTTGGGTGCCGCCAGAATGCTGACTGCGGCGCCGGCAATGGGTGTGGCCGAGGGATCCACGACCTGTCCGGCAACACCCCCTCCGCTCTCCATCACGAAACGAAAGGTACCTTCCCGAAGCTCGGCGCGGACACGTGGATCGCCGGCCACGGAACGGGTCGTCATCAACCCGCCATCAGCCATCGTCGCGGTGCCGTGGAGACCGTCGAGCAGCCACTCAGGCACGCCCTTTATCAACCATCGACCCGTGACATCGGTCGTGACGGGCATGGCCAGGCAGACGAACTGTTCCACTCCAGTGCCACGGTTGCCGCCAAGTTCGGCCTGGAAATGAACTCGGGCATTCAAGATGGGATCGCCCGATTGCGTGACCACCTCGCCACCCA
>JAEUHG010000059.1 GCA_016795425.1 Verrucomicrobiales bacterium
CCGCCCTGCGTCACCGGAAACCACCAGTCCGTAATCGGAGTTCCGAAGACCGCACTGGCCGGAGAACTCGGCACCCAGTACCGCCTCATGCCGGGCTCGAGATATGGGTTCACCATCACCACCCGCGTCCCGAACTGCTTGGCCTCGTGCAGGTACTTCATGGCCACCGGCTGATCGTTCGCCGGGTTCGAACCGAAAAAAACGATCAGATCCGCGCCATACCAGTCTTGATAACTGCAGGTCGAAGCCGCGTACCCCAGCGCGAACTTCATCGCCCCGGTGCTCGGTGCATGACACAGCCGCGCCGCATTATCGACATTGTTGGTCCCCAGGAATCGCGCCGTCTTCTGCGCCAGGTAGTACACCTCGTTGGTCACCCCGCGGGAGGTCACGAAAAACGCCATGCGCCGCGGATCGGTCACGCGACAGCGCTGCGCCAGGCCCGCCATCGCCTCGTCCCATCCCACCCGCTTGAAGCCCCGCTCGCCCCGACGCCGGCGCATTGGATATGCCAGCCGACCCAACTCGCGAAGGTCGGTGTTCGACCGTTTTCGCAGCGTCCCCACATCCTCCAACAGCCGGTGGTCCATTTCCGGCATCGTGTTCAACCGAAGCAGGCTCAGACGGGTCAGGCAAAGATGAATGCCGTCCAAGGTCCAATCGTGCAGGCCTGCCACACCAAGGGCGCACCCATCACAGACGCCCTCGCTCAACACCTTCCATGCGTAACCCAGATTGTCCCGGTTCTGCCAGGCGGCCTTCATCATCTCCCGAAAGTGCCTGGGCTTCGTGTCCCCCAAACCAAATGGCAACGACGGTCCCTTCCCGGGCGCCGCGTCCACTACGCGCCGGTGGGCCGTCGGAGCCAGGTCCAGCTTCATATCATCCATGATTCCAGGCCACGACCTGGAGACGTCACCCCTCCCCGTCGTTCACATCCCCGACCGGCCACGCAGCATCGCCACGGTGTGGTTCAATGCCGCATTCAACGTCGCCGTATCGGGGCTCTCAGTCAGTTCCGCCCGAATCGCGTCGAATTCCCCGGCATCCAGCCACATGCCGGCACAGTTCGGACATTCATCAACCTGGGTTCTCCGCAGTCGACTGAAATATCTCCGCATCATGAACTGGTCGCTGCAGCGCGGACAGCGGCGGCGCGATTCGCGATCCGGGTGCAGCGCGAAGTCCCTTTGAACCGACCGGATCACCTGGACCCCGGCGTCATCCACCTTGCGGAGTTCGAAGTTGTCGAACCAAACCCCACCGCATCCGCCCTCACAGACATCGACGGAGATCGCCCCGGCCAACCGAGACTTCAAATCACCGCCACATGCCGGACATTTCATGCCGAAAGAATAGTTGGCGGTGGCGAAAATCCCATGCAATTCGTCGATGAGCCCACCCTGAACGCGTGGCGCGCCCCCCCACTTCCAACCCCCCGCCCAGCTTTCCCTACCCTCATCCACCACGAACCTTAACCATCGTCCCGCGGCGGCCCCCATTACCCGGCTCCAGCCCCCGGTCATCCACACATGGCCAAGGTCGGCCGCCCTTTCACGCAATACCCACATCCACCTCCTGGGGCTTCCACAGCCATCTTCCTTCCATTCCTCCGGCAATAACCAGGGTCTGGCCGGTCACATGGCCAGCCAGACGATCGGAAGCCAGGAACACAATCATCCGAGCCATGTCCTCCGGCCGTCCCACCTTGGGCAATGCCATCGTCGCGGTCACCCGGCGCACCGTCTCGCCTTTCTTCAATTTGGCGGCATTACGCGGCACGACCGTCCACCCAGGACACACACAGTTTACCCGGCCGCCGCAATAAGTCGCGGTATGAGGCGCCAACCGCGCGATCTCGTTCTTCAACGTTCGCGTCAGTCCGAAAGCCATGGCCGACTTTGCCGCGGCATAGTCCGCATGGCCCGCCTCCCCGAACACCGCCGCCGTCGAACCCACGAGGATGGCATTCCCGCGCTTCTGTTCCGCCACGGTCGCCAGAAACTCGCGCAGGCAGAGGAAGGTCGAGGTGAGCACGCAGTCGAAGGTGGCCTTCCATTGCGCCAAACTCATCTGGTGCAGGGAGACGTCTCGGGATTCCCAGGAGCCCGCGTTCGCGACCAGGGTGTCCACCCGGCCAAAATGCCTCCGCGCAGTGGCAATCAATCGCTGGGCGCCTGACTCCTTCCGCAAGTCCGCCGAGACGATCAGGCAAGGCGCCGGCTGAAGTTCTTCGGCCAATCGTCGGACCCGATCGATTCCCTGGTGGTAATGCAGGACCAACCGGGCACCTTCCTCGGCGAACGCCCGCGCCGTTGCGCTCCCGATGCCGCCCGATGCCCCGGTGATCACCACCACCTGATCCCGTAGTGCAGAATCCATGGCCCAACCATGAAGCGCGGCTCGGGCCCCTGGCCAGTCCGTCGTGGCCTCCCCCCCAGGAAACCGCTTGTCACCAGCCCCCACCTCCTTAGGTTCAGCCCCGCATGTCGTCGCAACTGACGCAATATCTGCCGGTCCTGATCCTCGCGCTGGTCGCCATCGGATTTGCCGCCGGCATGCTGCTGGTTTCCGTGCTTCTGGGAGTCAAAGCCCGCCGAAATCCGGTTAAGGACAGCCCTTACGAGTGTGGCATGAAGCCCCAGGGCGAGGGTTCGGCCCGGTTTTCGGTGAAGTTCTACCTGGTGGCGATGCTCTTCATCCTCTTCGACATCGAGGTGGTGTTCCTCTACCCGTGGGCCGTGGTTTACCGAGAGATGCTCGCCGAGAACGCCACCATGATCTTCGGCTCCATGGTCAGTTTTCTCGGCATCCTGTTTATCGGCTACCTCTACGCTCTCAAGAAACAGGCCTTCGACTGGAACAGTTCCTCCTGAGTCGGCATTGCGTTCCTGCCGCGACCGCTACCGCTCAATGGCCAGTGTTTCCAGCGGCCAATTCGGCCGAATCTCATCGTCGTATCCGGATCGGTCCCCCGCCAGGAGTCGGCGCTCGGCAAGCACCCCGATCATCGCGGCATTGTCGGTGCACAACGAAGGCGGAGCGAAGCGCACCGTCATCCCGGCTGCCTTCGCTTCCGACCCAAGTCGCGCGCGGAATGCTCGGTTACAGCTCACTCCCCCCGACGCCGTGACGCAGCGAACCCGCCAGCGATGCGCCGCGCCCATGAGTTTGGCAATCAACACATCCACGATGGCCGCCTGAACGCTGGCACAAAGATCTCTCAACCGTTGCGGATCCGCCGCCAGATCCGGATTCCGCTCCAGAAAGTAACGCACCGAGGTCTTGAGCCCGCTGAAACTGAAGTCGTGCCCGGCTTCCCGAATCAGCGGCCGTGGAAAATCGTAAGCCTCCGCCCGCCCTTCGGCTGCCAGGCGGTCCATTACCGGGCCGCCGGGATATGGTAACCCGAGCAGTTTGCCGACCTTGTCAAAACACTCCCCGGCGGCGTCATCCATGGTGGCCCCCAGCACCTGATGCCTCAAAATGCCTTCCACCTGCACCAGAACGGTGTGCCCACCACTCACAATCAATGAGATATTGGGCTCGAATCGCTCGAAGTGCGCCTCGGGCGGTTCCCCCTCGATCCAGGGTGAATAAAGGTGGGCTTCGTGGTGATGAATACCAACAAAGGGTCGATTCCGGGCAAAGGCGAAGGCCTGCGCGGCGCGCATCCCCACCCACAACGCTTGCGGAAGTCCGGGCCCGGCGGTCGCCGCCACACCCTCGATGTCGCCCACTCCCAGCCCAGCTTGTCGCAGGGCCGATTCTGCCACCACGGGCAGGTTTTTCAGGTGCTCCCGCGCCGCCAACTCCGGCACCACGCCGCCATACTCGGCATGCAACCGGATTTGGGTGGCAATGACGTTGGACAACACCCGACCGTCCGCAATCACCGCCGCGGAGGTCTCGTCACAGGAGGTTTCAAAAGCCAGGATTCGCACGCCGTCAGGCTTTTCCGGAGGCCTGACCCGCCAGCATTTGCAGTCCGCGCAGATAATCCATGGCCCGCTCCAGCGGCAGATCCCGCGCCTGCATCGCGCGCTCGCGGGCGGCGGCATCCAGCGTATCCAAGGCCCCCGGCTGGCGCCGCAGCAGAAGGTCCCGTTCCTCGTCATCGGTCATCTCCACCACGCTGTCAGGAACAATGCCATGCTCATGAATGACCTTATGGCTGGGCGTGTAGTACTTCGCCGTCGTCAACCGCAACGCCGAGCCGTCCTGAAGCGGCAGAATGCTCTGCACGGAGCCTTTGCCGAAGGTCTGCTCCCCAAAGACCCGTGCCCGCTTTAGATCCTGCAAACACCCGGCCACAATCTCCGAGGCACTCGCGCTGCCGCCGTTCACGACCACCGCCAATCGCAATTTCTGATACCGACCGCGGCCGGTCGAACGAAACTCCGCCGGACGCGACCCCGGCCTGCCCTCGGTCGAGACCACCATCTGATCGCCGGAAACGAACTTGTCGCAGACGGAGATGGCAGAATCCAAGAGACCGCCCGGATTGTCCCGCAAATCGATCACCAGGCCCCGCATGCCCGCCGCCGTCATCTTCCGCAGCGCGGTGTCCAACTCTCCGGAAGTCTTCTCGCCGAATTGGGAGATCTGGACGTAGCCGATCCCCGCGGCATCCACGGGGAATTGGCGCCGCCCATCCGCGTCGCGAACCGTGTAGATCGGAATGATCGCGCGCGTCAGTCGATGCTCCTTCGATTCCTTGGTGCTCGGTCGATAGGTGGTCATCGTCACTTCCGTCCCTGGACGCCCTCGCAACCGTCCCACCACGTCCTGAACCTGCCAGCCTTCGACGGATTCACCCTCGACCGCGACTAATTGGTCACCGGCCAGCAGCCCCGCCCGCTCACCCGGGGTGTCTTCGACGACATCCACGATGCGAATCGTTCCTCCGTTGGGTGATATCGTCACCCCAAGCCCGCCAAACTCGCCTTCCGTGTCGTCCTTCAATTCGTCATATCGCTTGGGCTCAAGAAATTCGCTGTGCGGATCCAGCGAATCGAGCATCCCGCGAATCGCTGCGGTCACCAAATCCTTGTACCCCAACCCTTCACCATCGACGTAGTCCTTGCGAATCAACTCCAGAACCCGAGAGAATAACGCCAGCTGCGGATAGGGATCTTCACGGTCGGCGGCATGGGCGCCGGAGAAATACATCTGAACCCCCATCACCAGATGGGCGAACAACAGAACGGTCACGGATCCCAGGATCAATCGGCGCTTCATGGTTTCTCTTCCCAACCCAAGACAAGGCGCAAAATAGAGATGCCTCGATCCGTCGGCAAGCGCGGCATCCCAAACGCCGTCACTTCGATTCCCGCCCCAGCAACACCTCGATCCATGGCAAATCGCCGGGATAGGTGACCTTCGGATTGGGCCACCGCGACTCCACGAGTCGGACGGGCTGGCCAATCCACTCGCACGCCGCGGTGTCGTCGGTCACCACTGCACCCCGACCCCGAACCTCCTCCAATGCCCTCACTATCACCGCCCGACGAAATGTTTGCG
The DNA here is from genome assembly GCA_016795425.1 of Verrucomicrobiales bacterium. Taxonomy (GTDB): domain Bacteria; phylum Verrucomicrobiota; class Verrucomicrobiia; order Limisphaerales; family CAIMTB01; genus CAIMTB01. Next base: position 5,524 of record JAEUHG010000059.1, read on the forward strand.
GTGTCTGCACGGACCATAACACCGACCGATCCACCGTTCGTTCAATCCACTGACCATCAGCGCTCTGTTTGATGGTATCGGTGACGCGCTGCGCCGCGACGGCGGCACCCGCCTCCCGGGCAGCTTCCAGCGTGGCGCGCACCACTTCCGGCGAGGTGCAAGGCCGGGCCCCATCCTGAATTGCCACCAACTCGCAATCCTCACGGGTCGCTTTCAAACCATTCCAAACGGAATCCTGGCGCTCCGCCCCCCCGGGAACCAAGCGCCATGGCTTCCGCAAATGCAGGGAGGACGCAATCTCGGCAAAGGCCGACTCCATCCCGCTCCGCACGACCACCAGGACCTCGTCGATCTCTGCAATGCCATCGAATCGCGCCCAGGTGTGACCCACCACCGGGCGCCCCGCCACTTCGAGGAAGAGTTTGTCCGTGTTCGGACCAAATCGTTTCCCCACACCCGCTGCCACCAGGATCGCCGTAACCATGTGCAAGAATCAAAATGAGGCCGCGACCATTCAAACCTGAAATCCCCCGCCGCCCCGCCTCATCGTCCGGGCGGCACGGGCCATTTTAGATGGTGATGAAGAAACTCGTAGGTGCCCACCCCGTGGATCTGGTGCGGCCCGACAAACCATTCGATGCGGCAATCCTCCGCCGGACGACGCAATCGCGCCGCATAGAAATGTCGTACCTTGGCAAACTCGTAGGCCACGGTTTCATCCGGCGCCACGCCATCGAAATGCCCCCGCTCCACCATGAACGGCCGCGGCGCGATCAAGGCCGCCATTTCGGCGTAATTGAAGGTATGCCCCAAATTCCATTCGAAGATCTCGTATTCGCCCGTCCAAACATAGGAATACGGACTGCGCGTCGAGGTGTTCTTCCACACCCATTCGTTGAAGTCGGCCGAGCAAATGCTGAGGCAATAATCTGTCACCAACGCCGGCACGCGCATCGCCGTCTTGCCACCATAACTCAGACCGTAAAACGCAATCCTCGAGGCATCCACAAATGGCTGCGTCTTCAGCCAATCCACAATTTGCTGGTGCTGCGGGGTGATGATGGAAAAGAGCGTGCGCCCCATCGGATTCGCTTTCCGTTGCAGCACCCGGAACCGATCCCGGAAGAGATAGAGATTCTGCGGCGCAAATACCACAAACCCGCGATCGGCCAACCGCGCTGAGAAAGCGCTGTAGGCGTCGAATCCTTCCTTCCCGATGGTGTGCTGAGGCCGGCCTTCCAAGCCATGCTGGCAGACCACCACCGGCCGGCGCTCACCCTCCTGCAGGTCTTTCGGCAGCAGCAGCAGGCCATAAGCAACCACATCGGGGAATACGTCCAATACCACCTCGAACCCCCGCCAGCGCTCATCCTCGTGCGACATCCTCGACCTCGCGTTCGCGGGTAACCGCGCGTCGTCGAACTTGCCCATCACATCCCGATCAAAAAATCGCCGATAGGCGGCTTGGGTCTCCTGGAACCGCTCAGGATTCGAAACGTCCAAGCCCTTCATAAAGCGCTCCCGCACCCTCGCACTGTCCGCCAGCAAACCCTGGGTGTGACGGTCCAGTTCATGCCGCTGCCGGTCCGCCCGCCCCCGCGGATCCGACCACTGCCGCAAGTCGCGCAAAGCCACGCCTCCTTCGGCCAATCGCGTGCCCGGACTCAACCCATCGAGAAAAGCCGACATCGCGGCGAGCGACCCTGCCGGGCCGTTGCCGTTGTCCGTTTCGATAAGTTCCAGGCGCGGCTCCGGCTTAAGGCCGCGCCAAATGGCTCGCGCCCGATTCACCTCACCCCGCACCGCTGTCAACTCGGGGGTCCGCAATCGCCCAGGCGCCCCGCCATTGCTGGGAAACTCGCGCTCGGGGCCCCGGGCCGCTTCGATGATCAAGGGGCGCGGTGCCACCATCCCAGCCAACTCGGCATCCCCGAATCGCTCCAATAAACCGAAAACATTCCGGTCCAATGGTTCCTCCCAGACGCCCTCGCGCGGACCAAAATATCCGCTGACACCGGCCACTCGGAGACGGGGATCCAAGGCGGCAGCGTACAACGCCAGTCGTCCGCCCTCGCCCCAGCCAAAAACACCCACCACGCGATCAGGGGCCTCGCGCCGCACCGCATCCACCAAAGCCAGAACCTTCAAAACCTCATACCCCGCCAAGGTTCGTCCCATTTCGAAGGCGGCTCGGTGCAGATACTCCCGATGATGCAAGTTCCGGCCGCGTTTCTCGTCCCACGAGACTTTGGCTTCACCCACGTTGCGGTTGATGAGAAATGGCACCCACACTCGACAACCCGATTCCGCCAAGCGCAGCGGAACGGGCGCCATGGCAGCGTTCCCGCCGTCCGCCTCCAAACCCACCCACTGTTCCGGGGTGAGGTCGGCGTCGGGAATGGCCACCACGTCCGCCACCACCCGGCTCCCCACCGGCTGAAGCATCAAGCCTTCACCGGTGACATCCCCAAAAGCAGGCCAGCGAACCGCCTCCACCCGCACCACGGCCGACGTGGCGATCAACGAGGGTTGCGCCGGGCTTGAAATCCATTCCCATCCGCTCGAAACCACCCGTCGCTCGACCACACCAAGCATCTCGGCCAAGCGACCTCGATCGTCCGCCCATCCCGCCTCATACTCGGGCACCGATCCTACGTTGCGCGCCCCCAATCGATCTCGCCGTGCCGCGGCGGCCGCAAGCTTGCGATCCAGGAAGCGATCCACGCCCGCCACCAGGTTGGACGCAACATCGCCCTCGAAGGTCAGCGCGGCGGTTCCGGCCAGAGGCGGACCGGTAGGGACAAGGACCTTGGGTTCGGAGGGCGGACCCGCGGCCGCCGCCAGGCGCGCGGCATGGGCAACGCCCAATACCAGAAAGATCAAGAGGCATCGCCCCGCGCGTCGCAGCCTCGGCAAGAGGAGTCCCTCCGCGGGGCGGCAACCCGGCGGCATCATTGGAATGCACATGGGAAAAGGCGCCGTCCGGTCAACGCGGAACCGTGGTGCGTTCGGCCAGCCAGATCATGTCCCGGTTGTTGGGCGACGCCACATTGAGGGTCAATTGACCATTGTATTTCGGCGGCGGCTTGGTGCGGCCATCCACCCATTTCTTGATCTCGGCATGGCCGTCGGCAAACGTGATTCCTGCAGCACCGTTGTGATAGCTGGCAGGGAAATCGATGATCTTCGCCGCTGCCGGAGATTCCACCATCATGTTTGCAAACCCACCGGCATTGATGCTGTCGGGATGTTCGTCCAATAGCACGTACAGCATGGAAGCGCCGGCCGCCCCGAAATCAGAGGTCTTCAGGTACGTCTTGTATTTCGTTTGCCCCTCATTGTAGCTCGGCGGCTGCAACCAGGCGCCAGGGCCACCCATCGCCTGACTCATCCCCATGCTGCGGACCCGAAAAATCTTCTGTCCGCCCACTTTCACGCTACTCATGTCCGCCGGGCACTTATAGACATCCGCCGAAGGAATATAGGGCGCGAACATCGCTCGCTTGGGATCGAGAAGATCCTGCTTGTTGGTGTTGTCCCGCGTGGCCGGGTTGAAGTCCAACCAACCGGCCACCCAGGCATGGGGTTCGGTTGCCGAGTTCCCCGGCCGGGTGAGCCAATCGTTGTTGTCGTCGGGATAGAGCAGGTGCGCCAACTGCAACTGCTTCAGGTTGCTCATGCACTTGATCCCGTGCGCCTTGGCCTTCGCTTTTGACAACGCCGGCAACAGCATGCTCGCCAGGATGGCAATGATCGCGATCACCACCAGCAATTCGATCAGTGTGAATCCATCGCCCTCAATACGCCGACGTCGCGACGCGGCTCGGCCGATTTCAGTCGCTGGGCAGCAGGTCAGTCTCATGGGTTGATGCCATCTAATAGGAACAACCACCGACCGCAATCCCAGAATCCCGACCTATCGCTCACCCATGGACGTCCGACACGGCCGCGTCTACTGTCCCGGCCACGCCGCTTAAGGAATCATGAAATCAGCCAGTCCACGGCCTTTCCGCCGATCGACCTCGAAGTCAAAGGGCACCTCCCCCAAGGCGGCGCAACTGACCCCAGCCACTTCTGCCGAAACCAGGGACGCCGACCGGTCGGCCCCAATTCCCGATTCTGCTTCCGAGCTGCAGCCCCGCCTCGGAACGCAGTCGGAGTCGTCAAAGCCGACATCCACCCAGGGCAAACTCGAAGAGGACACCTTCCAACCGATCAAAAAGAAGCGCACCAAGGATCCCGAACCATCCACACCCGGACGCCGGGACACCTATGACGGTGATACGGCCTACCGTCTCTATCTCCGTGAGATCGGCGAAGTGTCCCTGCTGACCCCCCTTCAGGAAATCGAACTGGCGGCTCTCATCAAGTCCGGTGATCGCAAAGCCCGCGATCACATGATCAAGGCCAACCTCAGGCTGGTCGTGAAAATCGCCCATGACTACGAAGGCTATGGCCTTCCCCTGCTCGATCTCATCAACGAGGGAAACATCGGCCTCATGAAGGCCGTCGAACGCTTCGACCCTGCCAAAGGCGGCAAACTCTCCACCTACGCCGCGTGGTGGATCAAACAGGCCATCAAACGCGCCCTCGCCAATCAGGGAAAGACCATCCGACTCCCCGTCCATCTCGTCGACAAGATCGCGCGCATGCGGCGCGTGGCCGCTCAGTTGGAGGATGTCTTCGGACGCGAACCCACCGACGAGGAGTTGGCCGAGGAGCTAGGCATCACCGCCGCTCGCGTCACCCAGTGGCGCAGTGCCGCCATCCGCCCTGCCCAACTCGACGCCCCCATCGGCGACGACGAAGCCAACGCCCTCAAGGATATCGTCGCGGACGAGAAACAAGCCACGCCGTACCGGGATCTCGAGGACAAAACCATCCGCGAGATGCTCGAGCGCATGATCGTCACCCTCGACCAGCGCGAGCAGAGCATTCTCCGTCAGCGTTTCGGTTACGATGGCGGCGAAGGCAAAACCCTCGAGGAGATCGGCCAGCAGTACGGCGTCACCCG
>JAEUHG010000064.1 GCA_016795425.1 Verrucomicrobiales bacterium
GTGACGGCGGTGTAACCCGGGGCCACGAACGTTCCCGTGTCGGTGATCTGGCGTCCATCAGCAGCGGTGAACGAGATCTCCACGTTGTGGGTCGAGCGGGGCACGAAGATCTTCGGCGATTGATCGTGGGCCAGCAGAACCAGCTCATTGACATCGGCATCGCGGCTCTTGGTCACGGCGACCACCTGGCCGTCGAGCTTGGCCGTGATGGCGGCGTTCTCGTTGATGGTCTTGCCCAACGCCTCACGGATGCGGGCCGTGAAACCGATTCCCGTGCCGGCCACGCCGGTCACCAGCGGGGGTTCGCCGACGGCCACGTTGTCCACCGCCCACCACCAGTCATTCGCACCCAGGACCAGCGCCAGCTTCAGCTTCAGCTTCTGCGCGTTGCCCGGATTCTTCAGTTCGACCACCACCGACTCGTTGGGGGCGTCGGGATGGAAGAATTCGCCTTCGGAGGGATAGGATTCCCAGCGGAGAACCTCCACCGGCGTCCCGTTGTCCCATTGCGCGGTAATGATGGCGGTCTGGTTGTTCAGCGGTTCGCCGTTTTCATCCAACGGCCAGTTGGCGCCACCGTCATCGTGACCTTCCGGACGCCAGGAGGAATCGAAGGCCAGCACCAGGCTGTTGGCCGCTTTGCCCGTCACGCCGATTTCCGGGGAGGTGAGGAAGGAATTCCAAAGGCCCTTGAGGTGGGTCGCGTCATCCCATTCATCCGGATCCGCGATCGCCGCCGCACCCGTCGCCAGCAGGAATTCCGCGCGCCGCTGATTGTCCACCGTGGGCCACCAACGGGCATCCGCGAAGCTCCAGCCAGCCCATTCGGTACGACCATCATTGGCCGCGTATTCCGGCGTGCCGTATCCCGGCATCTGGGTGTCGTCGACCACCCAGCCAGTCGGCGGGGTCTTGGTCCAAACCGCGGAACCCTTGGAAGCTTCTTCCGGGTTCGGTCCCAGCGGAACCGAATCGAAGTTTTCCAAGTACAGCTTCTGGCCAAACGCCGGCAACACGCAGGCGCCCGCGGCGATCATCACCGCAGTCCGACGGAACGAAGAGCGCCCGGTCGCCCGTCGTCCAAAGGATGTTTTGGAGGAATGTCGTTTCATGAGTTGGTAGTGTGCCAAGTGCGGGTGACCTTACTCAAGCCACGCCACGAAATGCTATCCCCAGAACAGGTGAGCGGTGAAAGTTCCAGGTTGGCCTCCTATTTATAGATGTGCCGGGCCACCGCCTCCGCCCGACGCCGCACCCCCAGCTTCGCAAAAATACGCTTCAAATGGCTGTGCACCGTCCAGACGCTGATCCGCAGTTCCCGGCCAATCTCCTTGTCCACCAATCCGCGCCTCAATAACTCCAGGATTTGCGCCTCCCGTGCCGTGATGTCCGGTCCCCCGTCGTCCTGCCGAACCGGCCCCGCCTCCAGCAATTGCTGGAAATATCGCCGCGTTTGCCGGTCCGCCTCCTCCGCCGACGGAGGTCCAGAGGGAAACGCCCGCACCACCGGATCCAATAAACCCGTCCGTCCGACCCGACGCAGGAAATAGCCCCCCGTCACGCCGCTCACCGAAAAAAAGATCTCGTCGGAGTCCCGAAATATCCCGTGATCCAGAATCCGCACCCAGGGATGCCTCGATTTCCAATGTTCCCGCAATGACCGGAACGTCGCCGGCGGCAGGCTCTGATTGATCAGCACCAGGTCCGGAATCGCCAGGCTCGCCGCCCCGCGAACCTCGTCCGCCGACCCTAATCCCCGGACTTCCACCACGCCCGGACTGGCCGCCAACCAGCGCGTCATCGCCCGGCGCACCCCGCCGTCCGGTTCGAACACATGCACCCGCCAGCCCTTGCCCGTCGGGGCGGGCGCCTTTGGTACCACCCCGCCGGCGGGAATGGTGACCAGCGTGGTGTAGGTGCAAACCATCGGATTCGCCGACCAAAATACCGCCACGGTAAACTCCCAGGGAAACCGCAGCTTCACGTGCTCCCATCCATCCCGAAGCAGGGCCGTCTCGATCTCCGCCGCCCGCAGGGCCGCCGCATTGGGCTGTTCCGTGCCCAATCCCACGTGATGCGTTTCCCCCGCATGGCTCAAGGGCACGAACAACTCCTGCTCCAGGCCGGGGGTCAGGCCGACGGTGTATTTTCGCGGCGCCAAACGTCCGGCCCCCGATTCGCTCCCGCGCGCGCGATCCAGGCATTCCCATCCTTCCATGGTCACCCGACTGTACAACGCCAGCGCCTCCTCCGCCGCCGCCGCGCCATCGGTCGCGCGCAGCGCCAATGTCCGACGCACCCCCCGGTATTGAATCTTCACCGACCACCCCCGCACCCGCCGCCGCTGACCGCGATAGGTGAAGCTATTGTGGAACACCCGCGTCGCCCAATATGCGAGATTCAACTTCGAATCAGACCTCGTGATGGCTCTGCGTTCCGTCAGCATGCTTGGACGTTTCTTGGACACTGAAAAAAGTGCAAGGAGCAAGCGTTGGGCGGGAGTCCGGCGCCAAAGGTGACGATTCGGTGTCGTTGCGGAAGCTGGCCCGTGAAAGGGGCGCCTCAATTCCCCGAAAGCCCATCCTCGGCTTCCCCCGAACAGGCGATTGTCGATAGGGCGCCGGACCCTGACGATGGAGTGGCTGCCGTACCGGGGGCAGGCAGGGCTCGCCCCGAATCCCCCGCCATCATCAGCCGCTGATTGCAGGACGGGCCGCGGTCCAACCCGGACGGTGAAAGCGGGAACCGGGCACCCGGCACTTGCACCAACATGAACCGCCAACCCCAAGACAACTCTGTCGCGCCCGCCGCCGCGGACCGACCGATCAATCGGGAGCCTGCCCGATAGACAGCCCCAGGACCTGCCAAACGACGCTCAACCATTCAGGACCACAACCGGAGCCAGCTTGCTGATCTCCCCGGCAATCCTGACCGATGGATTCCTTCCGACCTCATGAAACTCTCTAAATCGCACCCGAAAAACCATGCCGTGCGGGCAGCGTTCACCCTCATCGAACTGCTCGTGGTCATCGCCATCATTGCCATCCTCGCTTCCATGCTCCTTCCGGCGCTGGCCAAGGCGAAGGAAAAGGGGCGCCAGGCCAAGTGCATCAACAACCTCAAGCAGATCGGCCTCGCGACGACCATGTACGCCGACGACAACGATGAGGTGTTCCATCATGTCATCGACTCCAGCGGAAATGCCGACGCTCCGAACCACGGCCAATGGACGTCCCAACCCAACAGCACGGTCATGCTGCCGCCCAACAGCGACCTGGCCTACTGGGGCATCGCCTATACCAAATACATCACCGGCACCGGGAGCAACTGGACCTGGCAGGGAGCCCAAACCATGTTCCGCTGCCCGTCCGCCAAGAACGTCGATGAATGGCGCGAGGAAGGAAAACGATTCCCGGCTGAGTACTGGCTGAATTCCTCCATCGGCATCAACGCCTTCGTCATTCGCGGCGTGGATCAGAACAACCCCCCGTCCCGCATGTCCGGTCGCGCCCGCAAAACCAGCAGCTTCGCACACCCGGCCTCCACCGTGTTCGCCCAGGACGCCGCCGAGCAGAAAATGGAAGGCGCGGGCGATACCCTCGGCCTCTTCCCCGGCGAGAGCGAGTGCCTGACCCAATGGAAGTACAGCCTCGCCAGCCTCTATCCCGGAAAGAAAATGGAGTTCGAGTGGTTCCGCCACAACCAGCGCTGCGACACCATCTGGGTCCCCGGCAACGTCTCCCCCATCAAATACTCGAAGAAGGGCTACGACTATCGTTGGTACGCGGATTTCCAGCGCCCGAACGATCCGCCCATCGAACAGCCGCCCCGGTAGGAATGTCCCGCGTCCCAACCTTCGATCTCTGACCTCTGTTCTCAGGGTTCCATGAAAGTTCCATCCTTTTTGCCGGCCGCCTGCGCTGCCGTGCTGATGATCGCCGCCACCGGATGCGACCGCGGTTCGGCGCCTCCGGCCGCCATCTCCACGGAACAAATCACCGGATCAGTCCCGGAGATGTTCAAGTCCGCTTCCACCGAGGTGAAACAACTGGCCGCCGATGTCGTTGAGGCCATCGGCAAACAAGACTACCCCACGGCTTGGGGCAAACTCCAGGAACTGAACGGACGCGACGGCCTCACCGACGCCCAAAAGGAGTTCGTGGCCCAAAGCATCGCCTCGGTCGGCGCGGAAATGCAGAAGTCGGAGGAGACTGGAAATGAGGCGGCCCAGGAAGCCCTCCGCTTTCATCGTGCCAACAAATAAAGCGATGCCAGCGGACGCCGGCCTCCTTCCTGCTCGCCCCTGGACCGTTCCAGGGGCCTTCGGTCTCTCGTATCCTCCCCCAACCTTTCGCCGCCTGGTGGCGGCGGTTTGCCGGACGGGGAGCAGGGTGTAGTTCCGTGTGTCGCCCTGCTCCCCGTACCATCCCACTCTCGCCATGCCCGACCCCACGCTTCCCTCCTCCCACGACAAAGTCCTCTACACTCCCGGCCCCCTCACCACGAGCCTCTCCGTCAAGCAAGCCATGCTCCATGACGCGGGCTCCTGGCACTGGGAATTCAATGCCCTCGTCCAATCCGTCCGAGATCGTCTCGTCGCTCTCGCCGGTCTTGAGGCCCGTCAAGGCTGGGAAGCCATCCTTCTGCAGGGCAGCGGTACGTTTGGCGTCGAAGCGGTCCTCGCCTCGATCGTGCCCCCCGCAGGACGCGTTCTCGTCCTTGCCAACGGCGCCTACGGTGAACGTGCCGTGCTCATGCTCCAACACCACCGCACGCCCCACGTGGTCTACCGCACCACCGAGGACACGCCGCCGGATCCCACCGAACTCGATCGCCGCCTCGCTGAGGACCCCACGATCTCTCACGTGGTTGCCATCCATTGCGAAACCACCACCGGCATCCTGAATCCCATCGAAACCCTGGGCCCCGTCGTCCGGCGCCATGGCCGGGTCTTCATCGTCGATGCCATGAGCAGTTTCGGCGCCGTCCCCATTGACTTTGCGGAGTGCGGCATCGATTACCTGATTTCCTCCGCCAACAAATGCATCGAGGGCGTGCCGGGCTTCTCGTTCGTGTTGTGCCGCCGCGCCGATCTCGAAGCCACCCAAGGCACCGCGCGATCCCTCAGCCTCGATCTGCTCGGCCAACTGAAGGGTTTCGATAAGAACGGACAATTCCGCTACACCCCGCCCACGCACTCCATCCTGGCCTTCGACCAGGCCCTCAAGGAACTCGCCCTGGAAGGCGGCCCCGCCGCCCGCGCCGAGCGCTACCGCCGCAACCACGCCACCCTGCTCGCCGGAATGACCCGGCTCGGTTTCAAATCCTACCTCCCACCGGCCGTCCAGAGTTACATCATCACCTCGTTCATTTTCCCTCCCGACCCGCAGTTCACTTTCGACGCGTTCTACCGGCGCCTGAGCGACAAGGGCCACATCATCTATCCGGGCAAGATCAGTCAGGCCGACACGTTCCGTATCGGGTCCATCGGGCGCATCTTCGAGTCCGATGTCCGGTCGCTCGTCGCCGCAGTCGGCGAAGCCGTTCAGGAAATGAACCTGAAACGCCTCGCCCCGTGATCCAACGACCCGGTCCTTCGAGCCATCTGATCGAATCCGGGGAAAGGAGATCCGCTCTCCCGCGCCCCGCTGCCCCAGGCCCGCTCTTAACGTCATCCCTTTCACCGCACGAACCCCATCGCTCCTGCCCACCACAACATGCCCACGCCCCCCAGCCAGACTCCATTCGCCGCCAACGGACGCACTTATCGTCCCCCCGCCCGCCCTGTCGCCGTCATCTGCCTCGATGGATCGGCGGATGAGTACCTCGACGCGGCGATGGCCCGGGGGCGCATGCCCACCCTGGCGCGCATGAGTGTGGAGGGCTACCGAGGGATGGCCAGGGGAGCCATGCCCAGCTTCACCAACGTCAACAATAGCTCCATCGTCACCGGCGTACCGCCCGCGGTCCATGGCATCGGCGGCAACTTCTTCTTCGACACCGCCTCCGGCCAGGAGGTGATGATGAACTCCTCCTCCTTCCTGCGCGTCCCCACCCTCTTTCCGGCCGCCCAGAATGCCGGGCGCCGCGTGGCCGTGGTTACCGCCAAGGAAAAACTCCGCGACATCTTCGCCTCCGGACTCATCGGCATCGGCGGCATCGCGTTCTCGTCCGAAAAGGCCGTCCACGCCACCCGCGGCGTCCACGGCATCGACGGGGTCGAAGCCTTGGTCGGCCCGACGCCGGCCATTTATAGCGGTGAAGCCAGCCTCTACGTCCTTCGCTCCGGGGTGGCCCTGTTGGAACGTGGTCTCGCGGACTTTCTCTACCTGAGCACCACGGACTTCATGCAGCACAAGTTCGCGCCGGAGGATCCGGAGGCTCTGGATTTCTATGCGGGAATCGATGCCTCACTGGCTCGGTTGCTGGCGCTCGGAGCGGTCGTGGGCGTCACCGCCGACCATGGCATGAACGCCAAACAAAAGGCCGATGGCTCACCGAATGTCATCTATCTCGAGACGGAACTGAACGCCCGATTCGGTCCGGGATTCCGCGTCATTCTGCCGATCACCGACCCGTACGTCGTCCACCACGGCGCCCTGGGCAGTTTCGCCCAGGTGCATCTACCCCAACACCAGGCCAGCACCGTCACCGCGCGCGAGGTGGTGGATTGGCTGCTCAGCCGACCCGGGGTCACGGAGGCCCACGAACGGGCCACCGCGGCGCGCCTGATGCAACTTCCCCCGGATCGCATGGGCGACCTGGTGGTCTGCTCGGCACGCGACGTCGTGCTCGGCCGATCCCCGGAGTACCACGATCTCAAAGCCATCGAAGGAGGCCTTCGCTCCCATGGCGGGCGTTACGAGGAAATGGTGCCGTTCGTCTTCAGTCATCCACTCGCCCCGGACTACCTCGCCCGGGCGCAGGGAGACCCCCGCAACTTCGACATCTTCGACTTCACCTGCAATGGCACACTTGCCGCCTGACCCCTGGCGCGACCGCGCCCTCGGCCTCTTTCCTGGTGGTTCGAACGGCGAGTTCGGCATCCCGCCCCATTTGGTTCCGGTCATCGCACGCGGGCTTGGTTGCCGCGTTTGGAATACCGAGGGTCGCGAGTTTCTCGATTACACCATGGCCTGGGGTTCCGCGCTTCCGGGCCACGCCCACCCCAAACTCCTCGCCGCCGCCACCCACGCCGCCACGGAAGGGTTCAACTTCGCCGCCGTCAACCGGCGCAGTGTCGAGCTGGCGGAACGCATCGCGGTCGTCAGTCCGTGCGCCGAACGCATCCGCTTCGTCGCCTCAGGTACCGAAGCCACCCTGCTTTGCCTGCGCGTCGCCCGCGCCGCCACCGGCCGGCCCAAGGTGCTGAAGTTCGAAGGTGCCTACCACGGCCAGCATCCCGTCGGTGTCGCCAGCATGATCAACGGCCGCCCCTCGAATCTCCCGCACCCCGATCCCAGCGGCGCGGGCGCGCCCTGGGTGGAACGCGACGTCCTGGTCGCGCCGTTCAATGATCTGGAGGCCACCACCCGCATCCTGAAGACCCATGCCGCGGACCTCGCCGCCGTGATCGTGGAACCCGTGCATCGTTGCATCCCCCCGCTTCCCGGCTTCCTCGAGGGGCTTCGCGCCATCACTCGCCAACTCGGGATCGTCCTGGTTTTCGACGAGGTCGTCACCGGATTTCGCCTCGCCCTGGGCGGCGCCCAACAGTACTTCGGGGTGTCTCCCGACCTCGTCGCCTACGGAAAGGCCCTGGCCGGCGGATTTCCGCTCGGCGCCTACGCCGGACGAGCCTCGCTCATGGAGGCTGTCGATGAATCAAGGCTCCCCGGCCCCCATTATGCCTGGTCGGCGTCCACCACCGGCGGCAATCCGATCTCCTGCGCCGCCGCTCTCGCCCACCTCGAGGTGCTGACCGAGCCCGGCACTTATCCCCGCCTCCATGCCATGGGCCGCTTGCTGCGCCGCCGGATGGCCGAGACGGCGACGGCCACTGGAACCACCGCTCAGATCCTCGGCGACGGACCGCTGGCGCAAATCGCCTTTTCCGCGCAACCCATCGTGGACCAGGCGTCCTGGCTGTCGTCCGACCGTGCTCGTGGTCGCGCCGTCATGCTCGAGTTGATTCGGCGCGGCGTCTTCTTGAATCCGATGGGAACCAAGCTCTATCTGTCCTTGGCCCATGATGAACCTGCCATCGATGGATTCACCGAACGTCTCGCCGACGCGCTCCTCGCGACGAGGAGCAGCGGAGGTTGATTCTCCCATGGGCCTGAGGTTTCAACGACCTGGGGCCGCGCCCCAGCAAGGCGTGAGCAAAGGAGCGATGGCGGCCGAACGTGTCGGCATCGTGCAGAGGCGCAAAGGCGCGGAGGCTCTGGGAAGAAGACGGGCACGGAGTTCTATTTCCCCGGCCTGCTTCCTCCGCGCCTTTGCGCCTCTGCGCGATGCCGATCGGAGCATGCCTTCCTTCCATCCCCTCCCCATCCGCTGATCCCCCGCATGTCCCGTGGAGTTGTCATCTTCGGTTCCTTGATCGCGGCCCTCATCCTGATCGGACTGCTCGCCTGGAACCCGAGCCCAACATCGACGACAGCCTCCCATCAGGAGCCCCTGCTGCTCTATTGCGCCGCCGGTCTCAAACCCGCCGTCGAACCCGCGATCCGCGACTACGAACAGCAGACCGGCCGCAAGGTCCAGGTCCAATACGGCGGGTCGGGCACCCTCCTCAGCAACTTGAAGGTGGCCAAAGTCGGCGACCTTTTCCTTGCCGCCGACGGTTTCTTCCTCGATCTCGCCCGCTCCAACGATCTCTTGCGGGAAGTCATCCCGATCGCCCGCATGACACCCGTCATCGCGGTGGCGCGTGGCAATCCAAAACAAATCCGAGGCCTCGCCGACCTGCTGCGCACCGACGTCCGCCTCGTCCTCGCCAATCCGGAAGCCGCCGCCATCGGACGTCTCACCCGCGATGCTCTGGAATCCCGCCAGGGTTGGAGGACCTTCGCGGACCGTGCGCTTGCTCTCAAAACCACGGTCAATGATCTGGCCAACGATCTGAAACTCGGCGCGGCGGACGTCACCTTTCTTTGGGACGCCAACCTCTCCCAATATCCGGAATTGGAAGCCCTCCCGGACCGCCCGTTCCCAGACCTTGCCTCCGAGGTCGCCATCGGCGTGCTGCCCTTCTCTCGTCAACCACGCCAGGCCCTCCACTTCGCCCGTTTCCTGGGCGCCCGCGATCGCGGACTCCGCCATTTCCAAGCCCATGGCTATGTCGCGGTGGAAGGTGACCTGTGGGTGGAAACCCCGGAGCTCGTGTTCTACAGTGGCGGCGTCAATCGCCTCGCCATCGAAGACACCCTCCGCCGCTTCGAAGACCGGGAAGGGGTCAAAATCACCCGCGTCTACAATGGCTGCGGCATCCTCACCGCTCAGATTCGCGCCGGACAAAAGCCCGACGGATATTTCGCCTGCGACGTCTCCTTCATGCGCACCGTCCAGGATGACTTCCGCCCGTCCTTCGAGCTCGCCGACACCCGCATGGTCATCGCCACCCCCAAGGACAATCCACGCGCATTGAAACAATTGGCTGATCTCGGTCGCCCCGGACTCAAGATCGGCGTGGCTAACGAACAACAGAGTGCCCTCGGCGCCCTGACTGCCGATCTGCTTCGCCGACACCAACTGTTCGACCGGGTCATGTCCAACGTCGTTGTTCAAACCCCCACCGCCGACCTTCTCGTCAACCAATTGCGCGTCGGCGGCCTCGACGCAGTCGTTGTGTACGAGGTGAATACCCGCCAGGTCGCCGACCAAATCGGCGTCCAACCCATCGATCTCCCAGGCGCCACCGCCATCCAACCCGTCGCGATTGGTCGTACCACCTCCCATCCGCGTCTCATGGAGCGTTTGTTGTCGGCGTTGCGTTCGGCGGAGTCGCGTCAGCGGTTCAAGGACGCGGGCTTTCACTGGAGGGACACCCAGCCGTGACGCGCCCCGCCCGCATCGATGCCGCGCCACTCTCCGCCCGGGACCGGCGATTCTACGTCGCGCTGGGCATTCTGGGCGGTTCCTACCTCGTCATCCTCTGTGCGATGCTGGTCGCCGACCTGTTCTACACATCGCCGCGACACCTTTGGACCGCGCTCCAAACGCCCGAGATCCGTTTCGCCACCCGACTCAGCCTGCTGACCTGCGCCCTCACCACGCTGGCCTCCCTTTGGGTGGCCGTGCCGCTCGGTTACCTCCTCTCGCGCGTGCCCTTCCCCGGCCGCAACCTCGTGGACCTGCTGGTCGACATCCCCATCGTCCTTCCCCCGCTGGTCGTCGGCCTGAGTCTGCTCATTCTCTTTCAAACCCCGCCCGGGCGGTGGATCGAGAAGGTGATTCCCGTGACCTACGCCGTGCCCAGCATCGTGCTGGCTCAGTTTATGGTCTCGTGTGCTTTCGCCGTGCGCACCATGCGCACTTCCTTCGATCAACTCAGTCCGCGCCCCGAACAAGTCGCCCTCACGCTCGGGTGCCACCGGTCCGAGGCGTTTTGGCGCGTGGCCCTACCCGGCGCCCGCCGCGGCATCCTCGCCGCCGCCACGCTCGCCTGGGCGCGGTCACTGGGCGAGTTTGGCCCGATCCTGGTGTTCTCCGGGGCCACTCGCTTCAAGACCGAAGTTCTCTCCACGACCGTGTTCCTTGAGCTCAGCGTCGGCAACCTCGAGGCCGCCGTTGCCGTGTCGATCCTGATGGTCGCCACCGCCGTCGTCGCCCTTTTCGTTGTCCGACATTGGGCCCACGAGTCCGCCCTGGGCCACCCGCGTACGCCGTGATCGCCGTCGAAAATCTCGCCGTGGCTGCCGGTTCCTTCTCACTGGAAGGAATCAGCTTCGCCGTGCCCGGCGGCACCTACGGGGTTCTTATGGGCCGGACCGGCTCCGGAAAAACCACGCTCCTGGAGGCTATCTGCGGGCTGCGCCGCGTCACGGGCGGCACCATCCGACTCGGTGAACGCGAGGTGACCCGCCTGCCCCCCGCCGATCGCGGCATCGGTCTCGTTCCCCAAGATGGCGCCCTCTTCACCCACCTCACCGTGCGCGAACACCTCGCCTTCGGTCCCAAGGTCCATCGCTGGTCCCCCAACCGCATCGCGGATCGCGTCGCCACTGTCGCCGATTGGCTGGGGATCACGCCGTTGCTTGACCGCGGCGTTCAGGGCCTGAGCGGCGGTGAAGGCCAACGTGTCGCCCTCGGCCGCGCCCTGGCCATCGAGCCGGCCATCCTTTGCCTCGACGAACCGCTGAGCGCACTCGATGAATTCACACGCGATGCGCTCTGCGACCTGTTGATCGCCATCCAGGAGCGCACTCGACTCACCGTCCTCCATATCACACACAGCCGGGTCGAGGCCGAACGCCTTGCCGACCAAATCCTGGTCCTCAGCGACGGACACCTCCAGACGCATGAACGCCGCGCGACCTGACCAGGCCCTGCCCGATCTCACGCCCGAAGAGCAAGCCATCTACGAATGGCAGCTCGACGTCGGTGGCTTCGGCCTCGCCGGACAACGACGTCTCAAAGCGGCCACGGTTTTCGTTTCCCGCGCCGGTGGTCTCGGCGGCAACGTCGCCCTTCACCTCGCCGCCGCCGGGGTGGGACGACTCATTCTCGCCCACGCCGGCGACATCCGACCCAGCGATCTCAATCGGCAGTTGCTGATGGCGCACGATCGCATCGGGACACCGCGACTGGCCACCGCCGCGGAATCCCTGCGAAGGATCAACCCGCGTCTCGACCTCGTCACCATCCCCGAGAACATCAGCCCGGCCAACGCCGCCCGTTGTGTGGGTCCCGCTGATGTCATCGTCGATTGCGCTCCCCTCTTCGCCGAGCGTTTCGCTCTCAATCACGCCGCGATCAAAGCCAAAATACCCATGGTCGAAGCCGCGGTGTTCGACCTGGACTTCCATCTTACCACCCTGTTGCCGGGCCAGACGCCCTGCCTCCGTTGTCTCTACCCGGAGGCGAATGTGCACTGGACCCGGAAGTTCCCGGTGATCAGCCCTGTTCCCGGTGTGGCCGGCAGCCTCGCCGCCCTGGAAGTCATCAAACTACTCACCGGCCTGGGTCCCACCCTCGCGGGAAAACTCCTTGTTGCCGACCTGCGCCAACTGCAGTTCCGAACGTTGCCGATTCGTCGGTTGCCCAGCTGCCCTGAGTGTGGCGGGATTTAGTCACGAGACGCATGCCCCTCCTCCGTACCGCCCAATCTTTGGTCCTCGCGATCATCCTCGCCGAGACCACAGCCTTCGCGTGCCGCTACTCGGTTCGCGACACCGGCTTTGTCGAGATCGGCGCCGAACCCTATCGCCTGCTCCTGGGAGGCAGGACCGCTTCCGATGTATCGAGCCTCTACCGCCAAGCCGCTTCCGCCACGTTCCTCGATGCCAATATCGAATTTGCGTTGGCCGACACCGATTCGCCGGCCCCGATCTCCCTGACTCTGACCTCTCGCGAAGGCCGCCGGCTCACCCTCCACGAAGGCCAAGAGGTCCCCACGGATCGCACCGCGATCGTCGCGTTGTTGGATCACGTCGCACTGTCGCCCTTCCGGGCCCGTGTCCTCGACGATGCCCTGGAGGCCTTTGCCGTCATTGCCCTCATTGAAGGCACCGACTCGCGGCGCAATGCGCAGGCGCGCGCGACCATCGACGCCGCCATCAGCCACGTCACCCAACTCCTGCCCACCATGCCGAAACCGGTGACCGTTCCACCCCGCGTACTCACCCTGCCGGCCAAGGATATCGCCATCGAAAAAGTCGCGGTGTGGGGCTTGGGTCTCGATCCTGTCCCCACTCAGGAACCGCGCGCGGTCATCCTGTTCGGCCGTGGACGTCGCATCGGCGATCCCCTCGAAGGCCCCCTCATCACCCAGACCACTCTGCAGGAGCGCCTGGTCATGATTGGACAGGATTGCGAATGCGAACTCGACCGATCCTGGCTCAAAGGGCCACTGCTTCCCGTCCGCTGGGACCAGGAACGACAATCCGCCGCCGCCCGCGTCCTCGGCTTCAATCCCGAGAATCCCATGATTCGCACCGAGATCAGCCGCATCGTTCTACGCGGCCCCGCCGACGGCCCCCGACGCAAACTCACCGGCCCCCGCTCCGCCCTCGGCTATGACGAGGTGCCCGTCGAATCCGTCCCTGATTCCGCCCCCCTGCCTTCCGATACCACGACCATCGAGGGCTCAGTCACTGAGGTCCTTGAAGCCGCTCAAATCCCACCTGCCCCCGCGCCTCCCACCCTCGACCGCACCGAGCGCCTCCTATGGGCTGCCATCCTCGGCGGCGCTTTGGGTGCGGGGATCGTCGGATTTCAACGCTGGCGCCGTGCGCGACAGGAACAAGGATGACATGAACACGCTGCGACTCATCCTGCGCGAACTCCGGCACCATCGCCTCAACGCGCTGCTCAGCCTCGCGGGTCTCACCGGCGCCGTGGCCCTGCTGGTCATCATCCAAATGACCACGACCGCCGCCGCCCGCGAGACCCGCCGGGTCATGCGCGATCTCGGCTTCAACCTGCGCATCATACCGAAGGCCACCGACATGGATCATTTCTGGGCGCACGGTTTCTCGGACCAAACCATGCCGGCCGATACCGTGACCCGACTCGCCGCGCAACAGGGCATCTTCGTCACCTTCAATCACCTCACTCCGGCCCTCGAGGGCCGACTCGCCCTTGGCGACCGAGAATTCCTCCTCACGGGTGTTGGCGATTCCGTCGTAGGCCCCGGCGAAGCCAAACAGCCCATGGGTTTCAAGATCGCCCGCGGCCACGTCTATCTCGGAAGCACCGTCGCCCAGCACCTCAAAGCCAAAAGGGGCAGCACGCTTCCGCTCAAAACCCGAGATTTCAACGTCGAACGCGTTCTGGCCGAAAGCGGCACCGAAGAGGATGTCCGCATCTTCACTTCTCTCGCGGATGCCCAGGAACTCCTGGGGCACCCGGGCCGTATCAACGAGATCAAAGCCATCGACTGCCTTTGCCTGACGGCTGACAAAGATCCACTCGCCCAACTCCGGGCCGCCCTCGAAAAGGCGCTGCCCGAAGCCAAGGTCCTCCAACTCCGTACCATGGCCGACGCCCGCGCCCGCCAACGCCAGATGACCGAACGTTACGCGCGCTTTGCCGTCCCCGTGGTCCTCATCGTCGCGGCCGTATGGCTCGGTTTGCTCGCCTGGCTCAATGTCCGTGATCGCCAGGCCGAAGTCGGCCTCTGGCGGGCCCTCGGGCACGGTTCCACCCGAATCGCCGGTCTCTTCCTCGGCAAAGCCCTCCTCCTCGGTATCGCCGGTGCTCTGGTGGGATACGCCATCGGGACCACGGTCGCCCTCCGGTACGGCGCTGAACTTTTCCAAGTCACCGCCAAATCGCTCGCCGCCGAACCCTCCTTGCTCCTGTGGGCGCTCGTCCTGGCGCCGGGATTCTCGGCCGTCGCCAGCCTGCTCCCCGCCCTTCAGGCGGTCACCCAGGACCCCGCCGAGTCCCTCCGCGCCGACTGACCCCTTCCGCCGCCCACCGCATGATCACCTGCGAGCAACTCAGCCGCCGTTTCCGAGGTCCCGACCGCGAGATCGCGGCACTCGACAACGTCTCCTTCTCCATCGAGCGCGGAGAGTTCGCGGTCATCAAGGGCGCGTCAGGCTCGGGCAAGAGCACCCTCCTGCTTGCCCTCGGCGGCATGCAGCGTCCCACCCAGGGCCGCGTGGTTCTCGACGGCCAGGAGGTCTATGCTCTCGCACCGGACGCCCGGAACCGCCTTCGCGCCCAATCGATTGGTTTCGTCTTCCAACTCTTTCACCTCGTTCCCTACCTGAACGTTCGCGAAAACGTGGTGGCCGGGCTGCCTGACGGCGCCCACCGGGCTGACGCCCAACGGCGCACCGACGCCCTGCTCGAAAGTCTCGGACTTTCCGCGCGAGCCCGGCACCTCCCCGGAACGTTGAGCGCCGGCGAACGCCAGCGCACCGCCCTGGCCCGAGCGTTGGTGAAGCAACCCGCTGTCATCCTGGCCGACGAACCCACCGGCAATCTCGATCCCGCCAACGCCGCGGAGGTCTTCCAACACCTCGACGCGTTTCGCCGCAACGGAGGCACCGTGGTGGTCGTGACCCACGGCGACGACGCCGCCCGGTTCGCCCAACGCACCCTTCGACTCGACGCCGGACGACTCATCGATTCCGGCACCCCAACGTCCACGCCCTCATGAAGTTTCCCATGTTCCATGTCCCACTCGTGATTTCCGCCGGGCGCCTCCTCCAGCGGCCGCTCCTCGCTGCGGGCCTCAGCCTGGTAACACTTACCACCCCGGCCGCCGACTGGCCCACGTACCGCGGCGACTACGCGCGATCCGGCGTTTCCAAGGACGCTTTGCCTCCCCGGCTCACAGAGGCTTGGACCTGGCGGTCCGTCCAACCGCCTCAACCCGCCTGGCAGGGTGAGGCCAAGTGGGACGGCTGGAACAAGGTCTACGACATGAAACCTCGTCAGATCTTCGATCGCGCGTTCCACACGGCAATCGCCGATGGTCGGGTCTTCTTCGGATCCTCCGCCGACGACAAACTGTATTGTCTCGACACCAAGACCGGACGCGAGATCTGGACGTATTTCGCGGAAGGTCCCATCCGCCTCGCCCCCACCATTGAGGGTGATCGCGTGTTTTTCGGTTCGGACGACGGTTGCATCACCTGCCTGGATGCCGCCTCGGGTTCGGTGATCTGGAGGCAGCGCGCGGTCGAGTCCGACCGCCGCATTCCTGGCAACGGACGCGTGATCTCCAACTGGCCGGTGCGCAGCTCGGTCATCGTGCTCAACGGTGTCGCCTATGCCACCGCGGGCATGTTTCCGTCCGAGGGCGTTCACATCGTGGGTCTCGATGCCGCCACCGGGGCGGTTCGGTGGCGCCAGATCCAGACCGACCTTCCGGCTCAAGGCTACCTCCTGGCCTCGGCGTCTAAACTCTACGTCCCTGCCGGACGCAATAATCCGGTGGTCTGCAATCTTGCCGACGGCAAACGGCTCCACGTCGTCGAAGGCTCCGGAGGCACCTACGCACTGCTCACCGGCGATCTGCTGGTGTTCGGACCCGGAAAAACCGGCCAGCTCAATGCGGTGGAGGAGGACCAGAAAGACCAACTCGCCACTTTCCAGGGCAGCCACATGATTGTCACCCCGACCCGCTCTTATCTCCATTCCGATACCGAACTCTCCGCGCTCGATCGGGCCCGCTACCTCGAACTGGCGCGCCGCCGCAAGGAGCTCTCCACCCAACAGGCCAAAATCTCCAAGGACCTCCGGGCCCTCGCCAAGAAGGCCGGCACCGAAGCCGACCAGGCGCGCGCCAAAGACAAGCTCGCCGAACTCGGCGTCCAGATCGATGCCACCACCGAAGCGATGGAACACTGCGTCCTCTGGCGAGCCGATTGTCCACTTCGTCTCGAACTCATTCTCGCCGGCAATGTCCTCATCGCCGGTGGCGGCAATCAGATCGCCGGTTACGACCTCGAACGCGGCACGCAATCTTGGAAACTCCCGGTGTCCGGCGACGCTTATGGTCTCGCCGTTGCCGGGGGCTCCCTCTTCGTCAGCACCGACCGCGGCGTGATCCATTGCTTCGGATCCCACGGCAACCAGGCCAGCCTCACCCAATGAACCCTATGCTGACTCCTCGCATGAATCGCGGGATACCGAACCCCTCGTCGCCGCGCGACGGGAACCACCTCACCGAGTCCATTTCCACCTCGGGTGGACCCGGTCGCGCTGCGACAGGGCAATCCCGTCCCGGTTCATCGTCCGTGGGCGGGCCTGAAGGGAACACTGCGCTCTCTCTCCTTCAGCTTCCCTTTCTCTTTCTACTTCTCCTCGCACACTCCACGCGCGCCGCCGAAACGGGGCTCCTCTCGCACTGGGGTTTCATTTCCCACCGCCAACAAGGCTCGGTCATTAAGGCGTGGCAGGGCGGACCTGACATCATCCCTTCGGGATCCTACCGCTGGGCCGATGACCCGCCGCCTGCCCGTATCGAACTCGCCGGCGACACGGAACGCCTGCTGGTCGCTGAATCCCCCGACAAGGCGCAACTCCCCAAACAGGAGCTCACCCTCGAGGCCTGGGTCCGCGTCGATCGAGTGCAACCCCGCGCCGGCATCTTCTCCGCCGCTCAGGATCCCGCCGATGCCGCCGCCGGCCGCGGCTTGTTTCTCGGATCCCAGGAAGACCGCTTCGTTTTCGCGCTCGCCACCCGCGGTACGCCCCGGCTGATCCGCGTCACGGCCACGAAGCCCTACCAGGCTGGCCACTGGCATCACGTCGCCGCCACCTATGACGGTCGCGTCCAACGCCTCTTCCTCGATGGCGCCGCCGTCGGTGAATCGACGACCGCCTCCGGCCCCCTGCTCTTCGCCACCAATTCCCCGGTGGTCATCGGCGCGTTCCAGGACGCCGACGAGTTTTATCGCCTCGCGGGCGCCCTCCACGAAATCCGCCTCTTCCAGCGGGCTTTGCCGGAGTTGGAGATTCTCGACCGCTACCGCCAGCGGCAAAACGAATTCCCGGCGCCAGGCCCCGAACCCGTTCGGTTCCGGCCCATTTACGGTCCATTCGTCGATTGGCGCACGCGCACCGAAGTTATTGTCACCTGGGAGACTGCTGAGTCGATGCCCTCGGTAATCGAGTGGACGGCTCCCGACGGTTCGCACCGCCGGCTTTCGGATGCCGAGCCCAAGCAACAACACGTGGTGGCGGTTCCCAACCTCGTGCCCAACACCGAATACACCTTTCGCCTCATCGGTCCGACGCAAGGGGACCGGTCCATGCTGAGTCGCCGGTACGAATTTGATTCCTCCTTCTATTACGCTCCGGCCTCCCTTCCGACCCAGGCCGAGGCGGTCTCCACAGAAGACGCCCAGGCGCAAGGGGTCGCCCGTGACCTGCTCGATAAGGCCGGAGTGAAGCAAGGCTGGGCCCTGATTCTCGGCGCTCACGATGGGCGTCTCGCTCTCGAGTTTGCCCGCCAGTCCAGTCTCAAGATCGTCGTCGCCGAGTCCGACGCCGCCACGGTCCAGAAGGTCCGGCGCCTGCTCGACCGCGCCGGTGTCTACGGCACCCGCGTCAGCGTCCATCACGTCACCAACGATGTGCTGCCCTACGGAACCTTCATGGCCAATCTGGTCACCTCCGAATCCACCCTCGCCACCGGCAAACCGCCGCGGTGGTCCGCCGCCGAGACCTACCGCGTCACGCGTCCCGAAGGGGGAGTCGTGCTGCTCGGCACCGCGGGCCATACCGCTGCCTCCGCCTCTCCGTCGATCCCCCCAATGTGGGCCTCGTGGTCGTCCGAAAGTCCGCTCGCGTCCACCCCTCCTGATCGACACAACGGCCTCTGGATCCGTCACGTACGTGAACGCCTGGAGGGCGCCGGCGAGTGGAGCCATCAATACGGAAACGCCGACAACACCTCGACCAGCATGGACGAACTGGTGAAGGGCGATCTCCAGGTCTCCTGGTGGGGCGACCCCGGTCCACGCCCGATGCCCGACCGCGGCCCACGCAATCCGGCGCCTCTCAGCGTCCGTGGCCGTCTCTTCATCCAGGGCGATCGTATCTTCTTCGGACTCGATGCCTACAACGGCAGCGTCCTATGGACGGTGGCCGCCCCCGAGGTGCGCCGATCCAACCTGCCGCGCGATTGCAGCAACATGGTCGCCGCCGACGACAGCCTCTATGTGGCCCACGGGCAGTACTGCCTGGACTTCGATGGTCAAACGGGCGCCCGCAAACGCCGCCTCGCCGTTCCATCCGAACCCTCCGGGCCCGCCTTCGACTGGGGTTATCTCGCCGCCGTCGAGCATCTGCTCGTCGGCAGCCGGGTCAAACCGGACTCCCGCTACCTCGGCGACGACGGCGAATGGTTCGAAGACGATCACGTCGAACAGATCAGCCGCGTCACCAGCGAATCGTTGTTTGGACTCAACCGGGCGGACGGCACCCATCGCTGGACCTATCGGGGAGGCGTCATCCTCAATTCCACCATCACCATCGGTGACGGCATGATCTTCTTTGTTGAAAGTCGCAGTCCCAAGGCCCTGGCCTCGCCGACCGGCCGCCTCAACCCCGAACTGCTCACCGACCAACACCTCGTCGCCCTCGATCTCCGCACCGGACAACGCCTCTGGGAAAAGAGCCAGGATCTCGCCCAACTCCGATTCATGACCTACCTGGTCTACAGCCGGAACACGGTGGTCATCACCGGCACTGACAAGGATAAGAACTTCCACACCCTCGCCTTCAATGCCCCTGCTCCAGCGTCAAAACCAGGGGACGTCGAACCGCTTGCCACTGGCGGCCAACTCCTGTGGTCCGAAAGCCACAAGGAAGACAAGGGCCACCATAGCGGTCACCTCCAACACCCGGTGGTCGTGGATGGCGTCTTTTACTCCGACCAGCGTTCCTTCGATCTGGCCACCGGGAAAACCTTGCGCACCGACCTGCCCGAGCGACGTGGTTGTGGCACCATGTCCGCCGCGCGCCACGCTCTCTTCTTCCGTCACCACTTCCATGGCATGTGGGATCTCGCCTCCGACAAGCGCTCTCAATTCGAAGGCATCCGCGGCGGTTGCTGGCTCGGCCTCGTCCCCGCCGGGGGTATGCTCCTGGCCCCCGAAAGCAGCGCCGGTTGCTCCTGTACCCACGCCATCCAGACTTCCGTCGGCTATGTGCCTCAGGCCGTCGCCCGACGCTGACCCAGCCGATTCGATTCACGATTCCTTCATCTGCCATCCCAATCCATGAACCTTCCCTCTTACGTCGCCGGTCAACCCATCGCCTCCGCACGCACCCTCGAGGTCCGCTGCCCCTACGACGGCCGCCTCGCCGGCACGGTCCGGGTCGCCTCCCGCGCCGATGTCGCCGCTGCCATCGAAGCCGCACTGAAACCCGGCGATCCTCTGACTCGCCACCAGCGCTCGGACATTCTCGACAAGGCTCGTCGATTGCTCGAGGAACGCCGGGAGGAATTCGCCCATCTCATCACCAGCGAATCCGGTCTTTGCCTGCGAGAGACCCGCTACGAAGTCGGACGCGCCAGTGATGTGCTCCGCTTTGCCGCCATGGAAGCCTTGCGTGATGATGGCCAGATCTTTTCCTGCGACGTCACCCCCCATGGCAAAGCCCGCAAGATCTTCACACTCCGCGACCCGCTCTCGCTGGTCGTCGCCATCACGCCGTTCAACCATCCCCTCAACCAGGTCGCGCACAAGATCGCTCCCGCCGTCGCCGCCGGCGCCCCGGTCATCCTCAAACCCGCCACCAAGGTGCCGCTCAGCGCCGTCCGTTTCTGCGAATTGCTCTACGAGGCCGGCCTCCCCGGACGACTCCTCAGCGTGCTCGTCGGACCGGCCGCCGAAATTGCCGATCCGTTGGTCACCGATCCGCGCGTCGACCTCATCACCTTCACGGGCGGCGAAGAGGTGGGAAAACGCATCGCCGCCACCGCCGGCTACAAACGCCTCGTGCTCGAACTCGGTGGCAACGATCCCTTGATCATTCTCAACGACGCGGACCTCGATCTCGCCGTCACTCTCGCCGCGGAAGGTTCGTTCCGAAATTCCGGACAGCGCTGCACCGCGGTGAAGAGGATCCTGGTCGAACAAGGCATCCTCGAGACTTTCACCGCCAAATTCGTCGAGAAGGCCCGCGAATATAAGTGTGGTGATCCGTTCGACGACGCCACGAAGGTCGGCACCGTCATCGACGAAGCGGCCGCCATCGAACTGGAGGACCGCGTCAAAAAAGCCGTCGCCGCCGGCGCCCGCGTTCTCCTGGGCGGCCACCGAAGGGGCGCCCTGCTCGAACCCACCATCATCGCCAATGTGCCCCGCGACGCCGAGATGGTCGTCTGCGAATCATTCGGTCCACTCGCCCCTATCCTGGCCGTCCGGGACCTCGACGACGCCATCGCGCTCGCCAATTCCACCAACTACGGGTTGTCCTCCGGCGTCGTCACCACCGATCTCAATCGCGCACTGGCTTGCGTTCGCCGACTCAAGACCGGCACGGTGAACATCAATGAGGTTCCCGGTTACCGAATCGAATGCAGTCCGTTCGGTGGCATCAAGGACAGCGGACTCGGCATCAAGGAAGGCGTCATCGAAGCCATCAAAAGCATGACCACCGTGAAAACGTTCAGTTTGCCCTGGTGATGGAACGAGCCGTGACGACGCGGACGCGCCGGCAGGGTTTCACCCTGATCGAACTCCTCGTCGTCATCGCCATCATTGCCGTCCTCGCCAGCCTTCTGCTTCCCGCGTTGGCTGGCGCCAAGGGTAAAGCGCATCGCATCGCCTGCCTGGGCAACTACCGCCAGCTCCAACTGTGCTGGCAGATGTACGTCGATGACCACCTCGACTGGCTTCCCCCCAATGCCACCACCTCCGGCGGCGGCCGCGAGGGTTGGGTGGCCACCGGCCAGACCTGGATCGCCGGCAATGCCTTCACCGACACCAACACCACCAACATCCAGCGCGGCGTCCTCTTTCCCTATAATCGGTCCACCGGGATCTACAAATGCCCCGCCGACCGCTCGACGGTCCGCGACCAGGGCAAACTGCCCCGCGTGCGAAGCGTCTCGATGAGCGCCTACCTCAACGACCATCCCGATCCCGGCGACAAGACCTGCTGGCATAAACTCTCCGAGATCAAGGATCCGCCACCATCGAAGGTCTTTGCATTCATCGATGAACACGAACATTCCATCGAGAACGCGCGCTTCGTGGCCACCCAACCCGGCGTCCCATCCTGGGTGGATTTTCCCGCTGTCCGTCACCAGGGCTCGGCCACTTTGAGTTTTGTCGACGGTCACGCCGAAGTCTGGCGCTGGCTTGAGCCCAACACGCTGCGCATCGGTGCGGGCAAACCCTGGATTCAAGGCCCTCGCGGGGTCCCAAGGGATCGCGACCTCACCCGCATTCAAGCCGCCATCCCGCGCCTGCCCTTGCCCTGACCGCCACGCTTTGTTACCCCCAAGCCGTCCGCAACGGGATAGGGAGCTGGGCCTGGCACAGCCATGGACTCGCCGGAAAAATGAAGATCCAGTGCTACACCGCGAGGACAACTCACGGTCCGTCGTCGCTCGACGAGGACCGCCTCACGGGACTCATTTCCAATCCTGAAGGATGACCCTCTCACGTCGCAGACCTTCCGAGTCGAGACCTCTCCGGCCCACGCGATGGCTGTCGGTCGGAGGGTCAGCAATGGTGGCATTCAGCCTCGTGGCGCAAGAACCGCCACCCACTTCCACCCCCGTCTCCAGACCCAATCCGGCCTATTCCATCCGCCACACTGATGGCGGATGGTCTTTTGTCTCCCCGGGTGGCGATCCATTTTTCTCGGTCGGCGTCTGCGTGGTCACTCAGGGTGCTTCACCGTCGGCGTTCGATCCGGAGAATCCTGGTTATGCGGCGTGGCAACATCACCCCACGACGAACGCCTGGGCCGACGCGACGCTTGCACGATTGAAGTCCTGGAAATTCACCACTGTGGGAGGATGGAGCGACTTCGCCACGCTGCGAAACTCAACCCAGCAGACCCTGGCACTGACGCCTGTGCTTCACCTGGGCTCAACGGTCGGTGCCCCTTGGTGGGACATGTGGGACCCTGCCATTGTGGCGCGCATGGACGATGTGGCGCGCGCACAGATTCTGCCATTGCGCGATGATCCGCGACTGCTGGGGTACTACACGGACAACGAACTGGGCTGGTGGAATGCAACCTTGTGGAAGATGACGCTCGAACAGGCACCGACCAGCGGCCAACGCCGGCGGTTGCTGCGCCTGCTGCGAGACACGTACCAAGAGAACTGGTCGCGCCTGCTCGCGGACTTTGAACCCGAGAAAGCGGACAGCTGGGTCACACTGGAGCAAGGCGGAATGCTCTACCTCAAATCGGGCGGCGGTGGACTGAAGGTGATGCGTCGGTTCCTGGGCGTGCTGGCGGAACGCTACTATCAACTCGTCCACGACGTGGTCCGAAAATATGACTCGCGCGCCTTGATCCTGGGAGATCGGTACCAGTCGTTCTACTACCCGGAGGTGGCGCAGGCCGCGGCGCCATGGGTCGACGCGATCTCGAGCAACCTCAACGCGAGTTGGAACGACGGCACCTACGTGCGCTGGCACCTCGACACCCTGCACCAACTCACCGGGAAACCCATCGTCGTCAGCGAATTCTACCTGGCCGCCCGCGACAATCGCAGCGGCAATCGAAACAACCAGGGCGTCTTCCCCGTCGTCGCCACCCAGTCCGAGCGCGCCACCGCACTTCGACGCACCTTGGATTCGCTGGCGCGGACCCGCTATGTCCTGGGCGCCGATTGGTTCCAGTTCTTCGACGAACCCAGACATGGCCGCGATGATGGTGAGAATTTCAATTTCGGCTTGGTGGATATCGTCGACCGCCCCTACGAGGAAGTCACCGGCGCGTTCGCGTCGTTCGACACAAACGGCCTTCGCGCCCATCCCGCGACACCGCGCCTGGACGCATCGCGCGGCGTTCCGCCGGCGCCGCCGGATCCCTTCGCGGATTTCCTGCCGACCCGGGCACTAAAGAATTGGGACCGCGAACGTGGTTTCGTGAAGCCGTCCTCGCTCCTTCCCATCGCCGATTTGTATGTGTGTTGGACTCCGTCCGCTGTCTACCTCGGCCTCTATGCGCAAGACGTCACCGAGGATGCCTTTTATCGCGACCGTTCAGTGCCGAAGAGCGATCGCGCGCAGTGGCTGATTCAAGTCGGAGAGAGCCAGCCCGTGCGATTGCGCCTCGGCGCCGGACGCGATCCCATTCCCAGCGATCCGTCGGTCCGCCTGGAACACATCTCCGGCGTGAATCTCACCGTGCGGAGCATCACGGCGCTCGCAATGCCCGCCGAGCGATTCGGAAAGATGTCGTTCAAGCCTGGAGACACGATCCGACTTCGATCCCAGTTCCTGAGCCATGGACAATCCTACCGGGTGGACTGGGACGGAGAGTTCACGCTTCGGGAATGAGCGACAGGATCGACCGACAGCGGACGCTCTGCTTCTCCGGAAAGCGATACACGGAATCGAACGGGTTCAACGCCGGATAGATCCTCGAGTCGCACGAATCCGGACGCACCTTGGGGATCGAGCGGAACGGTTCGGTCGGACACCACAGCCTCGGTGCGGAAGGTCTCGTTCACCGCTTCCGATCGTTGAACGGCAAACGGTCCAATCCCACCGAAGGCGACAAAGGAGGACGCCTCCGATCCGGGCCTCAGGAACACCGGCAGCGGTACCGCGAGATCCACCACATTGGCAGGCAGCGCCCGAATCCAACGAGGCGCTCCGGAGGCGAGCTGTAGATCATACAGACCCCTCGCGCCATCCACCTCGAGCACGGCGAAGGCACGTTCGGATTCCGTGGCGATGTCGAGCCCACCGACTTCACGAACATCAATTCCCAGGGGCCTGGGTTCGATGAGCACTCCACCATTCGGCGGGTTGACTCGGAAGAGCACGTCGCGATCCGCGTCGATGGCGTACTGCACGGTCCCGCCCGCTCCGAGTCCACCGGGGAGTCCGGCACGATTGTTCGAATAGGCGGTGGCGATGACCCGGGGCGCGGAGCCGTCGGAGAGATTCAAGGGCGTGTCCATATTCACCGTCGCGCCCATCGATCCAAACACGAGACGATAGTTCTGTCCGGAGGCGGTCACGATGCGGAGGGCGTTGGTCCCGCCAAGCGCGGCCGGGTTGAAGTCCATTCCAACAGCACTATCGATCCGCAGCGCGGGACCCGACAGCGGAACGGAACTCAGCACGCCGGAGACCGGATTCGCCGTGTAAAGCAGTCCGAGATCATTGGTGTCGCGCGCCAGCACGTAGAGATCCCCGGTAAATGGGCGGAAGTCCACAGCGACCGCCGACTGGCCCGGTTCGAATCCGCTCAGACTCGGCCCGGCGGTGAGCAGGCCCGAATCCGTCCGGAGGAAGACCAGGGAGTTCGTCGCGGTGAGGCCGACGATTGTCGGCGCGGTGACATGGACTGGAGTTGGTATGGCGAGGTCACGAAGGTGGCCCGGCACGGATCGGAGCGGAAGGAGTCCGCCCTGCAGGGCGTCGATCTGCGCCAGCCACCGGCGACCTTGAATCGTGACCAACGCCAACAGGCGATCGGTGGTCGTGTCGATGTCGAGGCCACCGACCTCGCCAATGTCGAATCCCAGCGGGAGGCCGTTGGTGAGTATCCCGGCGTTGGGCGGACTCACGCGGTAGAGCAGATCGGACTCGCTATCGAGCGCATACTGCGTCGTTCCACCCATTCCACCGCCTCCTGGCAGCCCGGCACGGTTGTTCGCGTAGGCGGTCGCCACGATGCGCGGCACTGCCCCGTGGGAGGCGCCGGCGAGGTTCAGCGATATGTCGACGTTCACCGTCGCTCCGTTGGCATCGAAGACGAGGCGGTAATTGGCGCCGTCGCTGGTCACGATGCGAAGCGCATTGACGCCCGAGAGCGCCGCCGGATTGAAATCGATGTCCGGTTCTCCGGACAGCAGGAGCGATGGACCTGCGAGAGTCACTGGACTCGCCTGCCCCGTCACCGTGTCCACCCGATAGAGTCGCCCCAGGTTGGAAGCGTCGCGGGTCAACCCGAACAATTCTCCGGTCAACGGCCGAACATCGATGGCCACCAGGGTCTCATCAGACGCAAGGCCGAGCACCAACGGCCCGGCGACCACCGCGCCACCGTCGGCGGTGAAGCGAACGAGCGAGTTGGTCTCCGTAAGGCCCCAGATGACGGGAATGGGAATCGGGCCCGGAATCGGCGAAGCCAGGTCCACGATATCGTCGTCCAGGGGTCGCAGCTTCATCGCAGCCCCGTTGGAGAGGTCGATGGAATAGAGCGCGCGGGAACCGTCGGCGCGCAGAACGGCGAGGCCGCGTGCTGAACCCGTTGGAATGTCGAAACCTCCGTCCTCGGCCACGTTCACATCGATACCGAGCGACCCGCCGGCGGTGAGAACACCGGCGTTCGGTGGGTTGACTCGGTAGAGTTGGTCGGAAGCGGCGTCCAGCGCGTATTGGACGGTTCCGCCCTCACCGCCGCCGCCTGGCATTCCGGCGCGGTTGTTGGAATACGCGGTTGCAATCACTTGCGGCAACGGCGCGCCCGCGGGTGCGTTCAGCGGAGTGTCAACGTTGACCACCGCACCGTCAGCGTTGAACACCAGGCGGTAGTTCTGTCCCGTTCCCGTCACGATCCGGAGCGCATTGGTTCCGTTGACGGCGGCGGGATTGAAATCGAGGTCGACAGCGCCAGAGATGCCAAGAACGGGTCCAGACAGCGCCACGGCACGCGACTCGCCCGTCGCCGGGCTGACGATGAGCAACCGTCCCGTATCGGAAACGCTTCGAGCCAGGGCGTAGAGTTCACCGGTGAACGGACGGAAATCGAGCGCGACCACGGATTCCCCCTCGAGCAATCCGCGAATCGATGGGCCAGGAATCGCCGGGGCTCCATCGTCGGAGAAAAAGGAGAGCGCATTGCGCGTCGAGAGGCCGACGTACAGGTTCTGAGCGGGGGCGGGCAAGTGGGCCGCGACCAGCAGCCCCAAAGTCGCCGACCACAAGACCGAACGAAGATTTACAGCGTCGATTTTCATGAGAGTCAAAGTGACCGATGGTTCTCGGACGACCGGAACGTCGGCGGTCCGCTCAGGCCATCGGTCTCCGCTTTCCACAACGATCGCAGCCAGAGATCGGATGCATCGGCCATCGCACCACGATTGCCAAACGCGGGACTCCGTCCAAACATCGCCCGGAACCTGGATTCCCAACCATTCATGACGTGGCTCATCTCATTGCTGGCGGCGCTGATTGCAGGGATTGCGGGACTCTTTCTCTCCGGCTTCATCGCCAACGCGTGCGTCTCCTGGTACCACGTGTCCAGCCGTGAAGGCGGCGCCGGTTATTTCGTCCTCTTCCTTGCCCTCGGCGGCGGCATCGCCGCGTTCCTCATCGGGCTGATCACCGCTCGGCTCATGGCGTCGCACGATGGCGCAGGCTTCGGAAAAGAAGTCGGCGCGGCGTTGAGTGTGGTGGTGGGCCTCGCCGCTATCGCCGCCCTGGTCTGCCGGCTCCTGGCGGACGTGCCGCCCAAACTCGACGGGCAGGATCTGACGTTGGAGGTGGAGTTTCGCTTCCCCCATTCCACTGGCACCGACAAGCCGCCCACGGCGGACGGCAACTGGCGGTTCACCTTCGATTCACTGTCGGGGCATACCGTTCGCAAGAGCGCGGCCGGTGTCGTTCTCACCGAGGCAGCCCGATTCTCGGAAGGTCGTTGGATTGTCCCCACCCGTGTCAGCCTCTTCACCGCCCGAGGTCAGCGCAGTGTGACCCTGGCCCGTGAAGACGCGAAGGACGTCATGGGCTTTCGGCTGCCGTTGCCAAGGCATCCAGGCAGTGAGTTTCAGGATTGGAGCGACTGGCTTCCACGCACGCAGGCCAATGGCGAACCATGGCCGGCCGATAAAATGTCCTGTCGGTTTCGCATTCAGAAAGTCGCGCCGCCGCCGCCTTCGCCACCCCTCCAAAGCGAGGCAGAACGGAAGACCGAAGAGGCCGCCAAGAAGGAGGCCGTGTTTGCCGCCATTCCGACAAACTCACCGATCGAGGCCTGGTTCCCCTATCTCACCTACGAACAACCCCAAACCCAGCGGGCCCTTCAACAGATCGCGAGCCGCCCGAACGTGGTGGAGGAACTTGCCGCGCTAGTTGTCGGCGACGATGCGACGATGGCCCACGCCGCTCTCATGTGCATCTCCCGGCTTCCGGTGCCCCCCAGGGAACTCATTCCACCGGTTCAAGCCGCTGGTCGCCGGATCGCGGAAGGCATCGCCACGTTCAACCGCATTCCCAAGGAGGAAGATCCGGCATTCGAGAATGCCGTGGACCCAGCCACGCGCTTCTACGGCTGGATTCCCGCCGTCAAAACGCTGCGCGCGAAATGCGGCGGCGATTTCATCCCTGAGTTGAAAGGCATCCTGGAACTCTCCCGCGTTCGACCGGAGAGCCATTGCATGCGGGTCGATATCTGCCGGGTGGCCAGTCACTACCTGCACCAATGGGCGGGCATCCCTCCGTTGCCAACGGATCCGAAGCCCGACTGAGGCCGGATCTCTGACCACGGCCACCCAACCCCCGCCATCCGATCCCGATGGCACAGGACGGATATCGCTCCTTTCGTGATTGTGCAGCATCCACCGGGTGCCGACGCTGGGGGCATGGTCTCCGCCGAAAGCGAACGCCTCCAGCGTCTCGAGATTCAACTGACCCATCTCGAGAGACAATATGAAGTCCTGAATTCGGTCGTCATGGAGCAGGGCAAACAGATCACCCGACTTCAAGCCCTGGCCTTCAAACTGACCGAATCCGTTGAGCAGGCTGAAGCCGATCGCATCCGGTCGACGCCTTCCCGCCCGCCCCATTCGGCTCCCCCTCTCTGAAACCCCGCTTCACCATGCCTCCCAGCGCCCATACTAAGCTCGGCGCTGGCCATGAACGAATCCAGTCTGCTCTTCCCGACGGGTAATCGGACGGCTCAATCCGGCACCGGGATTTCGCGCGGCCCCCACCCGCCGCAACCTGCCCGATGGTGCTTCGCGTCCTCACGCCCCTATGCCTCGTGCTTCCCTGCCTGGTTCTCCTGCCTTCCTTCCTGGCCGATCGCCCTGCTGGCAGCCCTCCGAATCGCGACGCCGCTACCGGGTGCGGAGGCGGACACTCCCGTGTTGCGAATCTCGGAGACGGGCCCACATGCCGTGGTGTTGGGTTCGACGGCACGCCCGATCCTGACGTCGCCATCGGAAGGCCTCTGGTCAGTGGCGACAAACTGGACCGACGGTTGGCCTTCCGGTTGGGTTCACGCCAACCCTGAGAAGGTCGAGCGCAGCGGTGATTGGACCATCGTGTCGGGGAAGATCGAACTGGCGGGCGGCGTGCTCCAAGTGCGCGATGCGTATCGTCTCGAGTCCGATTTGCTCCGCGGGACTCGTCGCTGGACCTGGACGGGTCAAGTGCCTTTGTCACGAGCGACGCTTTCGGTGCGTTGGATTGCGCCGGGAGCGGCCCACGCCAAGCCGATGATGCCGGGCATCGTCCTTTACGGGAACCCAGCCGGCGAGAAGACCGGCAATCACGCTGTGGCAGTCCACGCGGGACTGCCTGGCGACCGGACGTTCTTCGAGGAACACCGCTTTTCCGCGCCATGGACCAGTATCGAATGGCGGGACGATGGCGCGACTCGGGCGGCGGCGTTGCATACCCTTCCGTCACCCGCCTTCGGTGCCAATCAGAATGATCAATGGTGGACGCTTGGATTGATCTCCGGAAGCAACGCCACCGAGCTGGCCAGCCTCTCGGGACCCACCGCCGCTAACCACCGCCCTAGCGTCACCAAGGCCCTCCAAGGCGAGTTCCTGGGTTATCCCGATACCTGGCTGAACCTGCGACCCGGCGCCGTCGTGGAAAAGACCTACCTCCTCGAGATCGTGCCCGAAACCCAACCGGGCAACGGCTTTCGCCAACCGCTCCGCACCGCCATGCGCCTGCATCCAGCCGGACACTTGGCGGGTCTGCCGAGCTACCAGGAAATCCTGCGCGAGAAATACCGCTTCGCCCTCTCGCGCTGGAGGGAACGGGGTCCGGACTCCGGTTTCGAAATGTATCCCGATGACATCAAGGGGACCCAATACGTCATGGGCTGGTGCGGCCAGGCGGACGCCGCGGGTTACGCCATGCTTGCCCTGGCAGGCCGCCTCGCTGATTCCACCCTGCTCGACCGCGGACAACGCTCGCTCGACGGACTGGCTCGATCGCCCTTCAACGAGCACGGATTCCTGCTCAACTACGATGCCGACACAGGTCGGTGGAAGGATCAGGATCCCGTGTCCCAAGGGCAGGCCATGGAGTCGTTTGCACGAGCGATCCTTGCCGGCCGCAAAATGTCCGGCGTGCGAACCGCGCATTGGGAGGAATTCTTAAAGCGCGCCTGCGCTCTCCAGGCGGATCGCATCCTCCAACCCCGCTGGAATCCGCGCAACACCGCCGAGGCCTTCTTCATTTCACCGTTGTGCCAGGCCTACACCTTGTTCGGCGAGGAAGCCTTCAAGCGCGCGGCAGTCAAGGCGGCCGAATATTATGCGAAACGACATCTCGACATGACCGAGCCGTATTGGGGAGGAACCCTCGACGCGAATTGCGAAGACAAGGAAGGCGCGTGGGCCGCCTTTCAAGCGTTCCTTTCTCTGTACGAACTCACTCGGGAACGACGCTATCTCGATTGGGCGGAACATGCCATGGACGTGACCCTCTCCTACACGGTGCTCTGGGACATCGATCTCCCGGCCGGTCGCCTGCGTGACCACGGCCTCAAGACCCGGGGCTGGACGATTGTGTCCGCCCAGAACCAGCACCTGGACGTTTTCGGTGTCATGTATACCCCGGAACTCTGGCGCATGGGCCAATACCTGGGCCGCGCGGACCTTCAACGGTTGGCCGCCGTGATGTATCGATCCTGCGGCCAAATGATGGATCCCTATGGCAGCAGCGGCGAACAGATCCAGCACACGAACTTCGCCCAACACGGAGACATGTCGAACGTGTTCCGGTTGCGAGGCGGCTACAGCGAGAGCTGGACCGTCTTCTGGATCACCGCCCATTTCCTCAACGCCGCCGCCGAGTTTGAACGAATGGGGGTCGACCTGGACCACGTCGATGACGCCCGCACCCTGGCGAAACCGGGTGCGGGAAAGACCCCGGCCCAGCGCTGACCCGCACATTCCTCCCCGATTGCCTCCCGACTCCAATGAAGACTCGCCTCGCCGTCATTCTGGCCTCCGCGCTCAGCTTGCCCAGCGCGGTCGCCGCCTCCCGCGACTATCCCATTCGACCGGTTCCCTTCACCGACGTGCGGGTCGACGACGCGTTCTGGACCCCGCGCATCGAGACGAATCGCCAGACCACCGTTTGGTATTGCTTCAAAAAGTGTGAAGAGACGGGGCGCATCAGCAACTTTGCCCGGGCCGGCGGTCAGGAGCCCGGCCCCTTTCAGGGATGTCCCTTTGATGATTCGGATGTGTACAAGGTTATCCAAGGGGCGGCCTACACGCTGGCGACCCATCCCGATCCGAAACTCGATGCCTACCTGGACGAGCTCATTGCCAAGATCGCCGCGGCACAGGAATCCGATGGCTACCTATATACGGCCCGGACGCTAAAGAGCGGGCATTCCCGGGCCGGGAAGGATCGTTGGCTGAACGAACGTGGGGCGCAGACGCCAGGCGAGGACAGCCACGAACTCTACAATCTCGGCCACCTTTACGAAGCCGCCGCCGCCCATTTCGAGGCCACCGGAAAGACCAACCTGCTGCAAGTCGCGCGCCGCAGCGCCGATCTGGTGTCCCGCGTCTGGGGCAAGGGCAAACTCGAGATTCCCTCGGGCCATCAGGAGATCGAGATCGGTTTGATCAAACTCTTTCGCGTGACCAGTGACGCGAAATACCTCGATCTGGCAAAGTTCCTCCTCGATTGCCGCGGCAACGGTCGCTACGAGGTTCCCGCCGGCCATTACGGCCCCCGCTATTACTCGGATCATCTCCCGGTGACACAACAGACCGAGGCCGTCGGACATTCGGTTCGATCCACCTACATGTATTCCGCCATGGCGGATATCGCCGCCATCCTGGCGGACTCCGCCTACGCCAAGGCTGCGGATGCTCTCTGGCAAAGTGTCGTGGGGCGTAAACTCTATCTCACTGGCGGCATTGGCTCCGACGCCACCACCGAAGGTTTCGGCCCCGATTTCGCGCTACCCAATGATGGGTACAACGAAACCTGCGCCGCCATCGGCAACGCGCTCTGGAACCAGCGCATGTTCCTGCTCCACGGAGACGCCCAATACATCGACGTGCTCGAGCGAACGCTCTACAACGGGTTTCTCGCCGGTGTGGCGTTCACCGGTGACCGCTTTTTCTACCCGAATCCGCTCGTCTGTGACGGCAAACGGAAGTTCAACCAGGGCTCATTGGAACGCGCTCCGTGGTTCGGCTGCTCCTGTTGCCCCGTCAATGACGTGCGCTTCATCCCCGAGATCGCCGGTTCGATCTACGCCACCCGGGCCGACTCCGTTTACGTCAACCTCTATGTCGGCTGCCGTGCCTCAATGGAGATCCGCGGAACGACGGTGAGCCTGAGGCAGACCACCCAATATCCGTTCGATGGAAAGGTCTCCCTCGCGGTCGATCCGCCGCGTGCCACCCGATTCGCGCTGCACCTTCGCATCCCCGGTTGGGCACGAAACGAACCGCTGCCATCCGATCTCTATCGCTACTCGGACAACCTTCGACCGGCGGTCAGCCTGGCGGTGAATGGAAGCAGGACCGATCTCAGGATGCACAGGGGTTACGCCGAGCTCCGCCGCGAATGGAAGCCAGGCGATGTCGTCACGCTCGACCTCGAAATGCCGGTGCGCCGCGTGGTGGCGAATCCGAAGGTCCAAGCCGCCGCGAATAGCATCGCGGTCGAACGGGGTCCGCTGGTTTATTGCGCGGAGGGCGCCGACAATCCAGGCACAGTGATGGGCCATCGGATGTCGGGAAAGACCACGTTCAACACGGAGACGCGATCCGATCTGCTTGGCGGCCTGGTTGCCGTAAAGGCCCTCTCCGGTGCAGCAGACGGAAGGGCACTGACGATGATTCCCTACTACGCCTGGGCCCATCGCGGCCCGAATGAAATGCGGGTGTGGTTTCCCTTCGATCCGTGAAGCCCCACGAAAGACTCCGGTAGCGGAACAGGTGGCCAGACGGGAGCCTTATTCGGGGGCCCGCGCAGATGGTGGGTTGGTTCGCGATGCCGAGCTCACGCCTCGCCGCAGCTTTACAGCCAGTTCAGCAACCCTGTGCCCCAACCGCCGGGCGCTGTCCAACTCAACCTCGCCGACGCCGGGATCAGCGGGCCCGGTCATGGCGGTGGCGCCCGCTTCGGCCCAGACACTACCGGTCTTCTCGTTCCGGTAGAGAGGACCCGCCACAACCATTCGATTGTTCACCATGAACATGAGAAGCGAGATCACCGTGAATTCCTTGCCGCCGGTTTGGCCACCCCCGGTGGCAAAAGCACCGCCAACCTTGTCGGTCAAATCGACCTTCATCTTCCAGGACCAATCATCAATAACCGTTTTCATCCGGCCCGGCATCGTGCCGTAGTAGGTCGGGCACCCGAGCACCAACCCATCCGCGGCTTCGAGATCCTCACGCACGACCGCCTCGACTCGCTTGAGGGTGACCTGTACGCCGGTGAGTTGCCGAGCGCCTTCAACCACCGCTGCGGCAGCTTTCTCCGTGTGGCCGGAAAGCGAATCGTACGCGACCAGAACCTGGGTCGGACGGGAGGCTTCGGTTTCGGCTGCTCGGAAGTTCAGGGTACCGCCAAAAATCAGAGCCACGACGAGACCAGCGACGCCCCGCCAGCCTCGCCCGCAGGGCTTCGGTGGGCAACCGGCCGGCCTCCAACCATGCTGCCCGTAAGGCACCCCAATCCGCCCGGAATCCAGGGCTTCGGAAATCCTCATGGGATAAGCCTAACAGGCATCGATTCCCGTGACGATCACATCGGCGACGGCGCGGACGAGGTCGATTCCATTCCGTCACTGCCAACGTCCTTCAGGTGAACAACTCGCGGACCGGGTGCGCGCTCTCCACACCGGTCAGTCGCTGGTCAAGCCCTTGGAAGCGATAGGTGAGCCGTTCGTGATCGATGCCCAACGCGTAGAGCAGTGTGGCATGGAAGTCGCGAATGCTCACTTTGTTCATCATGGCCCGGTAGCCGATTTCGTCGGTCTCGCCGTAGTGCGTGCCACCTCTGACCCCGCCTCCAGCCATCCAGACGGTCAGAGCGTGAGGATTGTGGTCGCGCCCCGGCTTCGTTGATTTCTGGGCGATGGGCAGCCGACCAAACTCGCCCCCGCACACCACCAAGGTGTCCTCCAAAAGGCCTCGCTGGGCGAGATCGACCAGCAGCGCCGCGAACGGTTGGTCGGTCTCCAAGGCGAAGCCGCCGTGGTTGCCAACGATGTCCTCGTGACCGTCCCAGGAAAGCTGGTTGTCCATTCCGCCGCTGTAGATTTGGACGAATCGCGTGCCCCGTTCGACCAATCGCCGGGCCATGAGGCACTGGGCCGCCATGGGTGCGCAATGCGCTTGATCCAGACCATACAAACGCCGCACGGACTCCGGTTCCCGCGACAGATCAAATGCCTCCGGCGCGGCGCTCTGCATCCGGTAGGCGAGTTCGAAGCTGTCGATGCGGGCGGCCAGTTGGTCCTCGACGGGCGACTGCGCCATGTGGAGTCGGTTGAGGTGCTCCAGCAGATCCAGTTGAGCCCGTTGACGACCGTCGCCCAGGCCGCCGGGGCGACGAAGATTCTCCATCGGCTCGCCCTTGGGCTTCAACCAGGTGCCTTGAAAGACTCCCGGCAAAAAACCCGCCGTCCAGTTGCTGGCGTGTCCCTTGGGAAGGCCCCGGTCCTTGGGATCACTCATCACGATGAATGCGGGCAAATCGTCACTGACGGATCCGAGACCGTAAGTGATCCAGGACCCGACGCTGGGGTGCCCCATGCGGGTGGTGCCGGTGTTCATCATGAACAGCGCCGGCGAGTGGTTGTTGGATTCGGTGTGCAGCGAGTGGATGAACGCCATGCGATCCACCTGTTTGGACAAGTGGGGGAACAGCGAACTGACCCAGGTGCCGCTCTGGCCATGCTGGGCCCAGTCGAACGGCGATTTCATCAACGGCCCCACCGCACCTGGAAAGAACCCGGTCTTCGGATCGAAGTCGGGCAAGGCTTGGCCGTCTCGCCGCTGCAATTCCGGCTTGTAGTCCCAGGTATCCACCTGGCTCTGTCCACCGTTCATGAAGAGCCAAATGATCGCCTTGGCCCTGGGCGCAAAGTGCGGCGTCCCCCCGCCTTCGCGGCGCACGGAACCCGCCATCCCGGTTCGGAGCAGCAGGTGCTGGAGGGCGACCATGCCGAACCCCGCCCCTGCGCGCCGGAGCATCCGGCGGCGGTTCATCGAAGCAAAGTCGTCAATGGACATAGGCAAACTCGTTGAGGGCGAACAGCGTCTGGCAGAAGTCGGTGAGAGCAATGGTACGGGCCACCGATGCATCGACATTCCCGGGCTTGGCGTAACCCGCCTTGATGAACGCCACGGCTGCTTCCGATTCGGCAGGAACCGGCAGTCGCGCCAGTGCTTCGAGATAGGCATTCCGGACCCAAACCGCCGGGTCCGCGGTGTTGGAGGTGCTGATCAAGCGTTGGGCGAACGCCTCCGCCCACGCTCGCACCTGGCTGTTGTTCATCAACCATAAGGCTTGCGGCGCGACGGTGGTGACGGGTCGGAGGGCCTGGCTGGTCAACGGTTCGGGGGTATCGAACACCACCATCGAAGTCATCAATCGGCTTCGCTTCACGGTGAAATAGACGCTCCGCCGCGTGCTCGCTTCGTCCAATGTGCCCGGGCCAAACATCGTTCGATCCAACAACCCCGCGACCGCCAGCATGCTGTCCCGCAACGCCTCGCTTTCCAGGCGGCGGGGTGTGAACCGCAGGAACAGTTGGTTGTCTGGATCCGCGGCCAGCTTCTTCGGGTCGGCACCACTCGCCTGTCGATACGCCGCGCTGCTCATGATCAGGCGGTGCATCGGTTTCAGTCTCCAATCCTGGCGCACCAATTCTCCCGCCAACCACTCCAGCAGCCCGGGGTTGGTCGGCGGAACCCCAGTCCTGCCGAAATCGTTCGGCGTTGCCACCAATCCGCGCCCAAAATGGTGCTGCCAAAGCCGGTTGACCGTCACCCGCGCCATGAGCGAGCCCGCGCCCGATTCCACGTCGGTCAGCCAATTGGCCAGGGTGCGGCGTCGTCCCGAATGCTTCGATCCCGGAGGGGGAGCCCATTTCCACCGTTCCCCATCCTCGCCGCGGCTGAGCACCTGCAGGAAGCCTTGCTCGGCCACTTCCAGCTTCTGGTTGGGATCGCCGCGTTTGAGTCGATGGGTCTGCTCCAGGAATGGAGGACCTTGCGAGTGCATGACGATGGGGGGAAAGCCCTCAGCGCAGACCATCACGGGAACCTTGCCTGTCGGACGCTTGCCTTCGTGATCAATGAGACGCGCGTTCGCCGCCACCCACTCGGGTTCTCGGGCTTTCCACCATTCGAACACCTGGCGGCGTTCGTCGGAGTTCAATCGGGAAAGCCGTTGTCCCAACGCGGCGATGCCGGGTGGCACCACCTCAAGACCCAACTCCGGATTGGCTATCGTGCTGACGGACAACCGAGGTCGAACGAGGTTGTGGCCGGTGTTGACGGTGAACTCGAGGGTGACGACGAACTCGGCGCCGCCTTCGAGGTCGACGGGTTGGTCGAAGGCGAATGCCGCGGCCTGGTCCTTCCCAATGCCGCCCGAATCCACCGCCCACCCGCTGCGCGCGTCGTCGTCGAGTGAACTTGCCACCGATAGCGATCCCTCGTTCTGCTGATGGGTCGCCCGCGGTTGGTTGAGGCGCATTTCCACGGCGGATCCACCGGTTGCGGGTGCCGCGGTGACGCGGATTCGGCCCAGCGCAAAATTGCCGTTGGCCGCCCGGCCGGGTCCGTTCTGCGGCGCCGACGGATGGGTCAAAGCGTCGATTTTGATCGCGGTGATCCCGCGGAGCGGAGTGCGCGCGGTGAAGACATAGGCATCGCGGTCGCCATTGGCTCCACTCACCAGATACGACCCGTCTTCCAATCGGCGAAACGCTGCCCCAGCTTTGGATTCCGCGTTGGTGATCTCCAACAGGGTCCAGTCGTTTAATGGAAGCTCGGGTCGGGCCGCCAGCCATTGATCAAACTTCGCCGTCAGCGGGCCCGTCTCCAAATCAACAAGATGCTGATGGAGAACCGCACGCTGCCGCTCATGCGCCAGGCGTTGTTCCTTGGCCGCGACCGGGTCCAGCTCCAAATCGACCAGGCTCCGCACCGTGGTCGTGAACGTGGACAACATGCGGTAGTAATCGCGCTCCGGAATCGGATCGAACTTATGATCGTGGCACCGAGCGCAGCCGACCGTCAGCCCGAGAAACGCACTGCCCACCGTCGCCAGCATGTCGTCCATGGCATCGTAACGGGTGCGTTCCACTTCGTTCGCCGTGATCTGGGTCGGAAAGACGCCAGCGCCCAAGAATCCAGTGGCCATCATGGCTTGGACATCCTCCGGCGCATACTCATCGCCCGCCAGTTGCCAGC
This sequence comes from Verrucomicrobiales bacterium, assembly GCA_016795425.1. Lineage (GTDB taxonomy): Bacteria > Verrucomicrobiota > Verrucomicrobiia > Limisphaerales > CAIMTB01 > CAIMTB01. The sequence goes on from JAEUHG010000064.1 coordinate 37,430, forward strand.
GGGCAAACTGGTTGAAGGGCATGTCCTGATTGAGGGCACGGATCACGAAATCCCGGTAGTGAAAGGCATGCGGTCGATCGTAGTCGTGTTCGAAGCCACTGCTTTCCGCGAACCGCGCCACGTCCAGCCAATGACGGGCCCAGCGTTCGCCGTAGGCCGGAGAATCAAGCAACTGATCGATCTGGGCGGCATAGTCTGCTCCACCAGGCCTCAGGAAGGATTCCACGGTGTCGGAACGCGGCGGCAGCCCGGTCAGATCCAGCGTCGCGCGACGCAGCAAAGTCGACCGATCGGCCGGAGGATTCAGGTCCAACCCTTGTTCCCGACCGGCTGCCCGCAGGAAGGCATCGATGGGATGATCGGCAGCGTCGGGAGGTTCGACCCGCGTCAGCGGCTGAAAAGCCCACCATTGCCGGGCCTCCGGCGTCACGACCGATCGATCCTGGTGCGGGGGTTTTCCCTCGATCAGCGGCGCATCATAAGGAGCACCCCATTCGATCCATCGTGCGAGGGACTGGCGGACAGCATCCGGCAACGGGTCGCGTCGCTCCGGCATGAACGGCTCCACCTCATGACCCACCAGGCGAAGCAACCGGCTTTCGGAGGCCGAGAACGGCACCACCACCGAACCGCTGGAACCGCCTCGCAGCAGCCCTTCGCGAGTGGTCAGGTCCAAGTCCCCTCGAACCCGCTTGCCACCGTGACATTCCAGGCAGTGATCGCGCAGCACCGAGCCGATCTCGGATCGGAACAGCGCCAATCCCGATTCCATTCTGGCGGCATGATCCGCCGGGACGGCTCCCCATACCGAGCAGGAGAGGAGCAGGCAGCCGATGAGCAGCCTCCATGTCTCGCCGGTCCGGGCATTCGCGATGAAGGAATCGCGATGACGCCTTGCCAATCGCGACCCAACGCCGCCGGTCGCTTCACCTCGTTGTGCGCCTCGAAAAAGGCCGGCTAGGAATCGCATGAACAGAGAACGAGGTTGGGAACGGAGGTCGAGATTGCGTCGCAAGCTAGACGAGCGGGGCGCGGCTTCAAGGCCGAACGCGGGCCTCGCTTGCCCCTGCCGCCGCCCCATGATTCGCTGCCGGGTCGGGCGGGCCAATCGACCGACACCGCCGCTGATCCATGTCGAACCCCTTTCCACGCCGTGTCTGCGAACGATGTCGTCGGCCCGCCACGGCGTGCTGGTGCACCGGCCTGGAACCCGTCGACACTTCCGTGCGGGTGGTCTTTCTCCAGCATCCACGGGAGGCCAGGGTCGCCATCGGCACCGCCCGCATCGCCCATCTGGGGCTATCCCGCAGTGAACTCCACGAGGGCATGGCGTTCGCCGAGAACCCGGTGGTGGCCGACATCCTGGCGCGCCCGGGAACCGCCCTGCTCTTCCCCGGCGCCGACGCCGTGGATCCGCAGACCCTCGACCGCCCGCCGAACACTTTGGTGGTCATCGATGGCACCTGGCCACAGGCGCGAAAGATGTTGAGCCTCAATCCCACCCTCCGCGCCCTGCCACGAATCGGATTCGTCCCCCGAAAGCCGGGCAATTACCGGATTCGACGCGAACCTGCGGCCCACTGTGTGGCCACCGTCGAGGCGGTCGTTGAAGTACTGAGAGTCTTCGAAAGGGACACCGAGAAATTCGAACCGCTGTTGCGGGCCTTCGATCGTATGGTGGACACACAGTTGGCGGCGACCGCGGCCCGGATCGAACCGCCGCGCCGCCGCCACAAACCCGGGGCGCCGTGGTGGACCTCTCCCTTCATGCCTGACCTCGACTCGCTTTGGCCGCGGTTGGTCGCCGTTGCTGCCGAAGCGAACGCGCATCGTCGAGGCACCCAGGTGCCCGGGCACCCGGAAATCATTCAACTGGCCGGTCGCCGACTCTCCACCGGTGAACTGTTTCACGTCTTCCTTGCTCCTCGACGACCCCTTGCCCCCAGCGCCGCCCATCACCTCGGAGTACCCGCCGAATGTCTCCTCGGCGGCACCACCGTCGATCGCGGGCTCGCCGAATGGACCCGGTTTCTCCAACCCGGCGATCGCCTCATCGGTTGGGGGCCCTTTGCCTGGGACCTTCTGAAACAGGAGGATTGGCACCCGGAGTCAACACCCATCGACCTTCGCTTGATGGCGGTTCACCGGTTAAAGAGAAGTCCCGGCGGATTGGAGGGAGCGGTCAACGCCATCGGGGCAATCCTGGGAGATGAACCCAGCGCACCCGGCCGCGCGGGTCGAAATCTTCGAGCCATCGGCGCTTTCACAGCCGCGTTGCTGGCCGAGAAGCGCCTTGCAGGTCCGGGCTAGACGATTCCCGTGCGATCGCCACGTTCCAACCGGCGCCCACCCTTCGCGGATGGCAGCGCCGCATCGCGCCGATGGCGGGAATCCCCGCCTCAACCCATCAACTAGTCCGCGCCCCGGACGAGACTCGTCGTCCTCCGCATGGGGTCGGAGATCGTGGTCTCGCCCTGCGACAAGCTCATGCCAATTGATACAGGCGGGTCGGCTTCAATTGACCCTTGAGCTCGATCTCGCCCAGATCGGTCGCCGGATGAAGCGGTGCATCCAGTCGCCGGTACACGGCTTCGGAGACCAGCAATTGTGCCTGATACTGTTTGGTGGCTTGTTCAATCCGGGCCGCCAGGTTCACCACATCCCCGATGATGGTGTATTCCTTCCGCTCCTCCGAACCCACGTTCCCCGTCACCGCTTCGCCCACGTGAAGCCCCATGCCAACGCGGGTCGCCGGGATGACTCCTGTGCGATTCAGCGTTTCCACCGCCGCCAGAATCTCCTTGGCCGCGGCAACACCGTGTTCGCACGAGGAACCGTCGTTCACGGGCGCGCCGAAAACCGCCATGAAACCGTCGCCAAGGAATTTGTTCACGATGCCCTGATGCCGGTTCACCACTCGAATCAACTCCCCAAAAACCGTGTTCAGGTACCTCATGACCTCGCTTGGCGCCGAAGCCGCCGCCAGCTTGCTGAAATCCCTGATGTCCAGAAAAAGCACGCAGACATCCCGCTCTTCCCCGCTGAACTCCAACGGCTGCCGCAGCAGCAGGTCGGCCACCTGCGGACTGACATGCTGTCCAAACATGCCGACGGCCCGATCCCGTTCGGAGGCGGACTGAACAGCGGTGACCATCTGAGACCGGATCTGGGCGGCGACAAATCCGGCCGCGAAACCGGTCAATAGCAGGATCACGGTCTTCATCCCATGAGCGCCCGGCGACACCAGGATTTCCCATCCCGGCACCGCTGTCTGGTTCTTCAAAGCCACGTTAGCCAGCCACCCATACTGCACCGCCGCGATCACGCCGGCGAATCCACAGAGTCGCGAATCCAGATAGAGAGTGGTGAACAGGATGAGAACGAAATAGGCGAAGGGCGCCGCGCCAGCCAACGCCTGCAGCCATCCCACGGTCGGAGCCAGCACCAAAACCACCACCGTCGGCAGGCTGACTTCCACCACCGTGTTGGCGTAGCGAAACCATGAGGAGGTGGGACGCCCCGTGTTCCGGCGGCGCAGGAGCACCGCCAGGATCACACTGTCGTAAGCCACCAGGATCGCCAGGACGCTCGCGCCCCGCATCTGCCGAACCCGGGCCTGGGGTGTTGCATGATCATAAAGCCCCAAGGTCAGCACCCCCAGCAACAGCACCAGCGCCGCGCCAAGAACCAGCCAGGCCCGCCAGACCTCGCTTCGCAACTGCACTCGGGCCACAGCCCGTTGCACGGAGGGACTCAGGGCAGGCGCCATGCCGGCTACCCTATTTCCCGGACCCGACAACCGCAATGCCCTGCACCGAAACCACTCCCGTCCCCAACCACCCCTCCCGGGTCTGCCTCGGCGCCCGCCCCGTGATTTCAGACCTGCCCCCTGTCGCAATCCGGACTACCCTCCTCGGGTCGTTGCGATGGATCGACTGCAAAAGAAGGTGGTTCTCCTGGGCACGCCGGGCGTCGGCAAGACGAGCCTGGTGCGGCGCTTTGTGCAGAGTCTGTTCGACGAAAAGTACCTCACGACCATCGGGGTCAAAGTCGACAAGAAATCCGTGCGCGTGGGAGCCGCGGAAGTGCAGTTGATGATCTGGGATGTCGCCGGACCGGAAAATCGATTCTCCGTTCCGAGTTCCTATATCCGAGGGGCGGCGGGTTGCCTGCTGGTCATTGACGGAACCCGGCCCGAAACGCTCGAGGGAGGCCTCGACATCGTGCACCAGATCGAACGCGAGATCGGCTCCATGCCGCTGGTGCTCGCCCTCAACAAGTCGGATCTGGTCCCGGAATGGCGCGTCCAGGATTCGGATCTCGCCGCCTTTCACAGGCTCGGGTGTGCGATCGTTCGCACGAGCGCCAAAAACGGATGCGGGGTGGAAGAGGCGTTTCTGAAACTGGCCGCCGCCACGATCCCATGACGCGAGCGCCGATGCCAGGCGCTCTACAGGTCGAACTCGGTTTCAGCACGTGCCAGTTCAACGGAGCACCCATCGGTGGCGCCGTGGCGGGATATGGATTCATCGAGCCAATTAAGCTCCGACCAACTGCGGTTGGGATCGTGATGCCCAATGAGGGTGCGGTGGATACGGGCCTTCCGCGCCATTTCCACCACGTCCTCAATACAACTGTGGCCCCACCCGATACGGGGTACCGCTCCACTATCCCCGATGCCCTTGAGGCCTTCGTACTCGGCACGAAGATACTGTCCGTCCCGGTACAGAAGATCGGCGCCGGTCGCGTAGGCGATCAGCCGATCCTCCGCCACCTGGCTTCGACGCCATTCCGCGTCTTCGCCTGCCTCCCGACGCCATTCATGGTCCGTACAAAAAACAAACACCCGACCCTCCCGTTCGATGCGGTAGGCGAGGCACGGCGCGGGATGAAACACCTCGAATGGGAGGATGGTCGTCGCCCCCAGGTGAATCGCCTCCTCCGCCCGCAACGCGACGCTCTTCAACGGCGGCCCGTCTGCCTCGGCTGCCGGCAAGGCGCCGATCTCGTAGGACGCGAAGGTCGCGGGCATCAGGCCGAAATGAATCGGTGTCTGGACCCCCTGTGCCGCGCGCGCCACCTGGCGGGAGAAGATACCGAGATTGTAGTCCAGGGCCCTCAGGAATTGGCGGTTTCCGTAGATATGGAGGTGATTGCGCGGATCGAAACAGACCGCCGCCTGGTCAAATCCCTCGGTGTGATCCAAATGGCTGTGGCTTCCGAAAAGGTGGAGGTGCCGCTCCGGCAATTCCGCCCACTGAGCCTGAAGATCCCGGGCGCAAATACGAAATCCACTCCCGCAATCGAGCACGATTTCGAAACCGTCGGCGGTGGTCACCCGCACACAGGTGGTCCATCCCCCGTAGACCCGCGGCTCGGTGACGTCGAAACGACCGGCATACCGGGCGATGGTGCGGGGTGAAATCGGGCCTTCGAGGATGTCTTCGATCGTTCCGCTCAGACGGCCCTGCGGATCGAGATGCCTGGACAGATCCTGAATGATGCACGCCACCAGTTCCTGGTTGGCGTGGCGCAGCAAGGCCAACCGCTCGGCGCGCGATGGAAAGACGGAACCGCTGCCCTGCGCCCCGTAAATATGGACCCTAAGATTCTGGATGGGAGATTCACTCATCCAGGGCTTGTTCTCTCCCCTCAGCCCCGGAACGGCAAGCCGTCCGTCTACTCGAGAACGTCTCACTTCGGAGTCCGGGCGCGCAGGAAGGCAATCAGATCGGCCACGTCCTTGGGACCCAGCACCTCCATGAAGGTCGGTGGCATCAGGGAGATCTTCTCGGTGCGCACCTCGGCGACCCGTCGTCGCAGAAAGGTGGCTTCCGCGCCGGCCGGCAATCGCAGCGTCAGGCTGGTGGGCGATTCCGAAACGAGAATCCCTTGGTGGATTTGACCCGACCGGGTGCGCACAAAGGACGATTCGAATCCGGCGGTGAGCATCTCGTTGGGAAGAAGAATGTCACGGATCACGGTTTCCTCCGCCCGCTGGAACTCGGCATCCAGACTTGGCCCCACCGCCGTCCCCAGTCCCTTCGCCTGGTGGCACGTCGCACAATGCTGGGCGAACAACGCCCGGCCCTGCTCCACGTCCGCAGATTGCGAAAGCGCCGCACGATAGCGCGGCATCGCCTGCTCCACTCGGGCGACGAACTCCGGCGACGGCAACTCCTGGGTCACCGGTGGGGCCGCCTGGGAGGCTCGACCGGCGGCGTCCCGGTCTTCCTCCAATCCGGCATCCAGGATGCGATTCCAGGCGGTTCGATGCCCAGGATCGTCCGCCTTGGCGAGGGTGGCACGAACTGCGGCCACTTCGCCGGCATCGGCTCTCGCGGCCACCGCGGCGACCAGTGCCTCGATGAGGTAGGTGTTGGCCGGACTGATCAACAGGAGGTGGTTCAAGACCTCAGGTTCACGTCGGTGGGAGGAACTCAGGACGGCGGCGTCCATCCACTGCAAGTGCCCGTAGCGATGCGCCAAGGCCGCGAGTTGTCGAGGAACCCTCGGATCCCGGCTCTCGCCGAGGCTGAGTGCGGCCTGCAAAGCGACCACAGGATCCCTTCCCAACACCGCGCTATCCGACCCCAACAATGCTTCCTCGACGTGGCGTCCCTTATTGCCGGGTCCAAAGAAACGATCCGCCAACTGCAGAGTGATCCGACGCACCTCGCCACTGCGATGTTCGAATCCTTCTCGCAGGTCCTCCGCCTCCAACGCGCCGAGGCCTTCCAGGGTGAACAGTGCGTTCATGGCGCCGATGGCATCGTTGTCGAGCCATCCGGCAATCCGCCGCGCCACCGATCTGGGCGACCGTTCCACCAGCAATCGTCGCGCGGTCTGCCGCCGCCAGGAGAGGTGACTGCCAAGTTCCGGAATCAATTCACTCTCCGCCATGCGCGAGAAGTCAGCCGTCGGCGCCGGCCGGGCCTTCTCGTGGGAGACCCGCCAAATCCGACCGTGAGCCATGCCGTTGGTCAGTCCGTATTGTTGCTGCAGGTAGCGTGGAATCGCCGAGTAGTCCTCGATGATCTCCCGGTAAAAATCCACCACATACAGGGCGCCGTCCGGTCCGACGGACAGATTCATTGGATGAAACCAGGAATCCGTCGACGCAAGGAACTCGGCGTTGGGTGCGGACGAGGGGCGGCGCAATCGCAGGCGGGTGCCGTCACGGTCGATGACCGCGTGATAAACGAGGCTGCCAGCCGGTTCGCACATGAAGAATTGGCCCCGGTATTCCGAAGGAAACTGCAGATCTTCATACACCAGCGGCGAACAACCGGAGGTGAAGTAACCACCGGCTTCGGAGTCCGCAGCACCGTAGCGATCGCGATAGAACTTGAAGAATCCCGGATCCTGAGCGCGCTTCACTCTCCACGGGTGAGGCGGCGCCAGGGCATACACGCGGGTGTCGTCGCTGGCGGCCACTTGAAGTGGCGGCAATGTGGCGTCCGGATTTCGGGACAGATATCGCCACGGCAAGGGCGCCACCTGGATTCCGGGAACGCTGGTGGTGGCGACAAAACGATCCCCGCCCGCCGTGAACGCGTGCCCAAAGGTGTGGGTCGATCCGGTCACCGGCTCGATGGCGGTGCCATCCGATCGGATGCGAAAGTCGGTTCCGCCAATCTCCACGGGCTGTTTCAAATGCCGACCCGTGATACGCCCGCCACCGTGGCCGCGGCCAAAATAGATCCAGTTGTCGGGTCCCCATTGGGGCGCATTGACGCCGCGCTCCAGCAGGCCTGCCTTGAAGCCCGTGAACAGAACCTCCCGAACTTCGGCCACGCCATCGCCGTCGCGATCCGCCAGAAATACGATATCGGGCGCGCAGGCCACAATCACTCCACCACGGGCCGGCACAAGGCCGTAGGCCGGTGGAAGCCGGTCGGCGAGAATGGTCATCCGATCCATGCGCCCGTCGCCATCAGTATCCTCCAGGCGCTTTACTGTCCCGTACGTCCCGGCCTCTGCCGCGCCCTTTGCCTGGTCGTTCGCCTGGATACGTCTCACGGTCCGATCCAATTCACCGGTCCGGTTCAAGGCCTCGATGTCGTACTGCCCTTCCAGGTTGTAACCATGCAGTTCCGTGACATGGAGCCGCCCCTTGGCATCCCAGCAGACTCCGGAAGGTTCGCGGATCAACGGTTCACTGGCCACCAGATCGACACGGAATCCCGCCGGCACGCGAAAAGTCGCCCGCGACTCCTCAGGGGTGAGGGGCCGAGGCCCATCCTCTGGACGTTCGATGGTCGCCGAATAGGCTACGCACTCGACCACCAACCCGCACAGAGGAAGAAGCATCCGGTACCAGCTCAATGCGCGCTTTGCCATGGAGATGACCGGAGGTCTTACCCTTAGCCCAACCCATCGCCAAGGCGAACCGGACCTCTGATCAGTCCCAGCAAGGTGGGAGCACCGCCCATTTCTCGGACGACGCCCGCTGCCCCAGAGCGATGGGCCCAACGGATCCGGCAACGCGGAGCCAGCCGTCAAGCCCACCATTCTCGAAGACGGAGAAGGTACGGCACCCTCACCGCCCTCCCGAGGTCCATGCCTTCTCAGGGCAGTTTCGGCGTGATCACCCGATAGAAGCGGGTCTCCCCCGCGGTCGACGCATCCAGCACTTCCACCTCGCAGTCGCACGCCGCTGAATTCAGATGTTGAACCACCTGCCAGGTGCCGGCGTTCACCTCGCTTCGCGCCAGAACCGTGTAACTCCGCTCCTTGACTACGGAGACAAGCAATCGTGTGCCCTGGTCGGTGCGAACCGCTCGAAGCCTCAGAACACTTCCGGATTCTCGCGGATGCGTGCCGCTCAGGAATTCCGACCGATTCGACTGTCCGTCGCGATCCGGATCCGCGTCGTCGCCGCTGACGGTCGGATCGCCCAACTCAACGGAGGTAAAGTACTGCCCCCGCCAGGTGGCGTATTCGTCACCGCCAATCGTGGCCACGACCTCGTCGAAAGCCGACAATGCGCCATCGTCGACGGCGAATCGCAGGACATACCGACCCGCTGCCGGGAACTGGACGGTTGTGTTCGGCGTGTTGGTGGCGGTGAACGTCGCCGTGCCCGGGCCCTCCACTTGCCGCCACGAAAATCGCACCACGCCGGGCGGGCTGGGCAGACCATCATCCTGGAATTGACCTGTCAGTTCGAGCGATTGTCCCACGGAGCCGGTGATGTCCGATCCGGCGAGCGCGACCGGCCCGCGGTTTGCCGGATTTGCCTGCGCTTCCAGAATAAGGTCGAAGCTCACGTCGGTGCTGCCGGAGTTCTGCTGATGAACCTCAACCGCGATCAGGTTTTCACCGGAGACCAGACTGGTGGGATCCACGATCTGATCGAAGTATGCCGTCTCATCCGCGCCACCCACGACTTCGCTGGCCAACGTCGAGGCCGTCACGTTGCCTTCGGGCATGTTGGAGCGGAACACGAGCTGGTTGTTGAGATACACCATGGCTCCGTCGTCGCGCATCAAGCGGACCTTCAACCCCACCACGCCGGAGGGATCGGCGACGGTAAAGGTCTTGCGGAAATAGAAGGTGGTGCTCGGCGTTCCATCGATGGTGCGCCGCAGCGTGGTGCGCATGTCCGCATCGCCAAATCCCATCTTGGCCGGGCCGGCCGGCCAGCCCGCATCCGAAAACCCGGCGGTCCGCCATGCCGTTCCCTGGTCCGAGCCATCGTCCAGGTACCGCCAGGTGTCTCCGGCAGCGATCCAAACCTGGGTATCCGACGGACGCCGGGCGCGCAGGATGACATCGTCGGATCGCGTACGTTCGCCGTCGGAAACCGTGAGCCGAAGGGTGTAATCGCCGATACCAGGCAAACGGACCGTGGCGTTCGAGGTGCCCGCGCCGGTGAACGTCACCACACCGGGCCCGTCAACCTGGCTCCACTGGAACCCGAGGCGACCGGGAACGACGGGAAGTCCGTCGTCACTGCCAACACCCGACAAGGTCACTTGGAGGGGATAGGTGGCGGACTCGATTTCCCGATCCGGTCCCGCATCCACGAGGGGAGTGCGATTGCCGTCGTTCGGAAATCCTGGCGACGGTTCGCCGAAGCTCGCCCGCCAGGATGAGGGGTCATCGGCATAGACGTCGCGCGCCCTCCGTTCCAGGGACGATCCCAAGCCGGCGGCACCTGGTGGCCACGGCGCGGCATTCCGATAGCTGACGGATTCTACCTCGTAATACGGAACCAGGATCGTTCCATCCGGCAAGATATCGGGTTTATCCGGTCGCTCCAAACTCACGGTTTCGCCGCCGTCTTGAAGCACGCCGCTGTAGGGTCCAAAGACCGGCACCGAGGCCGGGATTCCGTAGCGAAGGCGGACGCTGTCCGGATCGCCGCCGGTGACGACGGCAAGGCCACCGGGCGGAAGAATGACCTGGGTGGGGAACGAGAACCCGACACCGGACAGGCGCCAGGTATTGGTCGGCGCCTCCGGGTCATACAACGGTACCGAACTGGCCGAAAGGTTGAGCAACTCAATAAACTCCACCCCGCCCGCCACCGGCTGGTACTGGATCTCATTGATCACCACCGGTCCCAGGCGCGGCTGCGCGTTCGGTTGCCCTAAGGTCACTCGATCCTGGGCCGGATAGCCCAGGTCGCCCACGCTGTTGGTGTAGCGGCCCAACGACACCCCGTTGGCCGACGCGCCAAAAGAGAACCCATCGCTGTAGCCCGTCAGTTCACCCGCAGCATCGGCGCTGAAGACCCAGATTTCATCGCCATAGGAGCTCAACGAAAAACTGCCCGGAGCATTCGTGGGCCGATTGAATTGTGTCTCGTCGAAGGTGATGAACCCGAGCGGCGGAACGGTGGTTCCGGCCGGTATGCGAAACTTCTTCGGCTGCGCGCGATCATCCGAAAGCCACCACCCGCCAATCATCGCCGCCGTATCGCCAGGATTGTGAATCTCGACCGAGTCCAGCAGCGGGGGATCGGTGTGGGTCAACACCTCGTTCACCACGACGGCGGCGATGCCGCCGATCGGATCGTCCGCGCCCGGAGATCCACCGATCCGCGTGCTCGAGCGCCAACTGCCCGGCTGGTTGAAATCGAGATCCCCAGAGGCCAACGCCGGAACCAGACTAAACCCGTCACCATCGGCCAAGGGCGGCCAAGGCGGCCGGGTGTCGTAGCTGGCGCTGAAGATCTCAGCCCCCGTGGCATGCACTAGCGCCAGGCGATCGCCCGAATTCGAAAGGCGTCCCGTGTAAACGCCCGCCGCGCGTTGTCCGACATATCGTGAACTGAACGCCTCCGCGTTGCGTGCCAGTACCAGAAAACCACCCGCGGCCAATCGCGTTCCATTGGGAAAACGATAGGAGACACCGTCGGTAAGGCTCACGCCGCTGAGGTCGAGCTCACGCGAACCGACGTTCTTCAACTCCAGGAACTCGAAGTCATCCCCATCGCGATCCGCCGTCCCTTGCGGATGGTAGTGGATTTCCGTGATGCGAAGTTCCTTGAAGGTCTGGATGATGATGAACTCCGCCTCATTGAGCGCACTCCAGACGTTGTCGGTCAGGACACGTGCCCGCACGACCGCGGATTCCGTCATCCGGACGGGGCCGGAGTAGCGGCGCGCGGACGACGCGATCGCACCCCCCGGCGAGCGCGGATCCGAACCATCCAGAGTGTAGTAGATCGTCGAGGTTCCTGGAGCCATCAGCAGGGCAAAACCCGAGTTCACGGGGCCGCCTTGTTGATTGAACTGCGGCGCCGCAACTCCGGGATACAGGCCGTCGGCACGGAGCTGATTGATCAATACCGCCGGCCGGCGGGCGATGAAATCGAGATTGCGCGCCACGGCGGGCAGCCAGTCGTCGTTTCGATTCAAGGGATCGGACGCCCTCTGAGCGTCGCCCCACCGCGCGGACTCCGCCACCACGGCGCGGTCAATCTCCGCGCGGCGCCGTTCATAGATCGATCTCGCCTTCTCGGCGGTGAGCACGCCGCCGCTGTTGAACAGATGTCGCTGAATGCGGTCCGACACCAGGATCCTGAACTCGGGGCTCTGAAGGAGTTTCTGCCACAGCCACTGCGGACTGCTCTTCGCCACGGAACCGTCGCCGGCCGGATACGGTCCGGTCCGATCCGCATTCACGTCCAGCAAGGTGTGTTCGGCGTCGTGCACGAAGAATCGAAAACCCTGATCAGCCGCCACCCGATTCCAGACTCCGAAGTAGTTGTTGGGACTCGTGTTTCCCAGAAAGTTGGAGATTGGAGCGTCCAGATTGCCGCCGTATAGAATCACCAGCATATAATCGATCAGGTTCACGGGATCGACATACACCGGATACTCCGGGTTGCGGGTGCCATCTGGATTCTGTCCCAGGAGTCGCCGGTATTTCACATCATCGACGCCAGGCTTGACCAGGTTGTACAGCTCGGTCCACCCGGAGAGGTTGCCGTCGGTGGCCACGACCGCATAGGGCCCGGCCTCGACCTTTATGACGTCGTAGTCCTCCGGCAGACCACCGAAATAGCCCGCGGCGTAACTGGCCTCTGGCCGTTCGCAGGTGTTGTAGAGCCCCCAGTATTGGCCATCGATGTAGAGGTGATAATAATCACCGCGCTCCGCCTGCTGTCCCATGGCGAGTTGCAGGTCTCGATTGAATTGGTCGCGCAGGAAGGTGCCGTTGGGATCTCCCTGAAAGCTCCAGGAATAGTTCTGGAAGGTGCGCAGATCGAAGCCGTCAAACTCGTCGGTGGCTCCCTCCCCAAAGAGCGGAAATCGGAGTTTCCCTTCGCCATATTCCTGGCGGAAGAAGAAGCGAAACGCGTGCTTGGGATTGCCGGTGCTGCGGCTGAACCCACCCCGGATCCGAATGCCGCCGTTGATATGAAAACCCTCCCGACCGTCCGGGTAAATCAACTCCAGCGACATGGGCCGCTCCCAAGCCCGGCCGTCTTGGCCTGGATTCGCATAGATGCCGCGGGACGGGTCAAACAGATCCGGAAGGTGCATCGAGACACAGAACGTCGGGATGGTCCTGAGATCGTTCTCCAGGGTGCCCGAATAGCGCGCGTCATTCACGATCCGCTGGTCCATGCCGTAGTCCCGCGCATTGGCCCCCCAACTGGTCGGCCAACCCGGAGGAGGCGCGCCGGTCGCCGACTGCCGGATCACGTCCGAGGTGAACAGGTAGGTGTGGGTATCCACATTCGACGGCATCCACCCGGCCTTGAACGCTGCGGCGCGAACGACGGTGGTGCCGGAAATGCGCAGCACCTTGTTCACCACGAATCCCGTGGTCGCCGTCGGCGGCGTGCCGTTGGTGGTGGCCCGGATCTCCGCTCCGGGCGTCTCGCATTGGATGACCAAGTCGAACGGCGCCGTGAAATAACCCCGATTCACACTGAATTTCGTGTCGGCCACCTGGTCGACAAAACCGTCGCCATTCGCCGATCCGGGCGTCGGACTGCTGAAAAACATCCGCGTGCCCTGGGCCGACACGCCGTACGAGATGTCGGCCGCCTGCGGCGGATATTCGGGGGCGAATTCACTCGCTGGTGTCTCGCCGTCGGGAGCAAACAGCCCCAGGTATTCCCCGGCGTTGTCCAAGCGGAAATTGGTGTGCGACCGACCTCCGTTCGCTGGTCGGCGGTCTTTTCCCGATGCAAACACCACCAGGTACCCACCGGCAGGCAGGCTTACGGATGGGAAAACCCATTTCTTGGGAAGTGCCGGATCGTCGGTGAGCGACCAGTCCTGCAAACTGACCGGCTGGCCGGAAGTGTTGCGCAGTTCGATCCAATCTTCGAAGGCCCCGTCTTCGTCGGCGAAAACCTTGGTGTTGGCGGCCAGGAATTCCGAGATCTCGACCCCGCCGGCGGCGCGGCTCCGGAAAGCCCCGAGCCCAATCACCAAGGACACCCCTATCGCGACAACTACCCGTAAATGCATGGGCCAAAGGCTACCACACGGAGGTGAGCATGGCACGCACCTCGAAGATCCAACGTCCGACCCCTGGATGAATGGAGGGACTTGATCCGGTGGAGCGGCGCGACGCCAGGCGCGCGTCCACGGCCCCTTCAACCCACCTCGCCAACGCAGGGCGAAGCGCCCCTCCGCATGGATCCGTCTTCCCTCACGCGCCCTTCCGGTTCGTTTTCCAACAGGGGTCTATCGAGGAAACGAAGGGCCATAGCGCCTACGACCTTAAGAAAAAGCGGATGCTCGCCGACGAAGTCCTTGGTCAATCAACCGGCCAAGCAACGAACGTTGCCGAGTATCAGCAGGAATCCCACGAACCGGAGAACGCGAGGCGCCACCCTATGAAACTCCACACCAAGCTCTTGCTGACACTGACCGTCGGTATCGTCGCGGTCAGCGCGCTCACGCAACTCGCGCAGGACCGGCAGTTCACCTCGCTCCTGCGCCACAGCGCGAGTGAAAACATGACGCGTGAAGAGGAAACCCAATGGTCGTGGATCAAGAATATAGACAAGGCTGTAGGGTTGGCCCTGATCAACGCCATGGCACAGGGTGACATGGAAAAGTACGCGGAGGTGGTCGCGGCGCAGCGGGATCTCAAGGGTCTTCATGAACTGTCTCTCTATAACGACAAGGGAAAGGCGACTTACTCCACTCTCTCCAATCACATTGGGCAGTCACTTGCGCCTGAGCTCAAAACCGAACTCGCACAAGCCACCCAGCCTCTCCATCGCCGCACCGCGGAAACGTTCGAGATCTATCACCCGCTCCGGATGCAGAAGGACTGTCTGCAATGCCACCCGGATTCGACCGAAGGCGCCCTCGCCGGTGTCATGGCATTTCGATTCGGCGACGATTTCCTTCAGGAGGCCAAGGCGGCGTGGGACGGCTGTGTGTCGTCCATACATCAATCGAACCGAAATCTCTCCATCGCGAGTCTCGCCGCCATGAGCATCGTGATGGCGATTCTGATTGGCCTCACCGTCCGGAAACAGGTCGCGCTCCCGCTGCGTTCGGTCATGACCAACCTGGTGCAAGGGGCGGAATGCGTCCACGGTGCCGCCGCCTCGATCACCTCCGGCAGCAGTGCTCTGGCCGAAAGCTCGAGTTCCCAAGCGGCCTCCCTGGAGGAGGTCAGCGCCTCTCTGGAGGAAATGGCATCCCTCACGAAGCGGAATGCAGATACGGCCGCCGCGGCCAAGGGCGAAGCCTTCGACACCCGTCAATCGGCCGATGCCGGTGCCGCCAAGGTGTCGGAACTGGTCGGCTCGATGCACCAAATCCAGTCGGCCTCGGAGGAGATTACCAAAATTCTGAAGGGTATCGACGAGATCGCCTTTCAAACGAACCTGCTCGCGCTGAACGCCGCCGTGGAGGCCGCGCGGGCCGGTGAATCCGGCGCCGGATTCGCGGTGGTGGCCGACGAAGTGCGGACGCTGGCGCAACGTTGTGCCGCGGCGGCCAAGGAATCCGCCGGGAAGATCGACGATGCGATTCAGAAGAGTCGCCAAGGCGCTGTCATCAGCTCCGCGGTGTCCCAAAGTTTCGACACCATCCGTGCCAAGGTTCGGTCGCTCGACAAACTGGTGGCCGACATCGCTACTGCCTCCCAGGAACAAAGCCAGGGCATGCAGGAAATCACCAAAGCGGTCGCCTCAATCGATCAGGCGACCCAGGCCAACGCCAGCAACGCCGCCAATAGCGCCCACTCCGCTGCGGATCTCGAATCTCAGGTCGAAGGCATGCAAGAGGCCGTGTCAAACCTCGGCGAACTGATCGATGGCCAACGTTCTCAGACGCGCGCACCCCGTTCCTCGGCTCGCCCCATCCCGGATGAACCGGCTTCACCGACTGAAAGCCACGACACGGCCCGCGCCGCCGCCGATCCCACACCCCATCGAACAGTGAAACCAGCCGCTCGCGTCTCCACGGTGGTCGCCCACCATTGAATCTGGTCAGCCTCCGGCCCCCAACAGGGCCGCCTCGGCAGCCTTCAAGATCAGCGTCTCGCCCCGACGCACCAGAACGCCGCGTACCTTCACCTGGCGACCGGCCCAACTCACGTTCCACGGAACGTTCCCAACGCCCGACACGAGCATCACCACGACGGCGTGGCCGTCCTCGCGTTGTACAAGGAGTCCAGGTGGCACCCCTCCGCTGAGACAGCGAATTGCACAGGCCCGATGCACCTTCCCGGTCGCCGGTCGCATCACGCCCAGGAAACATTTGGTATCCACCAACTCACCCGCCACATGAGCGTCACCCATCACGATCTCCTCCATTTCCGAATCCCGCTCTGGAGCCGGGGACAACACTTCGAGGGAATCGGGAACGTTCCACTCCGCCATAAGCGTTCCGTCACGTTCGATCAGACTGCCGCGAAACCGAATCCGGCGGCCGTGATACTGACGCAAAACGTCGGGCACGCCGTGCTTGCCTAAACCGACGACGACGTAGTTCGTCCCCACCCCATCCGGCGCGGCGACGCGCAGGAGTGGGAGCGGTTCGGCAAGGAACAGCCCCTCGAAAACCCGTTCGATGCCGAACTCGAAACGACCTTGCCCCATCGGCGACTGCTGCCCGGCGATAACGGCCAACCAGGCGAGTAGGACCACGACCGCCGCCGCCACCCATCGCCGCACAAATCGGGCCATGGCCGGCGGAGCGTGATCCAGGTACCCAACATAAAATTCCTCGTTCATGAATCCGCCCTTTCTCGTGGCGGCGAGGGACAGGCGCCTCCCCGGCCGCAGTCATCCACCCTTGGCTTCGACCCCGCGGCCGCCTCCGCCGCGTCAGCCAATGCCCCGCTCTGCCGAGTTCGCAATGGACTCGGCAGGGAACGAACCCAGACCTGCGCCGCCTCAACACGAACTTCGTGCGTCTCGATGATCTCCTGGAAGGGAGGCGGACTGCAGCCATCCTCCGGCTGGTAGTTCCATCCGTGCCACGGACAAGTGATGCAGCCGTCGATAATCCGGCCTTCACCGAGCGGACCACCTTGATGCCGGCATACGTTCGACGTGGCGAACCAGCGTCCGTGGTGCAGCCACACAGCCAACCGGCGCCCCGCGGCAACAACCACTCGTCCACGACCCTCGATAACCCCGTCAACCCTGCACACCGGGACATACCCGTCCTGTTCCAAGGCGTGGATTTCGCGATCGACACGGCGTTCCTGCCTCGCTGCCAGTCCATGGAGCGTCGCCAATCCGATGAACCCGGCGCCCAAGGCTGCGGCCGGCGCAATCCCACGTTCGCTTTGCAGGTAACCGAGAGCCACGTGAGCCAGCACCAGGCCATAGGCGAGATACACGCATAGGTGCAGCGATTTCCAGAAGACCGCACCCAGATGGCGCAGCCAAAAGTCATGACTCGTCGCGGCCATGAAGAGCAGAATGATCAACGCCACGACGCCGAACGGTTCGAACGGGACATGGACCCAATCCTCCACCGCCTGTCGCCAGAGCGCCGCGTCGCTTCCGTAGGCGGTCCACAGGCTGACCAGGGGCGACTCATCACCGAGAGCGTGGAATTGGAAGGTTGCGACGACCGCGTGGACCAGGGCCAACACAAACATCGTCACTCCCAAGTGCCGCCTGTTGTAGAGCAGCGGCAAAAATCGAGCGTCCAACCGCGCCAACGGCCCAATGGCCAGGATCACGTGCAGCAAGGTGATCGCACTCCACGCACTCGCGCGTATCACCAATGTCTCCGCGGTCACATTGGGGTGGCGAACCAGCGTCGTGACGACCCACGTCGCCAATCCCGCTCCGGCGATCCCCCATGCGATGAGGTCATAGACCCGTTTCTGACGGTTCCAATCGATGGCACGATAGACAAGGGACATGGGAAAACCTGGAGTGGCGAGGTAGCCGGTTAGGGAACTAGGGACGGGGCGATTCGAAGTGCGACCGCGGCCAATCCCGGGCGGTAGCCGGTTTCGGCCGGTAGGCAATAGCCCCGGCCAACACCAGCGGAGCGAGCACCACCAAGGCCTTCCAAGCCCACGCATGCGCGGAACGAAGCCGGCGCGGGCCCGCTTCGAGTGCGTCCCTGCCCTTCTCCGCCGGAGGCAACTGGGGAGAAACCACCCGTTGCCTCCAGCGCCATGCCAGCATCGGCCAAAGGAGGATGACGCCCGGGGTGATGATGACCCGAAAACCCCAGGAGGAAGCAGCGGCAACTGGATCCCATAGCCGCAGGCCCCGCCATTGAAAGGCCATGGCGAATATCACCCCCAAGGCCGCATACGTTTCCACCGCCCAAAGCAGGAGAACGACCAGGGTCCGGTAACTGAAGGACTCGTCAGCCATGGCGCCTCAGTCGTCCAGACGCGTGATGTACGGAATGGACTGCTGGTGCAGCCAGGTGGCCACGAACGAGGTCAGCCAGGCGATGACCCCCATCCCGAAGAGCAGTCCGCCGTCGCCCTGCACCTCGATCCCGATCACCGCGAAATGACTGAGCAACGCTGCACTCATCGCACCAAGGGCCAACAAGCAGCCCAACCAAATGGTTCGAGGAAGAAAGAGAAAGACCGACGCCGCCAACTCCCAGAATCCCTGGCCATACCGCCACCAGGATTCCATCCCCATCTTGGAGAAGATCCACACGGATTCAGGGTGGCCGGTAAACTTGAACCACAGCGTCTCCAACATGATGACCGCGGCCACCCACCGGCAAACCGCGCTCAACCGCCGCTGAAACGGCGTCAGGTCCTCTTCATACGGCGTCATTCCCGCGGTGTACCTCGGGTCCCCGGCAACCACCGCCGTGGGCAGTTCGAATGCCTCCTGGACTGGCAATTTTCGATGATCCTTCATGGGATGATTCGTTTTGGATCGCTCGGCGTCCAACGCGCGCGTGGCGGGTGGAAGCCGACACTGAGTCGCAGGAATGACGTCGACCTTACAACCCTGGGGACGGCGGATTGGCAACGGTCCTTCGCGTCGCTTCCGCCTGGTGCTCGCAGAAGACACACCGAAACCGGGGATCGTGACAAAGTTTGGCGCAACCCGAAGTCCGCGACCGCCCCACACAGGACAGCAACCCGGCGCCCGCGAACATGCCCAAGGTCGGCGCCACGAAGTAGATCCACCACCCGCGCCATTCCCCTGAGGCTAGGGCCGTGGCAACTGTGCGCGCCGGATTCATGCTGGTGCCAGACAGCGGCGATTCGATGAGAATGAAGAGACACAAGAGGCCGGCCGCCACCCACCCCGTGAATCGAGACCCGTGCCTGTTCCGCGACACGACCAGTACGGCGGAGACCATCGTCAGGGAGATCAAGCCTTCCGCCCAGAAGGCCGCCCAGACTCCCGCCCACCCCGGAGTCGTGACAACATATCGCACCGCCGGATCCGCCAGCCAGGCTTGGGCGACACCGGCCATGATCGCGACTCCCAAGGCGCCGCCTAGGAATTGCGCGGCGATGTAGCCGAGTACATCGCGTGGAGCCACTTTCCCCAGTGCGGCAAATACCAAAGTCACCACCGGATTAAGGTGCGCCCCCGACCTTCTGCCCCAAGGTGAATAGACCATTCCAACCAGTGTTAAACCCATGGCGGCACCCGCCACCAGGCGACGGACCCAGGGAACATCCACCTGCTGGTGCACCCAGGATTTCGGATGCTCCAGGACCATGGTCACCAGACAGGCCGCCATCAGAAACAAGCCGAGCCCCAAAGCTTCGGCGGCATACTCCACGGCGTGACTGCGGCTCCACCAGGAACTCTGTCGGCCACTTCCCGAATTCATGGCACAACCTCCAACCAATGACCGTCGGGGTCGGGCATCAGCCAATCGAGGACTCCCGGCACCGCCCCGCCACCCCTTGCACCGGCCAAATCCGCGGGTGCGGCCCGGATGCGAATCCTCCAGGACATCAGATCCTGCACACGCGCATCCCGCGGGCGCGGTCGTCCGCCGGGTGGCGCCAGGTATTCGAGGAACTCAATGGCGGGACCCGCCGGCGCCCGCATCGAGGTGATCCGAACCCGGGCGCCAAAAACCTGGTTGAGGTGTTCTTGTTCGACACCCCAGTTCTCGCTCTCGCCAGCAACGCGCAGACCGAGGTGGCGTGTATAAAAATCAATGCTTCGGTCTGTATCGGAAACCACGATCGCGGTGTGGTCGATACCCAGAAAGAGGTCCGAGCCGATGCTCTGCCAACGGGGATCCCCTTTGTCCGGTGGAAACCAGATCAGCTCGAGAACATGGTCATCCGGGTCCTTGAAATAGAAGGCACGAATACCTGCCGCACGCGCGTTCCAGCCAGGCAAGGTCTGGGGACCGGTAGAGACATGCGCCACGCGCCATCGTCGCAAGTGCGCATAGGCCTCATCGATATCGCGCACCACGATGGCCAGGTGCTGGAACCAATGGTCGGTGCTGCGGGAATCGGCGGGAATCGCCCGCCCTTTCGGCCGCTGAAACTGAAAGAGATCCACCTGTTCGCGTCCCAATCGCAGGCGAAGCGTGCGCGTCACGGTCCGACGAGTTCCGGTCCATCGATCCCAGGTTCGCTCGGTTTCATCTCCGCGATGGACCACTGCATCGGCATGAAATCCGAGCACGTTGGTGTAGAAACGGGCGGCGCGATCGATGTCGCTGACATTGATGACAAACCCATCAATGCTCTGCGCGCGCAGGCCATCCGCCTCGGCGGCAGCGACGATCGAAGCCAGCAACAACCCCAACCCCATTCGACGCACACGCCGCCAAAAGGAGAGACTTCGGGCCGCCAGAGTCACCGGAATCATACCACCACCTCCGCCAACGCGGGTGCCGTACTTCTGGGTTGAGACGCCCAACCAAGTTCCGCAGCGCCGCGGTTCCGCGCGCCCAGACGATCCCGCAGATGGTCGGCCACACGAATGGCGTTGGCGATAATGGTCAGGGTTGGGTTCACCGCGGCGCTCGATACAAAGAAGCTGCCGTCGACGACATAGAGATTGTCGAGGCCATGAGCCTTGCAGGTTAGGTCGAGAACACTGGTGGTTGGATCCGTGCCAAATCGGCATGTCCCCACCTGGTGGCCGAGCCCCTGGGTTCCCAGTTTGTTGGCGAACGTCGTGACGCTGCCGGCATTGAAATAGCGGCCATTCGGCAACAGGTGGCAACCGCAGCCGATCTCCTGGAGCACGCCCCGCCAGCGTTGGGTCAGCCGGTCAAAGGCTTCGCCGTTGTTCTCGGTGTACTCCACGACGATGCGGCCCTCGTGGTTGAGTCGGATTCGGTTGTTGGAGTCGGGCAAGTCCTCGGCGGTCAGCCACCAATCCACGGAATGACGCGCCACGAAATCGATATCCAAAGGTGCATACATCGATTCGCTGCCCTCCAATTCCGCGCGGCTCACCTTGCCAAGGGTCTGAATCTGTCCCATGGGAAACTCAAACCCCGGTTCGCCCCAATAGTAGTCAAACACACTCAACGACTTCTGGAAGCGCGTCGGATTTGTGCGGAAGGAACTCACCCCGATCAGGCTGCCGAGCACGTGCTTCATCAAGTACCGGCCGACCAAGCCCGAGGCATTGGCAAGCCCGGCCGGGTGTCGGTCGTTGCCCGAGCGAAGGAGCAGCGCCGCCGTGTTGATGGAACCGCAACTGGAGACGTAGAGATCCGCCTGAAACACGGCGCGTTCCCCGGTCTTGAGAACCACCTCGACCCCTGCCACCTCGCGGCCGCTGGCATCGGTCAGGAGCCGTTCCGCCCGGGTCTCGGTCAGCAAGGTCACCTTTTCATCTCCCATCACCGGCCGCACCGCACAGGTCTCGGCATCGGATTTGGCCTGCACCAGGCACGGATACCCGTCGCAGGTTTCGCAGCGCAGGCATCGGCTCAACTCCCTTCGCGTCTCGTCGAGCTGGATTCCCAATGGGGTGTGGCTCGGATGAAGCCCGCGGGCGCGGAGGGCCCCGGCGATTTCGGCGATTCTCGGTTCGTGGCTCACCGCCGGCCAGGAATACGGCTCGCTACGCCAAGGTTCGGTGGGATCCTCGCCGGTGCCGCCATGCACCTGGAACAACCGCTCCGCCCGGACATAATAAGGTTCCCAATCGCGGTATTTCAGGGGCCACTCGGGAGAAACTCCGCCCACGTGGCGGACCGTCTCGAAATCGCGTTCACGAAAGCGGAACAATGCCGCGCCGTAGAGTTTGGTGTTGCCCCCGACGAAGTAGGCCATCCCTGCCTTGAGCTCCTGGCCCTCGCGGTCCAGCCAAACCTCCGGGCCGAAATAGCGGGTGGTGTGAAAGGCGGCGCGCGTGTCCCAATTCTCTTTCTCGCGCGGCAGAAAGGGTCCGCGTTCGATAACCAGGATCCGCTTTCCGGTGGCCGCCAGTTCGTGCAGCAACGTGCCTCCACCGGCGCCGGTCCCAAGAATGATGACGTCGTATCGATCCATGCCCTCCTTGGTCGGGAGGGCGATGGATTACTTACAGGCCGGGCTCTTCGAGCAATCGCCGGACACTCGACTCCAGCGTTTCCCGGGCATCGACATTCCGCAGGCGGCCTTGTCGATCGATCAGCCACAGGGTCGGCAGGGAGGTGATTCCGTACTCGGCGGCGCGAGGGCCGGACCATCCCTTGCCGTCCGCCACTTGAGACCAGGTGATGCCTTCGTTCGCCACGAACCGCCGAAGCGTGGCCAGATCGTCGTCGAAGCTGATCCCCACGATCTCGAGTCCACGAGCCCGCGAGGACGTGTAGAGCGCCTTGAGTTCCGGCAGCTTCTCGCGGCAGGGCGGACACCAACTGGCCCAGAAATCGATCAGGACGACTTTTCCCTTCAGATCACCCAACCGTAGGTGGACCCCATCCACCGTCGTTACAGTTCGATCAAAAGGCTGGCCCACGCCCCGCTTCTTCGAGATCACCCCGCGGGCCTTCTCTTTCACCGCCGTCGGGGCCGGCCAGGCGAGTATCTCGTTCAACAGCGCTATCGCACGCGGACCTTCCATGTGGTCGGCCACATACAGCAATTCCGCGTACACCTCGCCCTCACCGGCAAAGCGGGACTGCAGCTCACGGAATCCACGCTCCAGGGCCTCGTAATACTCGGAGCTTCGTTCGGGATGGTTGTGGGCCACCTTTTGAACCGCGTCCACCGCCTGGCGGAAGGCCGACGTGTCGGTCGCGGCGTCGTCGGCGAACGCGGTCATGGACGGACCGGCCGCCACGACCGTCAGGAACCCGACGAGGCACGCCACCTGCCAATGTCCCCTCTTCATGCGATGACTCTAAGGCCGAATCCAAAGCCCGCGCCAGCCATGCGTTGGTTCGAAACGGCGGTCATGCCTCGAAGTCATGAGGCGAACCAGAATCCCAGTAGGCCGAGCACCAGCGAACTGGTGCCCGCGACACTGAGCACCGTCCAAACCGCGCGTTCCCACGGATCCTCCCCGAACCGCTGCCCCGCCCAGCCGCTCGCGGGCGCCCTGTCGCGGCACCCGCACGGCCGACGGACCTCCATCCGAGCCTGCACCAGCCCCGCGCCCATCCCTGTATCGATCTGCGACAACGAATTGAGTCTTGTCATCATGGGCTCAGTTTAAGTGGCGCTGATGAGTCGCGTAAGACACAGCAATCCTAACAGTGGAACCGCACACCTCGTTCCGGACGGCAACTGTACTGGTCGTTTGTCCCCCGAAGTGTCGCTTTCCGGAGCCCGCGAAATGCCATAGGCTCGTCCCATGTCGGCGCTCCCCGTTCCCGCCACACTCGCGCCGGATGACACCGGGCACCTCTACCTGCGCGTCAGCAGCCAGGTGGCCGAGTTGATTGAAAAAGGCAGCCTGCGCCCGGGCGAGAAGGTGCCGTCGGTGCGCCGGTTGAGCGCGCAATTCCAGGTGAGCATCTCCACGGTGGTCCAAGCCTATCGACTCCTGGAGAATCGCGGACTGATCGAGGCGCGGCCTCAATCCGGTTACTATGTTCGGCCGCGGCGCTGGACACCTCCGCCGGAACCCGAGCTCTGCCTCAAGGAACCCTCGGTTGCCGACTTGAAGGTGGGAGACCTGATCATGCAGGTGGTTCGCGACTACCAGGCTGGGTCGCTGGTTCGATTGGGCGCGACATGCGCGACGGTGGGATTGCACTCGCCTCCGGCGTTGCATCGGGCCCTCGCGTCGGTGGCCCGAAGAAGTGCCCAACGTGGCGTCGAACCGGACAGCCTCGCCGGGCGGGCGGCGTTTCGCGCGCAGGTGGCCCGTCACGCGGTGGCATCGGGTTGCGCCTTGTCTCCTGGCGAGATCATCGCCACTTCCGGCGCCACCGAATCCGTGCATCTCTGTTTGCGGGCGGTCTGCAAGCCCGGGGACCTGATTGCGATCGAGTCTCCAACCTTCTTCGGATTCCTGCAGTTGATCGAATCGCTCGGCATGCGCGCGGTGGAAATCCCCACCTACCCCCGGGACGGCGTCTGCCTGGACGCGCTCGCCTTCGCCCTTGAACAGCAGGACATCAAGGCGTGCCTGTTCGTTCTGAATTTCGCCAATCCGCTCGGTTCCTGCATGCCTGACGACAAGAAGGCGCGGCTCGTTCAAATGCTGGCCGAGAAGAATGTGCCGCTCATCGAGAACGACATTTACGGAAGTCTCTTCTTCGGCAAGGCGAGGCCGCGCAGCGCGAAGTCCTTTGATCGCCATGGCAATGTGCTGCTCTGCGACTCCTTTAACAAAATCCTCGCCCCCGGCTACCGCGTGGGATGGGTCGCTCCTGGCCGGTTTCAGTCCAAGGTCGAATACCTCAAATTCATCACCACGGACGCTTCGGCGTCGCTGGCGCAATTGGCCATCGCGGAGTTTCTGGCCAACGGCAGCTATGAACATCATCTCCGCCGGCTGCGGCGTATCTATGCGGCGGGCATTGCCTCCATGAGCGAAGCGGTCGCTCACTTCTTCCCGGCAGGCACCCGCCTCACCAGACCCGCCGGCGGCCAGTTGTTGTGGGTCGAATTGCCTGCCGAAGTCGACTCACTGGAACTCTATCGCCGCGCCCTCCAGGAGCGCATCGCCATCGCCCCGGGCCCGATTTTCTCGGCCAAACAAAAATGCCGGAACTTCATCCGACTGAATTGCGGCAATCCTTGGTCGGAATCGATCGAGGCGGCGATCCGCAAGCTGGGATGCCTGTCCCACGACATTCTCGCGGCGACCCGCCGTACCGCGTCCAACTGACGACCTCTAAAAGGTCCGGCCGAAACCCACCTGCACGTACGGCGCCCCATCGCCGTTCAGCAAGACACCGGCCTCATGGAAATGATACCGGCGATCCACCGTCCATCCCACGGAGGCCTCCGCCAGGTATCGTTCGCCCACACGAAATCGCGCGCCTCCACCCACCCGAATCTCCCTATAATCCACCGCCGCCCCGTCCAATCGCGGATCGCCGTGCCGCGCACCAAAGTCGTTGGCTACTCCAAAGGTTCCGCCGTTGAGCGACGCCCCCAGAAAAACGGTCCATCGTTCGTCCGGCGAGAACTCGATCTGCGGTCGCGGAAGCCACAGAGCGAGGCCCCAACGCTCCGACCACCTCCAGGTCACTCCCAAACTTCCAACTACCGGTGATTCGCGCCGTGCATCGACCAGAACCTGCGCCCCGAGGGTCAGCCGTTCGCTCACCGTGTATGCCACCTCCAGGATCAATGGCGCGTTGACGTGATCCAGGTCCATCGCCGTGGGATCCCCATAGAGTCCAGGCAACACCTCCAAACGCACCTGCCATCGATCGCTCCAGCGTCCGTGGAAACCCACCACCAGCGCGGCGGACTGCAGCGTGGACGGCAAAGCCGCCGCCTGGGGAACATCCATGGTCAGCAGCCGATAGTCGGCTCCCACCAACCACCGCCACGACGCTCCTGCCGGCAGGTCGACCACATAGCCCACATGCACGGCCAACGAATCCACGTCGCCCAATTCACGGCCGCCTTGCGACAACGCCGAAGGCAGCGAGTAGGTGACATCCACGGGCGGCGCATTGCCGTGGCGGGTGTCGCTATAGACGGAGTCCTGTTCTGCCCCGGCCATCGCTGCCATGACCGAAGCAAGCCAACCCAGGATGCCGAGGCCTCCCTTCACCCGCCCAATTCGTCGAGATCCCCCCGCGCCGCCGCGGAGCCGACAGCCGGGCCCAATCGCAAGACAAGAAGGTCTCATCGGTTCCTCACCCGAAAGAATGCCCAGGGTCGCTCTCCGAGCGGCACCACCACCTCCTGTATGGCGGAGGTCGCCGACAAATTCGCCGCGGGTTGCCAATCCTGAAGATCCACGGACACTTCGAGGGTCGGCGACAACCCGCCCGCATCCTGGATCGCGACCGCGAGTCTGGCGGCGTCGACGGTCCGTACCCCGACGATTTTTGGTGTGGGCGGCACTCGGCGTTGCACGAGGACCCGAGCCGGTTCGCTTGCCACGCGGCCGGCCGCGTTCATGACTTCCACGTGGTAGTGGCCTGAATCCTCGAGGGTCACGGGGGACAGTGAAAGCGTGGCTCCCATGACAGCAGGCAATTGAATCGCATCCCGAAACCAGGTGAACGCCAGCGGCTCGGTGCCTTCGACTCCCAGTGACAACTGGAGAGTGTCGCCTTCAGTCCATTGTCCCCCCGCCAGTGGTTGCGTGATCCGCGGCGCCACGATGGGCGGCGCTGCTTGTACGGCATCGATCACTGCCCGAAAGCGGTTCAGACTCTCGGAAAAATCGCGCTGCCCATAACCATCCTGGTGGGCGAGCAATTCCCAGGGCCGATGCGTTGGCGAGCCGGCAACGCCATTGATGATGGCGAAGATCGGTTGGCCACCGGATTGAAACCTATTGGCCAGTGCGCGGTTAAAGTCCTCCAGCACGAATTCGAACCCGGCACGATCCACGAAATTCTGGGTCTGAGCCTCCTGACCGGGTTGCAGATTCACGGCCACGTGGAGCACGGGTATCCCGGCCGGATTACCGCCTCGACGTGTATACCACTCGACGATGCCCGCCTCCACCTGGGGAGCCGCTGCCTGGCAATAGGGACACCACCAGGCGAACCACTCCAGGAACACGATCTTGCCTTCAAGATCACTCAGACGAACCGGCTGGCGGGTGGCACGGTTCACCAAGGTGAAGTTGTCCACCACGTCGCCCGGGCGATAGAACGCAGCCGCGGCCGGCAGGAACCCCGCCGAACCGGCGAGCATGGCCAGAATCAGCCACGGCAGACATCCACGACAAAGGGTTCTGCGAAGACGAATCAGGTCTCGGAAAGAAATAGGCATAAACAGGTTCGTTGAGGGTCAGAATTCCATCGCTATACCCGCCTGGAGCAGACCCCAGTCGCGGTCCCGGTAGAGATTGCGAAAGAAGGCGGTGCCGATGCCGGAAGGCCCGTAGCGCGTCGCATAGGGCGCGGCATGCAGCTTCACTGCAAAGCCATCCCGCTCGTACCGCAATCCAAGGCCCACTTGCCAAGCCTGAAGGGCAGGAGCGGCATTGGAAAAATTGGAGTTCTCGATCTCGCCGGAATCCTCGTAGTACCGACCGGTGAGGCTGAGAAACCAATTCGACGACACCTCGCACTCGACCGTTCCACCCGCATACCAGGCGTCAAAACTCGGCTCCTCCGCGGCCGCACCCCCTTGAATCCGGATCACCCAGCGTTCTCCAACCGCGATGTTCGCTGATCCCTGATACCCGATCCGCACGTCGCGATCCGAAGTATCGGTTCGCCGGAATTCGTGGAGGAGCCGAACCCGGGGATGAACGATGTTCTCCAAGGATAGCCGGAAGAGATGGGTATAAAGATAGGGCCGCCCGCGACGAAGTCCGTCGAAGTCGATTTCATAACCAGGAGCGATCTCATCCGAGAGATAGCTGTAATCCAGCTGGGCGAAGCCCGAGGCGGGAAGGTATTCCCAACGCAGCCCGGCCGAGACGGAATGACCCGCCGGCGTCGGCGAAAGGTATTCGGGAAGCCCAGAGAATTGCTGCCGATAATACTCGCTCAGCCAGGCCGACCGGTAGTCCGTAAACCCGTCGTAGACGCCCGCTCCGGCGGAAGCCGTCCAACGCTCGTGAAATCGCCAACGCGCCGCCAACTGACCGGCGCCGCGCCACTCCTCCACTCGCGACGAGGCGCCAAGGAAGTCGAACGCCGCCGGTTCGTAATCCAGACCGATGGTGGACAGACCGCCACCAATCGTGGCTTCCCAGCTTCCACGACGCGTACCGACGGTGACGCCACTCTGCGTCAGCATGACGTCCGATGCGAACAGCCCCTCGAACACCGCAGATGTGGTCAAGGTTGTCGGAACCTCGAGGGAACCTTCGGACGGTGTCTCGACAGGCCGGTCCGAGATCACAGGCAGTTCACCGATCGACGCCCAACGCGGCCCATCCTCACGACCGAGTATTTCATCGATACGTTCGCGCTCCGAAGATCCGATCCAATCCCCCGCAGACTCCACTGCGGCACGGGGACGCCCATCTCCTAGGCGATCGACCACGGCCCGTATCCGCGCCACCCCTTCAAAACCCTCCCTGCGGTAGACGATCCTGAAGTCGGGCTGGCCCGGAATCGCCCGGGTGCCGTCGATCACCACCACGTACGGCAGGTTCTTGCCACCAAGGGCGTCGAGCAAACGTCCACCTTCGTCGTGCACCACCCGATGCAAACGATGTTTTCGAATGAAAGCGTCGGTCCGGGCACGCTGGGCGGACTCGACGTTCACCGACAGAACATCGACAGGAACGCCTCGCGGATGGTCTGACGCAACGGCGTAGTGTTGACGTATCCCGGTTTCGATCTCCGCGCTCGCCTTCTGGCACGGCGAACACCAATAGGCGAAGAAATCGAGCACGACGATGCGGCCGGCAAAATCCGACCGACGCACCTCCGCCGCGTCTTCCCAGGTCCGCACCACGAAGTCCGGAGCCTCCACCGTCGCTTCCGCCCCATGGAGAGGCGTCATGAGCCCAAGCCAGGCGGCGCTTCCCCAGAACAGGAGACGCGCCATCAAATGACACAGGGTGGTGCGCAACGCGGCCGGGGCTGACATCCCGCCGCTGAGCGCCACGACGCATGAGGACTCTTCTTTCTTCCCCATGGCAGCCTCCCCACGAGACCGGACGGTCGTCGCTTTCATTCTTGG
Source organism: Verrucomicrobiales bacterium (assembly GCA_016795425.1). Lineage (GTDB taxonomy): Bacteria > Verrucomicrobiota > Verrucomicrobiia > Limisphaerales > CAIMTB01 > CAIMTB01. The sequence goes on from JAEUHG010000064.1 coordinate 66,530, forward strand.
AGTTCCTTTCATCGGCACGAAGTGCAACCCGCGGCCTGGGCGCCACCCGACACCGCCGAACCGCTTTCGATCTGCGACAGCACCGCCGCCCCGTAGGCGTAAACAGGCGAATCGGAGAACTGCATGTTGGGACGAGCCACCAACCGCTGTTGGCTGACCGGGACGGC